>JAJPJX010000129.1 GCA_021324015.1 Solibacteraceae bacterium | reverse complement strand
TTCAGATTCTTCTTTTCCGACTCCTCTCCGAGCGCGATCATGCGCCGCGTGGTCGGGCCATCGACGGTGACCGGCTTCTCCATGAAGACGTTCAGCCCCTTGTCGATGGCGTAGCGGAAATGCACCCAGCGGAAGGCGGGCGGGGTGGCCAGGATGGCGACGTCGCCCGGATTGAGGCAGTCCATCGCCTTGCGGAAGGCGTCGAAGCCGATGAACTGCCGGTCCTGGGACACGTCCATCTGGGAGGCGAAGCGGCCCCGCAGGCGGCCGTGGCTGTCGCTCAGCTTCTGGGGAAACACGTCCGCCATGGCGACCAGCTTGATGGGTCCATTCTTGATGCCGAGCGCATTCTCGGTGGCGCCCGTGCCGCGGCCCCCGCATCCCACCAGGGCGAGCTGAATCGTGTTGTTCTCCGCCGCATGAACATACGGCAGGGTGATCCCGGCCAGGGTGGAGACCCCGGCGATGCGTCCGCTGTCCTTCAAAAACTCGCGGCGCGACGTGGCGTCCTTCGTCTCACTCATCGCAGCAAACACCTCGGAAACACATTACTCCATTTCACACGGCGAGTCTCCGGCCGAACGCCCCTGCGCGGGGTTTATAGTGGGAATGAATGCTCACGCGCCGGGGATTTTCTCGCGGAATGGCGGCGGCAGGCGTAACGGCGTTGCGCCTGGGCGCGGCCGATGACCGGCATCAATTCCGGTTCCGTCTCGCCATGTGCAACGAGACCTATGAGAAGAAGCCGTTCGCGGACACCTGCCGGGCAATCCGGAAGGTCGGCTACACCGGCATCGAAATCGCGCCGTTTACGCTGAGCGACGACCCGAACGCGATCCCGGCCGGCGAGCGGCGGGAATACGCCTCGATCATCCGGTCGGAAGGGCTGACGTTTGCGGGCCTGCACTGGCTGCTGCTGGTTCCCAAGGGGCTGCAGGTCACCACGCACGACGGCGCCGTGCGCGCGCGAAGCTGGGAGCACATGCGCCGGCTGATCGACTTCTGCGCGGACCTCGGGCCCGGCGGCGTGATGACGTTGGGATCGCCCAAACAGCGCGCCGTCGAGCCGGGGATGGACCGGGCCGATGCGGTGAAGCATTTCACGGACGGGTTGGCCGGGATTGCGCCGCACGCGGTTGAGCGCAGCGTCAAAGTGCTGATCGAGACCTTCACGCAATTCCCGGACGACATTGCCAGGTCGATGGCCGAGGCAGTGGCCATGGTGCGGCAGATCGGCAGCCCGGGGATTCAGACGATGTTCGACACGAACAACGCGTCGAACGAAGCAGAGCCGCACGCCACCCTGGTAGACCGCTATTTCAACTACATTCACCACGTGCACCTGACCGAGAAGGGCGGGGCGTATCCGGGCACGGGGACTTACGATTTCAAGCCGGTGCTGCGGGTTTTGCGGCGCCGCGGCTATACCGGCTGGCTATCGCTCGAAGTCTTCGATTTCCGCGCGGGCGCGGACAAAATCGCGCAGGATTCGCTGCGCTACCTGCAAGGCGAGATCGCCAGGCTCGGCTGATCTGTTATACGCGTACCACCGCCCGGCTCCGCGCCGAGCGAAACGCGCCATCGAGCACGCGAACGACACGCTCACCAATGTCCGCGGAGGATCGATTCTCGGAAGGTCCGCCCCGGATCAGGTCCACGAAGGTCCGCAAGGGCGCCACGCACTCATACGCGCCGGGCTGATGATCCATCGGCAGTAACTCGTGGCGGCCGTCATTTCTTCGAATCTCCAAGCGCGGCCGCTCGATGTCCAGTAAGAGCATCCCGTGGCCGCCGAAGATCCGGATATCGACCTGGTAGGGTGAGCCGGGCGGCATGGTCGCGGCGCCTCCCAGCATGCCAGTTGCGCCACTCGAAAACCGGCAGGCGATGGAATTGAACAGATCGGCGCCGGTCGCCGAGTTTCCAATCAGCGCGAACACCTCCTGAGGCTCCAGAGCAGTGATGTAAAACAAGAGGCCCAGGGCGTGCGTCAGTTGGCCGTGGGCGAACCCTCCGCCTGTATCGGGGTTGCTCCACGTGCCCATTTGCGGCTGGAGAAAGGCCTTTTCGGCGAACCAGGCCCCCTCCCCGCTGAACAGGTCACGCAGCGCGCTGGCCATATGGCAATGCACGTGCTCGATGGCGCCGATCTCTCCGCCGTCGATACGGCTCTTGGCGGCGCGGGCGAAGCCCGTATAGCTCCAGCCGTAGGGAATCAGGAAATGCATGCTTCCGGAGTGTGCCAGGGAGGCGATCTGCCTCGCCTCCGCAGCGTGCAGCACCATCGGCTTCTCGCACAACACATGCAACCCGTGTTCCAGCGCCGCGCGCGCGTGCTCGAAATGCAGGTGGTGCGGCGAGCTGATCACTACGCCGTCCAGTCCGTTCACGCGGATGAGGTCCCGGTAATCTTCGGTTCCATACGGGATGTGAAAGCGCTCCTGGACCTTGCGAAGTTCCTGCGCGCCGAGCCGGCAGACCGCGGCTACCTCCACTCCCGGGAAGCTCTGCAGAACTGGAATATGATTCTCCGCCGCCCACCAACCAGCGCCAATTACCCCGATCTTCACGTGTTTCATAGGCCACTCACCCGCTTCTCCAGCAGGGCCGGATTTTCTGAGTCGGCGGCCTGCATTGTACATCATTGCGGCGAAAGGGGGCCGTGTGCCTGGAGAAACCATCACCCGCCGGAGCAAAGTTTTTGTTGTGTTGAGCCTGGCCGCATGCCTGGCATGCCCGGTGATGGCCCGCCCAAAGACCGACGTGCTGGTGATGAAGAATGGCGACCGCATCACCGGCGAAGTGAAGAACCTGGAAGGCGGCGTGCTCAAGGTCGATCTCGACTACGTCGACGGCACGATTTCGATCGATTGGCTCAAAGTGGCCCGTCTGGAAAGCAATTTCCTGTTCCTGGTGCTGCTTCAGGACGGCTCTATCTATTCCGGCAGGGTGATCCATACGGCGGCAATCGAAGGCGCTCCCATCAAGCTCGAGATTCGGTCGGGAGAAGAGTCGGTGGTGGTCGACAAGACCTCCGTCGTCCGCATGACACAGACTTCCGACACTTTTGTGAAGCGCCTGAGCGGCAAAGTCACACTCGGCGCTTCCTATGCCAAAGGCAACAACAGCACTCAATACAACCTTGGTTCCGAGCTCGACTACCGGCAGATCCGGTGGGGCACGAAGATCAGCCTGAATTCCAACCTGTCCTCCAGCACAGGCGCAGCCACCGCCACGCGCAACCAGCTCGATTGGGGCGCTTACCGCGTGCTGTCACGAAAGAACTATTTCCTCACCGGGATTGCCGGGCTGTTGCAAAGTTCTGTGCAGGAAATCGAGCGCCAGACCATTTTCGGTGTTGGCCTGGGGCGCTATCTGAAGAACACGAATCAAGTCCGCCTCACAACTTCTGGCGGTGTGGGGTGGCAGCGCACGAACTATACTCCCACGGCACAGAATCGGCGGACGCAGGACATCGGTGTGGCGGTAGTCTCCTCCAATTTGGAAGTCTTCACCTTCAAGAAGACTCGACTCGATCTCACCGGCAGCCTGTTACCGGCCGTGACAGAAGCGGGACGCCTCTTCGCGAAGATCAATGCATCCTACTACCTGAAGGTGTTTGGCAAAATTGACTGGAACCTGTCGTTCTACGGAAACTGGGATACCCGTCCGCCAGGACAACTCCAGGGCAGCGACTACGGCAGCAGTACCGGGTTGAGCTATACCTTTGGGAACAAGTAAGCACGCCTGTTCGAATTCATCCGGCTTCATCCGGCATTCTCTCCCTGTGAATCGGGGTATATACTAGCCCGGACGAGGGGTGTCACTCATGAAGGCGATGAAGGTCCTGTTCTTCCTGGGTATTGCGGCAACTGCTTCGGCGCAGCCCGCCGTTCGCATCGGCAATACGGATATCGGCGGCGTGGTCACAAGCGCCAAGGGGCCGGAAGCCGGCGTCTGGGTGATTGCGGAGACGCGAGATCTGCCGACGAAGTTCGCCAGGATCGTGGTCACGGAAGGGCGCGGCCGCTACCTGCTCCCGGACCTGCCGAAGGCCAACTATGAGGTGTGGGTGCGCGGCTACGGCCTGGTGGATTCGCCGAAGGTCCAGGCCGTGCCGGGCAAAATCGTGAACCTCACGGCGGTCGTCGCGCCGGATGCGCGCGCCGCGGCGCAATACTATCCGGCCAGCTATTGGTATTCGCTGCTGAAGGTGCCGGACAAGAGCGAATTCCCCGGCACGGGCCCGGACGGCAACGGCATCTCACCAGGCCTGAAGACCCAGGCGCAGTTCGTGGAACTGATCAAAACGGATAGCTGCTGGTCGTGTCACCAACTGGGGAATCAGGCCACCCGGGAGATCCCCAAGGCGCTGGGCAGCTTCGATTCCCCGGCCAAGGCCTGGGAGCGGCGCATCCAGTCGGGGCAGGCCGGCGGGAATATGCTGGGCGGGATCGGCCGCATCGGAAAGGACCGGGCGCTGGCCATGTTCGCCGATTGGACCAGCCGGATCGAGGCGGGCGAGTTGCCGCCGGCGCCCCCGCGGCCGCAGGGAGTGGAACGCAACGTGGTCATCACGGAATGGGATTGGGCCGGGCCGAAGGCGTATCTGCACGACGAAATCGCCACCGATAAGCGCAATCCGCGGGTCAACGCCAACGGCCTGATCTATGGCGCCCCGGAACTGAGCACGGACTCCATTCCGGTGCTGGACCCGGTGCGCCATACGGCGACGCACGTGAAGATGCCGGTACGCGATCCCAAGACTCCCGGTCCGGATAAGCCGCTCAAGTCCTCGCCCTACTGGGGAGACGAAGCCATCTGGGACAGCCAGGCGAATATGCACAACCCGATGTTCGATGAGAGAGGGCGCGTCTGGTTCACCTCGGTGATTCGTCCGCCGGAGAATCCGGATTACTGCAAGGAAGGATCCAGCCATCCTTCCGCGCGGCTGTTCCCGCTCCACCGCAGCAGCCGGCAACTCGCCTTCTTTGATCCCGGCACGCAGCAGTTCACGCTGATTGACACCTGCTTCAGCACGCACCATTTGCAGTTCGCCGAGGACGCCAACCACACCCTGTGGACGAGCAGCGGCGGAGGAGGAGACGTCGTCGGCTGGCTCAATACCAAGATGTTCGAGGAGACCCACGACGAAGCGAAGTCGCAGGGATGGACCGCGCTGATCCTGGACACCAACGGCAACGGCCGGCGCGACGCCTACGTGGAGCCGGACCAGCCGGTGGATCCCACCAAGGACAAGCGGATCTCGGGCGCCTTCTACGGCGTCACGGTCAGTCCGGCCGACGGGACGATTTGGGGATCGATTCTGGGCTTTCCGGGCCGGATCGTGCGGCTGAACCCCGGCGCACATCCTCCGGAGACCACACTGGCGGAGGTCTACGAGCTTCCGTGGAACAATCCGAAAGCTCCGGTGCAGGGTTTCTCCCCGCGCGGGCTGGATATCGACACCAACGGCGTGGTGTGGACGGTGCTGGCAAGCGGCCACTTCGCCAGCTTCGACCGGCGGAAATGCAAGGGGCCTCTGAATGGGCCGACCGCCACCGGACAGCATTGTCCCGAGGGATGGACGCTCTACCCATTTCCGGCGCCGCAACTCAAGGGCGTCACCGATTCGGGCAGCGCCGAAGCCAGCTACTACGATTGGGTGGACCAGCACGACACCTTCGGACTGGGCCGCAACCTGCCGATCGCCACGGGCAACGGCGAGGACGCGCTGATGGCGCTGGTCAACGGCAAGTTCGTGACGCTGCGCGTGCCGTACCCGATCGGATTTTTCGCCAAGGGCATGGACGGACGCATCGACGATGCCAAAGCCGGATGGAAAGGAAAGGGCCTGTGGTCCACCTACGCCACGCGGGCCATGTTCCACGTGGAGGGCGGAAAGGGAACCATGAGCAAAGTGGTGCACTTCCAGCTCCGGCCGGACCCGCTCGCGCGGTAGGCGCAGTCTCCCTGCTCCCGTGATGATATGATCGCCGGGATGCGGGTTTCCCGGCGGTCGCTTCTCGCCGCGGCGGCGGCGTCGCCGCTCTGGGCGGAGCAGAACCTGAAGATCACTTCCGTGCGCGCCTGGCCCGTGGACCTGGCTGTCACCCTCGCGGGCACCTTCCAACACGCGGCTCCCAAGTTCAGTTCTGATTTCGATCCCCGGCGATCGCGCTGGTTCGGCCCATTCTCGCAATTGATCGGGGCTATCATCGTCGAGATCCGGACCGACCGCGGCATCACCGGATATGGCATGGGCGGCGGGGGCGGCGCGGGAAAGTACATCATCGAGCACCACCTGGCCGACCTCCTCGTCAGCAGCAACCCGCTGCGCGTAGAACTGCTGTGGGACCAGATGTACCATTCGATGCTGTTCTACGGCCGCAAAGGCGTGCCGATCATGGCGCTCAGCGGCGTTGACCTGGCGCTCTGGGACATCTGCGGGAAAGCCGCCGGGCGGCCGGTTCATCAACTCCTCGGCGGTCCGACCAAGCCGAAGATCCAGGGCTATTACACAGGTTTCGACATGGCCGGCGCCGTGAAGCTCGGATTTCGCGCCTTTAAGCTGCCCATCCGCAACGGCCTCAACGAAGGCCGCGAGGGGATGAACCGGACTGTTTCGCAGTTGCGCGAGGTGCGCCAGATCATCGGTCCGGATGCCCTGCTGATGATCGATTGCCTGTGCCAGTGGGACGTGCCCTACACGCTGGAGATGGCGGACCGGCTGCGGGAATTCCGGCTGTATTGGATTGAGGAGCCGCTTTCCCCGGATGACCTGGAGGGCTACGCCCGGCTGTGCCGGGAAGTGCACGGACCGCTGATCGCCTCCGGGGAGCACGAATACACGCGCTTCGGTTTCGCCGAATTGCTCCGGCACAAGGCCGTCGGGCTGCTGCAGCCCGATACCACATGGTCGGGCGGGCTGACGGAAGTGCGCCGGATCGCGATGCTGGCCGCGCCGGAATCGCTCCCGGTGGTGCCGCATCGCGGCGCAAGTCCTTACGGGCTGGCGGTCATCTTCTCGACGCCGAATTGCCTGATGGCGGAGAGCTTCGGCACCCTGGAAAGCGCGAACGAGTTGCTGGCGGCGATGACAGCGAAATTCGAAAATGGCTTCTACTATCCGCACGAGAAACCGGGATTCGGCGTGGAGCCGACGGAGGCGCTGATTCAGAAGTTCGCGCGCCAGGACTGAACGAATCGCGGTTGGCGCCTTGGACTACTCTTCCTCATCAAGATCGGAAAGTGCCGTGACATCGGCGCCCGGCGGCGCCGGCGCGGCCGGAAGCGGATGGGCGCGCCAACGTCTCAAGAGCCAGAAACCGAAGACAACGGCGAAAACGAGGGCGAGCCACGGAATCCACGGAGTCCACCAGGCAGGGATGGTCCGCGGATCGACCAAAACTCTGCTGCCATATTTCTGCACATAGGCATCCAGGATTTCCTGGTCGCTCTTGCCGGCCGCAACCCATTTGGCGATCTCGAGGCGCATTTTGACAGCGATCTCGCTTTGGTGCCGGGATACCGGTTCGCTGTAGCAGCATGGCGCCAGGACCGCCTGTTCCAGCCGCTCGATCCTGGCCTTTTGTTCGTCGGGCGTTTCGGCTGCCGCGCAGAGCGGCCACTCTCCAGCCAACGCCATGCACAGAAGCACGGCGCCTCCAGCCGCCCGCCGGCGTGTGTGTGCAAGGATCACAAAAATACTCCCGAGTTGCCTACTTTCCGGCCCGGACCTTTCCGATCAGCTCGAGCGTGTCCTTCACCTTGGCGGTGATGCCGGCGTAGTCCCCCGCTTTGAGCAGCTCCTTGGTAATCAGGTTCGAGCCCATCCCGACGCAGGCGACGCCGGCGTCGAACCAGGCCTTCAGGGAGGCCTCAGTGCTCTCCACGCCGCCCGTCGGCATGATGGAAACCCAGGGACACGGCCCCTTGATCGCCTTGACGAATTTCGGCCCGCCGACCTCGGCGCCCGGGAACACCTTCACAATCTCGCAGCCCAGTTCTTCCGCCTGAGAAATCTCGCTTGCACTGCCGCAGCCGGGCGAGTACGGGATCTTGCGGCGATTGCAGGCGCGCGCCACGTCGGCATTGAGAATCGGACCTACCACGAAGTTGGCGCCGCAGTTGATGTAGAGCGAGGCCGTACCGGGGTCCACCACCGAACCGACGCCCAGAATCATGCCAGGCAATTCCCGGGCACAATGCCGCTCCAATTCCGTGAAGACTTCCCAGGCGTGATCGCCCCGGTTGGTGAACTCCAGAAGCGGAGAGCCACCGGCAAAAACCGCGGCGGCGACCCGCTTGGCCACCTCCACGTCGGCGCTGTAGAAGACAGGCACCATGCCTGTCTAAATCATTTTCTGAAGGACTTCGAGTCGGACGAACCGCGCCATGCTGCTTCTCCTCTCCCTATGGCATGATCTCCGCTGAGCCGTGGAGCGCCTTTCGGAATAACGCTCGCTGCGGATCCACGGCCTTCTCCGGAAAGACCAGCCTATCAATTGTGGTCTCTAGATGCAACTTGCACTCTCTGGCGCCGGATGATACTGTCGCGTCCAGGAGGCAGACGTGGGAACCACGCGGGTCACAGTCCAAAATGTCCCGGAAATTGCAGGGCGTTTCTTACGGCTCTATACCGGAGCGGTCTCCGACATCCTGGACCGGAACGGATACCGGAACCAGGTCCTACCCTACTACATCACGCCATTCACCGCTGCAAACCGGGTGGCCGGCCTGGCATTCACGGGCCAGGGATATCCATGCTCCGACATCTCGCACAATGACACCGAGATGCGCCTGAAGATGCTGGATAGCATTTCTCCGGGGACCGTGTCGGTGTGGGCCACTGCCGGGAGCATGGACTGCGCGCATTGGGGCGAGATTATGTCCACCGCGGTCAAACAGCGCGGTTGTACGGGAGCGGTCGTTGACGGCGGGGTGCGCGACGTGGATTTTGTGAATGCTCTAAATTATCCCGTGTTCGCGAAGTTCAAGTGCTCGGCCAGTTCCGTGGGACGCTGGGATATCGTGGACTGGCGGGTTTCGATCAAAATCGGCCACACCGTGATCCACCCGGATGACTTCGTTTTCGGCGATACGGACGGCGTCGTAATCATCCCCGGCGACTTCACCCTGGACGTCCTGGCAGCCGCGGAAGACATGTTCAACCGCGAGCGCGGAATGCGCGAAGAGTTGCGCCGGGGCGTCTCGGTGGCCGACGCTTACGCCACGTACCGCTCGCTATAGCACACCACCCAGTCACCTCAACGCGAAGCGCAGCGGAGGGTCAATTTCCGTATACCCGTCCGCAGTTGGCGTGTCCCGCCGCCCTCGCTGACAATACGCAGGACGCTCTCCGCGTCCATCACATGAACGCCCGAGAGGAGTGTCACTCCGCGATCCGCAAAGATCCCGGGCAGCAAGGGTGTCGATGGTCCTAAAATCGCGACCTCCCGAGCATTCCGGCAGTGAACCAGGAGGTCATCCAGCGTCCGGTTCAGCAGAGCCGTCGCCGAAAGAATGACAAGATGGCATTCCGGTAGGATTTCGGCCGCGGCTGCCTCCGAGAGCACACCGGGGCCGGCGTCCGGACGGCGCTCGAAAATATGCAGTGCCTTGCTCAACGTGCGAAGCGGTTCGATCAGCGGCCCAAAGTAGCCCACCATTCCGACGGCATCGTTTGAGGTGACCCGCAACTCGGTCAACAAGTCCTCGTCCGCCGCGCCCGGAGGCACGCCGGTCAGCGCGTTGAGCGTCGCCAATCCCACCGCGGCGGCTACCGGATCCGGTGACCTGGCCCACACGGCCAGGTCTGAAGCGCGGCGGCCCGTCAGCGTCCCGGCGGAGTTGATCACACAGCAGCCCGCGGGAATTTCGTCACGGAACGTATAGGCGAGGCCGCAGCGCCCGCCGTCAAGCCGGACCGCCGTATAGCCGAGACCTACCCTGACATCCTCAACCACGGCGGCCGCCGCCGCAGGCAAGAGGAAATCGCAGACTTCATCAATCAGCATAGAGAACGCGGCTTCTTTCTCAGTGTCGAACAAAATCCCCGCGCAGCGCCAGTTTGCTTTGCCTGGCACTGAACCAGACGTGTTGCCGCGGGACCCGCCAAAGTGCTACAAAGCACCTATCGCAAGGGAGACCCCTATGGGAAGCGCAGCAGGTAGGAAGAACGTCATATTCTTTTTGCTGGTGTCGCTGGCGCCGGCGCTCGCAGAGAGCCGTTTTGTCACCGGGAAGGCCGATCCCGAGGCTGCGGCGATGGATCCGGCGCGACTGGCGCGCATACCGGCGCGCATGCAGGAATTTGTCGACGCCGGCAAGACCGCGGGCGTGGTCACGCTGGTCGCCCGGCACGGCCATGTGGCCGCCCTGGATGCGGTCGGGTACCAGGAACTCGAGAGCAAGACCCCAATGCGCACCGACAGCATTTTTCGGATTGCTTCGATGACCAAGCCCGTCACCTGCGCCGGCGTCATGATCCTGGTGGATGAAGGGCGCGTTTCCCTCATCGATCCGGTGGAAAAGTACCTGCCGGAATTCAAAGGGCTGAAGGTCAATCCCTGCGGCGCGCGCTCCGGATACAACTGCGCACCGGTTCCTCCCTCCCGGCCGGTAAATATCCTCGACCTGATGACGCACACCTCCGGGCTGCCTGGCGCGGCTCCGCACGGCAGCGGCCCGCCACCCGGGACCCTCGCGGAGATGGTGACGGACGTTTCCCGGGCGACGTTGCTTTTCGAGCCTGGCACGGCCTGGAACTACAGCAATATCGGGATCGCGGCCCTGGGCCGCATAATCGAAGTCGTGGCGAAGGAGCCGTACGACCGATTCGTTGCCGAACGGATCTTCCAGCCGCTGGGCATGCAGGACACCTCCTTCTTCGTGCCGGCGGAGAAGCAGAGCCGCGTAGCTGCGGTCTACACCTATGAGGAGACTGGCTTGAAGCGCGCCACACTGACACCGGCGAAGTTCGCCCGGCCGGAGGGCGGCCTGTTCAGCACGGCCAGCGACATGGCCCGTTTTCACCAGATGATGCTCAACAAAGGGACCCTAAACGGGACGCGCATTCTCTCGGCCGCCGCCGTGGAAGCCATGACCACCTCGCAGACCCGCGAAATCAAGGCCGGCTTCGCCCCGGGAGTGGGGCACGGCTTTGGCTTCGAGGTGGTGCGCGAGACCCTGGGCACGTACCGGTACAGCTCGATCGGCAGTTTTGTCAAAGGCGGCGCCTACCGAACCTATGGCTGGGTGGATCCGGCCAAGGATCTGGTCGGGATCATCCTCATGCAGCGCACCAACGGCGGCGGGGACGTGGCCGACGAGATCAACGCCTTCATGGCCATGGCGGCCGCGGCAATCGAGCGCTGATTTCGCCCATCCGCGGGCCGGTATTCTCGAAGAGGCTTGTGCCCGCGGCGCGGCGCTGATACGGTGGAATCCAGGAGGCTGATATGCGGGCAGGCCAGGAATCGGGCAGGACGCGGCGGGCCTTTGTTCAGGCGGGTCTGGCGGGATTGGGCGGAACTGCGGCGCGGGCGCAATCCCGCGAGAGCCTGGCGGTGGCCGGCGGCGCGAAAGCGGTGACTTGCCCCGCCGCCAAGACAGCGGCCATCCTGAAGTGGCCCCGCTACGGCCGGGAGGAACAGGCCGCGCTGGCCGCCCTGCTGGAGAACAACAACTGGTACGCCGAGATTCCGGCGTTTGAGAAAGAGCTGAAGCAGCACCTGAACGCGCCGTACATCAAGGCGCACATGAATGGCACCAGCGCCTTGATGTCCATGTTCTTCGCCCTCGATCTGCCGCCCGGCAGCGAAATCCTGGCGCCCTCGTATACGGCCTGGGCCACCACCGCGCTGATGCATCTGTTCGGCTACGTGCCGGTATTCGTGGATATCAACCCGCGCACCATGACCTTCGACCTGGCGTATGCCCGGCGCGCGCTGACCAGCCGTACCAAGGCCGTTCTTCCGATGCATTCGTTCGGCAACCCGTGCGACATGGACGAGATTTGCGACTTCGCCCGGCAGCAGGGCCTGATCGTTCTGGAAGACGCCGCGCAGGCGCAAGGGGCCTCGCTCAAGGGCAAACCGATGGGTACGTGGGGAGCTATCGGCGTCTTCAGCTTTCAGGCGAGTAAGCTCCTGCCTTCGGTGGAAGGCGGCGCGGGCATCTATCAAACTCGGGAGCACTACGAGCGCGCCACCACGTTCGGCGCCTACGAACTTCCGGCCAGTTTCCCGCCGGATAGTCCCTATCGGGTGTATCAGGGAACCGGCATGGGGCCGAAGCTGCGCATCCATCCTTTCGCCGCCGCCATCGCCCGGCACCAGTTGCGCAAGATGGACGAGCATAACGTTCTGGTCGATACGCAGCTCCGGCGGCTGAACGGCCGGCTCGCCGAACTGCCCGGCATCTCTCATCCCTACACGCGTCCGGACGCCAAGCGAGTCTACTGGGCCAGCAACATGATCTTTATCGACGAGAAGAAGGCGGGGGCATCCAAGGACGCGCTCTTAAAGGCCCTGCGGGCCGAAGGCGTACAGGCCTCGCCCGGCCATTACGACGAGCAGCACCGGTATAAACTCTATTCCGAATCCAAGTGGTGGCACCACCCGGTGCGAATCCCGGACGATCTGCATGGCACCACGCAGGTGAACCAGCAAGCGGTCCGCCTGCCGGTGTTCCACGACGAAGCCGCGGAACTGATCGAGCAGTACGCCCGGGCTTTCGAGAAAGTGTGGGCGCACCGCTCGGAACTGGCTCGGGCATAGCGACTCGGTCACCTATCCAACCGGCCAGCCGTTCCCCGTGAGCGTGACAGACCGGAAGTTCGTTCCGCTGTCCGCTACGTGGTCACGAGAATACGATGCACGATCTCGGCGTTTTGCCGCACCTCGTGTTTGAACTCCGGGAACATCCCGACGTACACGCCATCATATGGGCGACAACCTCCGCGATGTGCGTGCCCACGCCGGCCAGCACGCCCAATTGGCGAATCTTCTTGCACCATTCCGTGAGCGTTTCCATCTTGCCGGTCTGCCCGGTGGTGTCCACTACTTCTCCCTGCCGCTGGAGTGCCAGCGGCCGCAAGGCCTTCCCCAACAACGACGGCACCGGATTTCAGGAAGCTACGCCTAGTGTTCGACATGATGTCCTTTCAGCCGGTCCCATTCCGGAGATAGCTGTCTGATAGCCTAGCGCGTTACATTCTTGCACTCGGAAGACACCAGTGCCTGCCGGGCCGCCGCCGCGCATGTCAGCGCGGGCGGCGGCGCGGGTCTACCGTGAATCGCCCGGCTGCATGGGAGACTGGTCCGTCGTTCCCAGGCAACCGGGAGGCGCGAACTGCGCGTTCTCCGTGGAGCCTTCCAGCGCGGTGGTGGCCGCCCGCCCGCTGGCGATGGTCATCTGCACAGCGTCGAAATAGCCGGTTCCCACAAATCTCTGGTGCCGGGTAGCCGCGTACCCGCCGCTTTGGGCGAGGGCGAACTCGCGCTCCTGGAGGCCGGCGTAGGCGCTCATGCCCGAGCGGGAATAATCCCGGGCCAGCTCGAACATGCCGGCGTTCAAGGAATGAAATCCCGCCAGCGTGACGAACTGGTACTTGTACCCCAGTTCTCCCAGGCATTCCTGGAAGGCCGCAATCTGCGCGTCCGTCAGGATCTTCCTCCAGTGGAAGGAGGGCGAACAGTTGTAGGCCAGCAGCTTTCCCGGGTAGTGCGCGTGGATGGCCTGGGCGAACTCGCGGGCCTGCTCCAGGTCCGGTTCGGAGGTCTCGCACCAGATCAGGTCGGCGTAGGGGGCGTAAGCCAGGCCGCGGGAAATGGCCGCCGCAAGGCCGCCGCGGTAGCGGAAAAAGCCCTCATCGGTCTTGCCGCCGGTGAGGAAAGGCTCGTCGCGCGGGTCCACGTCGCTAAGCAGGAGACGGGCGGCATCCGCGTCCGTGCGGGCGATCAGGATGGTCGGGACGCCCATGACGTCGGCCGCCAGGCGCGCGGCAATCAGTTTCTGCACGAACTCGCGGATGGGCACCACCACTTTGCCGCCCAAGTGCCCGCACTTTTTGGCCGAAGAGAGCTGATCCTCGAAGTGCACCGCGGCCGCTCCGGATTCGATCATGGCCTTCATGAGCTCGAAGGCGTTCAATGTGCCGCCGAAGCCCGCCTCCGCGTCCGCCACGATGGGAGCCAGCCAGTAGGGTCCGGGCTTCCCATCGCAACGGCAGATCTGGTCGGCGCGCAACAGGGCGTTGTTGATGGCGCGCACCAGCGCGGGCACGCTGTTGGCCGGATACAGGCTCTGGTCGGGATACATTTGCCCGGCGAGGTTGGCGTCGCCCGCCACCTGCCAGCCGCTGACGTAGATAGCATGCAGCCCGGCCTGCACCTGCTCCACCGCCTGGTTGCCGGTGAGCGCTCCTAGGCTGCGCACGAAAGGTTCGCGATGCAGCAAACTCCACAAGCGCTGCGCCCCCAGCGTGGCCAGCGTGTGCTCGACGCGCACGGAGGGCCGCAGGCGGTCCACTTCCTCCGGGGTATACGGCCGGGCGATGCCATTCCAGCGGGGATCGTGCGTCCAGTTGTTCAAGAATTCAACGTTTCCGGTCATGTCGCGTTGGCGTCTCCTGCCGGTAGTAGACGGCAAAATCCCGCTGCGCCGCAAACGCAGAGGCACGCCGCGAACGAGTAGTCCAAATCGGACCGGCCATGTTCCGGGATTTCGCCGGCCTGGGTTAGGATCGGTCGCAGAGGAAGCCATTGTGATTACCGCCCGACCCGAGCCGACGCCAATTTCGGCGCCGGCGAACTCCTTGCCCGATCGCCTGCTCACGCCGCAGGCGCTGCGGTTTCTCGCCAGGTTGTCCGAAGCGTTTGAGCCGCGCCGCCGCCGGCTGCTGGATGCCCGGCGCGCCCGCCAGCGGGCCCTGGACGCGGGCGAGTTACCCGAGTTTCCCGCCGAAACGGCGGAGATCCGCGAAAGCCCCTGGCAGGTGGCTCCGCCGCCCGCCGACCTGCTGGACCGGCGCGTGGAGATCACCGGACCGGCCGGCCGCAAGATGATCATCAACGCCCTGAACTCCGGGGCCAACGTGTTCATGGCGGACTTCGAAGATTCCAACTCTCCTACCTGGGACAATATCCTGCAGGGGCATCTCAATCTCTGCGATGCCGTCTGCGGAACGATCCGTTACACCGCGCCCGATGGCAAGCGCTACGAAGTGCGCGAGAACCCGGCGGTGCTGATGGTCCGCCCGCGCGGCTGGCACCTGGTGGAAAAGCACGTACTGATCGAGGGAGCGCCCATCTCCGCCTCGCTGTTCGATTTCGGATTATTCTTCTTCCACAACGCCCGCGCGCTGATTCGCAATGGCAGCGGGCCGTACTTCTACCTCCCCAAACTGGAGAGCCAGCACGAAGCGCGCCTGTGGAACGACGTCTTTGTGCTGGCGCAGGACTGCCTGGGCATCTCGCGCGGCACCATCCGGGCCACGGTCTTAATCGAAACCATCCTGGCGGCCTTCGAGATGGAGGAGATCCTCTGGGAGCTGCGGGAGCACTCCGCGGGGCTGAATTGCGGGCGCTGGGATTACATTTTCAGCTACATCAAGAAATTCCGCCTGCGCCCGGAGTGCCTGCTGCCGGACCGCGCGCAGGTCACCATGACCACGCCGTTCCTGGCCGCTTGCGTGGACGGGCTGGTGGACGTCTGCCACCGCCGGGGAGCGCACGCCATGGGAGGCATGGCCGCGCAGATCCCTATCAAGAACGACCCCCCGGCCAATGAGGCTGCCATGGCGCGCGTGCGGGAAGACAAGCTGCGCGAGGTGTGGGCCGGGCACGACGGCACTTGGGTGGCGCACCCCGGGCTGGTTCCGCTAGCCAGGTCCGTGTTCGACACCTATATGCCATTTCCCAACCAGATCGACCGCGGGCACGGCGCGGCAGCCCGGCCCGCCGACCTGCTGCGCGCCCCCGGCGGCACGATCTCCGCAGCCGGCCTGGCGCGCAACCTGGACGTGGGTCTGCAATATCTGGCCGCCTGGCTGGGCGGCAACGGTTGCGTGCCGATCTACCATTTGATGGAGGATGCCGCCACCGCCGAAATCTGCCGCGCGCAGGTCTGGCAGTGGATCCGCCACGACGCGGTGATGCAGGATGGCCGGGCGGTGACGCCGTCCCTGGTCCGCCAGATGATGCAGAGCACCGCGGAAAAACTCAGCATGCACGTCCCCGAGCGCCAGTTAGGCACCGCCGTGCGCCTCTATGAGGAAATGATCTACAGTCCCAGCTTTCCCGAGTTCCTCACACTGCGCGCCTATGACTGCCTGGAGTGACGGCGGGCCGCCACTGTATATTCCGCGCTGGACATGCCAGCGCAACCGCTGCATACTGCGGTCATGAGCGGCGGCAGTGGAACCGCCGGGCTGCTCGCGCAGCTACGGGACGATCTCGGATACCGCCGCATCGGGCAGGGCATCCGCAGACTGGAAAGCGTCCGGCCCGCGCTGGAGGCCCTGGAGCCCGGCGGCAAGGATTCCGGTGTGCTGGTGGGCCTGCTGGCACAATGGGTGGACGCCGGGTTCGACGGGCTAGAGGCGCTTCGCCGCCTGGTGGCCGGATTTCCCGTCTCCGTGCGGACAGACCTCCCGCTGCTCGATTACCTGCACCTGCGGATGGCCGAGGGCATGCTCGCGATGTCGGAGGAGGACCTGGGCCGCGCGGCGGAGCATTTTCGCTTCGTGCAGTCGCTCGAAGGCGAGGTAAGCGACGCCGAACTTCTGGCCATCGCCAATTTCTGGACCGGCCGCTGCCTGCGCAAGACCGGCCGGTATGACGACGCGGAGAACTATATCGTCCGCGGCGAGGAACTGGCGCTCTCCTGCGGCTACCTCCAGATGGCGGCCATCATGCAGACCGCGCGAAGCTGGCTGGCCTTCCAGCGGGGCAAGCTCCACGACGCGCTGGCCATTCTGCGCCGCGCCGAGGAGGCCCTGGGCGGGACGGACGACTTCCTGAGCCGGGGAAACATCCAGTCGGCTTACGGCCGGATCGCCCGCCGGCAGGGCCGCTACCAGGTGGCGCTGGAAGCCTTCGAGCGAGCCATCGGCGAGTACCGCCAGGCGGGCGGAGAGCCGTTGCAGTACGCCCGGGCGCTGATGAACCTGGCCTTCGTCCAGCGCCTGCTGGCCCTCGAGATGCAGAAGGAATGGGACCGCCTGTCTACGTCCCGCCGCTCCGCCAAAGAGGAGGCCGCGCAAACCGGGCGCGAGCGGCGCCTGGCCATCGAGCGCCTGCGCCGCGATGCCGGGGATCACCTGGAGGAAGCCATGGTCCTCTACGCCGGGCACCACAATCACCGCGGCATCGCGGGGGTGCATATCAACCGGGGGTTCCTGCACCTGGATTCCGGCGACCTGGAGTGCGCCGCGGCCGAGAGCGCCGAGGCCTACCGGCACGGCAGCGAAAAGAGCGACTACCTGGTGATGGCGCGGGCGCGCATACTGCAATGCATCGTGGAGAACGCCGCCCTGGAAGAACAGATCGGAGATTCCGCGCGGCACCAGGAGGCGGCCGAGGCCTTCGCCCGTGAGGCGGTCGAGTTCGCCGGACAGACCCAGAACCGGCGCCTGACGGCGCGCGCCTCCGTGTGGCAGGGCCTCACGTATTGCGGCGGCCCTTACCGCGACCTGGAGGCCGCGCGGCGCTGCTGCGACAAGGCCATCGCCCTGTTGCAGCCCGATAGCTCGGAGCGGCAGTACGTGTGGGAGGAACTGGAAACGCTGAAGGCCAGGGTGCTGCACGCCAGCCCGGTGGATCCCCTGCTGCGCGCCTGGAGCGCCGGCATCGTGCAGGAAAAATCCTTCCAGGAGCTGACCGAGGAGTTTGCCCGCATCGTGATCCCCAAGGTCTGGGAGCACGAGGGGCGCAAGGTGTCACGCGTGGCGGAGAAGCTCTCTATTTCGCCGAAGAAGGTGCGACGGATCCTGCAACGCGCAGGGCTGGCCGAGCCGCCCGCCGCGCGGCCCGGCGAATGATGCGGCGGCCTTACTCCTTCTTCGCCGCGGGGGGCGCGTACCGCTCGATGCGCACGCGCGCCGTGATGGCGTGCGCCAGCATGTGTTCCAGCAGGCACTGGCGCTCGGTGACTTCGGCGGTTTCCAGGCTGGCCGCCGGGGTCATGCGCTGGTAGGTACAGGTCTTCAGGAATTTGCCCACCCACACCCCGCCGGTATAGCGAGCCGCCCGGCTGGTGGGCAGGATGTGATTGGTACCGATGGTTTTGTCGCCGTAGGCCACGGTGGTTTCCTCGCCGATGAATAGCGACCCGTAGTTGGTGAGCCGCGCGAAGAAGAAATCCGAGTGGCGCACGTGCAGTTCCAGGTGCTCCGGGGCATAGCGGTCGCTGAGTTGCGCGGCCTCTTCCTCGCTCTCGGCCACGTACACGATGCCGTGATCGCGCCAGGCCAGGGCAGCCACGTCGCGCGTGGGCAGCACGCTCAATTGCTTCTCCAGTTCCGCGGTGGTCCGGCGGGCAAAGTCCTCGCTGAGGCAGATGAGGCACACCCCGCTGTTGGGGTCGTGTTCCGCCTGCCCCAGCAAATCGCAGGCCACCAGGGCGGGATCCGCGTGGTCGTCGGCGATTACCAGGATCTCGGTGGGGCCTGCCAGGAGGTCAATGCCGCAGCGCCCGAACAACTGCCGCTTGGCCTCCGCCACGAACCGGTTGCCGGCGCCGCACAGCACGTCCACCGGCTCCAGCCCATCCAGGCCGAAGGCCATCAGGGCTAGGGCCGGCACTCCGCCCAGCACGTAGATGGCGTCCGCGCCCGCTTTGTGAATCGCGTTGATGGTGGCCGGGTAGCAGCCCTGCCCTCTAGCCGGCGGCGTGCAGGCGGCCACGCGCCGGACCCCCGCCACACGGGCCGGGATGATGCTCATCTGCGCCGAGCCGAACATGGGATAGCGGCCGCCCGGAATATAGCTGCCCACCGCATTCACGGGAATGTGGCGGTGGCCCAGAATGACACCCGGCCGGATCTCCACCTCCAGCGGCAGCAGGGTGCGGAGCTGTTCCTGCGCGAAGCGGCGGACATTCGCCTGACAGTAGCCGGTGTCGCGAATGGCCTGTTCCGGCACCCGCGCGATGGCTTCGCGGATCTGGCTGTTGCTCAGGCGGAAGGCCGGCGGGTCCCAGTCATCGAACTGCCGGCTGTAGCGGCGCACGGCATCCATGCCATCCCGCTCCAACTCCAGGAGCATGCGCGAGACCACCGCCGCGGTCTCCGCATCGGTCTCGAACAGGCGCTGCTGTCCGGCTTTGAAGACTTGCATATCCACCCTCCGCGCGCTCACCGGCGCCGCACGTAAATCGAGCGGCCCACTGTGTTAAAGACCGTATCGTGGGAGCGGCTCGAGTCGATGGTATCGCTGACCGAGTAGACCACGAACAATTCGCCGGGAGCGGCCTCCCGGATCCCTGAGTAGGCCATGGTGACCGAAAAGGAAAGCCGCACCACCTCGGTCCACGAGCGCCCCTGATCCGCCGAAAAAGCCACGAAATTCCCGTGGTCTTCGTAGTCCGGCTTGTGCCCGAAGGACATGGCCAGCGTACCGTCCTGCATTTCGATCACGTCCGGGTCCGTGCCGGCGATCTCCCGGCGCCTGCCGTAGCGGCTGTACTGCCAGGAGAGCGGGTACATGCGCGTCCAGGTGCGGCCTTCGTCGTCGGATTCGCACTGGTAGATGGGATTTTCGCGGCCGCTGCGCATGAGGCACAGCAGGCGCCCCCGGAGCGGACCGCGCGCGAGCCGCACCAGCACCGGTTCGGCCGCGCCCTCCTGCCCCACCGGGTTGGCGGCGATGGTGGAGATGTAGCGCCACGTCGCACCCTGGTCGGAGGAGCGCAGCAGAAACGAACGCATCTTGGCCATGGAGGCCAGGTATTCCACCGGGGATTTGTCGGATTCGAAGCGGCCGTACGCGCAAGCCAGCAGGTCGCCGTTCTCCAGTTCCACCACGGAACGGCGCAGATACATGCGGGAGACTGGTTCGCCGCGGTCGTCCCGGCCCTGTGTCTCAGCCTCGGGGAGCGAAAAGCGATATTGCAAGGGACCCTCCAGCGTGCGGTAGGAGTCCCGGCTGATCCAGTATGGCGCCTGGAACACCTTGTTGCCAACGTGCTCGGCGTGCACGTTGAACACCAGCAGCGGTCCGGAGCGCAGTTCCACGGCGCTGCCCTCGGTGATGGGGCCGGGTCCCTGGTTGGCCGCCGGTTTCCATTCCTGCCAGGTCTTGCGCCCGTCGCGTGACACGCCCGTGTAGTGGATGGGGTAGCGGCCGCCCTTGGGCCAACGCACGTGTCCCAACAGGATGCTGGTTCCGTCCCGGAGCTGCACCAGGTAGGGCCAGGGCACTCCCGGGGCAATCACGCGCTCCGGCCCCAGGCTCACGGCGAACGGCTGCAAAACCAGATCGACGGCGCGCGCGGCGCCGGCCAGCGCGAATCCGAACGTGCGGCGGGAAAGGCAGGTCATCGATGGTCCATCCAACACGGCATCTCAGAGTGTACGCCAGCCGCGCGGCGGCAATCGAATCGAGCTTGCGCTTACCGCGCCGCAGCCGCCTCGCGCAGGGCGGCCAGCGACTCTTCCACCGCAACCGCGCCGGCCTCTCGCGTGAAGGGCAATTGCCGCACCGCCTTGGGCACGTGCAGGGAGGCGTAACTGCCGCGATCCACCTCGTAGGCGTCCGGCAGGTAGCTGGTGGCGCCGTTGGAATATCCCAGGATGAACAGGTCCGGGTAGGACCACCGGCGCCGGATTTCGAGCGCCAGGGAGCTGAAGAATTCCGCCGGGTTGGTCACCACCCAGGCGTCTCCAATCCGCATGGCCTGAAACTCCGCGATACGGGTTTCTGGGAGCATGTCGAGCTTGGGCAGCACATCTTCGCCCCAACGCACCGCGAAGCGCGAAACCGCTTCGACAGCCCGATCCACGCTGCCGCCATAGCGCTCCGGCAGGCGATGCGGCAAGCCCACCACCTTGCTGGCGATCCCCTCGAGCCATCCGGCCGTATCGCCGGTGGACAGGCGATGCCGGCCCTCCTCGTACATGCTCAGGACCTCGTCCCGGGTCCATCTACGGGCCGGGAGCTTTCCCTGGCGCAGGGCGGCGCTTACGCCCGGGACCCGCACTTCGCGCGCACCCGCCAGGGCAGATTGCGCGGCCTCGAACAGCGCCGTGCCGACCTCCCGATAGCGTTCCGGCGTCCAGTACTCCATCAGATAGTTCACATCGCCGCAGGACCCTTGCAGGTACAGCGCCGTGGCGCCCGGCAGCGCCCCTTCCAGGCTGTCTACCATCTGGCCCACGCAGTCTCTGGACACCGAGCGCGGCTCCACATGGCAAAAGACGGTGGGGTGGGAGTGGAAGTTCACCGCCACGGCCAGCGGTCTTCCGTCCAGGGAATCCGCCCGCAGCACACCCAACCGCTCGTCTACGGGCCCACGCTCGCGCGTGCGGTTGAAGGTCAGGCCCCGGAGCGTCGCGGCGCCCACGTGCAACCGGGCCGGTTGGCGGCTGCGCCAGGCGCTCTCG
The DNA here is from genome assembly GCA_021324015.1 of Solibacteraceae bacterium. Lineage (GTDB taxonomy): Bacteria > Acidobacteriota > Terriglobia > Bryobacterales > Bryobacteraceae > JAJPJX01. Next base: position 106,069 of record JAJPJX010000129.1, on the reverse strand, counting down.
AGGGCTTCCACAGCCCTGCCGACCACCAACGCCACGTAGTCCGTATGCATCTCGCCCGCCCCGTCAAAAAACGCCAGGGTCGGCGCGTTGTGGCTGTGCGACGCGTTGACGCAGATGCATTCGGGCCGCAGTCCCGTCCGGGCCGCAGCCTGGTCGCGAATAGCCCGCACGGCCGCAGCGTCCACGTACAAGATGTCCAGCGCCAGCATGGCGATGCTCTCGCCGTCTGCGCCGGTAATCACCAGGGCCGTGGCGTTCAGATCGTCATGAATGCGATCCCAGGTGCGCTTCAGATAATATCCCAGACCGGCCAACTCGACTCCGGGAAAGGGGGTGATGCATTTCCTGCCTACCCCCACGTGCCAGTTTGCGTTCTGTGGTTCCATCCCTTCCGTCCGCTCGCCCGGGATCTTCACGAGAGCTTCCGGAACGACTCCAGGCTCCAGTCGTCCCGTGCCGCGTTGTGACGCAGGATATACAGGTTCCCGTCGTCCGCACGCACCTTGAAGAAGACGTCATCCGGTCCGTACCATTGGTCCTCGACGGCTTCAATTTCGTACCGGCGCTCGCCAAGCTGAAAACCCACCGGGCGTTCGTCCGCCTTCCGGCCCGCGTAGCACTCCACCTGCACATTCATCGCTTGCACCGCGGCGTCCGATCGGTTGTATTTCGGATACCGGCGACTTATATTTACTACGGATCATCTTATCAGGAGGGAAAGATCCCGCGCCAAAGCGTATCTCGTCCCGGTCCCGCGTGGCAGTGGAGCGCGGATGCGGCGAGCTTCGGGACCTTGATCTGCGACTTTCTGCGGCCCGCGGCAGACTCGGTCCCACCACGAATGCTCCGCCAACTCGGCCGGTGCCGCGTGTGTGTCGTCAAGGATCTCGGCCGCTCCCGGGTTTCTTCCCGTTGGACCGCGACAGACAGCGGATTGGAGATTTCGCTCGCCGCGGCCGGCCGGGAAGACCACGACATCGCGCTCGAACTGCTGCGGTGCCTGGGGCAGGCGCTCTGGGAAAAGCTGCCCGACCGCCGGCGCAAGGCCTACTGGCTGTTACTCGACGAGGAGATCCGTGCGGGAGTGCCCGGGGAGATTGATGAGGATGCGCTCAGACAGAAGAGCCTCCTCTTCTCGAACCGTGACAGCGCGTCCAGCAGGCTGCGGTTGGAACGCTATGGGGCCGCCTCATTTGCCGGGATGGCGGCCGAATACGTCCACAGCCTCTGGCACGATGTGACCGTGCGCACAGGCGCCGCCTTCGTGCCGGCGGAACAGCTCCGGCGCCGGCTGGAACTGTTCGCACGGTGGTACCCGCCCGGCCCGGGGTATCGCCTCTTTCCACCCCGTTCTCCGAGCCGGCAGAATCACCGCGCACCGGCGAGATGATTTACGTCGCGACCTCTTGCAGCGTCGCCTGCCTGCCGGATCCCGGTGGCGCCGCCGAATTCAGTATCCGGGATAGCGACGAAATGACATCGACGGGCAAGGGGAAGACAATGGTCGTGTTTTTCTCCGTTCCGATCTCGACCAGGGTCTGAAGGTATCGCAACTGCACCGCCACGGGCTGGCTTTGGAGCACTGCCGCCGCCATGCTGAGTTTCTCCGCGGCAGAGTACTCTCCGTCCGCATGGATGATCTTCGCACGCCGTTCGCGCTCGGCCTCCGCCTGACGAGCGATCGCGCGGATCATCTGTTCCGCAAGATCCACCTGCTTCACTTCCACCAGGACCACCTTCACACCCCAAGCCGCCGTGTGGCGGTCCAGAATCGTCTGCAACCGGAAATTCAACCGGTCTCGCTGGCTCAGCAGCTCATCGAGATCGGCTTCTCCCAGCACACTGCGGAGCGTGGTTTGGGCCAATTGCGACGTGGCGTACAGGAAATTGGATACCTCCAGCACCGCCAGGCGTGCATCCATCACGCGAAAGAAGATGACGGCGTTTACCTTCACGGTGACGTTGTCATGAGTGACGATGTCCTGGGGCGGCACCTCCAGCGTATCGATCCGCAGCGAAACCCGGACCATGCGATCGATCGGCGCAAACACCAGGATGATGCCGGGGCTCTTTGGCCTCGGGAGCACGCGTCCGAGGCGGAAGATCACACCGCGCTCGTACTCGCGCAGGATCTTGATGGACGAGAGGAAATAGATCACCAAAATGGTGATGGCAATGGTTGCTGCGTTGAGCATGTCAACCTCCGGTTACTCTCGACAACGGCTGCACCATTCGAGGGTACCGATTTCCCTATTTGCAGCTCCGTTTCTATGGTGCTCTGCTTTGACATCCGTGTCCAGCGTGCGAGGAACCTTGCCACAGCGGCGAAGTCGAGGCTTGACAGTGCTAATCTGAGGTTGGCAAGACTTGATCGCAGCGGGCCAACATCTGACGGTTCGAGGGCCGAATGGCAGGCGACATTCCGCGCGGGTTCTCGCGATCTACCAATCGACCGGCGGCATCACCAGCGTATGGATTGACTTGTGCGAGGATTATCGTGCCAATCCAGCCAATTGGGAAACCGGTGAGTGGGTCACGCGAGTGTTGGTGCTCACCGAAAGAGGCGGAAGGTATCTGGATCTCTGGCAGGAGCAGTGGGACCTGGAAGTTGCCGGGGAAGGCTGAGGCAGGATCTGCCCGCGCGCAGTCTTAACGGGTGACAAGACTATGCCGGCGGAAGGGGCCGCCGCATCTCATTTCGCGCCTTTGTACGAAGTCCTTGTGGGCGTGGTCCTGAGTGTGCATCTCGTGTGGATCTTATGGGTGGTGCTGGGCGCCCTCCTGACGCGCCGCCATGCCCTGTTGAGCTGGGTTCACATCGCCTCCCTGATTTACGGGGCGGTGATTGAAATCGGGCCATGGCCTTGTCCGCTGACGCTCCTGGAGCAGGCGCTGGCGGGTAAGGCGGGGAGAACACCATACACCGAAAGCTTCCTGGTGCATTATCTGGGAGCGCTGGTCTACCCGGATGTTTCCCAAGAGTTGCTGGCCTGGTGCGCGGTGGGCGTGATTGCGTTCAACCTGTGCATCTACGCAAGGCGCTTTTGGCGGAGGTCGCGCGCGGCCGCTTGAATGACTTCCTCGTGCTTGTGGCTGAGCTGAACACGCACCAGCGCGGCGGTCAACCGGGAAAATTTAGTCTTCGTTCTCACGAGGGCCGCAAGTGATTGCGGATCCGCCTGTAGACCCAGTTTGGCCGCGCTCTCAGCGGCCTTCGCGTCGATGAAAGGAAACAACTCGGGCCATGCCACCTGAGCTTCCCGGAAGAAAATGTTCACCGCGATATCCCCGATGCCGTTGAACTCCTTCAGCAGGGCGCGCTCGAGATCGGGCAGCGCGGGGGCTCCGCGGGTCCTCAAGTCAATGCCAAGCTCGGCTGCGAAGGTACGGCCGCAATCCCGCAGAAGCACTTTCACGATGCGTTCTTATGTGGGCCTCATCCCGCGACCAAAGAAAGTGGTTCAGCAGGTGACGTGCAATATAGCGCTGGTCCGGTGGACCTCTCCAGGCTCAGTATACCCGGCTGTCTCCAGTCCCGCTACATACCGTTACACTCTTCCGGTGGGAGCCTTTTTTCCGCCGTCCGGGAACTTTTTGCCGGCTTTCTGCAATACCGTATGACGAGCCTGAAACTACGGACGGACGAGGAACTCTATCGGCGGATCAGGAACGGAGACCAGGAGTCGGTGGCCGTGCTGTACGAACGCCACCGCGAACCCTTGTATCGCTACGCCTTACACATGTCCGGCAACCGCTCCACCGCGGAAGAAGTGACGCAGGAGGTGTTTCTGCGCCTGATCGCGCCCGGCGGAGGTTTCGACGACCAGCGCGGATCGCTGGAGGCGTATTTGTTTGGCATCGCGCGCAACCTGCTGCGCCGTATGCGGCCGGCCATGAGTCTGGAACAGGCGCCGGAGCAGATGGCCGAGCCGGACGCGCTCCGCGATCTGCTCCAGGATGAGACTACCGCCGCGTTGTATCGTGCCGTACAGGAACTGCCGGATGCGTACCGGGAGGCGGTCGTGCTTTGCGATCTGGACGAACGAAGTTATGAGGAAGCGGCGCGGTTGATGGATTGCCCGGTGGGAACGGTCCGCTCGCGTTTGTACCGCGCCCGCGCGCTCCTTGGAGCAAAGCTAAGAAAGGCGAGCGGCCGGGAATTAGCGAGGGAGCAGCGTGACCGATTGCCGTAATTGGATGCGCGAACTCGTAGAGCAGGCGCGCATTGGAGCACCGGCGGGAGCCGAACTAGCGGCCCACCTGGCGGCGTGCCCGAATTGCGCCGCGCTCTGGGATACCGAGCGCGAGCTGAGCGCGAGATTCCGGCAGATTCGCCAATCCGTGTCCGCAGGGGACCCCTCGGCCGGGCGTAAGTGCATCCTGGCACAGTTCCAATCGCAACGCCGGCGGACGCTGTGGCAGCGTGGGTTCGCCTGGACGCTGGCGCCGGTGGCCGTGCTGGTGCTGGCGCTGGTCCTGCTGGCCCCCTGGCACCACCCCGCACGCCGCGGATCCGCCGTTCCGGCGAACGATGTGCTGAGTCTTTCCCTGCCGGGATGGAGTGGCGCCGCGGAAGACGCGGATTCCCCGGAGATCGGTCCCGAGGACTCCGCCGGCTTTTTGCCCGTGCCGTTCGTGCCGCCGCTCGCCTCCGGAGAGGCTGTTCGCGTCGAGCGCGTGGAACTGCCGCAGGCCGCACTGGTTTGCATGGGTTTCGCGGTGGAAGGCGTCTCCCAGAATGCAGTGACCGCGGAGGTGGTAGTGGGGGAGGACGGCCTGCCCAGGGCAGTCCGCCTCCCGGACTCGCTGGATATGCAAGATCGAGATTTCTATTTCAACTAAGGGAGATATCGTCAACATGAATTACTGGAAGTCGGGATTGATCAGCCTGTTGGCTGCGGGCGCGCTTCTGGCCCAAGCACCTTCGGGGCCCCCGGGGCCGGGTCGTATGCGGTTCGGGGAGGCCGGCGGGCCATGGTTTGGAATGGGCGCCGGGCAGCAGTGGCGGACTCCGGTAACCGGCCAGCCGTATTCGGCCGTGCAAACCGTGCAGATTCAGCAAACCCTGGCGGGCGGCAATCAAATCCAACGCCAGGAGCAATCTAATGTCTATCGGGATAGCCAGGGCCGCGTGCGGACCGAACACACGTTCACGCCCCCGGGCCAAGCGGCGCGGACGATGATCACCATTTTCGATCCGGTGGCGGGTTACCTCTACCGGCTGGACCCGCAGAGCAAGACAGCGCGGCAAATCCGTATCCCCACCGGCCAAGCCGCGGCGAACGACAATCCGCGCCGCCGCGGCAACGGCGCGAACGCGGCGAACACGCAGACGGAGAATCTGGGTGTCCAGACCATCAACGGTCTTGCCGCCACGGGGACGCGCATCACCCGCACGATCCCGGCGGGGGCCATCGGCAATGTGCAGCCCATCTCGATCGTGCGGGAGACGTGGGTCTCTCAGGAACTCCAGGTTCCAGTGATGATCAAGAGCTCGGATCCGCGCTTCGGCACCAGCGTCATGCAGTTAACCAATATCTCGCGCGCCGAGCCCGATCCGTCCCTGTTCCAGGTGCCATCCGCTTACACGATCAAGAGCGGGCCGGGCGGCCGGGGCATGATGCGGCCGAACGCCAGACAGAATCGCTGAATCGAAGCGGGGCACGCAGATCTAGCAACGCGTCAGTGGCCCGAGGCGGTCATGGCCCCGTCCACCACCAGAGAGGCGCCGGTGACGAAGGAGGCGGCATCGGAGACCAGGAAAAGGCACGCCTGTGCGATATCGCGCGGAGTGCCGATGCGCCCCAGAGGATGAAAGGCCAGCACTTGCCGCATGGCGCTTTCCGGATCCGGCAGTTCGCGCAGCCATTTCTCTAGCAGCGGCGTCTGGATGTAGCCCGGGCAGATGGCATTCACGCGGATGCCGTCTGGCCCATGGTCCAGCGCCATCGTGCGCGTCAGGCCGATGAGGCCGGCTTTCGATGCGTCATACGCCGCGTTCCCGGCGTATGAGACGTAGGCGTGCACCGACGAAATATTCACGATCGCCCCGCCCCGGTCGCGCATGCGAGGAATGGCGGCGCGCGCGCACAAGAACGCGCCCCTCAGGTTGACCGCAAGCTGCCGCTCCCATTGTTCCGGAGCGAGTTCCACCACGGTGCCGGTGATCTCGATGCCGGCGTTATTCACCAGAATGTCCAGCCGGCCCCACTGTCGCAGCACCGCTTCCACCGCCGCGGCACAATCCGCCTCGCTGGCGACATCCCCCACGATCGCCAGCGCGTTGCCACCGAGCGCCGCGGACGCCTCGCGGGCCGCCTGCCCCTGGATATCGAAGATCCCCACGGCCGCACCCTGCTGGACAAACAGCTCGACAATGCCCTTGCCGATGCCCGATGCGCCTCCCGTCACCAGGGCAACCTTTCCGTCCAATCGGAGCAGATCCGGCATGCGGCGATTATAGACTACGGACTGGATGGGCAGGGCGGCCGGGTCACCTGGCCGTCACCATCGCCTCAACCCATTCGCGCAGATCCCATGCTCCGAAGGCGACATCGGCGGTGACGATCTTCAGCCCCGGGGCGCCGGCTGTCACCGGGATGGTGACGGAGCGCTCCTCGCGCGGGCCGATGGACACGCGCAGGGGCTCGCCCACCGTCTTCCAGCCGGCCGGGACGCGTGGAGCCACGCGAAATTCCTGCCGCGATGCCGAGTGGTTGCGTAGGATCACCTTCAGTTCCAGACGGCTCCCCGCCGCCACCTCCGCCGTGTAGGGATAGAAGCGCGCCCACTCCTCGTCCAGGCCGAAGTTCGGATCGTCCCATGGAAACAGGGCCGACATGAGGTCCCGCCGCTTCCGGAAGGTCTCAATCATGTAGTCAAGCTGCGCGGCGGAGTAGCGGAAGGCAGGCGGGACGTGCTGGTTGATCAGCAGGTAGTCGCCGGCCATGCCGCGAATCCGCCGCAGGCATCCCAGAAAGCCTTCTTCGGGCGCCAGGAAATTGCGATTGAGCAGGCAATAGTCGTCCATCCCCGTGGGCGTGAACGAATCTCCAACAAAGAAAATACTCTGGCCGCCATCCTTCGCCACCACGAGCCCGCCGTGGTAGAGGGTCTGGCCCGGGAAGTAGGAATAGGAGAAGGTGAATTCGTTCCAACGCTGGGTGGCGCCATCCTCCCAGGCGCGGATGCTGTGAATCGCGTTGGGCGTCAGGCACGGCATGCGATACGCCTCCGGGTGCTCCAGGATGTCGCGCATCTCGCGGCAGCAGTACACGGGGCAGTGGAACTCATCGGCCAGGGCCTGCGCCATGTCGGTGTGGTCGTCGTGATAGTGCGTGATGTAGATGGCGTCGAGTTGCTTAATCACGCCTGTGCGCTTCAGCCGCCGGATTTCCTCGACCACCTTGCGGTTGCCGCAATCCACCAGGAATGCGGCGCCCGTTCGCGAGACAATCAGGCGGGAGTTGGTGATCGGAATGACCCAGTCCGGGAGCTTCTCCTGCACTTTCTCGGCCATGGGCATCCACTGGACCGGGGTGGCGCCCAGGACGCGAGCGGCCATGATGCGGATCCTGTCGTCGCCGCGGTACCAGCGCAGGGCGTCGATGGCGAAGTGGCTGGCGAAGACCGCCTGCAGGCGGCCGGTCAACGCGCCGATGGCCCGCGCCGGATCGCGGATCACGGGGCCGCGCGCGGGGACCAGCAGGTCCGGCTTCCACTGCTCGGTTTTGCGCAGGCTATCCACGATGTCGCCGGCGCGGGCGGCATAGCCGTGGTAACCATCCTCTTTCGCCTGGGGGATGGCGTCTTGCAGGCTAAAGAGATCCAGCAGCCGGCCGTCGCCGTAGATCAGGTCGCCGACACAGGCGATGCGCTTGCCGTCGATGTCGACCAGGTACGAAACCGCTCCGCGCGTATAGCCGCGCGTGGCCATCACGCGGATAGCGATGTCTTGCCACTCGACCGTATCGCCGTCGCGCACCGTCCTGGCCAGCCTCACCGGTTCGGCGAGGATGCGGCTGGATTGATTGGCATAATCGTGAAAACGCGCGGTGCGGTAATGCGACCAGAACCCCTCCACGTCCGCAAACAGGTCCTTTTCCGCTTCCGGCGCGATGGCTTCGGCGCCGCGCTCCACCAGGAGCCGCCCCGCCCAGACGACATCGCGGCGATGATGCGTAAACAGGACCATCCGCGCAGGCGCGGGGTTCGGGCGCGGATCGCCGTAGATCGCCAGGGTCTCGCCATGGCGCTGAATCAGGACGCCATTTACCGGCCCGCGAACGACCGAAAGGCTGTCCGTGATTTTTTCGATCGGGAATCGCGGGGCGGCGGCCAGAGCCAACGGAAAGGCGGCAAGAAGGGCGAGGGATTTGCGGTGCATCCTCTCCGTTGTATCACCAGCCGGGCGCCGATGGCTCAGGAACCGCGCGGCCTCCCGCGGCGATTTCGGATTCCTCACTCCGGTAAGCTGATATGCTGTGGAGAAATGATAAACCGACGCGCATTCTTCCTGGCCGCGGGCGCTCCGCTGTTCGCCACGCGCGCGGGGGTCTCGCAGACGGCCCCGACCCGGCTCGCTCGGAAGGATTCCTTCCTGGGCATGCATTTCGACCTGCACCCGAATCCGCACGATATGGCTCTCGGCCGGGATGTGACCGACGAAATGGTCGAGCACTTCCTTAACGAAGTAAAGCCCGACTACGTTCAATACGACTGCAAAGGACACGTCGGATACCTCGGCTACCCCTCGCAGGTCGGCACTTCAGCTCCGCACATCGTGAAAGATTCGCTCGAGATCTGGCGCCGGGTCACCGCGCGGCACGGCGTCGCGCTGTACATCCATTTCTCGGGAGTCTGGGATTCGCGCGCTATCGCCGAGCATCCCGAGTGGGCTTCCGTTCACGCCGACGGCGCACGCGATCCGAACGCGACCAGCACGTTCGGCCCTTACGTGGATCGGCTCATGATCCCGGAGCTTGAAGAAGCGGCTCGCAAATATGACCTCGACGGCGTCTGGGTGGACGGCGAATGCTGGGCTGTGAGCCTGGACTACGGCGAGGCGGCGGCGCGCGCGTTTCGCGAAGCCACCGGCGTCCGCGACCTGCCCAAGAGCGAAAAGGACGCCGGATGGCAGGACTTCCTGGAGTTTCAGCGCGCCCGCTTCCGCGGCTACGTGCGCCACTACGTAGAGACGCTACACCGCACCCGGCCCAAGTTTCAGATCGCAAGCAACTGGCTTTACACCACTTTCGTGCCGGAGCGCCCGGACCTGCCCGTGGATTACCTCTCCGGCGACTATCTGGGCAACGCTTCCATTTCCACCGCGCGCCTGGAAGGCCGGTATCTCGCATCCGTGGGAAAACCCTGGGACCTGATGGCGTGGGGCTTTCAAAACGCCACACCGAAAACCGGCCCCAGCCATAAGCCGGCCGTGCAGCTCCAGCAGGAGGCGGCCGTCATTCTGGCGCAGGGCGGCGGCTTCCAGATCTATTACCAGCCCACCCGAAGCGGCAAGCTGGATGAGCGCCACATTCAGGTGATGGCAAAAGTGGCGCGCTTTTGCCGCGATCGCCAGGCGCTCAGCCACCGCACCCGCAGCGTGCCGCAGATCGGCCTGCTGTTCTCCACCACCAGTCTCTACACTACCGTGCCGAAGATGTTTGGCGCCTGGGGCGCAGCCGTCGATCCCGCGCGCGGCTTCCTGGACGTGCTCGTAGACAATCAATACTCCGTCGACGTGATTCCGGAATGGAGGCTCGGCGAGGTGATCGCCAGCTATCCGCTGCTGGTCGTGCCCGATTGGCCGAACATCGGCGCGAACGTCAAACAAGTGGTGGCAGACTACGTGCGAGCGGGCGGCAAGGCGTTGCTCGCCGGCGCCCGCAATGCAGCCCTTTTCGCCAACGAACTGGGCGTGCGCCTCCCGGGATCGCCTGGCGAACAGGACGCCTTTCTCGTAGGCGACGAAACCTTCGGTGAGGCGCGCGGCTTGTGGCAGGCGGTGGAACCTGCAAGCGCGCAGGTGCTCGCGGAGCGATATCCCACCTACGACGCCACGCGCGACGGCGCCTGCGCGGCCACCCTGCACCGCTACGGTTCCGGAGAAATCGCCGCCATCTACGGACCCATGGGGACGATCTTCGCAGCCACACACGCGGCGGCCACCCGCCAGTTTGTGCGCCGCATCGTCGAGCGGCTGTTCGTCCCCGCCGTGCGAGTCGAAGGTCCGCCCACCGTGGAAGTCGCGCTGCGCCGCAAAGACGCGGATTTGCTGGTCCACCTGGTGAATTGCACCGCGATGCAGGTGGCCGCCGACTATATCGCCGGCGACTACATTCCGCCCGTAGGCCCCCTGGCGCTCAGCGTCGCGCTGCCGGGGGCCCCCGCCCGCGTCACCCTGGAACCGGAGCAACTCCCCCTCGCGGGCAGTTACGCCAACGGCCAATGGTCCGGCACCGTGCCGCGCCTGAATATTCACAGCATCGTCCGCATCAGCCCGGCATTTCGCTAAAGAGAGGCCGGGGCCGGAGGATCGCAACACGAGCGTGTTCTAGTTGGCCAGCGGGGGACCGCTCGGAACAAGGATCGAGCCATGCGCGGCCGGATAAGGGTGCCGGTTGGCCGCGAACTTGGCCGTGAGGTATTCTCCCATGTGGATGGGACCGGAGATCGCATCGCCGGAAACCCTTCCCGAGAAAATGAACGTGATCGAGTCGCCGCTGCCGCGTTCGGCAGTCGTGCTGCGCAGCTTGACCTGGTCGCCCTCAATCGTGCCGAAGACATCCCGCATTCCGTAATCTCCCCGATGCGAGCCCTTGATGCGATTGCCGTCCTGTTCCAGATAGAGGGTGTGGCGGCTCTTGCTGCTGAAGAACTCGATGTCGACATCCCAGCGGCCGCTCAGGTTCGCCGCCGGCGGCGCCGGTTCGGCGGAAGGCGCAGGGCGCTTTTCCGAAAGCAACTCGTGCAGCCGGTCCGCCACGATCTTGTCGTCGCCCGGCTGCATCATCCATGCGGTGATGGAGATGGCTGCCGAGCCGACATCGGGTTCCTTCCTGAGGCCGCGGCCGCCGCCGTTGCCGGCGCCGACTGCAATGCGCGGCTTGGTCCTGGCCAGCGTCTCGGCCAGTTCCTCCCCGTCGATGTGCAGCTTCGCCGGATCCCAACTAATGATGAGAGCCGGGCTTCTGTTCGACAGGCCAGTGGGCTCCCGGACGACCGTTTTCACGCTCTCGATGGTGGAGACTCGTTTGGCAATCGTGTCGAGCCAGGAGAGCCAGGTGCGCCATTCCCCTTCATGATCGCGCTTGATCCAGGCTTCCACCGCCGCCAGCATCCCCAAGGTTTCTTCCCGACCGACTTTGTTGTCACGCCCGGGCCCGTGGTGCGGCGAACTGGCCTGCCAGGCCGACATGAGGATATCCTTACGCCCCAGCAACAGCCCGGCGCATTGCGGCCCGCGGATGGCCTTTCCTCCGCTGTAAGCCACCACCGTAGCGCCCCGCTGCAGGTGCACGTTCGGGATGGTCAGGTTCTCGGCCGCGGCGTCCACGAGAATGGGAATGTTTCTCGGCTTTGCCATGGCGGCGACCTTGTCCAAGGCTAGCGGCCCTTCCAGAGACGGGCCGCCCGCGGTGAGGTAAATCATCGCCGTCCGGGGATTCAGCGCATTCTCCAGCTCTTCGGCCGTGTCCACCACGACAATCTTGACCCCGATATTCCGCACGGCGTGGTCGTACACGCTTCGCGAACTGCGAGGAATGACGACTTCGGTCTTATCGAAGCCCGTCAAGTCCGGAATCCGGATGAGCTTTTCGGGATTGCCGCCCGCGACGCAGGCCGCGGTCACGTGTTTCAGCCCGGCGGCACAGCCCGCTGACACCATTCCCCATTCCGCTCCGGTCAGCTCGGCGAGCCGCCGTCCCACGCCTTCCGCCAGTTCGTCCATTTGCACATAGTATCGGCAGGCATACTCCATTGCCTGGCGCACTTCCGGCAGTTCCACCGATGCGCCGATGATGGTAAATGTGCCGCGGCAATTGATGACCGGTTCCACGCCAATGGACTGGTAGATCTGGGGTCCGGGTTTCAGCGGACCGGTCGCCACCACCGCTTCCGAACCGGCCAGGAGCGCGGGCATGGCAAGCAGGCCTCCCATCTGGAACAGCTCCCGCCGCGTTGCACTATGTGATGCTTTGTCAGCCGGGTTTTCACGCAGTTTTTCAGGCATAGGACCTCCTTTTCGCTGGCTACCAGCTTCAGGATGAATCTTGCTGCGACATAGTGTACCACCGGCCACACGGTTCACCGGCAACTCGTGACCGCTCGCCGGGGACCGTACGCGGTTCATTGAGCTTTCGCCGATTCACGCCCTGTGCTATACCACGAGTAATTCTTATGGACGCACTCATCCGATATTTCCCGCTGGCCATGCTGCTGGCCGGCACCGCATATGCCGCATCGATGATCACGACGCGACTGGAGGATCCGCAGGCTGTCTATCTATCCGCCGCCGAGTTCGGCGCCAAGGGCGATGGGCAGGCGGACGATAGCGCCGCCATCCAGGCGGCCATCGACAAGGCGGAGAACCATGTCCGGGAAGGCATCCTGTTCGTGCCTCCCGGACGATACCGCGTGACACGGACGATCTACGTGTGGCCGGGCGTGCGCATCTTCGGGTACGGCGCGTCGCGGCCCGCATTCGTACTCGGGCCGAATTCGCCGGGGTTCCAGAAGGGCGTGGGGGTGATGGTGATGTTCACCGGCATGCGGCCCGGCAGCGGGTTCTTTGCAGGCAGGCGGGGCTTCCGCATTCCGTTTCCACCGGTGGGCAGCGTACCTCCGAATGACGCGATCGCCGACGCGAATCCGGGAACGTTTTACTCGGCGATGAGCAATATCGACTTCGAGATCGGCGACGGCAACCCGGCGGCGATCGGCGTGCGGTTCCATGCGGCGCAGCACGCGTACCTGAGCCACATGGACTTCCATACCGGATCGGGACTGGCCGCGCTCACCGAGATCGGGAATTATGCGCAGGACCTCAGGTTCTACGGCGGGCGCTACGGCATCCTCACGGACAAGCCGTCGCCCGCATGGCAGTTCACCCTAGTCGATTCGGTGTTCGAGGGGCAGCGCGAGGCGGCGATCCGCGAGCACGAGGCGGGCTTGACGCTCATCCGCGACACGGTCCGCAATGTGCCGGTGGGCATCGATATCGACCCCGAATACTACGACCAACTGTGGGCGAAGGACTGCCGGTTTGAGAACGTCTCACGGGCGGCAGTCATCATCGGCAACGAGAAAAGCTACCTGAACGAAATCGGGTTTGAGAACGCGGTCGCGAAGGGAGTGCCTGTGTTTGCGCTCTTCCGGGAGAGCGGAAAAAAGGTGGCAGGCAAGGGTCCGCTCTATCGCGTGCGGCGTTTCAACTTCGGGCTGATCCTGCCCGGCCTGGGGGAGCCCGGCGCCCTCGGACAGCGGTACGACGCGGCTGCCCTGAGCAGTCTTCCCCCGGTCATGGCTCCCGCGATTCCGCCGCTGCCGCCCACGCCGGAGTGGACAAACGTACGGACGCTGGGCGTCGCGGGTGACGGCAAGACAGACGACACGGCCGCGCTTCAGAAGGCAATCGACGGGCATCGGGTCCTGTACTTCCCGAGTGGGAGGTATCTCGTGAAGGACACGATCACGCTCAAACCCGAGACTGTGTTGATCGGATTGCATCCGCTCATGACACAAATCGATCTTCCGGACGGTACGGCCGGCTTCCAGGGCGTCGGCGCGCCTCGCGCGGTGATCCTCGCGCCAGCACGCGGATCGAACCTGATGAGCGGGCTGGGCGTATACACGGGAGGGATCAATCCGCGCGCGGTGGGGGTGCTGTGGTCAGCGGGGGCCGCGTCGCTGATGGATGACGTACGCCTGCTCGGCGGACATGGGAGTGGGCCGGTGAATCCGTACAACGCCAACCACACCGCCGATCCCGATCCGCGGAAGAGGTGGGACGGCCAGTATCCGAGCATTTGGGTCACGAATGGAGGAGGCGGAACATTCGCCAACATCTGGACGCCGAGCACCTTCGCGCAGGCCGGCTTCTATGTCTCGGACACGACTACGCCCGGCCATGTGTACCAGATATCGTCGGAGCATCACGTACGCACCGAGTTCAAGCTCGACCGGGTGGAAAACTGGGACTTCAACGCCCCGCAGACGGAGGAAGAGGCAGGCGAAAGCGCGGAATGCCTGTCATTGGAAATCAGCCGGTCGAAGAACATCACCATCGCGAACAACCACGCGTACCGGGTGACGCGCTCGCACGCGCCGTTTCCGGCGGCGGTGCGGCTGTACCAGTCCGGCGGCATTCATTTTCGGAACGTGCACGTCAATGCGGAGAGCGGATTCGCCACCTGCGATCAGAACGGCTGCGGCACGTTTCTGCGGGCGAGCAAATTCCCGTACGAAAACGCGATCCAGGACGTGACGCATCACCTGGAGGCGCGGGAACGGGAGTTCGCCGTGCTGGACGTTCCGGCGGCGCCGGCTCCGCCGGTTCCGTCCGGCGCTTCCGCAGTGCTGGCTCCCGGAGCACGAGTTCGCAAGCTCGAAGACGGGTTCTTTTCGATCAGCGGCGCCGCCGTGGATGCGGCCGGCAAATTGTATTTCGTCGATCACTGGCAACAGCGCATCTATGGCTGGTCGGATGCGGAAGGGCTGACGATCGAGCGCGATCAGCCGCTGGATCCGGTGAACCTGGCGTTCGACAAGTCGGGCAATCTGCTGGTGTTGTCCTCGGCGGGGGCACAGGGCACGGTATATAGTTTCCGTCCGGGCGCGCCGGGCGGGCAGATCACGGTGATCGCCCCGCGGGAGACGAAGCCACGCCCGGGCGCGCGCGTGATCCTGCCGGTCAATTACTGGAACAACGGGGAATTCGCCAATCAGCTCGACTTCGAAAAGATGGCCTACACGACCTTAGGCGAGATGTTCCGGCGGGACGTGACCGCCCCGAGGGCCCAGCAATACGTGTCGCCGGACGAAACCGTGTTCCTCCCGGCAGCGCGGGTGTTCCAGCAGGGGCCGCCCGATTCCACCGGCTGGAGATTCTCGGACAACCTGGACACGCACGGTTTCCTCACCGCGGCTCCGGGGGAACGTGTGTACGTGAGCAACGAGTCGGAGGATCTCACCTACCGGGCGGCCGCGCGGGCGGACGGCACGTTGAGCGATCTCGAGCCGTTCGCGCCGCGTGGGGGCGAGTGTGTGGCGGTGGACGGGCGCGGCAACGTGTACGTGGCGAACGGACAAGTCTTCGTTTACAACCCGGCGGGCAAGGAAATCGGGCGAATCGACGTGCCGGAACGTCCCATCGACATTGTGTTCGGGGGCGCGGGGAAGCGTACGCTGTTCATCCTCGGGCATCACGCGCTATTCGCGGTGCGAATAGGCGGGGCCTGACGCGCGTCCCCGCCATATGGGCCGCGGCTTCCCACGGGCCGCGACAGCAGGCGCGCTACTGCCTGTAAATCGTTCCGCTTTTCATCACGAACCGGACGCGCCGCAGCGCCGAGATGTCACTGGTGGGATCACCCTCCACCGCGATCAGGTCGGCGAGCATGCCGGTCTTCACCCGCCCAACCTCCAGGTGCAGCACCCGGCCGGCGACCGAGGTCGCCGCCTTCAGCGCTTCCACGGCCGGCATTCCGTACTCCACCATCAACTCGATCTCGCGGGCGTTTTCACCATGCGGGAACACACCAACGTCGCTGCCGCTCAAAATCGTGACTCCGGCGTCCAACGCGGCCCGGAAACTGGCCCGCTTTTGCCGGATCGCGGGCGGCTCCGGCTGCTGCCCTTTTTTCCAGCCGGCGTACTGCGCGGTGGCGTCGCTGGCCGCCAGCGTCGGGCAGAACGCCACCCGGTGCTCGACCATCAACCGGAAGATCTCCGGCGTGCCCCCGTCGCCATGCTCGATGGTCTCCGCTCCGGCGAGGATCGCGCGTCGCATGCCTTCCACGGAACTCGCGTGCACGGCCACTGGCACCCCGGCGCTTCGGGCTGTCTGGACGGCGAGCCTCAACTCCTCCAGCGAAAAGGTGGGGTGCGCACCCGGCAGCGGGCCCCATGCGTAGTCGCCGTACAGCTTGATCCAGTCGGCGCCGCGCCCGATCTGGTCGCGCACTACGCGCGTGAGGCTATCCACGCCATCGGCTTCTTCGGCGCCCTGCGGCACGCGCCACTCCAGCGCGAAGCCTTTGGGAGCATAGCTCCCGGTGGCCACGATGGCGCGCGTCGAAGCCAGGATGCGGGGACCGGGAACGATGCCTTGGTTGACCGCCTGTTTCAACTCCACGTCGGCGTAACCAGCGCCTTCGGTGCCCAGGTCGCGCACAGTGGTGAAGCCGGCCATCAACGTGGAGCGTAAGTGATTGACGGCGCGCGCGGCCCGCAGCGCCAGGCCCTCATGCGCCACCTGGTCGGTCCACGAGGTTTCGTTATAGGGGTGCAGCAGGATGTGCGAGTGCCCTTCCACGAGGCCCGGCATCAGGGTCATGCCCGGCAGGTCGATGATTCTCGCACCGGCCGTGCCGATGCCGGCGGCCGGACCGGCAGCCTCGATGCGTTCGCCCTTCACCCGCACCCACAAGCCCTTGCGCAGAACCTCGCCGTCGAAGACCAGCGCCGGCTTGAGTACGATCGCGCTCGCGGATTCAGGCGCCACGGCCTGCGCCGGCGCGTGCCTCTGGGTCAGCACGAACAGGGAACAGCTCAACCAGAGACACACACGGCGTGCATGGATCCGCCGCGCCCCTGCGGCGGCTGGGCGCAATGTGGTTGCGCGCGTCAAGGCGCGATTTGGGAACCCTGCCCGCTCAACCGGATCGGCCACCGTTCCGCTAACTTCTCTACCACTGCCAGCCGGCGGTGGAGTTCGTCGCGAAAGGCTCGATGATCGGTATGGCGGATCTCAATCAGCAGTTTGGCACGCTCCGATTCCAGCAACTCGGCGAGGATGGCAAGCTCCTCGCTGTTCAAATTCAGGGACTCATGAATGGTTGCGCTCACGAGGACCTCCTTCGCGCACGTTCGATTTGGCGGGAGGCCCTTGGGCTCCCGGCCCGCCGAGCCACAGATGCGACTCACTTGTTCATCGATCTCTTGTAACTCCAGATCAATGAGTTGACCCCAGACGATTCGATCCTCCGTGGTCTTCCCGAAACGCGAGTCGCCCCGGCGTTGCCGCTCGGCATCGAGGTGCTCCAAAGCGGCCTTCTCTTCACTCATCCGCTGCCGGAGGGTGTCCGCGGAGCATGGCTCGGCTTTCAGGTTGGCGCGATCTCCTAAAGTATCCGATGCGGGTGAACTCCGATGCGCCGAGAACACCTTGCTCGGGAAGAGCGCATCAGCGAGGAACGCGATGAAAAGCCCTGCTGCCAGGCCGGCAGTAATCGAGACCACTCCATAAGGCACCCACACCCAACCGAACGCCTGCGCGGCAACAGCGGATAACACCCCCATGCCGGCCGTCACCAAGCTCTTTCGGATCGCGGACCGATTGACTCTTCGCTCCCGGATCGTCATGGCGCGCACCCACGAGGCCGCGCGGTTTCTCCTGCGGCCCGACCTAAATATAGGCCAGTCGCATCCGAAAGGCAATGGTTCGCCGCCTCGTGGTTCTGAGGGGAGCCTCGTTAGGTCTTGAGGGCGTGAAGGTAAGGATAGCTCTCTTTCATCGCTTCCAGATCCAGCTCGACGAAGTAGTTCTTCACTCCACCTTTCTTGGCGGCGGCGAAGAGCTTTTTCCAATCGACCACGCCTTTCCCTACCGCGACTTGCTTCCTTTCCGCGGGTGACCAGTCCTGGAGGTGAAGGGAAACAAAACGGCCGGGATATTTCGTGAAAAACGCCGCCGCCTCGTAGCCAAGGCTGATCACCGAGACCTGAAACTGCATCTTCACCAGTTTCGAATCGAGTTCGCTCATCAGTTTGTCGTAGATGAGGACGCCATCGATTTGCCTGAACTCGCCCGCGTGGTTATGGAAACCAAGTTGCATGCCCGCGTCCCGGACGCGGGCGCCGATCTGGTTCAGCGCGTCGGCGGCCCGCATCCAATCGTCCATGGCGGCAACCTGCCGCAGACCGAAGGTCGAGAGGATCATCTGTTTCAAGCCCAGCTCTTTGGCATAGGCGATCCGGTCATCCAGATTTTCCTTGAGCTCTCGGAACTGGTAGTGGCAGCTTTCGCAGCGCAGGCCGGCGGACTCGATGACCCGCCGGATCTCCAATGCTTTGAACTTCACCAGCGCACCGAAGCCCGACTTCTCGTAGCCGGGGGGCGAACACATCTCGATGGTCCGGTACCCGATGCCGGCAATCTGCCGCAGGGTGCCTTCAAAATCCTTTCCGATCGACTCCCGTACCGGGTAGGTCTGACATCCGATGGGGAGACCCAGCGGATCGGCTTGCAGCAGCACCGCGCCGATGCCCAGGGAACTTCCGGCCAATAATTCTCTTCTGGAAATGGTTCGCATTTCGACCCCTTCAACCCGCCAGTTCCCAGCCCTTCCGATATTCGCGGGACAAGCACCGGTTGGCATCCTGCGGGCTTGTAATTTTCCGGTCTTCGGCGTCGTAGAGCAGCCGTTGGCCCGTGCGCAGGGCGACCGCATAGAGGTTGACGGCTTCGGAAATCGGTCCCGCGTTCAGGAAGCTTCCGGGCGATTGAGCGCCGCCCCGGCAGGCGGCGATCCACTGCCGCATGCCGGGCGATACCCAGCCGGGCTCGCGCTCCGGGCGCCGCGAACGCGCCTGCGGAGCCGGGTACCCGCGCATCCGCCGTTCGGGGATCAAACGGGGGTCCTCGACACGGAAGCCTGCCAGGATCTTGCCCTTGTCCCCGACGAACATCATGCCCTCGGCGGCAAACTGCCTGCCGTCCTCATCGAGCTCCGGCGGCGTGGCCGGCCGCATCCCGCCTTCGTGCCAAATCAGATCCACGGCCTGCCGCTGCCCGCGCGCCGGGTACCGGAAGCGGACCGCACTGGCGGTGGGGAAGGAAAAATCATTCTTCACCGTGGCCGCCACGCTGTCGCGGAGCACACAGTTGTGGCTGAGCATCGGCTCCACGCTGACAGGACCTGCAAGCTGCAGCGCGTTAAACACCGTCCAGAGGCTGTAGTGACCCATGTCAGCCATGGAGCCGCCGCCGAAGTCGTACCACCCGCGAAACACCATATGGGTGTAATTCGGATGATAGGGCCGGTCCGCCTCGGGGCCGAGCCACAAATCCCAATCGAAGCCCGCGGGGATGGGCGGCTGATCGGCCGGAAGCGTGGCGTACTGAGGCCACACGGGGCGGTTGGTCCAGTTGTGGACTTCGCGCAGCGTGCCGATGGAACCGTCCTGAATCCACGCCATCACCTGATCCATCGATCCATTGGAATCCCAGGGGAGGAAATGGGTGGCGACACCCGTCTCGCGAGCGGTGTCGATTACCAGCCTGGCTTCCTCAAGGCGATTCGCGATGGGCTTGTGCATGATCACGTGCTTTCCCTTCTTCATCGCCGCGATGCTGATCACAGCATGAAGATGGTCGGGCGTCATGATCTTGACCGCGTTGAGGTCTTTTTCCTTGTCCAGCAACTCGCGAAAGTCGGCATAGGCCGAACAGCCCCTGAACTTGTCGGAGGACCGTTTATTCGCATAGTAGGTTTCGACGACATCCTTACCAACGTCGCGGCCCCCCGGGATCACACCTTCTCTGCCCCAGCCGGGCTTTTCCAATGTGCGGCGAATGTTTCTGAGGAGGCCATCCCGGGACCAGTCGCGGTACTCGACCGCGTCCTTGCTGGGGTCGCAAACGGAAACAATCTGGATATCGGGAACGGAGAGCAGCGCCAGCATCTCGCGCAGGCCTTGCGTGCCCACGCCGATGTACGCCAACGTGATTTTGTCACTGGGAGCGACAACACCGGGCCCTCCCAGCACGTGTCTTGGAACAATGCTGAACGCCGCTGTGGCGGCTGCCGTTCCCAGAAACCTGCGGCGATCCGGATCGGATGGCATCTTCTTACCTCGGCGAGCATCATAACGGAACACGGCGAGGGCTGCAATGCCGCGGCCTCCGCCGGCCCGTTACCTGGCAGGCTTGGCGAAAACGGCATCTTCGACCGGAACGTTCGTCCGAATCTCCGAGTCGTCCGAATCCCCGAGAAGGTAAAGACTAAGGTGTAATCGGGGGGTTTGCGCTGACATGGCGATGTGGATTCCAGTCGGCGGTGGGCAGGATTTGGTACGCCCGGGCGGATTCGAACCGCCGGCCTTTTGCTCCGGAGGCAAACGCTCTATCCAGCTGAGCTACGGGCGCTTGTGGTTAACGATCGAAGGAACCGGCGGCAAACCGCACATTTGCAGTGTATCACGGAACGGCGGGCGGCCGCCCGGCGTTTGACAGGCGCGAAAGGGAATTGCTACCGTGCCGTCATGGTGGCGCGCGCTCCGGAGGCCGCGCGGCGCACCGCGCTGCTGAAGGCCACGGCCGTCAATTCGATTCTGGCCGAGGTGCGCCAGGCGCGGGCGGCCGGGCGGGAGGTGGTTTCGCTGATGCGCGGCGAGCCCGATTTCCGCACTCCGCCGCACATCGTGGAGGCGTGCGCGCGGGCGCTGCGGGAGGGGCGCACGGCCTATCCGGATAATCGCGGGGAGCCCCGGCTGCGCGCGGCCGCGGCCGCCAAACTGGCGCGGGAAAACGGCCTGCGCTACGATCCGGAAACGGAAATCCTGGCAACTACCGGCGCCACCATGGGCATCGCCACGGCGCTTCAGGCGGCGCTAGACGAGGGCGACGAAGTGTTGCTGCCGGATCCCATCTACGATGCCTATCAATCCCCCATACGGCTGGCCGGAGGCGTGCCGCGCCCGGTGCCGGCGAGGCTCGCCGGAGGGCGCTTCGCCCTCGGCCGGGAGGCTCTGGAAGCCGCCTGGACTCCGCGGGCCCGCGCGCTGCTTCTGAACACGCCCTGGAATCCAACCGGGACGGTCTTCACGGCGGAGGAACTGGCCGGGATCGGGACCTTCGTGGAAGACCGCGGCCTGCTGCTAATCAGCGACGAGATCTACGAAGCCATCACCTACGGAGCGCTCCGGCATGTCTCGCCGGCCTCCCTTTCCGAAGGGCTGCGTGCGCGGACCATTCTGGTGAACAGCCTGTCGAAGACATACGCCATGACCGGCTGGCGGGTGGGATACGCGGCCGCGCCCAAGGCCTGGATCGACGCCATGCTGCTGGTGCTGCAACAATTCAGCCGCGGTCCGGCTACCTTCGTGCAGGACGCCGCGGCGGAGGCGCTCGGCGGTCCGCAGGAGTGCGTGGCGGAGATGCGCGCGGAATATGCCCGCCGGCGGGACGCGGTTCTGGCGGGGCTGCGCGAGATCCCCGGGGTGCGGGCGCTCGCGCCGGAGGGCGGCTTCTTTGCCATGGTGGATGTGCGCGAGCTGGGTCTTGGCTCGGACCAGATCCGGCGCCGGCTGCTGGAGGAGGCGAGCGTGGTGGTGGTTCATGGGGCCGCCTACGGCGCGGCGGGAGAGGGTACGCTGCGGGTCTCCTTCGCCAGTGGAGGGGAAACGCTGGCGCGCGGTCTGGAGCGCCTGCGGCAGGGATTGCTGGCCATCTCCGAAGGGAGCCGGGCCGCGTCGTGACCCCGATCCGGATCAAGCCCCACGCGCCCGTGCCGATAGCCAACCCGGGACAACTGGACGTGCCCACGCTGCGCAGTGAACTGGAAGCGCAGATCGACGGGGAGGTGCGCTTCGACACGGTCTCGCGCGCGCTCTATTCCACCGACGCCAGCGTCTACCAGATCGAGCCGCTGGGGGTAGTCATTCCGAAGACGCGGGAAGACCTGGCGCGGGCAGTGCGTATCTGCAACCAATTCCTGTGTCCCATTACGGTGCGCGGAGGCGGCACCTCGCAAGCCGGACAGGCCATCGGACCGGGACTGGTCCTGGACACTTCGAAGTACCTCAACCGGGTGTTGGAGATCAGCGCCACGGGGCGGTGGGCGCTGCTGGAGCCGGGAGTGGTGCTGGACGAGCTGAACGCGCAACTGCGCCCGCTGGGCCTCCAGTTCGGCCCCGATGTGTCCACCTCGAACCGGGCGACGCTGGGCGGCATGATGGCCAACAATTCCAGCGGCGCGCGCTCGGTGCTTTACGGCAAGACCATCGATCACGTGCTGGAGCAGTGGGTGGTGCTCTCCGATGGCAGCCTGGCGCACTTCCGCGGCCTCTCGCCCGAGGAACTGGAGCAAGTCTCGGCGGGAGACACCCTGGAAGCGGCTGCTTACCGCACGGTGCGGCATCTGGCGGAACTGCGCGCGGAGGAGATCGACCGGCGGTTTCCGAAGATCCTGCGGCGCGTGGGCGGGTACAACCTGGACGAGTTCGTGGACCGGACCAAGCCGTTCAACCTGTGCAAGATGATGGTCGGCTCGGAGGGCACGCTGGGCATCGTAGCGCAGGCCAAGATCCGCATCGTGCCGCTGCCCAAAGCCAAGGCGCTGGCGGCAATCCACTTCCATGAACTGCTGGAGGCGCTGGCGGCTACCCCGGCGATCCTCCGGCATCGTCCCGCGGCGGTGGAGGTCATGGACCGGTTCATCCTGGATGCCACGCGGAGCAATCCCAGCCTGGAGGCGCTGCGCGATTTCGTGCAGGGTGATCCGGGCGGAATGCTGATCGTGGAGCTGTACGGGGACCACCCCGAGGAGCTGACCGCGCGGCTGGATGCGCTGGAGCAGGACCTGGCGGCCAAGGGGATGGGGTATTACTTCCACCGCGCGCTGGAGCCGTCCGCGCAGGCGCGCATCTGGAGCCTGCGCAGGGCGGCGCTGGGACTCTCCATGTCCATGAGGGGCGACGGCAAATCCATCTCCTTCGTGGAAGACACGGCGGTGGCCCCGGAGAAGCTGCGGGACTACATCGAGCGGTTTCTGGGCGTGGTGCACGGGCATGGGACCACGGCGGGCGTCTACGCGCACGCTTCCGTGGGCTGCCTGCACGTGCGGCCGGTGATCAACCTGAAGACCGCCGAGGGAGTGAAGCAGTTCGAAGCCATCGCCAGCGACGTCGCCGACCTGGTGCTGGAGTACGGCGGGGCGCTTTCGGCCGAACACGGCGACGGCCTGGTGCGCGGCCCCTTCACCGAGAAGATGTTCGGGCCGGTGCTCTACGAAACCTTCCGTACCGTCAAACGAACCTTCGATCCGCTGGGAATTCTGAATCCGGGGAAGATCGTGGATTCGCCGCCTCTCACCGCCAACCTGCGCTACGGCGCCGGCTACCACACGCCCGACCCGCCCAGTTTCTTCGATTACACCGAATACGGCGGTTTCGGCCGGGCGGTGGAGATGTGCAGCGGGGTGGGGGCGTGCCGCAAGAAGCTGGAGGGCACCATGTGCCCTTCCTACATGGCCACGCTCGAAGAGACCCACACCACGCGGGGACGGGCCAACGTCCTGCGCCTGGCGATGAACGGCAAATTGGGGAGCGCGGAGTTGGGCGACCAGGCGGTGCGGGACGCGCTGGAGCTGTGCCTGGAGTGCCGCGCCTGCAAAGCCGAATGCCCGGTGGGCGTGGACATGGCGCGGTTCAAGAGCGAGTTCCTGGCTGGTTACCGGGAGCGGCACGGATTGCCGGCGCGGGCGTACCTGCTGGGGAACATCCATCGCCTTTCGGCGTGGGGCAGCCGCCTGGCGCCGCTCTCGAACCTGGTGCTGCGAAGCGCCCCCGCGGGTTGGTTGCAGGAGTGGCTGCTGGGGATCGACCGGCGGCGGCGCCTCCCGGAATGGCGGCATGAGACCTTCGCCAAGTGGTTTGCGCGCCGGGCTGGCAGCCGGGAGCCCGCGGCCGGGGGGGCGGCGCTGTTCACCGATACTTTCACCAACTACTATGAGCCCGAAGTGGGGATCGCGGTCGTGGAGGTGCTGGAGAGAGCCGGCGTGCCCGTCGAACCGGCCAACCACCGCTGCTGCGGCCGGCCTCTGATCTCACAGGGCCTGCTGCGCGAGGCCCGGCAGTTGGCGCAGGCCAACGCGGAGTTGCTCTTTCCGTTGGCCGAGCGCGGCGTGCCGATCGTCTTCTGCGAACCGAGTTGCCTTTCGGCCGTGCGCGAAGACGCTCCCGACCTGCTGCGCGGGGCGGCGCGGGAGAAGGCGCAAGCGGTGGCGCATTCCAGCCTGTTGTTCGAGGAGTACCTGGAGAGCGCCTGCCGCGACGGACGGGCAAAGCTGGAGCTGGCGGCCGGGCCGCCGAAGGTCCTGCTGCACGGACACTGTCACCAGAAGTCCATGGGGCTGCTGGCGCCGGCGCGGGCGCTGCTGGCGCGGATTCCGGGAGCCAAGGTAGTGGACCTGGATGCGGGCTGCTGCGGCATGGCTGGATCTTTCGGCTACGCCCCCGAGCACTACGAGATCTCGCAGCGCATCGCGGAGCGGCGGCTGTTGCCGGCGGCGCGCCGCCTGGAGCCGGGAGAGATGCTGGTGGCCTCGGGAACCTCCTGCCGCCGCCAGGTGCAGGACCTCGCCGGCCACCTGGCGCAGCATCCGGCGGTGCTTCTCCGTGCGTGCCTGAAGTAGCGGCGGCGTATCAATCCGCGATCAACGCCGCCCCCATAGTGGCCAGCTCGATATCCTCCGCCTGTGGGAGGCCGCTCACGGCCACCGCGCCGACCACCTGGCCGTGTTTCCAGATGGGCAGGCCGCCTCCCCAACCCACGAAACGGGGATCGCCGAAATAAGCGATATCGAAGCCTTTCTCCGGGTCGCGGGCGGCTTCGCCGATCTGCTTGGTGGGCTTGCGCTCGCGGGCCGCCGTCCAGGCCTTATTGAGCGAGATCTGGATGGAGGAGAGGGGCGCACCGTCCAGGCGGGCGAAGGCGATCAGCTCGCCGTGGGGATCCGCCACCGTGATCACCGCGGCCTTGCCCCGGCCCAAAACCTCCGCGGCGATGGCATCCACAATCTTTCTGGCTTCGGCATATTCGAGGGTCGGTACTTGGATCACCTTTCCAGCATACAGTGGCGGCCAGAGCCTGTCCGATTCTGAACGAGCCATCCCAAAAGCGAACAGGACCGCTGTGAGATTACGCGCCCTACCAGGGAGTTGCGGTTGGCACCGCGCGTGCACCTCCGCGGCGCTGGGTAGAATGAAGGCATTGGCCCGACCATGATCCGACTGCGCAACCTCGACAAATTTTACGAAGCCGGCTACGGCAAGACGTTCGTGCTGCGGCGTATCGACCTGGACGTTCAGGAAGGCGAGTTCGTGACCGTGATGGGTCCCTCCGGCGCGGGCAAATCCACGCTGCTCAGCATCCTGGGCATGCTGGACGGCGCCTGGACCGGGGAATACTACTTTCTGGATCACCCGGTGCACCGCATGAAGCCGAAAGAGCGCGTGGATCTGAACAAGAAATATATCGGCTTTGTGTTCCAGAGCTACCACCTGATCGACAACCTCACGGTGTACGAGAACCTGGACGTTCCGCTCTCCTACCGGAACATCAAAAGCGCAGAGCGCGCCAGCATCGTCTGCGACACGCTGGACCGGTTCCATATCGTGGGCAAGCGGGATCTGTATCCGAGCCAGCTTTCCGGTGGCCAGCAGCAACTGGTGGCGGTGGCGCGCGCGGTGATCGCCAATCCGAAGCTGATCCTGGCGGACGAGCCCACCGGCAATCTGCACTCCAGCCAGGGCAAGGAAATCATGGAGCTGTTCAAGAAGCTCAACCAGGAAGGCGCCACCATCGTGCAGGTGACCCACTCGGAAGCCAACGCGGCTTACGGCAACCGCATCGTCCACCTGGCGGACGGCTGGGTGGTGGCATAGCGGGAGGGCGGGGCCGCGGGTATATACTCGCGTGCATGAAGAGCTTCGCCTTAATGGTGTGCCTGGCCGCGGCCGCCGCGCAAGTGCCTCCGCAGGACGCGCGCAACGTGAGCCCGCCGGGCACCGACACGCACTTCCGCATGCCGGTCTACCGTACCAAGGCCGCATGGGAGGCGCGCAAGGCGTTTTTGCGGAAGCAGATTCTGTCCGCGGCCGGTCTGCTGCCCATGCCCGAAAAGACGCCGCTCCACCCGCAGATTTTCGGGCGCATCGAGAACCACGACTATTCCATCGAGAAAGTGCTGCTCGAGACCATGCCCGGCTATTACCTGGGCGGCAACCTGTACCGGCCGCTGGGCAAGGCCGGCAAGTTTCCGGGGATCGCCTCGCCGCACGGCCATTGGATCTACGGCCGCCTCGAGAACACGGAACTGGCCTCCATCCCCGGCCGGTGCATCAACCTGGCGCGCCAGGGATACGTGGTGTTCGCTTACGACATGGTAGGCTACACGGACACCATTCAGACGCCGCACGCTTTCGGCGGCCGGCGGGAGCAACTCTGGTCGTTCGGGCCGCTGGGTCTACAGCTATGGAACTCCATCCGGGTGGTGGATTTTCTGCTGTCCCTGCCGGAGGTGGACCCGGCCCGGATCGGCGCCACAGGCGCTTCCGGGGGCGGCACGCAAACCTTTCTGCTGACCGCCGTGGACGACCGCGTGCGCTTCTCCGCGCCGGTGAACATGCTTTCCGCCATCATGCAGGGAGGCTCCCCGTGCGAGAACGCGCCTAACCTGCGGGTGGACACCTTCAACCTGGAGTTCGGCGCCATGATGGCTCCGCGCCCCCTGCTGATGGTTTCGGCCACCGGCGACTGGACGCGCCACACGCCGCAGGAGGAGTTTCCGGCCATTCAGTCGATTTACCGCCTGTACGACCGGCCGGACAACGTGGAGACCATCCAGATCGACGCGCCGCACAACTACAACCAGCGCAGCCGGGAAGCGGTGTACCGCTTTTTCGGGAAGCGCATTCTGGGCGACCCTGACGGCGAGCACTTCCGGGAGCGCAATTTCCACGTGGAGCAGCTCCAGAAGATGTTGGCGCTGCACAATCGCACGCTGCCCGAGGGCGCGCTGAGCTACGAGCAGATCGTGGAGCAGTGGATCGCGGCGGCGCGCCAGCAGAACGAGGCCACCACGGACCCGGCCGTCTTCCGCGAGCGGTTGCGGTATGCGCTGATGGCGGAGTGGCCTTCCGAAGTGATCAGCCAGAAGGACGGAGAAAGGATCCTGCTCAGCCGGCCGGGCAAGGGTGACCGCATCCCGGGCATCTGGATTCCAGGCCGTGGACTGGCGGCGCTGGTGGTGGATCCGCGGGGCTCGGCGGCGGCCCGCCAATCGGCGGAGGTGCAGCGCCTGATGCAAGCCGGCCGGCCGGTGCTGTTGATCGACGCGTTCCAGACCGGGGCCGCGGTCGCGACGCGCGGCAAACCTGGGCCGCACTACCTGACCTTCAACCGCAGCGACGACGCCAACCGCGTGCAGGACATTCTCACGGCCCTGGCCTTTCTGCGCAAGTCCGGAGAGGCCGAACTGGTGGGTCTGGACCAGGCGGCCGTATGGGCGCTGTTCGCCGCCGCGGTGGCGCCGGAGCACGTGAAGCTGCGCGCCGGCCTGGGCGGCTTTCAGGGCAGCGACCAGGACTTCGCGGACCATTTCTTCGTGCCGGGCATCCAGCGGGCAGGCGGCTTGCGCGCGGCCCGGCTGCTCACGCGGTAGCTTCCCGGGCGGCGGATGTTCCTGTTTCACCTGTTCCGTTCGTTCCTGCCGCTGCATAACCCCATCGGGTTCGGCGCCGCGGATTTCGTGGAACTGGCGCTGGCCCTCTTGCTGGCCGGGCTGGCGCTCGCGTGGCGCGCGGGGATCGAGCGGCTGGCCGCGAGGCTGGCCCGCCGGACCGGGTGGTGCCTGCTGCTTCTCGTCGGGCTGCCCGTGGCGCTGCGGCTGCTCCTGCTGCCCGCGGCTCCGGTTCCGGCGCCGGCCGGACCGGACGACTTCAGCCACCTGCTGGTGGCCGACACCCTGCGCCACTTCCGCCTGGCCAATCCGCCGCACCCGCTGCACCAGTTCTTCGAAACCTTTTTCGTGTTGCAGGAGCCTACGTACAGCTCCATCTTTCCGATCGGGCAGGGCCTGGCGCTAGCCATCGGGCGGATGCTCTTCGGGCATCCATGGGCAGGGGTGGCGCTCTCGGTGGCGGCACTGTGCGCCCTGTGCTACTGGATGCTCCTGGGTTGGACCACGCCGGGATGGGCCCTGTGGGGCGGCCTGCTCGCGGTGTTCCAGTTCGGGCCGCTGACGTACTGGATGAACACCTATTGGGGAGGCGCGGTTTCGGCCGCGGCGGGATGCCTGGTCTGCGGCGCGCTGCCCCGGCTACGCACCGGCGGCGGCAGGCGGAACGCCGTCTGGCTGGGCCTGGGTCTGGGACTCCAGTGGCTCACCCGTCCGTACGAGTGCGTGCTCCTGGCGCTATCCGTGGGGCTGTATTTCCTGCCGGTGCTGCGGCACCCATCGGGGGCGCGCCGCCTGGCGAAGCCCTTGCTTGCGGCCGCGCTGGCCGCCATGCCGGCCGCCGGCATCACACTCATCCATAACCGTCAGGTGACCGGAAGCTGGACCACCCTGCCGTACGTGCTGAGCCGCTATCAGTACGGCGTGCCTGCCACGTTCACCGTGCAGCCGAACCCCGTGCCGCACCGCGCGCTGACCCCGCAGCAGCAACTGCACTATGAAGTGCAGGCCGCTGTACACGGCCAGGGTACGGATACGCCGGGGCGCTACCTGCGGCGTCTGGCGGACCGCGTCCGCTTCTACCGGTTTTTCATCCCGGCGCCGATCTACCTGACGCTGCCGGCTTTTCTGCCCGCGCTGGCGGAATTCCGCTTCGTCTGGGTGGTGCTCTCCGTGCTGCTCTTCGCGCTGGGCGCGAACTTCTACCCCTACTTCTACCCGCACTACCTCGCGGCTGCCGGCTGCCTGTTCGTGCTGATCGGCGTAACGGCGCTCGAACGCCTGGGCCGGTGGCGCATCCGCGGACAGCCGGCGGGGCAAGAGGCAGCCCGGCTGCTGGTCATCTTGTGCATCGCCCAGTTCCTGTTCTGGTACGGCCTGCACGCGTCCGGCAACGCCGGTTTCGCCCCCGCCATGCTCCAGCACGAAACCTGGGCCGCCGTCAATCACGGCGACCCCGACGGACGGCTGGCCATTCGCCGGGAACTGGCGCAGGCCCCCGGGCAGCAATTGGTCTTCGTGCGCTATGGGCCGCGGCACACCTTTCAGGAATGGGTGTACAACGAGGCGGATATCGACCACGCGCGAGTGGTGTGGGCGCGGGACCTGGGCGCGGCGGAAAACCAGAAGCTGCTGCGCTACTATCCCGGCCGGAAGGCCTGGCTGCTCGAGCCGGATGCACGGCCGCCTCGCCTCGCACCGTACGCGCCAAGCAGTAATCCGTTCGAGAGTGTGCCATAACAGCCGGGGAAATTCCCCGCCCAGCCTGCGCCAAATCCCCCATCACCTCTCCTTGTCCTGTAAAATATTCCTACAAATTGTTGAAAAGTCACGTTGGAATCCAACGTGCTAATACCGTTGCCACAACCGAGCCCCAGAGAGGTGGTAATATGGCGCAACGTCGCACGATCGTCCGCTGGTTGTTGGGCGGAGGCTTTTCGGCCTCCATCGTTTCCTTCCTCTATCCCGCCATCAAGTTCATGAATCCTCCCGCCATTCCCGAAGCGGCGGTGAACGAAGTCTCGGCGGGTAAAGTCCAGGATCTCAAGGTAAATGCCGGCAAGATCGTCAAGTTCGGCAGCCGGCCGGCCCTACTGATCCGCACGGGGGAATCAGAATTTCGGGCCTTCTCTGCTATCTGCACGCACCTGAACTGCACGGTGCAGTATCAGGATGCGCGCCGCGAGATCTGGTGCGCCTGCCATAACGGTTTGTACGACCTGAACGGAAAGGTGGTTTCCGGGCCGCCGCCGGCCCCCCTGGAGGAGTACGCCGTGCGGGTGCGCGGCGACGAAGTGGTGCTGTCCAAGCGAGCCTGACAAGCAAAGGAGACAACGAGTGGCCGCCATAACCGAATGGCTGGACGAACGGCTGGGCTGGAACGCCATCCGGGAGTTCGCCGCGCATAAGAGCGTCCCGGTGCATTCCGCCACCATGTGGTATTACTTCGGCGGCATCACGCTTTTTTTATTTACGATTCAGGTGCTGACCGGAGTCCTGCTGCTGCTGTATTACCGCCCCAGCCCTACCGAGGCGTACGAGAGTGTGCAGTTCATCGTCACGCGGGTGGAATTCGGCTGGCTGGTACGTTCCATTCATAGCTGGTCGGCCAACCTGATGATTCTTTCGGCCTTCATCCACATGTTCAGCGTCGTGTTTCTGCACAGCTACCGGCGCCCGCGGGAGCTCACCTGGTTGAGCGGCATCGCGCTGCTGGGCCTGGCGCTGGGCTTCGGGTTCAGCGGATATCTGCTGCCGTGGAACAAGCTGTCCTACTTCGCGACGAAGGTGGGCACGGACATGGCGGGCAGCGTGCCCCTGATCGGCCACCAGATCGCGCGTTTCCTGCGAGGCGGCGACGACGTGGGGGGCGGCACGCTGACGCGCTTCTTCGGCTTCCACGTGGCCGTGCTGCCGGGGATCACTACCTTGCTGCTGGTCTTGCACCTGGTGCTGGTGCAGAAGGCGGGCATGAGTTCGCCGCCCTGGATCAAAGGTGAGAACCTGCCACAGATCCGGTTCTTCCCGAACTTTTTTCTGCGTGAGCTGATGGCCTGGTACGCCGCCCTGGGAGTGCTAGGGTCGCTGGCGGCGCTGTTCCCCTGGGAACTCGGCGAGAAGGCGGACCCGTTCGCTCCGGCGCCCGCGGGCATCCGTCCGGAGTGGTATTTCCTGGCGCCCTTTTACACTCTGAAGCTCATCCCCAGCCACGTATGGCGCATCGAGGGGGAACTGCTGGGACTGTTCGGTTTCGGCCTGCTGGCGGTGTGGTGGGTATTGCTACCTTTCTGGTCGGCGGATCGCCGGGGCACGCTGCGCCAGCGCCTGGTGACGGGCGCGGGTGTGGCCCTGCTGGCATATCTGGCCACGTTTTCGGTGTTGGGGTATCTGCGATGAAACCGCTCCGGAGAGGGAACGCCTTCCTTTTGGCAATCGTCTGGCTCCCGTTGCTGTGCGGCGCACCCGCGGAGCACAAGGACTCCTGCGTGGAGTGCCATACGGCGCTGGAAGGCAATCTGGGAAAGCCCGCCGCGGTATTTTCCCAGGATGTGCACGCGCGTGACGGCTTCTCCTGCTCGGACTGCCACGGCGGCGATCGCAACACTGACGACCCGGAAGCCTCCATGAGCCGCGCCCGCGGCTTCATCGGCAAGCCCGCGCGCACCGCCATTCCGAAACTCTGCGCGCGCTGCCACAGTGATGCAACCTTGATTCACCGCTTCAAGCCGCAGCAGCGCGTAGACCAACTGGCGCAGTATCAGACCAGCGTGCACGGCAAACGCCTGGCGGCGGGCGACGGAGCGGTGGCCACCTGCATCGACTGCCACAGCGTGCACGACATTCGCGAGGTGCGCGACGCCCTCTCGCCGGTGCATCCGCTGCGGTTGCCGGAGACCTGCGCGCGGTGCCACGCCGACGCCCGGCATATGGCCCCATACAAGATCGAAACCAACCAGTTCGAGCAGTACCGCACCAGCGTCCACTGGGAGGCGCTGGCCAAGCGCGGAGATCTCTCGGCGCCCAGTTGCGCCTCCTGCCATGGCAATCACGGCGCGGCGCCGCCGCAAGTGGCCTCGGTGGCCAACGTGTGCGGCACCTGCCACGTGCTGTTCGAGGAGCTCTACAACAAGAGCCCGCACCAGCCGGTCTTCTCCGCCATGGGAACCGGGGGGTGCACCGTATGCCACGGCAACCACGGGATCAAGCAGCCTTCGCTGGCCATGCTTTCGGGCTCGGGAGCGGTCTGCGCGCAGTGCCACGACGCTACCTCGAAGGGTGGCGCCACCGCCGCCCAAATGGCCGCCTTGCTGGGCCGCTTGCAGGAGGCTCTGGCGAAGTCCGACGAGGTGCTGAACCGCGCGCACAGCGACGGCATGGAAGTCTCCGAGGCCCAGATGCGGCAGCTTGAAGGGCGCGAGGCCCTGGTCAAGGCGCGCGTGGCGGTGCACGCGTTTCAGACCGCCGCGGTCGAGCAGCCCGCCAACCAGGGGCTGGCCATTGCCGCCGAAACCCTGCGCGCCGGCCAGTCGGCACTCGAAGAGCGCAATCACCGCCGCCGGGGCCTGGCGCTTTCCCTGATTACCATCCTGATCACTATGGGTGGCCTCTGGCTGGCCATCCGCAACCTGGAAGCCAAACCCGAGGCGGCTCCGAAGTCCGCCAGGAGGTGATTATGCTTCTGCCGCTGCTGTTGCTTGCGGTGGCCAGTCACGCCGGCAGCGCGGGTGTTCTGGAAACACCGAGCAGTGCTGAGGTCTGCGGGCGCTGCCACCGTTCCATCCTGGAGGCGTGGAAATCGTCGTCCCACGCTCAGGCTATGGAGAGCCGCTTGTTTCAGGACGTGCTGGACCTGGCCGAAGCCGATTTCGGCGCCGCGGGCCGCAAAGTTTGCCTGGAGTGCCATTCCCCCGTAGGCGCCCGCACGGGCGACTTTTCGCTGGTCCGCAAAGTGAGCTGGGAAGGAGTCACCTGCGACTTCTGCCACTCGATTCAGAGTGTCTCCATGTCGGGCCCGAATCCCAAGGCCACGGTGGCCTTCACGCTGACCAAGACCGGGCCGCTAAAGGATTCCGAATCCACGGGCCACGCCACCGCCTTTTCCAACGTGCACACCACCTCCCTGGTCTGCGCCCCCTGCCACGAGTACCGGAACGCCCTTGGATTTCCCGTCCTGACCACTTACTCGGAATTCAAGAACAGCGTGTACGCCAAAGAGGGAAAGGAGTGCCAGTCCTGTCACATGTCGCGGGTGGCGGGCGACGTGGTGGATCCCAAGATCCGGCGTTCCAGCGTGGCCAAGATCAATCTGCACCAGATGCCCGGCAGTCATTCCCTGGAGCAGCTTAACAGCGCCTTCAAGGCGCAGTGGAACGCGGTGCGCGAAGGAAACCAGTTGAAAGTTACCGTGGAGGTGGCCAATCAGACGGCGGGCCACTACCTGCCCACCGGTTCGCCGCTGCGGCAACTGGTGCTGGAGGTGCGCGCGGATTCCTACGGCGGCCAGCACTTTAGCGAAGAGCGCGTGTATGCACGGAAGGTTGCGGACCAGCATGGGACCGTGCTCATGCGTGAGCACTTCGCCTTCCTGCGCGGAGCGAAGGTGGTCTCGGACACGCGCCTGGCACCGGGAGAGAGGCGCATGGAAACGTTCCACTTCCCCATCCCGGCGGGCAGCCAGACCCAGTTGAAGGCCACCTTCTGGTATTACTACTCCCCGCTGGCCCGCACGGAGTCCCAGAAACGGATTGTATTCTTGACGTTGAACCGGTTGGTGCAATAGTCGAAATTGCGTCAGGGCCGAATGGTGACGACGCCCTCGGCATCCGGGATGGTGGCCTTCTTCAGGTCCGCGGACACCCCGATGGCGTGCGTGATGCGGACGCGGGCGTCGCCGCGCCGGGCGCCGGCGCCGACCTTGAGTTTGAGCGCCGCCACTGGCCCGTTGCGGATGGTCTTCTGGCCGCCGGCCAGCAGACACCGGTAGGCGCGCGTGGTGACCTGCCCGGAAGGCTGTTCGGCGCACTGGATGCCCTTGCCGGCGTCCCGTGCGGCAATCCCCAACCCCGCCCCGGAACCCTCAAGGGCGAGTTCGGCGGCGGGAAAAGAAACCTCCCATTGCAGGGCGGAGGGTTCGTGGCCCGCCGGGGACACCAGCACAATATCCACCTGGACCTCCTCACCCGGCGATCCGGGACCGCCGAAAACGTGCAGGCTCTGAGCCAGTAGCGGCGGCCCGCACAGCAGCAGCCAAATCCCTCTCATGCCGACCAGTGTGCCGCCTGGATTGCCTTTTCGCAACGAGCCAGGGAACTCATGCGGCCGCTTGCCGGGTTCGCCGCCAGGCGCCCTCGTAGCCCCGGATGAGGTGATACACCAGCACGTCGAAGAAGCCGGACAAGCGCAGTTCGAGTTCTTCTTCGGCGTACAACTCCACGGAGGTCTTGGCGGTGCCCTGCTCGTGGATGAAATCGATAATCTTTTCCTTAACAATCTGGAACCCGCGGACGCTTTCGTGCAGCGGGATGCCCTCTTCGAAGCGCGCCCGGCCCAAGGCCTCATAGCGGCGGGCAACTTCGTCCTCGTTGCCGGCGGCCAGCCAGTGGCCCAGGTGCTCCAGGATGTCCTGAGCGCGTTCGCGCAACTCCAGGTCCGGCAGTCTGCCGATGTGCGGGAGCTTGGGATCTTTGCGGATTTCCTCGAGGGCGCGGGGGAAAACCTGGTCCCAATGAGCTTCGATCAGATGAACCAGCTTTCCGGAAAGCATGCTGCACCTCCCAGGTGCAGTTCAATAGTAAACCAAGCGCACGGCGCTGCCAATGGGGTATAAGCTGGGAGGATGCGCGCGTGCCTTCTGCTGGCCCTGGTGCTGAGCCTGCCTCCGGCCCGGGGCGGGGAGACGGTGCACCCTATTACAGGGCGTCACATCGCCCCGGTGATGGGATACGGCGGTGCCCCCTGGCTGGTGCGGCCGGAACGCGAGCAGGAAGAAGCACCGGATGCCGCCCTGGACGCTATCGGGTTCCCGCGGGCGCCACCGTGGGTGACGTGGGCGCCGGAGTAGGCTATTTCACCTGGCGCCTGGCGGAGCGCGTCGGACCCACCGGCAAGGTCTACGCCAACGACCTCCAGCCGCGCATGCTGGAACAGCTCCGCAGGAACCTGGAGCAGCGCGGTCTGCACAATTTCGAGACCGTGCTGGGCGCGGAGGATGACCCCCGCCTGCCGGCGGGAAAGCTGGACCTGGTGCTGCTGGTGGATGTGTACCACGAGTTTTCCGAGCCGGAGAAGATGCTGGACGGCATCCGGCGTTCCCTGAAACCGGACGGCCGCCTGGTGCTGCTGGAGTACCGGCAGGAGGACCCCAAGGTTCCCATCCGCCCGGAGCACAAGATGAGCGTGGCTGGAGTCCAAGCCGAAGTGGAGCCGCAGGGCTACCGGCTGGAACGGGTACAGGAGACGCTGCCACGCCAGCACATCCTGATCTTCCGCAAGAGCGCCATGTGAAACT
Organism: Solibacteraceae bacterium; assembly: GCA_021324015.1. Taxonomy (GTDB): domain Bacteria; phylum Acidobacteriota; class Terriglobia; order Bryobacterales; family Bryobacteraceae; genus JAJPJX01. The sequence goes on along the minus strand of JAJPJX010000129.1, from coordinate 70,879 downwards.
TAAAGCGGCAGCGAAGCCGCCAGCGTGATCTGCAGTTTGTCCTTGCGGTCCTCGACCACGATCTGGCCATTCTCCAGCCGCACGTCGTCCACCTTGCGAAAGCCCTCCGGGGTGTGCGCGAAAAAGATCAGGAAGCTGGAGCCGATTTTGGATTTCGCCGGCAGCCAGCGATAGGTGGGCGCGCCGAACAGGGAGTTGTCCTGCACAGCCTGGCGCCGCGGCACGTCGTATGGCTGCGTGGAGAACTCCATCCCGCGCGCCCACTTCATGCTGGCCGGATAATTTTCCCAGTTTTGCGTCCAGGGATACTCGTCGCGGTGGAACAGGTAGCCCAGGATGAGCCGCTTTTCCGGGTTCACGGCGGTGACCCACACCAGCTTTCGCGAGGGATCCATGAGGCAGGTGGTATGGTCGCCGGTGCCGCCTTCCCGCGGGGCCGTGCGCAGGTCGATCTTGCCGCCCCGGGCTCCCGGTGCGAACGGCCATGTGAAATCCTTACCGGAGGGCAGGCGGTGTGTGAGGCCCCCGTTGCCGCCTTCGTAAGGACGGGTCTGGGCCCGCCGCGCGGACATGTCCACCGCGGTCACGCCGGGCTGGAGAAACGGCGAGCCGATGGTGGCGTGCTCGGCCCAGCACACCGGCCGGTCGAAGCCCAGCGCGCTCTCCAGTTCGCTCTGCACATAGATCACGTTTTCGCCGTCCACCATGCGCAGAGTCCGGGTGAAGGTCTCCTGCACCACGGGCAACTCGGCCGCGAAGCTCACAGCCGCCACGCGGCCCTCCCGGGCAGAGTGGCGCATCTCCCAGGGCCGTGTGTGCGCTTCGCCGTGGCCGGGCAGGCCCGCGGCTTTCTCCTCCTCCGAAACCGGGCCGAAACCGTCCACACACACGAAGTGCCCCAGGGAGGTGCCGAAGTTATTGGGCTGGCCGAGTTCCCGCGCCATGCGGATGGGATTCCAGAACGGGCTCATCTGCTGCGGGTCGTCCTTCAACACCAGGTTCACCAGAGCGCCGCCATTAGTGAGGATGGTCAGTTCCATCTTGTCGTTCGAGAGCGCGACCGAGGGACGGTCCTCGAAAGTCCCTTTATGCAGGAACTGCGCAGGCGCGGCCAGGGCCGCGCAGAAGAAGGCCAGGGTCAGGGTTGCGGATTGCACCCCAACAGACTATCACGGACCCGCCGGGCTACTCCTGCCACCGCAGGATGACTTTTCCGGCGTTTCCGGAGAGCATCTGCTCGAAGGCGGCCTGCCAGTCAGAGAAGGGGAAGCGGTGTGTGATCACGGGAGAAATGTCCAGGCCCGACTGGAGCATGACGGTCATTTTGTACCAGGTCTCGTACATTTCCCGCCCATAGATCCCCTTGATGGTCAGCATATTGAAGATCACGGTGTTCCAGTCTATGGCCATCTCCCCGCCGGCGGGAATGCCCAGCATGGCGATGCGCCCGCCGTGGCACATGTTGGCCAGCATCTCGCGAAACGCGGCCGCGCTGCCGGACATCTCCAGCCCCACATCAAAGCCCTCGCGCATGCCCAGTTGCTTCTGCGCCCGGGCCAGCGGAGTCTCGCGCGGGTCCAGGGCCAGCGTGACGCCCGCCTTGCTCGCCAGTCCCAGCCGGTAAGGGTTCAGGTCCGTGATCACCACGTAGCGCGCTCCGGCGTGGCGCGCCACCACGGCGGCCATGATGCCTATGGGGCCGGCGCCGGTGACCAGCACATCCTCGCCCAAAACCGGGAAACTGAGCGCCGTGTGCACCGCGTTGCCAAATGGATCGAAGATGCAGGCGATATCCCGGTCGATCGAGTCGTCGTGGTGCCACACGTTGCCCATGGGCAGCGCAATGTATTCGGCGAAGCACCCCGGACGGTTGACGCCCACGCCGCTGGTGTGAGCGCACAGGTGCCGGCGTCCAGCCAGGCAGTTGCGGCACCGCCCGCACACGACATGCCCCTCGCCGCTGACCACCTGCCCGGGAAAGAAGTCCGTCACGTTCGAGCCGGTTTCCACGATCTCTCCTACAAACTCATGCCCGACCACCATCGGCACCGGGATCGTTTTGCGGGCCCATTCGTCCCATTGATAGATGTGCAGGTCGGTGCCGCAGATGGAGGCGCGGTCCACGCGGACCAGCACATCGTTGATGCCGATCTCGGGGATCGGGACCTCGCACAGCCGCAATCCGGCCGCTGCCTCGCTCTTGACCAGTGCCTTCATCATCCGCCGCATGGGATGCGCTCTTTTTTCACTATAGTGGATAAAGGAGGCCCTTCCGCGTAAAAAGGGCCCGGGAGCACGGAGGAGGAGGAAGATGATTCGATTCTGGGGCTGGAGGGGCCCCATCTCGCCGCTGATCTATCTTTCCAGCAATCTGCTGAGCCTGGCCGGGGTGGCGATTGTGACCACGGCCGCGGTCTTCTGGATGTTTCTGTTGCCCACCACGCTCAGCGGCGAGATTACCCACCCGTATATCGGCATCCTGGTGTTCCTGGCGGTGCCGGCGGCGTTCTTCTTCGGACTGGCGCTGATTCCTCTGGGCATCTGGCTGCGCCAGCGGCGGGAGCACCGGAAAGGCCTCTACCCCACCAGTTTCCCTCCCTCGAACTGGCAGAACCGGGAACTGCGCCGGCTGGTTTATTTCGTGGGCGCGACCACGTTTGCCAACCTCGTCATCGCCAGCCAGGTGACCTACGGCGCGGTGAACTACATGGATTCGGTGACCTTCTGCGGCCAGACCTGCCACACCGTGATGCAGCCCGAGTTCACCGCCCACCAGAACTCACCGCACGCGCGGGTGGCTTGCGTGGCTTGCCACATCGGTCCGGGGGCTTCCTGGTTCGTGCGCAGCAAGATCTCCGGTACCGGACAGGTGTTCGCCGTGCTGCTGAATAACTATCCCCGGCCGATTCCCACGCCCGTGAGCAACCTGCGGCCGGCCCGGGAAACCTGCGAGGTGTGCCACTGGCCCGCAAAGTTTGGCTCGGACCGCCTGGAGGTGATCCCGTCGTTTGCCGACGATGAAGCCAACACGCTCACCAAGACCGTGCTGCTGATGAAGATCGGCGGCGGAGCGAGCGGAACTGGGATTCACGGCGTGCACGTGGGCGCGGGAGTCCGTATTCGCTACGCCTATTCCGACCAAGCTCGCCAGACCATTCCGTGGGTGGAATACAGCGGCCGCGACGGGCGCACCACGGTGTACCAGGCGGCGGGTACGAAAGGACCCGGGGCACTGCCAATCCGCGAAATGGATTGCATCGACTGCCACAACCGCCCCACGCACATTTTCCAGTTACCCGAGCGCGCCGTGGATTCCGCCATGGCCGCCGGGGACATCTCGCCCTCGCTCCCGTTCGTCAAGAAGGAAAGCGTGGAGATCCTGCGCGGGAACTATGCCAGCCGCGAGGAGGCCGCGGCGCGGATTCCGGCCGCTCTGGCGGGTTATTATCGCCAGCACTACCCGGCCCTGGAGCAGCAGCGTGGCCCGGAGATCGCGCGGGCCTCCCGCGCGCTGGTGGGCATCTACGACCGCAACGTGTTCCCGGCCATGCGCGTTTCCTGGGGCACGTACCCCAACAACATCGGGCACAATGATTTCCCAGGCTGCTTCCGCTGCCACGATGATGCGCACGCCAGCGCCGACGGCCGGAAGATCACCCAGGATTGCGGCGCCTGCCACAACCTGCTGGCTATGAGCGAGCCATCGCCCAAGATTCTGAGCGACCTGGGACTGGCGGACGCGGCGAAGTAGCGGCGCTAGTGCGTCATGGCGTAGACGATATAGTTGACCGCGATGCGGATGCCCAGGGCGGAGAACTTTTCGGGGTAGCGCGGATCGTCCGCCCATTCCCACGAATCTCCCAGGTCCATGTTGTGGCAGATGGCCACCATGAGACGGCCCTTGTCGTCGTAGATGCCGCGCCAGCGCGGCACCACGCCATCTTTTTCAAATACTCGGCCGGACCACAGGAATTGCGCGCCGGGGACCTGGTAGCGATCATCCAGATCGTAAAGTACGTGAAAAATAGCGTCCGAATTCTCGATCTCCACGATGGGCCGGTCCGGAAAGACGCGTCTCATGCTGGCCGCGAAGACCTCCCACTCACGCGTGCCGTGGAAGTCGTCGCACATGAAGAACCCGCCCCGCAGGAGATATTCGCGCAGTTTGACCGCCTGCGCGTCGGTCAGATCCCAATGGCCCACTTCGACACCGTAGAGCCACGGCCAGTTGAACACATCGTCGCCGTCGTCCAGGTTGACAGGCTGTTCCACCGAACGGGCATGCACGCGAGTGAGCCGCCGCACCGCCGCCGAGAGGTGCCGGTCCGAACGCGGATAGTCGATGGTCCAGTTGGAAGCGCCGTGAGTCCAGTCGCCGAAAAACCGGAAGCCGCCGTAGCGTCCCCCGATGGGCGGATACATCAGCCGCGCGAAAACCCACTCGGTCTTCTCCTGGTAGTCCGGAGGCAGCGGGAATTCTTCGTACTCGACGCCGGGATACTCGCGGAACGGCCGCTGAAACGCGTATACGCCGCCCCACGCCAGCAGGCCTCCGAGCACGGCGACAGCGATCCTGGGGAGGCGCATGGGCTGACCTTGCCCCAGGATAACATTCTGCGGGGCGCGGGGGCCGCGGTTCGGCGACTTCCTGCAAACACGAACAGTTAGCTTACCGAGCCACGGCCGTCGCGGAGCGGTTTCTAGAAGTGAATGCGGCCCGTGTACTGAATTTCCCGGCCGTAGTTGCCACCGGCCACCCAGGTGCTGCGGCCCATGGTGCCGCTACCCACGCCCAGGTTCGGATCGCTGGGCATAAACGCGTTGGGCAGGTTGTAGAACTCCATGCGCAACTCGAACTTCACCCGCTCGGTGATCTTGAAATACTTCACCAGGGTCGAGTCCAGTTGCCAGAAGCCCGGACCGCGCAGACCGTCGTAGTACCACGGATTCGTGCGCGGAGTATAGGCCGGAAGCACGCTGAAGACGGACGGGTTGAAATACAGGCCAGCGGGAACGCTCTGCGTGGGATCGCCGCTCACCTGGGCCGCGCCGAAGTTCAGCAGGTTGCCATTGCGCCACATGAAGATGTGACTGGTAGCCCACCCGCCGAGGACGGCGTCGACCAGCGGGTTCGCGTTGCTCAGGAACCGGCGTCCCCTGCCGAACGGCAATTCCCACGTGCCGGCGATCCGGATATTGTGCCGCGGCTGCATCCGGTCCAGCATGGTCAGCCGGTTGGCGTACAGGTCGATGTCGTTGAAGAACTGCCCGTGGGTTTCGTGGCTGTAGTTATAAGCCACCAGGAATGTCAGGCCATTGGCCATCGGCCGCTGGGCCTGCATTTGCACGGCGTAGTAATGATCGGTGTTGCCCGGCCAGCCGTATTCGGTCAAGGCGCCGTACTGCGGATAGGGCGTCAGCAACTGCCGGACCGAGACTGTCGGCTGAGTCCGCAGAGTGCCTGGCATCTTGTCGGCCGGCAGCAGGTTGTAGAAGGGATTGGGAACCGACTGGTCTACCAAACCCTTGTAGGTGTAAGCCAAGTTCGGGTCCATCTGATTGAGGTTGTATGAGTAGTTGCCGCCCCACATGCTGGGATCCTGCACATTGTGGCCGAACATCATGAAGAAGGTGGCCTCGGCGAAGATCCGCTGCGGTGCCTGCCGCTGAATGGTGAAGTTGATGCGGTCATTCATGGGCGTCTGCAAGTTGTTCCCATCCCAGAAGGCGATCCCATTGCCCAGATCCTGATAGCGGCCCAGGGTGTTGCCCACGGGCAAAAGTACCGGATTGCTGGAGGGGAAGGGGTCGCTCAATAGCGCGCGCGGTACCCCTTGCAGCGGACCCAGTACGTAAGTGTTTTGCGAGAAACCGTTGGTGGGCAGACCACCGGTCTCCGGGTGGATGGTGACCCAGGGCACCGCGTAGCGCGCCCAGCCCGCCCGGAAGGCGGTCCGGTCGTTCAGGCGGATGGCGATGCCGGCGCGCGGCAGGAAGGTGGTCCACGGCGCGTCGTACATGCGTGGTTGCGAGTTGCTGGTGTACACCATGGCGCCGTTGAATTTATACGGAACCTTCGCGACGGAGGTCACCTGCGATGGCATGGTGATCCCCTGAAGTTCCGGAATCGGGTTGGTCAGATCGAGAGTCTGGACCAACATGCGCGTCTCTTCCGCCGGAGCCGTTTCGCGCTCCCAGCGCAACCCCAGGTTCAAGGTGATGTCCCGGGTGAGGCGGATGTCGTCCTGGAAGTAGTAGGCCCACTGCTGCTGGTGCATGTCCAGGTTGGGGGCAATGTGGGCATTGCCCGAGTTCAGCACGCCCAGCAGCGCCGAGGCGTACATATTGCCGCTCAATGCTGGGTTGTAATTGCTGAGGAAGGTGCTGCCCGTATCGATGGCGTTGAAACTCATGCTGCCCGGTCCGGAACTGGCGTTGTCCTGGTCGTAGGAGTAGCGCAACTGCCACCCCGCCTTCAGATGATGCTTGCCGACGTCGTGCGTCACGTCCACGGTCGGGTTGTGGGACCGTCCATGCACCAGCCACCACCCGCCGATGCCCGTGTAAGCGCTGCCGTTCCCGCTGAAATTGAATCTCGGGTAGTAGATGCCCTGGGTGGGTTGCAGCACGTCCTTGTACCAGCCGGTCGGATAGAAGCCGGCCCACACGCTGGTGGGGACCTGCGCCCACTGCGAAGCGTAGTCGTCTTCGTCGTAGGTCGAACCAAAGCGGAAGTCCACCGTGGTGCGCGGTGTCGCCATCCACAGGACGTCGATGGCCGCGTTCATGGCGTCCATGATGCCGCCATTGTCCGAAGGCACAGCGATGGTGCCCCCCCAGTTAGGGTTGTCCAGGCGGGTCTGAAACTTGCTGAACCGGGCGAACATGCGCCACCGGTCGTTGATGTTGTAGTCGACACGGTCGGATAGGTTCCAGTACTTGATCCACCACGCATACGCGGTTTTGAAGTTGTTGATGCCCGAAAGGTCGTCGCCCGGATTGTTGGGCATCCACAGGTCCGCCAGAGCCTTCTTGCCGGAAGGATCCATCCGGTTCGAGGGAATGATATTGCCGGGAAATGGCTGGCGCGTGACCGCCGAAGTCGCCGGGTCAAACTGCGTGGTGAACGGATCGTAGATTGTGCGCAGTCCGCCTTGCGGCGTCAGCGAGTGCGAGAAATCGCCGTTGCGCTCTGCTGCTGTCGGCACGGTGGAGACATTGCTCGAGGGCTGCGTGGTGCGCCACTGCTCGTAGGAGAAGAAGTTGAACAGCTTGTTCTTGATGATGGGATGGCCGATGGTGCCGCCCCAGATGTTCTGGCGGATGATGTTCTCATTGCGCGTGATGCGGTTGGCTAGCGCGTTCAAGGCCGGGTTGCGGCCGAAGTAGTACGCCGTGCCATGGAAGTCGTTGGTGCCGGACTTCATGGACAGGTTGAGCGTGCCGCCCGCGCTGAAACCGTATTCGGCGTCCATGGCGTTCTGCTGAATGGCGACCTCCTGCACCGCGTCCATGGGCGCGTTGTAGGAACCGCGCGCCGAGATGTTCAGCGTGGTGCCGTCCAGCAACTGCTCGTTCTTGCCGCCCGTGGGCCCGCCGATATCCATACCGCCGTTCGACCACATGTAAAACGGGTTGCGATGGGCCACGTCCCAATACTTGTTGACCACCGCCGGGTTCAGCAGCGCCAGAGTAAAGGGATTGCGCGCCAGCACCGGGAGATCCTTCAGCATGGAGCCCTGCACGGTGGTAGTCATGGTCGAGGTGTTGAACTGCACCTGCCCGACCTCCTCGGTGACATTGACCGTCTCCGCGACAGCGCCGACAGTGAGCGCGGCGTCCACCGTGACGTCGCCGCGCGTCAGGACGGTCACTCCCTCCTGTACGAAATGCTGAAATCCGGCAGCCTCCACCGAAAGGCTGTAGGTGCCGGGCTGAACAAAATTGAAGAGGTAATGGCCAGTGGTGTCCGTCACGCGGACGGTATCCAGGCCGGTATTGGGGTTCTTCAAACTGACTTTAGCACCCGCAATAGCCGCGTGGCTGGGGTCGGTCACGACACCCTGGACCGTGCCCCGATAATCCTGCGCCAGCGCCGGCCCGGCCAACACCAGGACCATGGCCAATGGCGCAAAACTGCTGAAACACACGATTCTCTTTGCTTTAGGCATATCCTCACCCCGGGGCTGCCGTATCCGGCAACCAACAAGAATTCCCAAAAATTTTATCGGCTACAGCGGCAGGCCTGGCTCCGCCAAAGAAGCCCAATGCAGAATTACGCCGATTCTACGCTTTCTTGGTTAGAAGTGTCAAGACTCTTAAACGCTGAATTGACCGAAGTTAGGGAGGGCTGCGGGAAAGACACCCCGGCGGGGAAGAAGACAGCGGGTCCGCCCCGGCAGGGACGGCGGACCCGCGGAAGGGAAGCAGGTCAGAAGTGGATGCGGCCGGTGTACTGAATCTCCCGGCCGTAGTTGCCGCCGGCCACCCAGGTGCTGCGCCCCATCGTGCCGCTGCCCACCCCGAGGTCCGGATCGCTGGGCATGAACGCGTTGGGCAGGTTGTAGAACTCCATGCGCAGTTCGAACTTCACCCGCTCGGTGATCTTGAAGTATTTCACGATCGTCGAGTCCAGTTGCCAGAAGCCCGGGCCGCGCAGCCCGTCGTAATACCAGGGATTGGTGCGCGGTGTATAGGCCGGCAGGACCTGAAACACCGCCGGGTTGAAGAACAGGCCGGAGGGAACGCTTTGCGTGGGATCGCCGCTCACCTGGGCGGCGCCGAAGTTCAGCAGGTCGCCGTTGCGCCACATGAGAATGTGGCTGGTGGCCCACCCCCCAAGAATCGCATCCACGATCGGGTTGGCGTTGTTCAAGAACCTCCGCCCTTTGCCGAACGGCAGTTCCCAGGTGCCCGCGATGCGCAGGTTATGCCGCGGCAACCCGCGGTCCATCATGGTGAGCTGGTTGTTGTAAGTAGCAGGGTCGTTGAAAAACTGGGAGTGGTATTCCCGGTTGTAGTTGTATGCCACCAGGAAGGTCAAACCGTTGGCCATGGGACGCTCGGCTTTCATCTGCAGCGCATAGTAATGGTCGCTGTAGCCTGGCCATCCCATTTGAGTCAGCGTCCCGTATTGCGGATAAGGCCGCAACAACTGGCTGACCGAAACCGTCGGCTGCGTGCGCAGCACGCCCGGCATGATGTTGGCAGGCAGGTTGTAAAAGGGATTCGCCACGGTCTGGTCCACCAGGCCCTTGTACTGGTAGGCCAGGTTCGGGTCCATCTGGTTCACGTTGTAGTTATAGCTGCCCCCCCACATGCTGGCGTCCTGAACGTTGTGCCCGAACATCATGAAGAAGGTCGCTTCGGTGAAAATGCGCTGCGGCGCCTGCCGCTGGATGGTGAAGTTGAAGCGGTCATTGATCGGCGTCTTGAGCTGGTTGCCGTCCCAGAAGCTGATGTTGTTGCCCAGATCCTGGTAGCGCCCCAGGCTGTTGCCCGCCGGCAGCACGACCGGGTTGGTGGACGGGAACGGGTCGCTCAGCATGGCCCGCGGCATGCCTTGTAACGGGCCCAGAACCGGCGTGGATTGGGAGTAGCCGTTGGTGGGCAGGCCTCCGGTCTCCGGGTGGATGGTGACCCACGGCACCGCGTAGCGCGCCCAACCCGCCCGGAACGCCGTCTGGTCGTTGATCCGGACGGCAATGCCGGCGCGCGGCAGGAAAGTGTTCCACGGCGCGTCGTACATGCGCGGATTGCTGTTGCTGGTGTAGATCATCGCGCCGTTGAACTTATACGGCACTTGGGCGATAGAAGTGACCTCCGACGGCATATGGATGCCCTGGAGTTCCGGAATCGGATTGGTCAAGTCCAGGGATTGCACCAACTGGCGGGTCTCCTCCGCTGGAGCGGTCTCGCGCTCCCACCGCAAACCCAGGTTCAGCGTGATATCCCGCGTCAGCTTGATGTCGTCCTGGAAATAATAGGCCCACTGCTGCTGGTGCATGTCCAGGTTGGGTGCGATCGTGGCTGTTCCCCCGTTCAGGACGCCCAGCAGCGCCGAAGCGTACATATTGCCGCTCTGCGTCGGGTTGTAGTTGCTGAGGAACGTGTTGCCGGTGTCGATGGAGTTGAAATTCAGGTTGCCCGGTCCGGAACCGGCGTTGTCCTGGTCGTAGGAGTAGCGCAACTGCCAGCCGACCTTGAGGTGATGCCTGCCCATGTCGTGGGTAACGTTCACGGTCGGGTTGTGAGACCGCCCATGCACCAGCCACCAGTTGCCGAACCCGGTATAGGAACTGCCGTTGCCATTGAAATTGAAGTTCGGGAAATAGATGCCCTGCGAAGGCTGCAGCACCTTCTGGTACCAGTTGCTCGACGGCCAGAGGCCTGCCCACACGCTTTGCGGCACCTGGGCCCAGCCCGAGGCGTAGTCGTCTTCCACGTAGCTCGAGCCGAAGCGGAAATCCACCGTGGTCGTCGGGCTGGCCGTCCAGAGCACGTCCATCGAGGCGTTCAGCGCATCCATGATGCCGCCGTTATCCGATGGCACGGCGATCGTGCCGCCCCAGTTCACGTTGTCCAGGCGGGTCTGGAACTTGCTGAAGCGCGCAAACATGCGCCACTTGTCGTTGATGTTGTAGTCTACCCGGTCGGAGATGTTCCAGTAGTGCGTCCACCACGGGTAAACCTTCTTGAAGTTGTTCAGGCCGGAGGGGTCGTCGCCAGGATTGTTGGGCGCCCACAGGTAGGGCATCAGCTTGGAGGCGGTAGGGTCGATGCGGTTCTGCGGAATGATGTTCCCGGCGAAGGGCTGCCGGGTCACGGTCGAGGTAGCCGCGTCAAACTTGGTGGTAAGCGGGTCGTAGATGGTTTGCAGGGCTCCCTGCGGCGTCAGGGTGTGAGAAAAGTCGCCGTTCTTCTGGGCGTCGGTCGGCATGGTCTCTTCTTTGCTCGACGGCTGCGTGGAGATCCACTGCTCATACGCGAAAAAATTGAACAGCTTGTTCTTGATGATCGGGTGGCCGATGGTGCCGCCCCAGATGTTCTGGCGGATGATGTTTTCGTCGCGCGTGATGCGGTTGGCCAGCGCGTTCAGGGCAGGATTGCGGCCGAAATAATAGGCCGTGCCATGGAAATCGTTGGTGCCCGACTTCATGGACAGGTTGAGTGTCCCGCCGGCGCTGAAGCCGAACTCCGAGTCCATGGCATTCTGCTGGATGGCCACTTCTTGCACCGCGTCCATGGGCGCGTTGTACGAGCCGCGCGCGGAGATGTTCAGCGTGGTGCCGTCCAGCAACTGCTCGTTCTTGCCGCCGGTGGGCCCGCCGATATCCAGCCCGCCGTTCGACCACATGTAGAACGGCAGCCGGTGCGCCACATCCCAGTACTGGTTCACCACCGCCGGATTCAGCAGCGCCAGCGTGAAAGGATTGCGCGCCAGCACAGGGAGGTCCTTCAACATCGAACCTTCCACGGTGGTAGTCATGGTCGAGGTATTGAACTGGACCTGCGCCACCTCTTCCGTCACATTCACGGTCTGCGTGACGGCGCCCACCGCCAGCACCGCGTTCACGGTGACGTCCCCGCCCGTCAGGACGGTCACGTTCTCCTGCACGAACTTCTGAAACCCGGAGGCCTCGACCGCGACGCTATACGTTCCGGGCTGAACGAAGTCGAACAGGTAGTGGCCGGTCGCGTCCGCCGTCCTGACAGTCTCGATGCCGGTATTGACGTTTCGCAGGGTGACCTTGGCGCTGGCCACCGCCGCGTGGCTGGGATCCGAGACCGTCCCCTGCACCCGACCGCGATATTCCTGCGCCGGCGCGAGACTTACCCCCAGCAGGGCGGCAGCGACGCCTGCCAAGGCGCACCACGAGACACGATTTGCGCACATAATTCCCTCCCCAGGCTGCCAGGCCGGCAGCCCGCAAAGCGTTTCCATGCACTCGGTGTCGCAGTCCCCTGAGACGTCACCCAGCGGCCCGGGAGCTACCGCACCCGAACGAAATTACCAGGATTTTACGCTCCTTGAGTGGCAGTGTCAATTGGAATTATTCGTTTTTAAACACCGATTGCCTGAATCCGGGAGACAAAAGGAAAAAGGCCCGCCCCGGGATGGGGTGGGCCTTGAGGAGCTTCGCAGGGTTAAGAGGTTAGAAGTGGATGCGGCCGGTCAATTGAATTTCGCGGCCGTAGTTGCCGCCCGCCACCCAGGTGCTCATGCCCATGGTGCCGCTGCCCACGCCCATGTCCGGATCGCTCGGCATGAACGCGTTCAGCAAGTTGTAGAATTCACCGCGCAGCTCGAACTTGATCTTCTCGGTGATCGTGAAATATTTCACCAGAGTCGAGTCGAGCTGCCAGAAGCCCGGGCCTCGCAGGTTGCTGTAGTGCCACGGGTTCGTTCGCGACGTATATGCCGGCAAAGCGCTGAATACAGCGGGGTTAAAGTAATCGCCGGCCGGAATGTTCTGACTGGGATCGCCGTTGACCTGCGCCGTGTTGAAGGTTAACAGGTTGCCGTTGCGCCACATGTAGATCGAGCTCGTGGCCCACCCGCCCAGGATGGCATCCACGACTGGGTTCGCGTGGCTCAGATACTTGCGTCCGTTGCCGATCGGAAGTTCCCAGGTGCCCGCCAGCCGGAAATTATGCCGCGGGTAGCCGCGGTCCATCATGGTCAGTTTGTTATTGTAGGTGTCGAGATCGTTGAAGTACTGGGTGTGATATTCCCGGTTGTAGTTGTAAGCCACCAGGAAAGTCAGGCCGTTAGACATGGGGCGCTCAGCCTTCATTTGCAGCGCATAGTAGTGGTCGGCGGCGCCCGGCCACCCGTATTCGTTCAGGTTCAGGTACTGCGGATAGGGCCTTAGCAACTGGCTGACCGCGACAGTAGGCTGGGTGCGCAGGCTGCCCGGCATGATATTGGCCGGCAGGTTGTAGAAGGGATTCGCAACCGTCTGATCGACCAGACCCTTGTTGGTGTATGACAGGTTCGGATCCATCTGGTTGAGGTTGTAATCGTAGTGGCCGCCCCACATGCTGGGATCCTGGGCGTTATGCTCGAACATCATGAAAAACGTCGCTTCAGTGAAGATCCGCTGCGGCGCCTGCCGCTGGATGGTGAAGTTGATGCGGTCGTTCATGGGCGTCTTCATCTGATTGCCGTTCCAGAAACTGATGCTGTTGCCCAGATCCTGATAACGGCCCAGGCTGTTGCCTACCGGCAGAAGCACGGGATTGGAGGACGGGAACGGATCACTCACCAGGGCCCGGGGCATGCCTTGCAGCGGGCCAAGAACCGGCGTGGACTGCGAGTAGCCGTTGGTGGGTAGGCCGCCCGTCTCCGGATGGATGGTGACCCACGGCACCGCATACCGCGCGTAGCCCGCACGGAATGCGGTCTTGTCGTTGATGCGCACGGCGATGCCGGCGCGCGGCAGGAAGGTGGTCCACGGCGCGTCGTACATGCGCGGGTTGCTGTTGCTGGTGTAGATCATCGCGCCGTTGAATTTATACGGAATTTGGGCGATGGAGGTGACCTCAGACGGCATCTTGATGCCCTGGAGTTCCGGAATCGGATTGGTCAAGTCCAGAGTCTGCACCAACTGCCGGGTCTCCTCCAGCGGCGCGGTCTCGCGTTCCCACCGCAGGCCGAGGTTCAAGGTGATGTCCTTAGTCAACTTGAGATCGTCCTGGAAGTAGTAGGCCCACTGCTGCTGGTGCATGTCCAGGTTCGGCGCGATGTTGGCGTTCCCGGTGTTCAGCACGCCCAGCAGCGCCGAAGCGTACATGTTGCCGCTCTGCGAAGCCACGTAGTTGCTCAGGAAGGTGCTGCCGGTATCGATCGAGTTGAAGGAGAGGCTGCCAGGACCGGAGGCCGCGTTGTCCTGGTCATAGGAGTAACGCAACTGCCAGCCGACCTTCAGGTGATGCCGGCCGACATCGTGCGTCACGTCCACCGTGGGGTTGTGGGACCGTCCGTGCACCAGCCACCAGCCGCCAAAGCCCGTGTAGGAACTCCCGTTGCCGTTGAAATTGAAGTTCGGGAAGTAAATGCCCTGGGAGGGTTGCACCACCTTCGAGTACCAGTTGCTGTTCGGCCACAGCCCCTGCCACACGCTGACCGGCACCTGGGCCCAGCCCGAGGCATAGTCGTCTTCGTCGTAAGTGGAGCCGAATCGGAAGTCGACGGTAGTCCGCGGACTGGTCATCCAGAGCACGTCGATGGAGGCGTTCAGCGCATCCATGATGCCGCCGTTATCCGACGGCACGGCAATGGTGCCGCCCCAGTTGACGTTATCCAGGCGGGTCTCGAACTTACTGAAGCGCGCGAACATGCGCCACTTGTCGTTGATGTTGTAGTCCACCCGATCGGAGATGTTCCAGTAGTGCGTCCACCAGGGGTAGGTGATCTCGAAGTTATTGAGGCCGGAGGCATCGTCACCGGCGCGGTTCGGCGCCCACAGGTAGCTCATGAGTTTCGCCGAAGTGGGATCGATCCGGCTGGCCGGAATGATGTTACCCGCAAACGGTTGACGGGTCACCGTGGAGGTGGCCGGGTCAAACTTCGTGGTGAACGGGTCGTAAATCGTTTGCAGGTTGCCCTGCGGCGTCAGCGAGTGCGAAAAGTCGCCGTTCTTCTCCGCCGCGGTGGGCATGGTCTGCTGTTTGTACGAGGGCTGCGTGGCCCGCCATTGCTCGTACGAAAAGAAGTTGAACAGCTTGTTCTTAATGATCGGGTGGCCAATGGTGCCGCCCCAGATGTTTTGGCGGATGATGTTCTCGTCGCGCGTGATGCGGTTGGCCAGCGCGTTCATCGACGGGTTGCGGATGAAGTAGTACGCCGAGCCATGAAAGTCGTTGGTGCCGGACTTCATGGACAGGTTGAGCGTGCCGCCTGCGCTGAAGCCATACTCAGCGTCCATGGCGTTCTGCTGGATGGCCACTTCCTGCACGGCGTCCATCGGCGCGTTGTAGGAACCGCGCGCCGAGATGTTCAGCGTCGTGCCATCCAACAACTGCTCGTTCTTACCACCCGTCGGGCCGCCGATATCCAGACCGCCGTTGGACCACATATAGAACGGGAGGCGATGGGCCACGTCCCAATACTGGTTCACCACGGCCGGATTGAGCAGGGCCAGCGTAAAGGGGTTGCGTGCTAAAACCGGAAGGTCTTTAAGCATCGAGCCCTGCACGGTGGTGGTCATCGTCGAGGTGTTGAACTGCACCTGCGCGACTTCTTCGGTGACATTCACCGTCTCCGCTACGGCGCCCACCGTGAGCATGGCGTTCACCGTGACGTCACCGCGCGTCAGCACGGTGAGATTTTCTTGCAAAAACCTCTGGAATCCCGCGTGCTCAACGGCCACAGTGTAGGTTCCAGGCTGCACGAAGTCAAACAGGTAGCGCCCGACGGTGTCCGTATCCCGGACGGCCTCTATGCCGGTCGCGATATTTCTCAGCGTTACTTTGGCGCCTACCACGGCCGCCTGGCTGGGATCCGTCACAATGCCCTGTACCCTGCCACGATATTCCTGTGCGAGGCTAATCCCAGCCGGCAGGCACAGCAGCGCCAGCCAGACAAATCTCCGCTTCATGTTCTACCCTTCTGGCTGCCCCTGAAAAGCAACCAGCTAAAGACCCACTGAACTTTTGCGACTTGCCCGGTGCCGGGCACACCGCACGGCGGCCGGCAGAGCGGACAGATGTTCACGCAGATTGTATGCCGCAGCACACATCAGTGTCAAGAATCTTGAGATCTGCAACTCTTGATAATGTCGGCGTGTCAAGATCTAACTCGCCTGAAATGAGACAGATTCCCGGTTTGGATAAATATGGTTCGACGACGCCGATTATCTGAATCGGTCGATATAAAAAAGGCCCGCCCCGGGATGGGGCGGGCCTTGAGGGCTTTGCAAAGTAAGAGAGGGTTAGAAGTGGATGCGGCCGGTGTACTGAATTTCCCGGCCGTAATTGCCGCCCGCTACCCAGGTGCTGCGTCCCATGGTGCCGCTGCCGACGCCCATATCCGGATCGCTGGGCATGAACGCGTTGGGCATGTTATAGAACTCCATGCGCAGTTCGAACTTCACCCGCTCGGTGATCTTGAAGTACTTCACGATCGTCGAGTCAAGCTGCCAGAAACCCGGACCGCGGGTTCCATCGTAGTACCACGGGTTGGTGCGTGGCGTGTAAGCCGGAAGCGTGGAGAACACCGCCGGGTTGAAGTACAGCCCGGACGGAACGTTCTTGGTCGGATCGCCGCTCACCTGCGCGGCGCCGAAGTTCAGCAGGTTGCCATTGCGCCACATCAAGATGTGGCTGGTGGCCCACCCACCGATGACGGCATCCACGATCGGATGCGCATTAGTCAGGTACTTCCGCCCTTTGCCGAACGGCAGTTCCCAGGTACCCGCGAGACGTAGATTGTGCCGCGGCCGCATGCGGTCCAGCATGGTCAGTCGGTTGGCGTAGTAATCCGGGTCATTGAACCACTCGCCATGGGTCTCCCGGCTGTAGTTGTACGCCGTCAGGAAGGTGAGGCCGTTGCTCATGGGGCGCTCCGCTTTCATCTGGAGCGCGTAGTAGTGATCGCTCTTGCCGGGCCAGCCGAGTATGGTCAAGTTCCCATACTGCGGATAAGGCTTCAGCAACTGGCTCACTGAGACGGTCTCCTGTCTCCCCAGGACGCCGGGCATCTTGTTGGCCGGCAGTAGGTTATAGAAGGGGTTCGGTACCGATTGGTCCACCAACCCTTTATTGGTGTAAGCGAGATTGGGGTCCATCTGGTTGAGGTTGTAAGAGTTGGAGCCGCCCCACATGCTCGGGTCCTGTACGTTGTGCCCGAACATCATGAAGAAGGTGGCTTCCGTGAAGATGCGCTGCGGCGCCTGCCGCTGTACGGTGAAGTTGATGCGGTCATTCAGCGGCGTCTTCATCTGGTTGCCGTCCCAGAAAGTGATGCTGTTGCCCAAGTCCGTATACCTCCCCAGGGTGTTTCCCGTTGGCAGTTGCAGTGGATTGGTGGAGGGGAACGGGTCGCTGAGCAGCGTGCGGGGCGTGCCCTGCAATGGTCCCAGCATATCCGTGGTCTGCGAGAAACCGTTCTTGGGAAGATCCCAGGTCTCCGGGTGCACGGTGACCCACTGGACGGCATAGCGCGCGTAGCCCGCCCGGAACGCGGTTTTGTCGTTGATGCGGATGGCGATGCCGGCGCGCGGCAGAAAGTTCGTCCACGGGGCATCGTACATGCGCGGATTCGAGTTGTCGGTGTAAATCAAGGCGCCGTTGTACTTGTACGGAACCTTGGCGATGGAAGTCACCTGCGCAGGCATGGTGACGTTCTGCAATTCTGGAATCGGGTTGGTCAGGTCCAGCGTGCGAACCAACTGGCGAGTCTCCGAAAGCGGCGCAGTTTCCCGTTCCCAACGCAACCCCAGGTTCAAAGTGATGTTGCGGGTCAGCCGGATATCATCCTGGAAATAGTACGCCCACTGCTGCTGGTGCATATCCACCATGGGATAGATGCGGGCCGTGCCGCTGTTCAGCACGCCCAGCAGCGCCGAGGCGTACATATCGCCGCTCTGCGCCGCGTTGTAGCCCAGGAACGTGCTGCCGGTGTCCACAGAGTTCATGTAGAAGTATCCGGGACCAGGCTGCCCGTTCTGGTCGTACGAATAGCGCAATTGCCAGCCGGCCTTCATGTGGTGGATGCCGCGATCGTGCGTGACGTTGACGGTGGGATTGTACGACCGTCCGCGCACCAGCCACCAACTTCCGAACCCGGTGTACGCGCTGCCATTCCCGCTGAAGTTGAAGTTCGGGTAATAGATCCCCGGCAATGCGGCTAGCGCGGGCTTGTACCAACCGCTGGGGAAAAACCCCGCCCACACGCTCTCCGGCACCTTAGCCCAGCCGGAATCGTAATCGTCTTCGTCGTAGGTCACCCCCAGGCGTAAGTTGACGGTGGTGGTGGGATTGGGCATGTAAAGCACGTCCGCGGCCGCGTTCAGCGCGTCCATCAGGCCCCCGTTATCCGAGGGCACCGCGATCGTGTTACCCCAGTTGGGGTTGTCCAGGCGCGTCTCGAACTTGCTGAAGCGGAAGAACATCCTCCACTTGTCGCTGACGTTGTAGTCCACCCGGTCGGAGATGTTCCAATAATGCAGCCACCAGGCGTACGCTTTCTTGAAATTGTTGATGCCCGAGAGGTCGTCGCCCGCCCGGTTGGGCATCCACAAGTCAGCCAGCGCCTTCTTTCCCGCGGCGTCCATCCGGTTTTGCGGGATGATGTTGCCGGGGAAAGGAGTGCGCGTCACCGTGGAGGTCGCGGCGTCGAACTTCGTGCTGAACGGATCGTAGATCGGGCGCAGCGCTCCGGAAGGTGTCAGGGTCTGAGAGAAGTCGCCGTTGCGCTGCGCCGCCGTCGGCACCGTCGAGACATTGCTCGAGGGCTGCGTGGACCGCCACTGTTCGTACGCAAAGAAGTTAAACAGCTTGTTCTTCCGAATCGGGTTCCCGAAGGTGCCGCCCCAGATGTTCTGCTTGATAATGTTCTCGTCCCGGGTGATGCGATTGGCCAGCGCGTTCATGGCCGGGTTGCGCCCGAAATAGTACGCCGTGCCGTGGAAGTCGTTGGTGCCCGACTTCATCGACAGGTTGAGCGTGCCGCCCGCGCTGAAGCCGAACTCCGCGTCCATGGCGTTTTGCTGCACGGCCACTTCCTGCACCGCATCCATGGGGGCATTGTAGGAACCCCGCGCCGAGATGTTCAGCGTGGTGCCGTCCAGCTCCTGGTCGTTCTTGCCGCCCGTCGGGCCGCCGATGTCCATGCCGCCGTTGGACCACATGTAGAACGGGTTGCGATGCGCCACGTCCCAATACTGGTTCACCACTGCGGGATTGAGCATCGCCAGCGTGAAGGGATTCCGTGCCAGCACCGGCAGGTCCTTGAGCATCGAACCCTGCACGGTGGTGGTCATCGTCGAGGTGTTGAACTGCACCTGGGCGACTTCTTCGGTGACATTCACCGTCTCCGCCACGGCGCCCACCGTAAGCATGGCGTTCACCGTGACGTCACCGCGCGTCAGCACGGTGATATTCTCCTGCAAAAACCTCTGGAACCCGGAGTGCTCGACCGCCACGCTGTAGGTTCCAGGCTGCACGAAATCAAACAGGTAATGGCCGGTGGAATCGGTTTCCCTGGTGTTCTCCACACCGGTCTCCATGTTTCTCAGCGCTACTTTGGCGCCTACTACGGCCGCCTGACTGGGATCCGTCACAATCCCTTGTACCCTGCCGCGATACTCCTGTGCCGCAGCACTCCCCGCCATCAGGCCGAGCAGCGCCAGCCAGATAAATCTCCGTTTCATGTTTCACCCTTCTGGTTGGGCCTGGTGCCAACCAGCTAAAGACCCACTGAAATCCTCGTTACGTGTCCGGCGCCGGACACACCCCGCGATGGCCGGCATACCGGACGGATGTTCAGGCAAATTGTATGCCGGGGCAGATATCAGTGTCAAGACTATTGAGATCTGTAACTCTGAAAAAGATTCGCGTGGTAAGATGTAACTCGCCTGAAATGAGACAGATTCCTGGCTGGGATGAGTACTACCTCAACGTCTGCAAAGTGGTCGCTTCGCGCAGCAAGGACCCCAACACGCAGGTGGGCTGTGTGATTGTGGGGCCTTCGCACGAGATCCGCTCCACGGGCTACAACTCGTTTCCACGGGGCATCCGCGACCAGGTACCGGAACGCCTGGAGCGCCCCACCAAGTACCTCTGGATCGAGCACGCCGAGCGCAACGCCATCTGCAATGCGGCGCGCGCCGGCACGGCCACCGAGGGCTGCACCATCTACGTCGAGATCATGCCCTGCATGGATTGCGCCCGCGCCATCGTGCAGGCCGGCATCAACGCCGTGGTGATTTCCGCCGAGCGCATGCAGGCCTATTCCAGCGATTACTACAATCAGCACTTCGGCATGGTCGAGGTGCTGTTTAGCGAGGCCGGCGTGACGGTGCGACGCGTGTGAGGAGTTCCTAACTCCACAGGCGGTCCTGCGAGCGTTCTTTGTCCCACTCGGGCGTGGGCTCGAAATACCCGGGCTCGGCCAGGTGCTGTTTCACCGCCTCTTCATTGAGAGTGATGCCCAGGCCGGGTTTTTCGGGCACCGGAATGAAGCCTCGCTGGATAATCGGCTTCTCCACTCCTTCCACCAAGTCGCTCCACCAGGGCACGTCCACCGAGTGGTTCTCCAGGATGAGGAAGTTCTCGGTCGCGGCGGCGCAATGCACGTTGGCCATGCAGGAGACCGGCGTGCCGGCGAAATGCATGGCCATGGGCACCCCGAATTCCTGCGCGGCATCGCCGATTTTCTTGGTTTCCAGAATCCCGCCCGCGGTGGCCAGATCCGGCTGGATGATGTCCACGGCATGGTTCCGGCACAGTTCCACAAAAGGCTCCTTCAGGTAGATGTCTTCCCCGGTTGCCGTGGGGATGTCGATCTCGTCGGTGATCTTTTTCAACAATTCCGTGCGCTGCCAGGGGATCATGTCCTCCAGCCAGGCCATATTGTATTTGGTCAGGCCCTTCCCCAAGCGGATGCAGGAGTTCACTCCGATGTGACCGAAGTGGTCCGCCGCCAGCGGGATGTCCATGCCCACGATCTCCCGGATCTGGGCCACGTAGTCGCACATGAGGGCGATTCCCTTGTCGGTCAGTTCCATCCCGGTGAACATGTGCTCCACCGTCCAGACCTCGCGCGGGGAGAGGCCCAGCGGACGGGAGACGGTCCCGGGGAGGCCCGCCACCAGGTCCATGCCCAGGTCCATCTTCAGAAAGGTGAAGCCCTGCTCCACCCGCTTCTTCATGCGCTCGCCGTAGACCTTGGGGTCGTGGGATTCGGCCGTGTCGGCGTAAATGCGGATCTTGTCGCGGAACCGGCCGCCCAGCATCTGATAGACCGGCACCTGGTAGGCCTGGCCGGCCAGGTCCCAGAGCGCCATTTCCACCCCGGAGACTCCCCCGCCTTGCCGTCCGTGAAAGCCGAATTGTTTGATTTTCCGGAAAATCCGGTCGATGTTGCAGGGATTTTCCCCCAGCAGGCGGCTCTTAAGCAAAAGGGCGTAGGTCTTGCTGGCTCCGTCGCGTACCTCACCTAATCCGGAGATCCCCTGGTTGGTGTCGATGCGCAGGATGGGGCAGGCCATGGGCGAGCGCCCCACCAGGGCAATCCGCAGGTCGGTGATCTTCAGGTCGGAGGGACGGGAGTCCGTGCGGACGTAAGCCAGCCCCCGCTCCAGCGTGGCGTCCGCCCAAAATGCGGCCGCTGCCGCACCGCCAGCCGCGCCCAGAAACGAGCGCCGGCTGGAAAGGAAAGTCGGTGAAGATTTCATGTATGAGATCCGGATGGCCTTCATTATGTGGAAAAGCGCAGCGGCGTGTCAAATATTCAGACCTTAATATCTCTCGTTTACGGGCCCGGCGGCAGGCGACCCCGCGAACGGGACGGCCCAAGAAGACGCCATAGTGTGGTAAAAATGTGATGGCAGGCACCTGATCGCGGGGGTCCTGCCGGCCGTTGGCTACGAAACAGCTCAAATCGCCAGTGAGATTCCTTTGAGTCACCAACTGTGTAATGCTCGACAGCCCGATGACGAGGCCCGCCGCTGCATCCGCTATCTGAACCACGAAGGCCCTCATCAAAGCTTCGTGGCCGAGTGGAACGACGGAGACCGGGAGGCGCGCAGGAGGCGCCCGCAACCTCTGGAAACCACCACCCGGCAGGAACCCGCGCGCCGGGGCAAGAAGCGTTCCAAGCAGCGCCGCCAGTTCCGCTAGGTTTTCAGCCCGGATCTTCTTCCAGGCGGCGCGCGTCCAAGGGCAAATCGGGGCGCGCGAACCGGCGCTTGGGAGCGGCCCGTAGGGAGAGGTCTGCCAGTTCGGTTAGCAACTGGTCGTAGATCTCGATCAGCCGCGGGGAACCTGTGCCGCCCTCCAGCAGGTACTCCCGCGCCACCCGCATCTTCTCCCGAATATACGGGCGTGCAACGCGGAAGAAGCGGTGGAACCAGTCGTCCGGAGCGGCATCGTCGTACTTCCACTGCCCGTATTGCCGCAAGACTAGCCAGTGCACGGTGGCCAGGGTGAAGGACTCCCGCAGCCAGGGCTCCATGCCTTCCTGGTAGCCTTTGAGCAGCGACCGGCGCTCCGTCTCGTCCGCCTCCAGCAGAACTTCCAGGTGTAAGCCCAGGGTGGCCGCTTCGAGAATCGCCTGTCGCAACGCGATCCGGGGATGTTCGGCGCTCGCACAACGGCACCCGGTCTCCACCAGCCCGGCCAGGGCCCGCGGCCCCAGAGGCTCCGCGAGGTCATCGGTCCCCGGTGGAGCCAGCACCAGATCAGGAGTTTCCCGGATGCCGGCGAGCCAGTTTTCCCAGACCTGCGCCACTTCGATGTCGGGATACGCTGGCCGCACCAGAGTGCGTCTGCGCCGCCGCTCCCGCCACACGTAGGCAGCCGTGGCCACCGCCAAGACCGCCGCCAGCGGCGCCAGGTCGCCCGGCGTGAGATGCATCAGTGGGCTTTCACCCATACTCCTCCGCTATTTCACCCAATCCCCCACTGGTGTAGAATTTCCCTACATGACTGATGAATTTCTCAGCATATTGATAACAAAGGCGTTGACAAAGCTCGAAATCCGACGCTGATTTTGGGCCAATGAATGCTACTAGCCTTGGCTCGGATAGTGGCAGGACACTCGGACGGGCGAGGAGGTTCTCGCTGGCGCCTGGGTGGGGATGACTGGCAACATTGGAGAAGAAAAGGTTATGCGGATGCCATCTTCGGTTTTCGCAGTTGCTCGGTGGGCATTGGCGGTGACGGTGCTGGTCGGATCCGTCGCGCTGGTCAGTGCTCCCAAGCCTGCTTTCACGGTTCACGACAAGGCGTACTACGCCGATCCCAACACGGTCAACTTCGTGCGGCCGGGCCTGATGATTAAGTTGCAATCCGCCGCCATCGCGGCGGACGGCACCATCACCGCCTCGGTGAAGTTGACGGATCCCAAAGGGTTGCCTTTGGACAAGGATGGAATCACCACACCCGGCGCGGTGTCGGTGAGTTTCATCGCCGCCACGATTCCTAAAGGGCAGACGCAGTACACGGCCTACACCACGCGCACGCAGACCAGCCCCATCACGAATGTCACGGCCGTGCAGGCGGGCGCCGACTCCGGCGGCAGCTTCACCAAAACGGCCGACGGCGTTTACACCTACACCTTCAAGACCAAGGCGCCCAGTGGCTTCGACGCCAGCGCCACCCATAGCATCGGGGTGTATGGATCGCGCGACCTCAGCGAATTCGATATGGGCATCCAGTATGACGATGACGTGCTGACCTTCGTGCCCAACGGCGCGGCGGTCACTCAGGTGCGCGACGTGGTCCGGACTCCGGCCTGCAACGCCTGCCACGATCAACTGGCTTTCCATGGCGGCTCGCGGCGCAGCGTGGAACTCTGCATCCTGTGCCATACCCCGCAGACCACCGACCCGGATACCGGCAACACGGTGAATTTTCCCGTCATGATCCACAAGATCCACGCCGGCTCCTCTCTACCCAGCGTACAGGCCGGCGGCAAGTACCAGATTATCGGGTTCCAGCAATCGGTCAGCGACTGGTCCACGGTAGTCTTTCCGGCCGATGTGCGGCGCTGCGAAGTCTGCCACGTGCAGGGAGCCAGCACGCAGGCGGCGAACTATCTCAACAAGCCCAGCCGGGCGGCCTGCGGCGCCTGTCACGACAACGTGAACTTCGCCACTGGCGAGAACCACGTGAACCTGCCGCAAATCAGCGACGACCAGTGCGCCAATTGCCACATCCCGCAGGGCGAGTTGGAGTTTGACGCCTCCATCAAGGGCGCGCACACCATTCCGGAGCAGTCCGCCACCCGTCCGGGCGTGAATGTCGATATCGTCAAAGTGGATAACGGCACCGCCGGCAACAAGCCGACCGTCACCTTCACCCTGCGCGACAACAGCGGCGCGGGCATCCCGCTGGGCAGCATGACCACCACGCCCAACCGGGTGGCGCTGGTGCTGGCCGGCCCGACCAAGGATTACGGCTACACCAACTTCGGCAGCGACGTAACCACCGGCGGCTATGTCTCCGAAGATCCCACCAAGACCGGGCAGTGCAGTTCGGACGGGACCTGCACCTACACCTTCCAGCACGCCATCCCGGCCGATGCCAAAGGCACCTTCGCCATCGGCATTGAAGCCCGGCGCGGCCTGACGCTGCTGCCTGGTACCACCAAACAGATGAGCACCGAGTACGGGGCCATCAACAAGGTTTCCTACTTCTCGGTGGACGGCACTCCCGTAACGCCGCGGCGCAAGGTAGTAGACGTCAACAACTGCAACAAGTGCCACGCGTTCCTGTCGCTGCACGGCGAGAATCGTAACCAGATCGAGATGTGCGTGCTTTGCCACAACGCCAGCGAAACGGACAAAGCCCGGCGCCCGACCGCCACGGATCCCGCGCAGAGGGCCATGCCCCCGCAATCCGTGGATTTCGCGTATATGATTCACCGCATCCACACCGGAGAGCAAATGCTGGAGGATGGCGGCTCCTTCACGGTGATCGGCTTCGGCGGCAGCGTGAACGACTTCACCGAAGTCCGCTACCCCGCCTTCAGCCCCACCGGCCAGCCCGGCGACCGGCGCAATTGCAGCATGTGCCACGTGAACGGCTCCGAGCAGTTGCCGCTGCAGCCCGGACTGAACCAGGTGACCAGCCCGCAGGGGTTGTTGAACCCGGTAGGCCCGACCACCAACGCTTGCATCGGCTGCCATGTCAGTACCGCTGCCGCTTCCCATGCCCTGGCCCAGACCACGCAACAGTTGGGCGAGAGCTGCGAAGTATGCCACGGATCGGATGCGCAGTTCTCCGTAAATCAAGTGCACGCGAGGTAGTTCCGGATCATTCGGTTGCTAGACTACTGGTTTACGGAGACGCACTTTATGCTATGGCCGCTACCGGCGACCAAGCCGGTTCCCGCCGCTCTTCGGAAGCGCCGCCGCAGCGCGGTGGCGCTTCTCCCGGCTGTCGTCCTGGTGGCGGCTCTCTTTTCCAGCGCTGCCCTGTACGGCGCCCAAGCCCAGGCTAGCAAGCCGGCGGAGGCCAAGCCGGCCGAGGCGCCTCCGGCGGAAAACAAGCCGGCTACTTACGTCGGCTCGGAAACCTGTCAGGCGTGCCACGAAGACATCTTCAAAGCCTTTCAGAAAAACCCCCACTGGGTAGTGCAGACCGATAAGAGGCGCGGGTTTGAGAACAATGCCTGCGAGTCCTGCCACGGTCCGGGCAGCAAGCACGCCGAGTCCGCGTCGGCTGCGGATATCCGGAATCCCGAAAAGCTGCCCCCGGCGCAAACCGACCGCACCTGCCTGAAGTGCCACCTGAACCAGCCTACACACGTTGGACGGCTCCAGAGCAGCCATGCCAAGAACCAGGTGAGCTGCACCGCCTGCCACGCCATTCATCGCAACGGTCCGAACGGCCTGGTGGCGCGCAAGGCGCCAGCCATCAACGAACTGTGCGCCTCCTGCCACACCAGCCAGTGGGTCCGCTTCCAGTTGCCGTACAAGCACCGCCTGCCGGAAGGCGCCATGTCGTGCGTGGACTGCCACAATCCGCACGGCGGCTTCCGCCCCGGACAGATGCAATATTTCGCGGGCAACGAACCGGGCTGCTTCAAATGCCACGGAGATAAGCGCGGTCCCTTCACGTACGAGCACGCGCCGGTGCGGTTCGAAGGATGCATGACCTGCCATGAACCGCACGGGTCGGCCAATCCGCGGATGCTTGCACGCCAGGAAGTCCGCTACGTCTGCCTGGAATGCCACGCCAACCTGCCGCTATCGACGGCGGGGGCGGGCACGGTTCTCGGGGTGGTGCCGCCCGCCTTCCACGACCTGCGGTCTCCCCGGTTCCGCAACTGCACCATCTGCCACCAGAAAGTCCACGGATCATACGTGGATCGGATGTTCCTGAAATGAGAGCCCTACTGGTCCTCTTCCTTTCTCTGCCGCTCGTGGGGCAGCAGGCCGCTCCCAAGCCGGAGGCGCAGCCCGCTCCGGCGGCGCAGCCGAAGCCGGAGGAGAAGGCGGCGCCCGCCGAGGCGAAGCCGGCCGCCCCGTCCGAGCAGCAGGCCGCTTCTCCAGTACCCGCCGGCGAGCCGGTGATCTCCGGCAGTGTGGATTTCGGATACCGCTGGGTGAGCAACGTGGGCGGCAGCCTGGATGCGTATCGCAGCATCGTGAATTTGGGCGAAGGCCCCAAGCTCACGGGCCTGGATTTCACGGTGCAGGATCCTAAACACCGCCTGTTCGACCGCCTGGACGTGCGCGGCTACAACTGGGGCGACGATCCCTACACCACGGCGCACATCTCCGCCCGCAAGCGCAGCCTGTACGACTTCAACTTCGATTACCGCAACCTGGCTTACTTCAACTACCTGCCATCCTTCGCCGATCCCCTGCTGGACACCAGCAAGGGCATCTTTCTCAACGAGCGCTCCTACGATTTGCGCCGGAAGATGAGCGATTTCGAACTGGACCTGCTTCCGGGCAACTGGATCACCCCGTACCTGGCGTATAGCCGTGACGCCGGATCTGGCCACGGGGTCACCACCTTCGTGCTCGACGCCACCAACGAGTACCCGGTGCCGGACCTCCTGCGCGATGAGACCAACACCTATCGGGGCGGCGTACGGGTGGAACTGCGGCGC
The DNA here is from genome assembly GCA_021324015.1 of Solibacteraceae bacterium. Lineage (GTDB taxonomy): Bacteria > Acidobacteriota > Terriglobia > Bryobacterales > Bryobacteraceae > JAJPJX01. The sequence continues at coordinate 44,088 of JAJPJX010000129.1, read as the reverse complement.
TTCCATGCCACCCTGGAAGAGGGCGGCACGACCTTTAAGGACGATCAGCAGGTCTACAACAACCTCACGCAGAACTACGGCAACCGAACCACGCCCTACGCCGGCCAGCAGTTGTACCTGGGCAGCCTGTTGCAGGCCTACGGGATTCGCGGAGACGGGACTTACAGCAAGGTGCTGGTGACGGCCAACCCCTTCGCCTGGATGGATGTCTATGGCCAGTTCCTGTACAGCCAGCCCAACAACGATGTTCATTACAATCAGTACAACACCGGGAATTTTGCGCTGCTGAGCAGCCTGCTGCTCTATAACGGGCAGCAGGATCTGGCTACCGCGACGGCCAAGATGCCGCACACCGCCGGCAGCCTGGGCTTCGAGGTGCGTCCCTTGCGCCGTGTGCGGGTCATCGAATCCTGGTCCACTGACCGGCTGCACAGCGCCGGCATCGGCCAGTTGGCGGAACAGTTCCTGCTGCCCAATTCAGCCAGCTTGTCGCAAGTCGCGCCGCTCTCAAGCCGCCTGGTGATGAATTACAACCAGCAGCAGGTGGATGTGCTGGTGGATGTGACCTCCCGGCTGACACTGCGCGGCGGGCACCGCTATGTCTGGGGTGACGGGCAGGACCTGGCGCCCGTGCTGAGCCCGAATGCCGGAGGCCTGGAATCCGGCGAACTGCGCCGCCAGGTAGGTCTGGCGGGAGCTTCCTTCCACAGCGGCCAGAAATTCTCCTTCAACGTGGACTTCGAGGGCGCCTCGAGCGATCGGGACTACTTCCGCATCAGCCTGTACGATTACCAGCGCGCGCGCGCCCGGGCGCGCTACCAGGCTTTCGGCACGCTGGCTCTTTCGGCGGACTTCTCCATCCTGAACAACCAGAACCCGTCCCAGGGGATCCACTACGACTTCCTGAGCCGGCAGAACTCGGTTTCCGCCCTGTGGACGCCGGCGGGCGGCAAGCGCGTCACGGTGCTCGCCGAGTACAGCCGTTCCACCCTGCGTTCCGATATCAACTACCTGGCGGGTCCGTATTTCGCCACCGAGAGCTCGTTCTACCGCGACAACTCGCACGCCGGCACGGTGCTGGCGGACTTCGCGCTGCCGGCATATGCCGGCATGATCCCCAAAATCTCGCTGGGGGGCAGCTACATGGTTTCCTCGGGGAGCCGGCCCACGAGCTATTATCAGCCGTTGGCCAAACTGGCTCTCCCGCTGTGCAAGAACCTTTTCTGGACCGCCGAGTGGCGCTATTACGGGTTTGGCGAAGCATACTATCTGTATGAGGGCTTTCGCGCCCACATCTTCATGACCGGCCTGAGGCTGACCAAATAGGAGACCCCCATGCGCACGATTCGACTCGCGATGCTCGGTAGTCTGCTGATCCTGGGTGCCCATGCCGCCGAGGAAGTGGCCGGAGACTCGCAGCGCGGCCGGGAACTGTTCCGCAGCGAATCCTGCGTCCAGTGCCACAGCATCAATGGGCAGGGCGGCAAAGTGGCCCCGGATCTCGGCCGGCGGGTGGACCGGGACTTCACCCCGGCGGTGCTGGCCAGCACGATGTGGAACCACGCGCCCACCATGTGGTCGGCCATGCGCAGCCAGGGAGTGGAAAAGAGGCAGTTGAGCGAGCAGGCCGCGGCGGACCTGTTTGCCTATTTCTATTCCACGCGCTTTTTCGACAAGCCGGGGGATGCCGGGCGCGGCAAGCAACTGTTCTCCGCGCATCACTGCGCGGAATGCCACGGCATCGCCACGCCCAAGGAATCCGGCGCCAAGCCCGTGGCCCAGTGGACGGCGTTGGGGCACCCCATCATCCTGGTCCAGGCCATGTGGAACCACGCCGCCAACATGCGCGCGGCCTTTGCCCAGAAAAAGATTCCCTGGCAGCAGCTTACCAGCCAGGAACTGACGGACATCCTGGTCTATCTCCGGAACCTGCCGGAGACACGCAACCTGCCGGCCGGCTTCGAGTACCCTCCAGCCCAGGGAGGCGACGCCTTGTTTCAATCCAAGGGCTGCATCAAGTGCCACGTGGGAAGACTGGCTCTGGAAAATCGCCTGCGCGACCTCACCCTGACGGACATTGCCGTCGATATGTGGAACCACGCGCCCAGAATGAAGCCGGCGCCCCCCGCGCTCGAGCAGGACGAAATGCGCAAGATCGTCAGCTACCTTTGGGTGCGGCAGTTCTTCCGCGGAGGGGGCAGCGCAACGCGCGGCAAGCGGGTCTTCACGGAGAAGAATTGCGCCACCTGCCACAACAATCCCTCCAGCGGGGCTCCAAACCTGGCGGCGAAGAAGGGTTCCTTCTCCACCATCTCCATGGTGGCGGCCCTGTGGGACCACGGCCCCGGCATGCTGGCGCAAATGCAGGCCAAGAACCTGCCCTGGCCGCAGTTCGACGCGCGGCAAATGTCCGACCTGATTGCCTATCTGAACGCATTGCAGTAAGATCGGGATTCCGGCGGCAGAGTTGCCCAACAAGACCGAAGTCCTGACGCAAATCCCCCTGTTTTCCGGTCTCGGCGAGGCCGAGGTGCAGGCACTGGCACAGCGCGCCATCGAGAAGCGCTACACCGCCGAGGAGATTCTGTTCTGGGAGGGCGAGCCGTGCGCGGGGATTTTCCTGATCGCCGAAGGCACCGTCAAGATCTTTAAGACCTCCGCCTCCGGGCGGGAGATGATGCTGGCGCTCGAGACAGCGCCCTCCACGGTAGCCGAGCTCCCGCTGTTCGACGGCGGACCCTATCCGGCCTCGGTGCGCGCCATCGATCCCGTGCTCGCCTACTTCATCCATAAGGCCGACTTTTACCAGGTCTGCCGACAATATCCGGACCTGGCGCTGAAGGTTCTGGCCGTGGTCGGGCGGCGCTTGCGGCACCTGGTGTCGGTAGTCGAGAGCATGACCTTCGGCAGCGTCACCCAAAGACTGGCGCGCCTGCTGGTAGACGCAGGGCGCCAGGCCCACGGCAACCAGTTCGAACTGCCCCTCACCCACCAGGAACTGGCCTCGCGTCTGGGAACCGTGCGGGAAGTGGTGTCGCGCAACCTCGCCCGCTTCCGCGCCGAGGGCCTTATCAAGATCGAGGACCGCAAGGTCACGATCCTCGACCGGGCCAGCCTGGAACGCGAAGCCGAAGCGCAATTATAGATTTCTTGCTCGTGTGAATTCGGAGCGAGCGCTTCGTGTCCTCGGGCGCCGGCATGTCCGGCGCCCGATCTATGCTCTGATGGAAGGGTGAAGCCGAAGCACGAGAGCACTGGGCGTCACGCCTTCCTGGTGGCCGCGGGGATTCTGCTCAGCCGCCTCATGGGGCTGGTGCGCCTGCGGGTCTTCTCGCATTACTTCGGGCTGTTGCCGCAGGCGGACGCCTTCAACGCCGCCTTCCGGATTCCCAATTTTCTCCAGAACCTGTTCGGCGAAGGGGTGCTCTCGGCTTCGTTCATCCCGGTCTACGCCGCGCTGCTGGCGCAAAAGGACGAGGAAGAAGCCGGCCGGGTGGCTGGAGCGGTCGCCGCCATCCTGGCGCTGGTCACTTCGGGGCTCGTCCTGCTGGGTGTCCTGGCCACCCCCTACCTGATCGACGTCATCGCCCCGGGCTTCGCCGGAGACCAGCGCGCGCTGACCATCCGGCTGGTCAGGATTCTGTTCCCGGGCGCGGGCTGCCTGGTGCTTTCCGCCTGGTGCCTGGGCATTCTGAACAGCCACCGCAAGTTCTTTCTCTCCTACACCGCGCCGGTGATCTGGAACCTGGTGATGATCGCCACGCTGCTGCTGTATGGCGGGCGGAGGGACCTGGAGCGGCTGGCGGTGCTGCTGGCCTGGGGTTCGGTAGCCGGCAGCGCGCTGCAATTCGGAGTGCAGCTTCCCCCGGTCCTGCGCATGGCGCGCCGCCTGCGCCTCTCGCTGGACGCGCACCTGCAAAACGTCCGCACCGTGATCGGCAATTTCGTTCCGGTGTTTATCAGCCGCGGCGTGGTGCAGATCAGCGCCTACGTGGACACGCTGCTGGCGAGCTATCTGCCGGCCGGCGCGCTGGCCGGCCTTTCCAACGCACAGCTTTTGTACACGCTGCCGGTCAGCCTGTTCGGGATGTCGGTCTCGGCGGCCGAATTGCCCGCGATGTCCAGCGCGCTGGGGGATGCGCCGCAGGTGGCCGACTATCTGCGGCGCCGCCTGGACGCCGGGCTGCGGCAGATCGCGTTCTTCATCGTGCCCTCCGCCGTAGCGTTTCTGGCTCTGGGCGACCTGGTGGCCGGGGCCGTGCTCCAGACCGGGCGCTTCACCCGCGCCGATTCGGTCTACGTCTGGGGCATTCTGGCGGGATCGACCGTGGGACTGCTGGCCACCACGCTGGGGCGGCTCTATTCTTCCACTTATTATGCCCTGCGGGACACCCGCACGCCGCTGCGCTACGCCATCGTACGCGTTTCGCTCACCACCGCGCTGGGCTACCTGGCGGCCCTGCGCCTGCCTGGCTGGATCGGCATCGATGCGTCGTGGGGGGCCGCCGGCCTGACCGCCTCCGCGGGGGTGGCCGGATGGGTGGAATTCACGCTGCTGCGCCGCGGCCTAAACCGTCGCATCGGCCGCACCGGGCTGTCCCCCGCCTATCTCGCCAGGCTCTGGCTGGCGGCCCTGCTGGCCGCCGCAGCCGCCTGGGGCGCAAAGCTGGTGCTCGGGACGCACCGCCCCATCCTGGCGGGACTGCTGACCCTGGGGCCCTACGGCCTGCTCTACTTTGCGCTGACTTTCGTGTGGGGAGTTGAGGAATCTCGCGCCATGCTGGGGCGGGTGGCCCGCCTCCCCTCGCGGCAAGCTGCGTGATTTCACCCACTCCCCGGGTTGAGTACTGAAAAGAAACGCGGGTGACCTTGGTCACCGAATTGCTAAGCCTTCATTTATAGACTGGAGACACGATGAACTTCGATCAGGCCCCGCTGCTGGTGATCTGGGAAGTGACTCAAGCGTGCGATCTGGCATGCGTGCATTGCCGCGCTTCGGCCCAGCCCGACCGGCACCCGAATGAACTGACCACGGAAGAGGGGTACCGGCTGCTGGACCAGATCCGCACGTTCGGCGATCCGCTGATGGTTTTCACTGGGGGGGACCCCCTTAAGCGTCCGGACATTTACTCCCTGATCCGCTACAGCGCCGGGATCGGCCTGCGCACCAACGTGACGCCCAGCGCCACGCCGCTGCTCACCGCCGAGGCCATCGAACGGTTTAAGGAGAACGGCGTCAACCGCATGGCTATCAGCCTGGACGGTCCGGACGCGGCCACGCACGACGATTTCCGCGGCATTCCCGGGACCTTCGACCGCGCCATGTTCGCCCTGCGGCACGCGCAGAAGATCGGCCTGGACACCCAGTTGCAAACCACCGTCACGCGCCGCAACATGGCCAAGCTGCCGCAGGTCGCGGAGATCGCGCGCGAGGTTGGCACGAAGATGTGGAGCCTGTTCTTCCTGATCGTCACCGGGCGCGCCGCGGAGGCAGACGACCTCCAGGCTGAAGAGTACGAGCAGGTCTTCGAGTTCATGTACAACCTCTCGAAGACTGCCCCCTTCGGGATCAAGACCACCGAAGCCATGCACTATCGCCGCTACGTGGCCCAGCGCATGAAGGACGAGCACACCACGCGGCCGGAAAGCGAGAATGCCCGCAGCGTGGCCTGGCGGACCGCGGGAGTGAGCGACGGCAAGGGATTTGTCTTCGTCTCCCACACTGGCGAGATCTTCCCCAGCGGCTTCCTCCCCATCACCGCCGGCAATGTGCTGCACGATTCGCTGACCGACGTGTACCGGAACTCGGAACTGTTCCGCAGCCTGCGCGACACCGACCTGCGCGAAGGTAAGTGCGGCATCTGCGAATACAAAAAGATCTGTGGTGGGTCGCGCTCGCGGGCCTATGCGCTGACCGGGGACTACCTGGCAGCCGACCCGCGCTGTGTCTATCAGCCTCACCTGGTGGATGCGATGGTGGGCTGAAACGGGGCAGTCTGTCTGCTGGCTTCCGCTAACACGGCCCCGGGCCGGATCCTCCGCCGGCCCGGGCTTTTTTTGAGCCAGGCTGCCGGCCTGCCTGGCGCCCTAACAATTTCAAATACAGCCCCAAAAAAACTTTTGGGGTGGGCGCCGCGCGGCCGTTGTTATACTACCGTCTGTTGTCACCACAGACCGAGGAGTCGAGGGGCAGGCTGTTCCGCGGTTACGATCCAGGCCCGTTCTACGATGAGATGTTCCTGCCGGACGGGCAAGCGCGGCCGCATTACGCGCGCATGTTCCGGGAGCTAGACTCCATGGCTCCCGAGCAATTCGAGGAACGCCGCCAACTGGCGGATCTCTCCTTTCTGCTGCAAGGCATCACCTTCACGGTCTACAGCGATGGCCGGGGCACCGAGCGCCTCTTTCCTTTCGACCTGATCCCGCGCATCCTGCCGGCCTCCGATTGGGACCGCATCGAACGGGGCCTGTCGCAGCGCGTGATCGCGCTGAATCTCTTCCTGCAGGATATCTACGGCGCGCAGCGCATCCTCAAGGACCGCCGCCTGCCGCGCTCGCTGATCTATTCCTGCGGCCACTTCCGGCGGGAAATGATCGGCGTGCAGGTTCCGGGCGGCATCTACACACACGTCGCCGGGATCGACCTGGTGCGCGATTCCCGCACAGGCGAGTTCCTGGTGCTGGAAGACAACGTGCGCACGCCCAGCGGCATCTCCTACGTGCTGGAGAACCGGCTCGTGATGACGCGCACCTTCCCCTACGCATTCCACGAGCACCCGGTCCGCCCGGTGGACCACTATCCCACGGAACTGTGCCAGATCCTGCGCTCTCTTTCTCCGCGCGGCGGGGATGCGCCGGCGATTGTGCTGCTGACCCCTGGAATCTACAACAGCGCCTATTTCGAGCACAGCTTCCTGGCGCAGCAGATGGGCATCGAGCTGGTGGAAGGCCGGGACCTGATCGTGGATGGCGAGGTGGTCTACATGAAGACCATCCACGGCCTCATGCGCGTGGACGTGGTGTACCGCCGCATCGACGACGACTACCTGGACCCCCTGGCCTTCCGCCCGGATTCCCTGCTGGGCGTGCCCGGCCTGATGGGCGCTTACCGCGCCGGCAACGTGGCGCTGGCCAACGCGCTCGGCAATGGAGTGGCGGACGACAAGGCTATCTATGCGTACGTGCCGGAGTTCATCCGCTACTACCTGGGCGAAGAACCGGTCCTGCGCAACGTGGAGACCTACTTGTGCTCCAGGCCCAAGGACCTCGCGCACGTGCTGGATCATCTTCCGGAACTGGTGGTCAAAGCCGTGGGCGAGTCCGGAGGATACGGTATGCTGATGGGGCCTACCGCAGATCGCGCCACCATCGCGGAATTTCGCGACCGGTTGCAGGACAATCCGCGGAATTACATCGCCCAGCCCGTAGTGCCGCTCTCGCGGGTCCCTTCCTACGATCCGCGGAACGCCGCTATCGCCGGCCGGCACGTGGACCTGCGGCCCTACTGCCTGTTCAACGGCGAAAAAGTCGTCATCGTGCCGGGCGGGCTGACCCGGGTCGCCTTGCAGCCGGGCTCGCTGGTGGTGAACTCCTCGCAGGGAGGCGGCAGCAAAGATACCTGGGTGCTGGGAGGCGACCTGTGATGCTCTCACGGATCGCCGATTCCCTGTTCTGGATCGCCCGCTACATGGAGCGCGCCGAAGACACGGCCCGAATCCTGGACGTCAACTATCACATGCTGTTGGAGCAACCCGTCACCTCTTACCGCCTGCGCTGGGATCAACTCGTGACCATCACCGGCGAGCAGGAACGCTTCTTCCAGTGCTACCAGGAAGCCGACGCCCGCAATGTGTTCGAGTTTCTGGCATTTCGCCGGGACAACCCCAACTCCATCGTGGAGTGCGTCTCCAACGTGCGCGAGAATGCCCGCACCATCCGGGACCGCATCTCCCGGGAGATGTGGGAAGAAGTCAACGGCCTGTATCACACGGTGAGCCGGTTTCTGCCGGAAGAGGAGATGAACGTGGGGCCGCACCGCTTCTGCAACCTGATCAAGTTCGGCAGCCACCGCCTTCACGGCGTCAGCGACGACACGCTGCCCCACGACGAAGGCTGGCAGTTCCTGCAAGCGGGCCGCGCCCTGGAGCGCGCCGAGATGACGGCCCGCATCGTGGACCTGGAATACCAGAAGCTCGTGGAAGGCCCGGAAACGGCCGGCGCGCCGGATAACCATCAATGGATGGCGGTGCTGCTCTCCGTGGCCGCCTACGAAAGCTACCGCCGCCAGTACCACTCGCGCATCGAGCCGCAGAGAGTGGCGGAACTTCTGATCCTGCACCCCCTGCATCCGCGTTCGATCCGCTTCAACGTGGGCGTGGTCCAGCAGTCCCTGCGCGCTATCAGCGCGGGAGGCTCCTCGGCCGGGCCCGAAGCCTATGCCAACGAGGCCGAACGCCTCACCGGGAAGCTGCACGAAAGCCTCATGTACGACCGCATTGAAGACATCTTCTCCCGGGGCCTCCACCGGTTCCTGGTGGATTTGCAGAAGACCTGCCGGGCCATCGGCGAGCAGATCGCCCGCACGTATTTCTACTATGGGGTGGTCGCGTGAACCGGTATCGCCTGCAGCACGTCACCCTGTTCGAATACGACGGTCCGGTTTCGGAAAGCTACAACGAGGTGCGGCTGCGCCCGCGGCAGGACGAAACGCAAAGCTGCTTGTCGTTTCGACTTTCCACAGATCCGTCCTCACGTCCATCGGCCCATGTGGACCCGTTCGGCAACTGGGTGCACCGTTTCAACGTGCTGGCCGAACATCGCCGGCTGCGCGTCGCGGCAGACTCCGTGGTTCTCGTGCAGACGCCGCCGGCCATCCCTGCCGGGACGCGGCGCCTGGCGGACCTCGACCTTCTGGATGAGGAGATCGACCAATATTACGACCTGCTCGCGCCCACCGCTTACGCGCCGCATCTGGCGGAACTGGCGGGGCTGATGCAAGAGGCCGGAGAGCGCAGCGACGGCTCCGCCGGCAGCTATGCTCTGGCGGCCGCCACCCTCATCTACGAGCGTTTCCGCTACGAAAAAGGAGCCACGCACGTCCAGTCTTCCATCCGCGACGCCCTTTCCACGGGGGCCGGCGTTTGCCAGGATTTCGCGCATCTGCTGCTGGCCGTGCTGCGCATGCGCCATCTGCCCGCCCGCTATGTCTCCGGATACCTGGTACCTCGACGCACGGCCGAACCGGGAGCCAGTGTGGAGGAGGTCATCGGCGGGCAGGCCTCCCATGCCTGGGCGGAAGTCTACCTGCCCGGCGCGGGCTGGTTCGGCCTCGACCCGACGCTCGGACGCCCCGTATGCCTGCAGCACGTGCGGGTGGCCTACGGCCGCGACTACGGCGACGTGGCTCCGGTACGCGGAGTGTACAAGGGGCACGCGGGGCAACGGCTTTCCGTAGACGTGCAGGTTCGGCCGGCCCTGGATCACGAGGGCTGCGAACACCTGGCGCAAACCAACGCCGGCCCTCCGCGCGGCCCCTTGCCCGAGGAACCGCCCCAGCAGCAACAGCAGCAGCAATAACCAATACCCTGCGGGCTACGGGACAAGGCCCCCTTCCGCAGAAAGCCTTCCCCAGCTTCGAGCCGGCGCATCCAGTGGCAACCCCGGCCTTTGACCGCCTTACGGGTGTGTGAACTCGTTGGCCCGGGGAATCAGCTCAAAATAGACCCGGCCGGGGAGGTCCGTGTGCCAGTAGCCCGCCCAGCGCGCGTAGCCGCAGATGCCCAGGAAGAGCACGCCGGCAGCCGCCGCGATCGCCCAACCCGGCACCGCCCGCTTGCGTCCCACCGCCATTCGCAGGGCTCCTTCGGCCGGGCATACCGCCACGCATTCCAGGCACCCGGTGCACTCCGCCGAGTGCACCGCGATCAGCCGGTCCACCGGCAGGAGGGAGGGGCAGGCCTTGGCGCATTTGGCGCAGTCAATGCACCGCTCCGGTTCCCGCCGGATACGCAGCGGGCTGGCCAGCGCCGCCAGGCCCATTAAGGCGCCGTAAGGGCAGAGGTACCGGCACCAGAAGTTCTGGAGGAGCACCGACGCGAGCACCAGCAGACCCAGCACGACCGCACCGCCTACGCTCAGGAAGCGGAAGAAGTTGAGCATCTTGACATCGTCGATGACGCCGTACGGACCTTCCAGAAACGCACGGATCGCAGGCACGGACATAGAGGCAACCGCGTACAGGAACAGCCCCAGCAGGAGGTATTTCAGACCGCGCAGTGGAATGTCCAACCACTTGGGCAGCCGGAAGTTCCGGCCGAAGGTCTGCCGCCCCACGCGCCAGAGGAACTCGGAAAACGTGCCCACAGGGCAGAGCCAGCTGCAAAAGCTCTTGCGCAGCAGCCAGGAAATCGCGAGGAAGGCCGCCAGGAGGAACATGCCCGCCGGATGCAAGGTTGGCATCCGGCCGGTGAGCAGAAAAACCTTCAGATTCATCAGGGAGGCGATGGGAAGCCATCCCTCCACGCCGGGCGGCCGGGATGCCCAGGCGGAATGCCCCCCGGTCTCATAGAAACGGACGAACAGGTAAAACTGCACGCCGACCCAGAGATTCAGCGCGAAGAACGCCGCCTGCACCACGCGCCGCAGGAGCGGCGAACGGTCCGAGCCAACCCGGCGCACGAGCTTTTTCCGGACGGGAGGAGGAGCGGCGGCGGCAGGTGACATCGAAGTTCTCCCTAGCCTTTCTAGTTCCAAAGCTAAGGGATTGGGAGGAAAGGCGCAGTGACCTCGGTCACTAGAGCCGGGTGGGGTAAATCACCCTATTTTCTGCGGGCAGCCAGCATCCGCTGGTAGGCGCTGCGCAGGTTTTCGCGGGCTTCGGCGCTGATGGGCTCGGGCACCGCATCCGGCCGGAATTCCCGGCACAACTCCACCGTCTTGCGCAGGCTCTCCGCAAATTCGATGCACGGCGGGCAGCCCGCCATGTGCTGCTCGATTTCCCGGCAGGCGTCGGGGGGCAGTTCCAGATCCAGATACGCGGAGAGCAGTCCGAAGATTTCCCGGCACTCCTCGTTGTGCTTGTGCGGTTCGGTTGGCATGACCTCAACCCCTGGCCGCCACAGCGTGGCGCAAATAGTCATCCAGTTTCTGGCGGATGGCCAGGCGCGCCCGGTGCAGGCGGGTCTTGACGGCGTCCTCCCTGATTTCCAACACTTGGGCGGTCTCCTCGGTGGAAAGACCCTCCATATCCCGCAGCAGAATCACCGCCCGGTAAATCTCGGGCAGGCCGGCGATGGCCTCCCGCACGACTTCCTGCAATTCCCGGCGCAGCAAGTGGTCCACCGGCAGGTTCGACCAATCGGCGATTTGCAGCTTGACCTGTTCGCCGTCGCCTTCCATGGTTGGGAGAAATTCGTCCAGAGAGAGTTCCTGCGCCGGGGCGAAAATGCTGCGGCGGCGTTTCATCAGGCAGGCATTCTTGGCGATACGGAAGACCCAAGCCCGCACGCGCTCCGGCTCGCGCAACTGATCGAAGTTTTCGAACACCTTGAGGAGCGTGTCCTGGGCCACCTCTTCGGCGTCGTCCCGGTGCCCGCACATCATCCAACTGTATTGAAAGATTTTGGAGCGGAAGTGTTCCACGAAGCGGTCGAACGCTTCCGGCCGGCCCGCCAGCAACTCGCGGGCAAGAGTGGTCTCGTGATCCTGGTTCAAGGCCCGATCCTGGTCTCATTGTACCGGACCTCCCGAGCGCGACGGGGTTCAGGCCGCCGTCTCGACCGCCGTAAGCACCGCGGTCTCGATAGCCGGCTGGTGGAGCAGGGTGTTGTGCACCAGGCAGGCCTTGACAGCCCGCAGGAGACCCGTTTCATGACGCTCCTCCAGGCCGGGCGCCAGCACTTCGATGCGGAAAGAAGCCAGGCGGGCGGGCTGGAGTGCCTTTTCGGCCGTCACCCGCACCTCGAGTCCCTCGGCGGGCAGTCCGCGCGTCCGAAGATATTGGGCGGCATAGTAGCCCGCGCACGTGCCGAGCGAGGCCAGCAGGAACTCCGGGGGTGACATACCCGCGTCCGCCCCGGCGTTTTCTGTAGGTTGGTCGCACACCACGCGGTGCCCCCGCGCGGCCACCTCGAATTTCACCTCGTTAAGATGCCGAACCGTGACTGTCATTCTTCGTTTCCCACTCCGGGAGATGCGGGTACGGCACAAAGGTGACAGAGGCGCCGGTTGTCACTCGTCCACGGGACGTTGCATCCTAGGGGTGGAAAGACACTTCGAGGTCCGATGGGAAGAAAATCCTTTTTTTTGATTCTTCTGGCCGCGCAGGTCCGAGCGCAGGACGCGCTGTCGGTGCGGGACGCGGTGCGCCTGGCAGTGGAGCAGAACAAGTCCATCCAGGCCACCGTGGCGGGATCCAAAGCCGCCGAGGCGCAGATCGCCGCGGCGCGCGGTGGCTACCTCCCCAAGCTCAATTACACGGAGTCGTTCACGCGCAGCAATAACCCGGTGTTTGTGTTCAGTTCCCTGCTGACCCAGCACCTGTTCACCGAGCAGAACTTTCAGGTGGGCCCGCTGAACCGGCCGGACTTTCTGAATAACTTTCAGTCTCAGGTCACCGTGGACCAGGTGCTCTATGACGCCGGCCAAACCAAGCATGCGGTGCGCGCGGCGGAGTTGCGGCACGATCTGAGCGGGGAAGAGGACCGCCGCACGCGCATGGAGGTGATCGCCGGGGTGGTGCGGGCCTATTACGGCGCGGTTCTCAGCGCGGAGAGCCTCCAGACGGCGCGGGAAGCGGTGCGCTCGGCCGAGGCGGATCTCCAGCGCGCCAGCACCGTGCGCAGCGCCGGCATGTCCACGGACGTGGACGTGCTTTCCATCCGCGTTCATCTGGCCGGAGTGAAAGAACAGGAGATCCGCCGCGCCGCCGACCTGGATGTGGCCCGGGCCGCGTTGAACGAGGTCCTCGGCCTGCCGCTGGACGCGCCGCACAAGCTGTCCACCCCGCTCCAGCCGGCGCGCATGCCGGACACGGCGCTGGCGGACCTGGAACGGCAGGCGGCCGAGAACCGGCCCGAGGCGCGCGCCGTCGAACTGGCCGCCCGCCTGGCGCGCACCGAGCAGCAGGCCGCCCGCGGCTCCCTGCTGCCGGAAGTGGGCTTCCACGGCGCGTTTGAGGCGGACCGCCAGCGATTCGTAGACCGCGGCGGAGCCAACTGGCTGGCTTCCTTCAGCCTGCGCTGGAACCTGTTCAACGGGCAGAGCGACAAGGCGCGCATCCAAGCCGCGGGTTTTTCCGTGCGGCGCGCCGAGGCCGAGCAGGAGCGGGCCGGGTCCGGCATTCGCCTGGAGGTGCGGCGGGCCTGGGCCGACCTGCGGGCCGCCCAGGAGCGCATCGAAGTGGCGCGTGCCTCGGTCGCGGAAGCCCAGGAAAGCCTGCGCATCACGCAAAACCGCTACGCGGCCGGCCTGAGCACCGTGACAGACCTGCTGCGCACCGAAACCGCGCTGCTCGAGAGCAAGACCCGGTATCTGGCTGCCGTCCACGATCAGCGCATCGCCGCCACCATGCTGGAACTGGCGGCGGGAACTCTCTCCCCCGATTCGGAGGTCATTGACCGATAATGCTGCGTATCTTGATCCTGTCTTCTCTGGTCCTGCTGCTTTCCTGCGGCGAGAGCCCCCGCAAGGCGGAACGGGCTCCCGCGGGCGCTCCCATCGCGGTGCGGACCGTGGCCGTCTCCGCCGCCGATTGGCCGGACACCTACGAGGCCACCGGCACGGTGCGCGCGCGCGTGACCGCCGTGATAGCCGGCAAAGTGATGGGCTATGTGCGCGACGTGCGCGTGCAGGCCGGCGACCGCGTGCAGGCCGGCCAGTTGCTGGTCACGCTGGACTCCCGCGACCTGGAAGCCAACTTGCGGCGCGCCCAGGCGGGCTACGACGAGGCGCGCAGCGCACAGCCGGAAGTCGAGAGTGCCGTGGCCGCGGCGCAAGCCAACCTGGAACTCGCGCAGGTGACCTTCCGCCGCATGCAGGACCTGTATTCCAAGAAATCCATCTCCAACCAGGAGTTCGATGAAAGCGCCGCCCGCCTGAAGTCCGCGCGGGCCGCGCACGAGATGGCGCTGGCCAAGCGGGCGCAGCTCACCGCCCGCATCGCGCAGGCCGAGGAAGAGCGCCGCGCCGCCGAGGTGGCGCACAGCTATGCGCGCCTCGAGGCGCCCTTCGCTGGAGTGGTGACCGTCCGCTCGGTGGATCCGGGCAGCCTGGCCACGCCGGGGGCGCCGCTCCTCACCATCGAGCGCGACGGCGCCTACCGGCTGGAAGCCTCCGTCGAGGAGTCCCGCCTGGCATCCATCCATACCGGCCAGCCAGTCACGGTGTCGCTGGATGCGCTGGGCAGCCCCTTCCAGGCTCGCGTATCGGAAGTCCTGCCCGCCGTGGATGCCGCCTCCCGCGCCGGCACCGTCAAAATCGACCTGCCGGCTTCGCCGCGGGTACGCTCCGGGCTGTTCGGCCGCGCCCTCTTCGCGCTCGGCACGCGCCGGGTGCTGGCGGTGCCCTCCGCCGCCGTGGCCGAGCGCGGGCAGTTGCAATCCGTGATGGTGGCCGAAGGCGGCACGGCCCAGGCGCGCCTCGTCACTCTGGGCCGGCGCAGCGGGGACCAGGTGGAAGTGCTCTCCGGGCTCAGTGCAGGCGAAGCCGTGATCGCGCCGCTGCCCCCCGGCCTGACCGATGGCGCAAAGGTGGAGGTCCGGCCGTGAACGCCCCCCGCGCCCTCGGACCCGCCGGGCGCTTCGCCCATAACTGGATCGCTTCCAAACTCACACCGCTGCTGATCGTGGCCTCCTTGTTGATCGGCGCCTTCGCGGTCTGGAAACTGCCGCGCGAGGAGGAGCCGCAGATCATCGTGCCCATGATCGACGTCTTCGTGCAGATGCCCGGCGCCTCGGCGAAAGAGGTCGAAGAGCGCATCACCAAACCCATGGAGAAGCTCCTGTGGGAAATCCCGGGGGTAGAATACATCTACTCGACGTCCAGCCCCGGCATGTCCCTGGCCATCGTCCGCTTCTATGTCGGCCAGGATGAGGAGAAGAGCATCGTCCGGCTGAACCAGAAGCTGTTCGCGAATTTCGATCTCATCCCGCCCGGCGCCTCGCAGCCGCTGGTGAAGCCCCGCTCCATCGACGACGTACCCATCCTGGCTCTGACGCTGTGGAGCAAGCGCTACGGCGATTTCGAGTTGCGCCGCGTGGCCGCCCAGATGCACGACGCCATCAAGCAGGTGCCGGACGTTTCGGCCGTGACGCTGATTGGCGGCCAGCGCCGTGAAATTCGCGTGGTGCTGGACCAGGCGCGTCTGGCTTCCTACGCGCTGTCTCCTCTGCAGGTCGTCGGCGCGCTGGGACTCTCCAACCGGCGCCTCGACTCCGGGCAGTTCGCCACCGGCAACCGCGAGTTCTTGCTCCAGACTGGCGAGTTCCTGCGCACCGCCGATGACGTGCGCTCCGTGGTCGTGGGGGTGGCCAACGAAAGGCCGATTTTCGTGCGGGACGTCGCCCAAGTCGCCGACGGCGGCGAGGAGCCTACCCAGTACGTGCGCTATGCGGACGGGCCGTCCTTTTATCCCGCCGTGACCCTGGCGGTCGCCAAGCGCAAAGGGACCAACGCGGTGGTGGTTGCCGAGAACGTGCTCCGGCGCCTCGAACCCCTGCGCGGCAGCGTGATCCCGGCGGACGTGCAAATGACCATCACCCGGCACTACGGGGAAACTGCCGCGGAGAAGTCCAATGAACTGCTCTTCCACATGCTGATCGCGGTGGTCTCGGTGAGCCTGCTGATCGCCGTCACGCTGGGCCTGCGCGAATCTCTGATCGTGTTCATCGCCATCCCCGTGACGCTGGCGCTCACCCTGGCAGTCTTCTATCTCTACGGCTACACGCTCAACCGCATCACCCTGTTCGCCCTGATCTTTTCTATCGGCATCCTGGTGGACGACGCCATCGTGGTGGTCGAAAATATCGTGCGCCACTGGCGCATGCCGGCCAACCAGGGCCGTCCGCCGTTCGACGTGGCCGTGGAAGCCGTGGATGAAGTGGGCAATCCCACCATCCTGGCCACTCTCACGGTGGTGGCCGCCATTCTGCCCATGGCTTTTGTGGGCGGTCTGATGGGCCCTTACATGCGTCCCATCCCGATCGGCGCGAGCGCCGCCATGCTGTTCTCGCTGCTCGTGGCGTTCGTGGTGACGCCCTGGGCCGCCGTCCGCATCCTCAAGACCGGCAACGGGCATGCCCACGGGGAGGGAGAGGACCGCCTGACCCGCTTGTACCGGACAGTCATGGGCAACCTGCTGCACCGGCCGGTGCTCCGCTGGGGCTTTCTGCTGGGCGTCACGGTGCTGCTGCTCGGCTCGGTCTCTCTGATTTACGTGCAGTTCGTCAAGGTCAAGATGCTGCCCTTCGACAACAAGAGCGAGTTCCAGGTGATCGTGGACATGCCCAACGGCACGACCCTGGAAGAAACCGCTCGCGTGACGGAAATGCTGGCCCGCGAGACTCTCCGGCAGCCGGAGGTTATCAATCTGCAAACCTACGCGGGAACGGCCTCGCCGTACAACTTCAACGGCCTGGTGCGGCACTATTATCTGCGGCGGGGTTCCAACGTGGCCGACATTCAGGTCAACCTGCTGCCGAAAGGCGAGCGCTCCCTGCAAAGCCACGATATCGCCAAGCAGGTGCGCCTGCGCCTCCAGCCCATCGCGGCGCGTTACGGGGCGCGCATCAAAGTGGCGGAGGTGCCGCCCGGCCCGCCGGTGCTCGAGACCCTGGTCGCCGAGATCTACGGTCCCACTCAGGCCGGGCAGATCGCTCTCGCGCGCCAGGTGCGCGAACTGTTCCGGGAAACCGATGGCGTGGTGGACGTGGACTGGTACGTGGAAGACGACCAGACCAGGTACCGACTGCTGGTGGAAAAGGAGAAGGCCGCGTTAAACGGGATCTCCGAAGACGATATCGCCCGGGCCTTGCAGGTGGCTTCGGCGGGTTACCAGGCCGGCCTGCTGCATGTCGATTCCGAAAAGGAGGATGTGCCCCTCACGGTGCGCCTGGACCGCGCCACCCGATCGGACCTGGAGCGCATCCAGGACCTGAAGGTGCAGGGCCGCGGCGGCCGCTTGGTGGCCCTGCGCGAACTGGTGCGCCCGGAAAAGGAGATTGCCGACAAAAGCATCTACCACAAGAACCTGATGCCCGTGACCTACGTCGTGGCGGACGTGGCCGGCGCCGTGGAAAGCCCGGTGTATGCCATTCTCAAGATCGGCCCGCGCATCGATCGCATTCACATCCCGGAAGGCTACGCCATCGAACAGCACACCGCGGCGCAGCCCTCCGACCCGGATCGCTACGCCATGAAGTGGGATGGTGAGATGCACATTACTTATGAGGTCTTCCGCGACCTGGGCCTGGCCTTCGGGGCGGTACTGATCCTGAATTACGCGCTGGTGGTGGGCTGGTTCCAGTCCTTCGTGACCCCACTCGTGATCATGGCCGCCATCCCCTTCTCGCTGGTCGGCATCCTGCCCGCCCACGGCCTGCTGCATGCCTTTTTCACCGCCACTTCCATGATCGGCTTCATCGCCGGGGCCGGCATCGTGGTCCGGAACTCCATCATTCTGGTGGACTTCGTGGAACTGCGCCTGAAGGAGGGCATGCCCCTGGACGAGGCCGTGATCGATGCCGGCGCGGTGCGCTTCCGGCCCATGTTGCTCACTGCCGCGGCCGTGGTCGTGGGATCGGCCGTGATTCTTTTCGACCCGATTTTTCAGGGGCTCGCCATCGCGCTGATGGCTGGTGAGATTGCCTCGCTGGCGCTCTCGCGGATGACGGTCCCGATCGTGTACTTTCTCGTAAACCATAGGAGGCAAAGGAGAAATGTCGCTTGAACGTTGGCTCCGGCTGATCGCCGGTGCATTCGTCCTGATCAGTCTGGCCCTGGGCCACTGGGTCCACCCCGGCTGGTATTGGTTCACGGCCTTCGTAGGACTCAACCTGTTCCAGTCGGCCTTCACCAACTGGTGCCCCATGATGGCGTTTCTGCGCAAACTGGGCGTCGGCTAACCGAACGTACTGGGAAAGGGAGAACCTTGCCTTTCAAATCGATTTTGACGAAACCGCTCGCGTCTGATAGAAATCAAGTTAGAATAGAAACGAGGTACGAATGATTCGGAGATTCCTGCTTGCGGCCCTCTTTGTGATTACGTTCGCCGGTTTCGGCGTAGTGGTAGCGGATGATCCGGTGCCGGAGTGCAATCCGTGCCCTTGGATCCCCCCGATTGTGCGGCCGCACCCCGGCCCCTGGGGACGGTAAGGCATCCACAGCCTGATGGTTTCCGGCCGCAGGTTCGCCCAGACCTCAGGGTGCATTTAGCACGAGACAAGCGCTTGGCTCAGGCGTCAATTACTTAGTGTATTTGTTCGCCGATCTACTCCCAGCGGAGTGCGATCATGGGGTCTACCTTCGTGGCGCGCCGGGCGGGGATATAGCTGGCGAGCATCGAGACCACGGCCAGGAAAAGTGTCGCCATGGCGAGAGTTGCCGGGTCGTCGGCGCTCAGGCGAACGAGCATGCTGGCGACCAGGCGCGCGACCGTGAGCGCCGCGGCGCTGCCGACCACAAGGCCGATTCCGGTTAGCGCAGCCCCGCGGCAAAGGACATCTCGCAGCACATCCCCCGGCTGCGCGCCCAAAGCCATTCGAACGCCAATCTCCTGGGTGCGTTGGGTGACGGCGTAAGCCATCACGCTATACAAGCCGACCGAGGCCAGCAGCAACGCGACCAGCCCCAGAACCGTCAGCAAACTGGCTGCGACTCTTTGGGGCAGCAGCGTGACGTCGGTCCAATCCTCCAACATCATCGGAGTAAAGGCCCCGGCATTCGGATCGACAGCCGCCACCTCGCGGCGCAGCGCCGCCATCGCCGCAGCCGGGGCGCCCCTCACTTTGAGAAAGAAATAGAGCTGCGCATCCCACCCCGCCCGCTGCTGGAACGGGGCGAAAAAATGAGGTCTGGGTGACTCAGCGATATCGAAATACTTGCTGTCCTGGACCAGCCCAACCACGGTATGCCATTTCCCCCAGCACCGTACTTTGCGGCCCAGCACACTTCCTGCGGGAAAGAATCGGCGGGCGAAGCTCTGATTCACGATCAGTACCGGCGGCGTATTCCAGTCGTCGCTCTCCCGGAATTCCCGGCCTTCGAGAAGCGGAATCTTCAGCAGGTGGAAGTAACCGGGCGATACCAGGTACCGGTTGATCTGCATGGCGTCGCCTTCGGGTGGCACATAGCCTTCCACCTGAACACCGGAGTACGGCCCCGCGCTGGAGCCGAGCGGCGCGCTGTCCGCGTAGGCGGCATCCAGAATCCCGGGAGCCGGCCGCAGCCGGTCCGTCAGCCGGAGACAGAACTGGTGCGCTTCGAGGGTAGAGAAGCGGGCGCCGGACAGGTAAAACCGTGCCAGCACCACGTTGCCCCGGTCGAAGCCGGGGTAGATGCTCCTGGCGTTATGGAAGCTGCGCACAAACAGGCCCGCGCCGACCAGGGCCACTGTTGCCAGGGCGACTTCGGCGATCACCAGCAACGCCCGCGCGCGGTGCGAGTGCACTCCCGGGCCGCCCCCCCGGCCGCCTTCCTTGAGCGCTTCGGCGACATCCGAGCGCCGCCAGAACAGCACGGGCGCCGCTCCGGCCGCCAACGCAGCCGCCACGCAGGCTAGGGCGGTGAACCCCAGCACCCGGCCGTTCAGTTCGAATCCGGCAGCTACCGATACGCCGATCCGGGGGACCAGCGCCGGCAGCAAGTCCCCCATCCAGAAAGCCAGTGGCAGACCGGCGAGGGCTCCCACACCCGCCAGCAGCAGCGTCTCGGTGAACAATTGGCGGCTCAGGCGCCCCGGACCGGCACCCAGGGCCAGCCGGATGCTGAGTTCCTTCCGCCGCGCCACCGAGCGGGCCAGCAACAGGTTAGCGACATTGGCGCAAGCGATCAGCAGCACCAGAAGCGAGACCGCCATCAGGATCTGCAGTGGTTTGAGCAGCAGATCCGGGGCGCCGCTGTGAAATCTCCAGACCGGCAGGATGGTGGCCGTAACGCGGCGATTGCTGTCCGGAGCGAGCGCAGCCAGGCTGCGCGAGAAGGTGGCCGCCTCCGCCCGCGCCTGCTCGATCGAGATGCCTGGTTTCAGGCGTGCCACCGCGTATAAACACCGGTTCCCTCGCCGGCGGAAGTCCGGAAGATCCAGCATCCGCAGATCCACCCCCATGGTGACCGGGACCCAGATATCGAAGGCCAGACCCGGCATGGTGCCGCGGAATTCCGGCGGCGCCACCCCGACCAGGGTCAACTCGCGCTGGTTGACGCGAAAGGTCTTGCCCACCGCCCGCGGATCCGCCTGAAAGCGGTCGCGCCACAGGCGGTAGCTGATCACCGCCACGGGGTAGGCGCCCAGCGCGTCGCCGTCTTCATCCGAAGTGAACATGCGGCCCAGCGCCGGCCGTACATCCAGCACCGCGAAGTAGTTGCCGGAGACCAGTTCGCCCCATACCGGCTGCGCGTCGGCCGCCTGCCCGAGGCTGAAAACGTCCTCGCGGTGCACCGCCAGGCCGGAGAGGGACTTCAGGTTGGCGCGATAATCGCGATAGTCCAGGTACGAGGTCTGGTTGGCTCCGTTCGGCGCGCCCGTGGTCTGCATTTCGAGCACCGCCAGTTGCTGGCTGTTGCGGGCGCCCGGAAACGGGCGCAGCAGCAGGGTGTCCACCCAACTGAAGACCGTGGTGTTGACGGCGACGCCCAGAGCCAGCGTCAGCACGGCGACCGCCGTGAACCCTGGGCTGCCCATGAGAACACGGACGCCGTAGCGCAGATCCTGCCAGAAAGTCCGCATGTAAGTTCCGGCTCTTCTGCTCTGCAACTCTGCTTCCAACGCGAACCAGCCATTCTGACTCCGGCCTTCTGACTGCTTCTCCTGGTGTTGCCGCGCAGAAGGCGGAAACCGCCTGTCCGGTCTTGGGATTTATGCGCCCGAAAGCAAACAGAAGTTGGGAGAGAGCAGCACGGCGCCGGTGGGGTTGTTGTTGATACGATGGAAACAATTCATGGACTGCGGACAAGTGGTCTTCTCCGGCCACGCGGTCCAGCGCATGTTCGAGCGCGGGATCGGTCGGGGCGCGGTTTTGACCGTGATCGCTCAGGGTGAGACCATCGCCGACTATCCGGAGGACAGCCCGTACCCGAGCCGCCTGCTCCTCGGATTTGTTGAGGCCAAGGCGCTGCATGTCGTTCTCGCGTTTGACAAGGCCGCGAATGTCTGCATCGTCATCACCGCATATGCGCCCGCAGTCGAACAGTGGAACGCGGATTTTCGAACGAGGAAGGTGAAATGAGCTGCGTGATTTGCAGGAACGGAACAACCTCTAGCGGATGCGTGACGGTGACGCTCCAACGCGGCGAAACAACCGTGATTTTGAAACGGGTGCCAGCCGATGTGTGTGACAACTGCGGGCAGTACTATCTTTCCAGCGAGGTGACGGCGCAGGTGTTGGAAAGGGCCGAATTGGCAGTCAAGAGCGGGGCCGAGGTCGAAATCCTGAAATTCGCGGCGTAGGGATTTGGCTGGGAGGCAGGGACTCGAACCCCGATACGCAGATCCAGAGTCTGCAGTCTTACCGTTAGACGACCTCCCAACGGCCGTTCGATTCTAGCATGATTGTAGCATCGCCCCCGGCGTCCGTGCCAGTCTTGTGCGCCGGCGCGGAGGGGGCGCTGGAACCTCTCGGGAGGGCGGTGCGTAGTGCGGAACATGCGTCTGCTGGTGGCTCTGGCCGTGCTCGCGGCGAGTGTGGCGCAGGCGGCCGGGAGCCCCGCGATAGAAGGCGCCTGGCTGGGGACGCTGGAGGCCGGCGCCGTCAAACTGCACCTGACTCTGCATGTCAACCGGGCGCGGGACGGTAAGCTGACAGCCAGCCTCGACAGCGTCGATCAGGGCGCCATGGGCATCCCGGCGACCAGGGTGACGCTCAACGGTGGCGCGGTGGTCCTCGAATGGGAGAGCATCCGCGCCTCGTTCGCGGGCGCCCTGAGCCCGGACGGTTCCGCGCTGACCGGACAGTTCCGCCAGGCGGGCATGACCCTGCCGCTGACCTTTCATCACGCGGAGAAAGCGCCGGAACTGATCCGCCCGCAGAATCCAAAGCGTCCCTACCCCTACCGCGAAGAGGAGGTGGCTTACGAGAACCGGGCCGCGGGAGTGCGCCTGGCGGGCACATTGACGCTGCCGAACTCTTCCGGGCCGCACCCAGCCGCCCTGCTGATCACGGGCTCCGGCCCGCAGGACCGCAACGAAACCATCTCCGGCCACCAGCCGTTTCTAGTGCTGGCGGACTTCCTGACCCGCCGCGGGCTGGCGGTGCTCCGCGCCGACGACCGCGGCGTGGGCAATTCCACGGGGAAGTTCAATACGGCCACCACCGCGGACTTCGCGGCCGACGCCCGCGCCGGAGTGGACTTTTTGAAAGGCCGCCTGGATATCGATGTGCGGCGCATCGGGCTGATCGGCCACAGCGAAGGCGCCGAGGTGGCGGCCATGGTGGCGGCCCGCGGAGAGGACATTGCCTTCCTCGTCCTGCTGGCCGCCCCCGGCGTCACCGGCGAACGGATCCTGTACTCGCAGAACTACCTGATCAACCGGGCGGCGGGAATGCCGGACGATCTGGCGCAGAAACTGCGCAGCGTAGACCAGGCTGTCTGCAGCGTCTTGAAGCAGGAAAAAGACAACGCTGCCGCGCGCCGCAAGATTCTGGCCATCGTCGAAAACCTGCGCTCGTCCTTTCCCAAGCAGCAGGAGCAGGCATTCGACAGGATTCTCGACCAGACCGAACGCAAGCTGGCGTTTGCCACTTCACCCTGGTTCCGCTTCTTCCTGACTTACGACCCGGCCGCCGCCCTGCGCCAGGTGCGCGCGCCGGTGCTGGCCGTGAGCAGCGAGCGGGACCTCCAGGTGCCGCCCGCCGAGAACCTGCCGGCCATCGCGGCGGCGCTTGAGGCCGGCGGCAACCCGCACTACACCATCGTCAAGCTGCCCGGGCTGAACCACCTGTTGCAGACCTGCCGCACCGGCTCGCCCCAGGAATACGCGCAGATCGAAGAAACCATCGCGCCGGCGGCCCTGGACGTCATCGGAAACTGGATCGCGCGGCACACAGGCCGATGAGCCCGGCTACTCCTTACCCGCGTACAGTTCGGCGATGTCCTCTTTGAAATTTTCCAGCACCTGCGCCCGGCGTACCTTCATGGTGGCCGTGAGCTCGCCTTGCTCCAGGGCAAAATCGCGGCCCAATACGCGATACCTGCGAATCTGCTCGAACGGGGCCAGTTGCTTATTGATGCGCCCCACCAGGCGGCGCACCTCCTCCAGCACGGGCGGCGCCGAGGCAATCTCCACCCCCGGTTTCCCCTTCCAGGGCTCCATGCCCTTCAGCGTCTCTGCCGCGGCCACGTTGATGGTGAGCAGGGCCGTGAGGTAGGGCAGGCGGTCGCCCACCAGCAACACCTGGCTGATCAGCGATTCCATTTTGAACAGGTTCTCCACGCGCGAAGGGTAGATCTTTTTCCCGGTCGAGGAAACGATCAGCTCTTTCTTTCGCCCGGTGATGAACAGGAACCCGCCGCTGTCCTGGTAGGCGACGTCGCCCGTGTGCAGCCAGCCGTCGCGCATCACCTCGGCGGTGGTCTCCGGATCGTTGTAATAGCGGGAAAAGACGCAGGGCGCCCGGAACAGCAGTTCTCCGTCCTCGGCGATACGCACCTCCACGCCGGGCAGCGCTTTGCCGATGCTGCCGGGCCTGGGAGCATCCAGCGGATTGAGTGCCAGAATCCCGCCTTCGGTCAGCCCGTAGCCTTCCACCAGCGGCATGCCGATCGCCTCGTAGAACTCCGCCAGTTGCTTGCTCAGCGGCGCGGCGCCGGATGCCGCCACGCGCAGCCGTCCACCGAAACGGCCCCGCAGTTGACGGAACAGCAGCCGGTCGAAGACCTTGAGGGGCCCGGCGATCCGCCCCGGAACCGGCTTCCCCTGGCGGCGATACTCGCCGGCTTTCAGCCCCAGGCCCAGCGCGCCGTAAAACAGCTTGCGCACCACTGCGGGACGCTTGCGCAGTTCCGTGCAAATCGTGGAATAGATCCGCTCCCACAGGCGCGGCGGCGCGAGCAGGATGGTGGGCCGCACGGCCTTGATCTCCTGCGGCAGCTTGATCAGACTTTCCGCGAACGTCACCGGCGTGCCCGCGCTCATGGTCAGTAATTCCATCACCACGCGCTGCGCGATGTGGGCGGAAGGCAGAAACGCCACCGTGGCGTCTTCCGGCCCCATGGGCAGGGCCGCCGGTCCCATGTCCAGGTTGGCCACAATGGCCTGATGCGTGACCAGCGCCATTTTGGGCTCGCCCGTGGCGCCGGAGGTGAGGTACAGGATGGCGTGGTCGGCGGGTCTGACGGCAGCCTTCAGCAAGGCCGTCAGTCCGGGATCGGCGGCCATCGCCTGCCGGCCCCGCTCCCGCAACTCGTCCAGGCTGAGGGCGTCTTCGGCCCGCCCGGTTAGCAGGACCCACAAATCCACCGGCGCGCCTTTCAGCAGACCCAAAGTCTTGGCATCTTCCGCGAAGACCGCCCGCGCCCCGCAGTTGCGGAGGGTGCGCACCAGGTCCTGCGGCGGAGAACTGGGATACAGCGCCGCGGCCACCGAGCCGTTTGCCATGATCCCCAGGTCCGCCAGGTAGAACTCCAGGCGGGTCTCGCTGCCCAGCGCTACCACGTCGCCGTTGCCCAAGCCCAGGCTGCGTAGGCCGGCGGCGATCTCGTCCACGGCGCGTTTGTACTCGTTCCAGGTATACGTCAGGTATCCCCGCCCTTCGTTCCCTGACAGCGGCTGGCGCAGTGCCGGCAGGTCGCCGTACCGCCGCGCGGTCTCTTCCAGTACCTCGTAGATGGTGCGCGCGCTCATCGTTGACGATGCTACCATGCTTGCCCCGCCGCACAGGCCGTGCGGATTAGTGTTGGTGGCCGTCGTGCTCGCCGGCGCTGTCCGCCGGAATCACGCAGCCGTTTTCGGAAAGCGCACACCCCACGTGCTCGAACTGCACGGTGGTGTGGTTGATGTGGAAGCTTCGGGACAGCATATCGTTCAGCCGCCGCAGGATGCAGTTGCTCGCCGAGGGCGGTACATCGTCGATGAGCACATGGCAGCTCAAGGCCCGCGTATTGGACCCCAGGCTCCAGATGTGCAGGTCGTGCACGTCCAGCACGCCGTCGGTCTCCCGCATGGAGGAAATTACCGAGCTCAATTCCAGGCCGCGCGGCAGCCCTTCCAGCAGAATGTTCAGGGACTCGGTGACGATGTCCCAGGCGGTCCACACGATCAGGATCCCGATCAGCAGGGAGAGAACAGGATCGATGCGCTGCCAGCCGGTATAGCGGATACCCACCCCGCCCGCCACGATGGCCAGGGAGCCCAGCGCGTCGCCCAGCATGTGCACAAACGCGCTCCGCACGTTGATATCGGTGCGCCGCGCCGCTCGCAGGCCCCACATGATGCCCGCGTTCAACACCAGGCCCAGGGCGGCCACCGCCATCATGATGCTCTCGTTCACCGGTTCCGGATGGCGCAGGTGCAGATAACTCTCGTAAAAGATCCATGCGGAAAGCGCCAGCAGCGTCAGCGCGTTGACGAAAGCCGCCAGCACGCCGGCGCGGTGGTATCCGTAGGTCTTGACTTCGTCGGCCGGCTTGTTCTGGAGATACAGCCCGAACCAGGCCAGCAGCAGCGCCAGGGCGTCGGTGAAGTTGTGTCCCGCATCCGAGAGCAGCGCCAGGCTGCCGGACGTCAACCCGGCGGCCACTTCTACGCCCACGAAGGCGATCGTGGCCGCGAGCGACCACCTCAGAATCTTTCCCGTGCCCTCGTGCGCGTGAGCGTGCGAATGCAAAGGACGAACCTCCGCTTCTAGTGTACTGCTTATCAGAAACGGGTCACCGCGGCGAAGGGAAACGCGGACACCTTCATGGCCGGCGCCACCATGTCAAACGCCTCCTCGCCCGAGGAGCGCACCGCGGGAGAGAGCGCCTCGACGCTGGAAAGCATCTCGAGCAGGCTCACGTTGAACCGGAAGTTGCGTACGCCGCGCGCGATGCGGCCGTCTTCGATCAGGAAGGTGCCGTCGCGGGTCATCCCCGTGAGGATCTTCTCGGAAGGGTCTACTTCGCGCACGTACCAGACGCGCGTCACCAGGATGCCCCGGGCCGTCGAGCGGATCATTTCCTCCAGGGAGGTGGAGCCGCCCTCGATCACCGGATTCATGGGCGCTTCGCCGTACTCGTTGGGAACCGGAAAGCCGTGCCCGGTCGGAGAGACGCCGGCCAGCCGGGCCGCCTGGCGGCTGTACGCCACCTCGCGCACCACCCCGTTTTCGACCAGCGAGAGCTTGCGCCGCGGAACGCCTTCGCTGTCGAAGGGAGCGCCGGCTTGCAGCGCATGGTAGACATCGTCCAGAATACGGATGTTTTCGCCAAATACCTTGCGGCCGATGCGTTCGGCCAGGAAACTGCGGCCGTCGCGAATGGCGGTGGCGCTGAAATCGCCGAACATCTGTCCCGCCAGGTCGAGCACCGCGGCAGGTTCGAGGATCGCGGTGTAGCGCCCGGGCGGCAGTTCCAGCGGCGCGGCTGAGGCCGCGGCCTTCCCGGCGGCGGTGCGCGCCAGCGCCACGGGATCCAGGCCGCGGTGATGGCAGGCGGTAGCCTTGGCCCAGCCCGAACTGTCCCGCGCCATGGCCGTCACGGAGAACTGCGCCATGGTCTCCGCGTGCCGGGCATCGACGCCGCGGGAGTTCAGCACCGCCGTCAGGGAGTCCGAAGTGGAATAGATGCCCGCCGCGGTCTGCCCCGCAGCACGCACCTCCGCGATGGCGTCCGCCACAGCTCGCGCGCGCTCCTGCGGCGTCACTGCGGCCGTATCCGCGAAGTGGCGCTCCACCGGGGTCAACGCGGCGGGCTCGGCCAGGGGCGGCAGGTCCGCATCCGGTTCCTGCACGCGGGCCAGCGCGATGGCTTCCTCGACCGCCCGCCGGATGGATTCGCCGTCCAGCCGGTTGGTGCCGGCCCGCGCCGTGCGCCCTTCCCACAGCACGCGCAGCGAAAGCCAGCCGGTCCGCTCGGCCACGTTCTGGTGGATGGCGTTGTTGGCGAAGCGGGTCAGGGCGCTCGTGTGCCAGCCGATCAGCGCCTCCACGTCCGGTACTCCCTGCGCTCGCGCATGCCGCGCCGCCAGTTCGAAGATTTCCTCGCAGTGATTCGTATCCATCGGCATTCCTGGCGTCGCCCTCTAGCCGCCGTAGGCGCTCCCCACGCGGATCCGTCGGAAGCGCGCCGGGCTGGCCCCGTGCCCCGTGCCCATCACCTGTTCCGGCTGCCCTTTGCCGCAGTTGGGCGTGCCCCACAGAGTCCAGTGTTCCGGCCCTGCAATGGCCGCGCAGGCATTCCAGAATTCCGTGCTGATGCCGCTGTAGCTGGGGTTTTTCAACATGCGGGTGCGCCGCCCGTTACGGATTTCCCAACCGATCTCGCAGCCGAACTGGAACTGGTAGCGCTTGTCGTCGATCGACCAGCTCCGGTTGGTCTCCATGTAGATGGCATGATCCGTTCCGCCGAACACTTCCTCCAGGCTCTGCTCTCCGGGGAGCAGGCTGACGTTGGTCATGCGGATGAGCGGCGCGCGCGCCCAGCCGTCCGCGCGCATGGTGCCGTTCGAGCGCGTCTGCCCGATGAGCGGCGCGGTCTCGCGCGAGGTCATGTAGCCGGTGAACCGCCCGCCGCGAATGATGTCGGTGCGCTGCGCGGGCACTCCCTCGTCGTCGAAAGCGAACGTGCCCAGCCCCGGGCCGTGCTCCAAACGGGCATCGCACACTACGTTCACGATCTCCGCGCCGTATTGCAGCCGGTAGAGCTGATCCAGCGTCAGAAAACTCATGCCCGCGTAATTCGCCTCGCTGCCCAGCACGCGGTCCAACTCGATGGGATGGCCGATCGACTCGTGGATCTGCAGTCCAAGCTGGGAACTGTCCAGGATCAGGTCGAATTCGCCTTCCGGGCATTGGTCGGCGGAATGCAGCGCCACGGCCTCCTCCGCGATCCGCGGGGCGTGCTCGAGCATCCGCAGCTCCTCCACCAGTTCGTAGCCCTTCAACTGATACTGTCCGCCGAAGGAGTTGGGATAGGAGCGTTTCTGAATCTCGCCGTCCCGGTAGCTCAATGCCGAGAATCCCGCCCCGGTGACCGTGCGGGTCTGGTCGATCAGGCTGCCCAGCGTGGAAGCGAAGACCTGCCGCCTCCGCTCGAAGGTCAGCGAAGCCTCGGCCAGGCTGACGCCCTGGTTCCGCCGCAGCTCACGGTCCACCGCCAGCAGCAGGTCCAGGTTCTGGTCCACCGAGGTGGCAAACGGATCCGCGGCGCAGGGGGAAACCCACACCGCTTCGTATTTCTCCTCCGGCGCCAGCACCACGTCGCGCTCGTGCGCCAGGGTTCCGGCGCGCGCGATCTCCAGGGCCTGCGCGGCGGCCCGGGCCAGGCCCTCGCGGCTCAGGTCGTCGGTGGCGGCAAAGCCCCAGCATCCGTGCGCCAGCACCCGGATGCCGATCCCCAGCGAGACGGAGCTCGAGACGTGCCCCACTTTTCCGTTCTTAGTGGCGACGCTGCGCTCCCGGAGTTCCTGCACGCGGACATCTGCGTAGCTGACCCCGGGGGCGGTGGCGGCGCCCAGCGCTTCGAGAGCAAGGTCTTTCATCGGGAATCACCGCGGCGTGATCAGCCCGCCCAGCTTATCCTGTTCGCCGGCCCCCGCCCGCGGAAAGCGCGTGGAATAGGCCTCCAGGTACTTGAGCCCGGAACCGGTATTGTAGATGACGATTTTCTCGTCGCGCCGGAGGAAGCCGGAGGCCCGCAGCTTGTGCAGCGCGGCCACGCAGGCGGCGCCTTCCGGGGCCACGAACATGCCCTCGCCGGTAGCGAGATCGATGCCGGCGTCCAGCAGTTCTTCGTCGCTCACCGCGATGGCGGTGCCGCCGCTCGCCCGCACGGCCTCCAGAATCAGAAAATCCCCCAGCGGCTTGGGCACGCGCAGGCCGCTCGCCACGGTGTGGGCATTCTCCCAGAACTGGCTGCGTTCCTCGCCGCGCTCGTAGGCGCGCACCACCGGCTGGCAACCCTCCACCTGCACCGCGATCATCTTCGGCCGCCGGCTGCCGATCCACCCCAACGCCTCCATCTCGTGGAACGCTTTCCACATGCCGATGATGCCCACGCCCCCTCCGGTGGGATAGAAGATCACGTCCGGCAGCTCCCAGCCCATCTGCTCGGCCAGCTCGTAGCCCATGGTCTTCTTGCCCTCGATGCGGTACGGTTCTTTGAGCGTGGTCACGTCGAACCACCCCTCGGTCTTTGCGCCCGCGTTCACGATCTTGGCGCAGTCGCTGATCAGCCCGTCCACCAGCGTCACGCGCGCGCCGAAGGCCTTGCACTCGATAAAGTTGGCTTGCGGGACGTCGCGCGGCATGAAGATGTGCGCCTCCAGGCCGGCCGCCGCGGCATACGCCGCCATGGCGCTGGCCGCGTTCCCCGCCGAAGGGATGGCCACTTTGCGGATGC
Source organism: Solibacteraceae bacterium (assembly GCA_021324015.1). Lineage (GTDB taxonomy): Bacteria > Acidobacteriota > Terriglobia > Bryobacterales > Bryobacteraceae > JAJPJX01. The sequence goes on along the minus strand of JAJPJX010000129.1, from coordinate 14,340 downwards.
CCAGCTCGACACACATGGAGATGGCGCAGGAAAGACCGCGCGCCTTGAACGAGCCGGTGGGATTCAGCCCTTCGTCCTTGATCCAGAGATGGTCCGCCTCAAGGCGCTGCCCCAACCGGGCGGCGCGCACCAGGGGAGTCATGCCCTCGCCCAGCGAGACCACCGAACTCTCCCGCTCGGGCGGCAGCACCGGCGCGTAGCGCCACATCGTGTGCGGGCCCTGGGGAACCTGCTCCCGGCTCCAGCCCTGGCCGACTTGTTCCAGGTCGTAGCGGACCAGCAGCGGCCCGCCGCAATCGCAGAGGTTGTGCACCTGCCCGGCCGCATGCCGTTTCCGGCACAGACTGCACTCCAGGTGCGTGACGCGCGTTGTTTGCCCCATTCGCTTTACGAGTCTATAACACCGCGCGGCCCGGCATGCACGCGAGCGGCTTCCCGGGCGTCATATAATTGGGTTTTGTGCGTATTGCGGAGCTGAAGCGCTGGGCAATCCTGCTGGCTCTGGCGGGCCCCGCGCTCGCCGGGGAGTATGTTGTCTTTTCGAGCGGCGCGCGCATGCGCGTCGAGCGGCACTCCACCGAGGGCGGCAAGGTGGTGCTGTATTCCACCACCGGAACCAGCGAAATCGATAGCCGCATGATCCGCGGCTTCGAACCCGAGGACTACGTCCCGCCCGCGCAGCCGGTGGCGCCCTCCGCCGCCCCGGCGCCGGCCCCGCCTCCCCGCGACCTGGCGGACGCGGCCGCCGGCAAATACGGCCTGCCCAAGTCTCTGGTGCGCGGCGTGATGGCCGCCGAATCCGGCTTCCGGCCGGACGCCGTGTCTCCCAAGGGTGCCCGCGGGTTGATGCAGTTGATGCCGGGCACCGCCGCCGCGCTGGGCGCCGACGCGGCGGACCCGCGTCAGAACGTGGATGCCGGTGCGCGCTACCTGCGGGACCTGCTCCAGAAATACCACTACGGCCTCTACCACGCATTGGCGGCGTACAACGCCGGGCCCGGCGCCGTGGACAAGTACCGCGGCGTGCCGCCCTACGCGGAGACGCTCACCTACATCCAGCGCGTGCTGCGCAACTACAAGCCGTAGCCGCCGCCTTCAGGATGGCTGGTACTGCCGCCCGATCTTGGCCGCCAGAATGAAATCGCTCTCCGTCAACCCGTTGATCTTGTGGGTGTAGATTTTGACTTCCACCTTGCCCCAGCTCAGGTACAAGTCCGGATGATGCCCTTCGGCCTCGGCCACCTCCCCGGCGCGATTGACGAAATCCAGCGCGGTCCGGAAATCCGGAAAGGTGAACGCCCGGGCCAGATGGTGTTCGGCTACCACGTGCCAGCCGGGAACCTGCGCGCGGAGCGCCGCCAGTTCCTCCCCCCGTAAAGCCGGCACGTCCCCCCGGCACGGTTTGCACTGCTTGGTCAACAGGATCTGTTCGGGTTCGTCCATGTCCCTTTTGCTCCTCTATCTTTACAGCATAGGCCGCGGCCGCCCCTCAAGTCAGTTTTTCGTCCCGGATATGAGTTTAGAAATGGTCTAAATCCGGCATGGTGTCAAGCGCGACTGCCTGAAAATTCAACATCATGTAACACTCGCGTACTACAACCTGCGTCCTGTCCTGTTTTGTAACGTTCGGCCTATTGTCCGCAGAATCTATTCTGCCTCATGATTAAAGAGTGAACAGTATGACTGCTGCCAACGAATGCCGGTATACGCCAGGAACGGAGCGCCGGACCTCTCCGCGCTTTCCGATCGAGCAGCCGGTGAGCTATCGCATCCTGGATGCCCAGCCGGGCCAGAGCACCTATAAAGGTGTCACGTTAGATATGAGCAGCGCGGGGGTGCTGTTTACGACCGATCAGCAACTGGAACGCGGGAAACGCCTGGAGCTATGCGTATACTGGCCGGTTGCGTTGGATAGCGGCTGCCCGTTGAAACTGGTGGCTGTGGGTCGGGTCGTACGCGCGGAGGACGGCCGCGCGGCCATGCGCATCGAAAAGTACGAGTTCCGCACGCGCGGTTCCAGCCGGCTGCCGGAAGAGGTTGCCGCCGCCATTGGTCAGGGGGCGCGCAGCGCCGGTACGGAGATCCGCCGCTGAATTTGCGCCGCCGCCGGGCGCGCCTGCCCGCGACAGCATTTGGGCGCCTGCCAAAAGCCCGGCGCCGGATAATTGGCACTGGCCCGCAATTCGTTGATTCCTAAGCTAGTTACTTTGGAGCATGGCGTGCCCTGAACCTTGGCATGCTGCGGATCAGGCTTCACGAACACTGCGGGAGCAAGCGGACCAGGGCAGGGCGCATCGCGGTGGGTCTCGTGCTGCTGGCCGGGTTCGTCTCCAGACTGCCTGGCCAGGACCAGACCCCGGTGCGGCTGACGCTGCGCGATGCCGTCCAACTGGCCCTGAAGCAGAACCCACAGGTCCAGATTGCCAATCTGACCCTGGCCCAGAGCCAGGAACAGGTGATCATCGATCGCTCCGGCCTACTCCCGCAGGCCAGCTTCCAGACCTCCGAGCACATTCAGCGGCTGAACCTGGAGGCTTTCATCGGACAGAGGTTCCCGGGTGTACCCCAGCACGCGGGCCCGTTCGAGACGTTCCAAACGGGTCCGGCGTTCGGGATGAACGTCTTTGACCTCACGCTCTGGCATCGTTGGAAGGCCGCCAAACTCGAGGTGGGCGCCGCCACTCAGCAGGAGCACACGGTGCGCGAGCAGACCGCGGCTCTGGTGGTTTCGCAGTACCTGGCCAGCCTGCGGGCTGCGGCGAATGTGCAGGCCGCGCAATCGCGGGTGGAACTGGCCCAGGCGCTCTACGATCAGGCCCACGATTTGCAGCAGCACGGGGTGGGCACCGGCATCGATACGCTGCGCGCCAACGTGCAGTTGCAGAACGAGAAGCAGCGCCTGATCAGCGCCGAGACGCAGCAGAAAACCACGCTGTTCGGGCTTTCCCGGCTGCTCAATCTGGATCCGCACCGGCCCATCGAACTGGCGGACAAGGTGAGCTTCTTCGCCACCCCCACGATTCAGGTGGACCAGAGCCTGGAAAACGCCTATACCAGCCGCCCCGAGTTGAAAGCCCTGGCTTATCAGGAGCAGGCGGTGGAGGCGCGGAAGAAGGCCGCCTCCGCCGCGCGCCTGCCCAGCGTCCGCGTGGACGGCTTTTGGGCCTACCTGGGTCTGTCTCCCCAATCGGTCATCCCCTCCTACCAGTACGGCGTCAGCCTCAACCTGCCTCTGATCACCAGCGGGCGCATCGCCGCCGAAGTGGCCCGCGCCGACCTGGAGCTCCGCAAACTCGAACAACAGCGCCAGGAGACCCGCAACCTGGTAGCGCTGGAAGTGAAGACCGCGGTAGCCCAACTGGAGGCCGCGCGGAACGAGGTGGATGTCGCCAATCTCGGCGTCAGCCTGGCCCGCGAAGAGGTGAACCAGGCGCGCGACCGCTTTCAGGCGGGCGTGGCCAACAACATCGAGGTGATTTCCGCGCAGGACGCTCTGGCCCGCGCCAACGACAACCAGATCGTGGCGCTCTACCGCTACAACCAGGCGCGCGCGGACCTGGCCCGCGCGACCGGTCAGACGGAGAACCTGTATGCCAGGTAAGCTGGAAGAGAGCCGTATGGCAACCTACACATCCCCATCCGATACGGACGCCAATAAGAGCCCGGAACCGGAGGCGCTGCCACCCCGGCCCAGAAGCAGAGTGCTGCGGGTGGTTCTCCCGCTGGCGGTCGTGCTGGTGGCCCTGGCCGCCGGCCTCTGGTGGTATTTTCGGGGCCAGGTTTCGACCGACGACGCGCAGGTGGACGGGCATATCGCGCCTATTGCCTCCAAAATCTACGGCAACGTGGTGGATGTGCTCGTGGATAACAACTGGTCCGTGAAACAGGGCCAGGTGCTGGTGCGCATCGACCCGCGCGACTACCAGGTGAAAGTGGACCAGGCCAAAGCCGCGCTGGCGGTGTCCGAAAGCCAGGCCCGCGGCGCCCGCGTGGGCGTGCCGTTGACCCGCGAAACCACCACCAGCGGCACCAGCGGAGCGGAAGCGCAGTTGGCAGCCATGGAAGCAGATTATCAGCGCGCCCGCCTGGCGGCCGAGCAGGCGGCCACCTCGGATCTTTCCTTCGCGCGCGCCAACCTGGCCGCTGCCGAGGCCAACAACGCGCGCGCGCAGGCCGACCTGGAGCGCATGCGGCCCCTGGCCGCCAAGGCGGAAATCTCCCAGCAGCAACTGGATTCCTACCTGGCTGCCGCCCGGGTTGCCGAAGCCCAGTTAAAAGCCGCCCACGACAAAGTCTCCGGCGCCGAACAGGACGCTTCCAACAAGCACGCCGCCGAACTGGCCGCCCGCGCGCGCGTGGAGCAGGCTCGCGCCGCCCTGGCGCAGTCCCGCGCCAGCCAGAGACAAGTGACCGTCAGCGCGGCGCAAGCCGCCTCCGCCGATGCGGCCATCCAGCAGGCCCGCGCGAACCTGGAAGCCGCGGAACTGCAGCTCAGCTACACCACTATCACCGCCCCCATCGACGGCCAGGTCACCCGCAAGACCGTGGAGGTCGGCCAGATCGTGCAGCCCGGCCAGGGGTTGATGACCATCATCCCCCTGCACGACGTGTGGGTCACCGCCAATTTCAAGGAAACCCAACTGGCGGACGTGCGGCCGGGCCAGAAGGCCGAAGTGAAAGTGGACATGTACGGCCGCAAGGTGGTCGGGCGCGTGGACTCCATCGCCGGCGCCACGGGCGCCCGCCTCAGCCTGCTGCCGCCGGAAAACGCCACCGGCAATTTCGTGAAGGTGGTGCAGCGCATCCCGGTGAAGATTGTGTTTGACGCGCTGCCCTCCGGAGTGGTTCTAAGACCTGGAATGAATGTAGAGGCAACGATCTTTACGCAATGAGGCGCGGGCGGGCGCCGCTCGCCCCGCACAGTCCCATGGAGCGCAATCAGGCCGAGGCCATCAGCCCATGGGTGATTGCTTTCACCGTAATGTTGGCGACGTTCATGGAGGTGCTAGACACCAGCGTCGCCAACGTGGCGCTGCCGCACATCGCCGGAAATCTCTCCGCCACCATCGACGAGAGCACCTGGGTGCTCACGTCCTACCTGGTATCCAACGCCATTGTCCTGCCGCTAGCCGGCTGGTTCTCTTCCCTGTTCGGGCGCAAGCGCTTCTACATGATCTGCGTGGCGCTGTTCACGGTCAGTTCCTGCCTTTGCGGCTTCGCCCCCAGCCTGACGGCCCTCATCCTCTTCCGCATCCTGCAAGGTGTGGGCGGCGGTGCGATGCAGCCCATCTCCCAGGCCATCCTGGTGGAGAGCTTCCCCAAGCACAAACAGGGCATGGCCATGGCCATGTACGGCATCGGCGTGGTATTCGCCCCCATCATCGGACCGACGCTGGGCGGCTGGATCACCGACAACTATAGCTGGCGCTGGATCTTCCTCATCAACATTCCGGTGGGCGCTTTTTCCCTGCTGCTGACTTCCGTGCTCATCTTCGACCCGCCCTACCTGGTCCGTAAGAGTCTGGGCAGAGGCCTGCGCATCGACTATCTGGGACTGGGGCTCATCACCATCGGCCTGGGCTTCCTGGAGGTGTTTCTCGACGAGGGCCAGCGCAAGGACTGGTTCGGCTCGCAGTTGATCATCGTGTCCGGCCTGGTGGCGCTGCTGGCGCTCGCGGCGGCGCTCGTTTGGGAGTGGTATTGTCCTGACCCGGTGGTGAATCTTCACCTGCTCCGGAACCGGAACTTCTTTCTCTCCACCTGCACCATGTTCCTGCTGGGCTTCGTGCTATACGGCAGCACCGTGCTGCTGCCCATCCTGCTGCAAACGCTGATGGGCTACACCGCCATGCTCAGCGGCCTGGTGATGTCGCCCGGCGGCTTCGCCGTGGTCGTGCTGATGCCCCTGGTCGGCTGGCTGCTCTCCAAGGTGGAGGCCCGCTGGCTGGTGGTGTTCGGGCTTTCCATCTGCGCCCTGGGCCTGTTCCAGATGGCCCGCTTTAACCTGATGATCGACTACCGCACCGCCATGCTGGCGCGCGCGGTGCAGAGCGCCGGAATGGCGTTCCTGTTCGTGCCCATCAACACCATGGCCTTTGCCTTCCTGCGCAAGGAGCAGGCCAACAGCGCCACCGGGCTCATCAACCTGGCGCGCAACATCGGCGGCAGTTCCGGCATCGCCATGGTTACCACCATGCTCGCCCGCCGGGCGCAGTTCCACCAGCAGGCCCTGGTCAGCCACCTGACGCCGCTCGACCAGACCTATCGCGACATGCTGAACGGCGCCACCCAGATGCTGGTAGCTAAAGGAGCCAGTGCGGCCGACGCCCTGCACCAGGCCGAGGGCCTGGTCTACGCCATGCTCCTGCGCGAATCCAACATGAAGGCCTTCATCGATAACTTCTGGCTGCTGGGTGTGACCTTCCTGGCCATGATCCCGATTATGTTCCTGATGAAGAGCACCCCGCCCCACAAACCCGTGTAGCCGGCTTCAGGCGCGTTTCGAGTGAACCCGCCGGATCATCTCCTCCAGCCGCTCCATGGACCCCTCCAGCTTCTGCGGCGCGTGGAGTACCGGCGCGAACAGGTCTCCCACCGCGGCAAAGCGATCCAAGGCGTTGCGCAGGTGGAACTGCGCGGGCAGCAGCCCGCGGCGCACCTCCCGCCAGTCCAGCGGCGTGGCCACCGGCGCGCCGGGATACGCCCGCAGCACGTAGGGCGCCGCGATAGTCTTGCCCATCCCGTTCTGCAAATAGTCGAAATACACTTTGCCTTTTTCCCGCTTGGCCAGCGAGCGCGGCAGCGTGAACAGGTCCGGCCGCTCCTGGCTGACGATGCGCGCCAGGATCTCCGCAAACGTGCGCGTCTGGTCGTAGCTGTAGTCTGGCCCGACGGGCACATAAATGTGCATCCCGTCTCCGCCGGTGGTCTTCGGGTATCCCCGCAAGCCGAGCTGTTCCAGCTTTTCGCGGATCAGCAGCGCCGCCTCCACGATGCGCTCGAACGGGCACTCCTGCGGGTCCAGATCGATCAGCACGAAATCGGGATGCTCCAGGCGGCCCGCGCGGCTCATCCACGGATTCTGGTCGATACACCCCAGGTTCGCCAGGTACAGCAGGCTGGCGCGGTCCTCCGCCAGCACGAAGTGGGTCGCCTTGTGGTTCTCCTCCACCACGATCTTTTCCCGGCGCAGCCAGGAGGCGAAAGTGGCCGGCGCGTCCTTCTGGAAGAAGTACTCGCCCGCAATCCCGTCGGGGTAGCGCTTGAGAGACAGCGGCCGGTCCTGGAGGTGCGGCAGAATCAGGCCCGCGACGGCATCGTAGTAGTCGAGCACGTCCCGCTTGGTGTAGCCCTCGGCCGGGTAAAAGACCTTGTTCAGGTTGGTGAACTTCAGCCGCCGCTCGCCCACCTTCACGAAGGCCTCCGCGGCGCTGCCTGCCACCAGCGGCGGCCGCTCAGCCTGCACGGCCGGCTGTTCGCGCACCACCGCCGCGGGCGAAACATCCTCCCGCAGCCCCACAAAGACCGGCGCCCGCAGCCTGCGGTCCTGGGTCCAGTTCGCGAACTTGACCGTGCAGGCGGTCTCCGGCCGCACCCACACGGCGTTGGGCACTTCCGGCGGCTGCTCGAACGGGCTCGTGGGAGAAACCAGCGGCTGGAGTTTCTGGAAGATCTTCTCCAGCATCTTCCCGTCGAAGCCCGTGCCCACGTTTCCCGCCCAGCGCAGCCGCCCTCCCTCGTAGAATCCCAGCACCAGCGCGCTGAAATAATCCCGCTGGCCGGTGGTGTAGCCGCAAATCAGAAACTCCTGCTGCTCGGCCACCTTGACTTTCTTCCATTCCCGGCTGCGCCCGGCTTCGTAGAAGCTGCCCGCCCGCTTGGCCATGATCCCTTCCAGGCCCAACTCTCGCGCCGAGGCGAGCATCTGCTCACCTACGCCGGCGAAGTGCCCGGAATAGCGCAGGACGTCGGTGGGGGTCAGAATCTGCTCCAGGGCCCGCTTGCGTTCCTCGAGCGGCGTCTTCCGGAGATCGTAGCCGTCCAGGTAGAGCAGGTCGAAGACGAAATATGTCACCTGCCGGGAGCGCGCCAGGTGCGCAATGGTGTTCGGGTCGCTGTTCATAATCCGCGGCTGGATCAGTTCAAAGCGCGCCACACCGCGTTCGTCCAGCATGGCAATCTCGCCGTCCAGGATGGCCTGCTTGGCCGCCAGGTAGTGCGGCGCCACGCTCAGTTCGGGGTACTGCTTCTCGCAAGGATGGCCCGTGCGGGAGACCAGGCGGATCTTCTCGTCCGCCACAAACCCCAGGGCCCGCACGCCGTCCCACTTCACTTCGAAGAGCCACTCGTCGCCCCGGGGCGGCTCGTTCACCAGCGTGGCCAGCATGGGGCTGACCTGCTCCGGCATCGCGGCCCTCACGGCTCCCGGCAGGTCCGCGGCGCGGACCGCGCGCCCGGGCGGCGCGGCGGGCGCCGGAGCCGCGGCCACCGTGCGTCGCGTGCGCGCCGGGCGGCTCGATTCCCACACCCGGTCCGGCGCCCCGGCCGAGCCGCGCCGGTCCTCGTGCGCCGCCAGGCCGCGCGCGATCTCTTCTTGCGTGCGCCCCGAAAGCACGCTCCAGGCAAAGTCCTCCACGTTCCATCCGGCGGCGGCGCAGGCATCCCGCTTCTTGAGCAGCAGCCATTCGTTCCCCTTGCCGCGGCCTTTCATGAGCACGATGGCGAACTCGCCCCGGAGCTTTTCCCCGTGCAGGCGAAATTTGAAATCGCCGCGCGCCAGTTGCTCCGCCGCGCTCTTCTCCCCCAGCACCTCGTAATCGCCGCGGTCCCACAGCATGACGCTCCCGGCGCCGTAGTTTCCCGCGGGAATGTTGCCTTCGAAATCGCCGTATTCGAGCGGATGGTCCTCCACGTGGGCGGCCAGGCGCTTTTCCGCCGGATCCAGGGTCGGGCCTTTGGGCACCGCCCAGGATTTCAGAACGCCATCCACCTCCAGCCGGAAATCGTAATGCAGCCGCGTGGCATCGTGCCGCTGCACGCAAAAATAGGGGAACGCGCCGGCCCCCGCGCCGCGCGCCGCCCCCGGGGCGGGCTCGGGAGTGCGGTCGAAACGGCGTTTTCGTGCGTATTCGTCCAACGGCATAGGCGAGTGCTGGCCGATCCCCCTGTTTACAGGGTATCCGGATAAGCTGTATCTTAGGAGACCAGCATATGGCAACCACAGTGTGGAGAGGGCATCTTACGTTTGGCCTCGTTTCTTTGCCGGTCAAACTGTTCACAGCGGCTCGCGGGGAAACCATCAGCTTCAATCAACTGCATGCCGCGGACCACTCCCGCATCAAACAGGTCACCTACTGCCAGGCGGAGGACAAGCCGGTCCCGCGCAGCGAACTCGTCAAAGGCTATGAGTACGAGAAGGACCGCTACGTGGTCATCGACGAAGAGGACATCAAGAAGGTCGCCCCCAAGACCGCCAAGGTCATGGAGATCCAGGAATTCGTGAAAGCCGGCGAAGTGGACCCGGTCTACCTGGAAAGCTCCTATTACATGGCCCCCGATGAAGGCGGCGAGAAGCCGTACACGCTGCTGTTCTCCGCCCTGCGCGAGACCGGCTACTACGCCGTTGCCAAGGTGGCCATGCACAACCGCGAGCACGTGGTGGTGATTCGTCCCGGCAAGAAGGGCATGGTGCTGCACACCATGTATTTCGCGGACGAAGTCCGGCACATGGAGGAGTTCCGCACCGACACCAGCCTCGTCAAGGACAAGGAGCTGGACTTGGCCAGGATGCTGATCGAGACGCTGGCCGCGGATTTCCAGCCGGAAAAATACCACGACGCTTACCGCGACAATCTGAAGCAGATGATCGAGGCCAAGGTGGCCGGGCACAAGGTGGTGGAGACCCCCGCGCCCGCCATGGCGCCGGTCATCGACATCATGGAAGCCCTCAAAAAGAGTCTGGCGGAGAAAAAGCCGGTCAAAGTGGCGACCGCCGCCGCGGGCGGCGAGGCGGAGCAGGAACTTCCCGCCGAGCCGGAAGTCAAAAAGCGCCGCCGCACCATGAAAGCGGTCTGAGCCCCCGGGCCGGATCTCGCCGCGCGCGATCCACTAGAGCCAACGATCTGCGTCGATCCCGCTGCCTTCGATGATGGCCCGCATCGTGCCAAGGGGGAGAATGCGGCCTCGATGGTACGGGACAATCACTTGCTTGCCCGTAACGGCATTGCGCCACTTTTGATGGCTTCCGGAGCTGCCAACCATTTTGAATCCTCCACGGCGCAGGATGGCAACAACTTGCTCCGGCGTGAGGAGCGGCGTCCCGCGTTCACCCAACCATCACCTCAACGAGTTTGGCGTCTTGCGGTAGTTCGATTTCCGACGGTGCGAGATAGAGTCGGATGGCGTCCTCAATGTTGCGGCGTGCTTCGGCTTCCGTTTCCCCGGCGGAAGCGCATCCTGGTAGTTCCGGGCACACGGCCGACCAGCTCTCGGCAACGGGATCGTATGCAAGAACCACGCGAAACTTCACAAACTCAGTATACGCCGGCTCACGGTCAGCGCTTAGCCTTACCGTGATTTCCCGATTTGTTTTGGTATATGATTCACCCTATCGGGGATCCGGAAATCGGGATGCTGACTCAGACCGCTATCAAAATTGCACATCCTTGCGCAACCATGCCCTGGATTGCCGGCGTGCTCATGGTTGCCGGCGCATTCACGGCGCCTCTCCGCGCCGCGCAGGAAACCGAGCTCAAGGACAGCGCCGGAAACACCATCATCCGCTATGTAGTCGAAGCACCCGAGAGGATCGCACCCGCCGGCGCCACGGATCCCGCCAAACAGGTGGGCTTAATTCTGTGCTTTCCGGAACACGACAGGCCGACGGGCGACGAAATCCTGCCCGTACGCGAGGCCCTCTTACGGCAGGGAATCAGGGATCAGTACGTTCTCCTCGCCGGGCACCCGCAGGCACGCAAGTTCGGGCCCGCGGATGATGAGCCCATCGCGCAGCTCATCGCCTGGGCCAAAAAGACGTATCCCATTAATCCGCGCCGCGTCTACATGTATGGCAAGGGCGAAGGCGGGAAGATTTCCGGCGAGACGGCCATGCTGCATCCCGATGTCGTCGCCGCCGCCATCACGTACAGTTGGGGCTGGTGGCGCATGCCTTCGGAGCTGGACGAGCCCATCGATTTCGCCAATCACGCGCCGGAATTCTATATGGTTCTGGGACTCCGGGACCTCTCGTACCACCTCACGACCGTGCGCGATAACTACGATCGCGTGAACGCCAAGGGCTACCACGTGATCTATCGCGAGTTCGAGGAGCTCGGCGCCAGGACGTATCACCCGCCCAGCAATGACGACGCCATCGCCTGGGTCACCCGGCTGCGCAACAAAAACATTCCCTTATCGTCAGGGGAGAGAAAACTGCTCAACGCCTTCCACAAGCGCACTCTGCCGGCTCCCGGTCCGGACGGTTACTACCAGGCGCTCGCGCTCGTGGGCGGCGCTCCCGCGGGCGAGGTTGCGCGAAAACTACTCGATTCCAGTGACGCGAACGTGCGTGCCGCGGCTGCGGAAACCTTCGCGCAGGCGATCTTCGATGAGCCGGCGGTGGCGGCGCTCGCCCAAAAGGTGACCGATCCGTCGCCGAAGGTGCGCCGGGCCGCCATCCGCGCTCTCGCGCTCCACGCCAACTGGCGCTCCCGGACCGCGCAGGAGGCGCTCATCGAACTCGCCACCAACCCCGGGAAAGCCGTGGCCCCGGTCGATCGTGTCGGCGCCGTCGATGGACTGGTGCGCGCGGTGAAGTACCAGATCCACGGAGTCCGCCAGGACCCAGGCATGTTCCAGGCCCTCGTCGCGCTGCTGGACGACCAGAACGACGAATTGCGCACCATGGCCGTCAACACCCTGGCGCCCATTCGGGATCGCGACTACAGAGGCGATTCCGGCCGCACCGAACGCAAGGCGCCCGAGGGAGGTTGGCAGCATTGGCTCGACGAGGTCAGCGCCAAAGCCGCCGGGTATCGGAAGGACTACGAAGCCTGTGCCTCCGGCACGGCAAAGTCCGCGCGAGGCCTCGATCTGTATTGCCAAGGGGGCGCGTACCTTCTTGGCCGTAATCTGGCTACCGGCCAGCAGACGGCCAGAAAGCCCGCGCTCGCCTTCAAGTACACCCTGGAAGCGGCGGAGCAGGGCTACGTCCCGGCGGAAGCCGCCGTAGCCATGATGTACGCCGACGGCCAGGGCGTCCAGCAGAATTACACGGAGGCGGGCCGCTGGTGGCTAAAGGCCGCCCAGGCCGGCCACGCCCTGGCGGCCTTCAACGGAGCCCAACTCCTGCGCAGCGGCCAGGGCATCCGGCGCGATCCCGAACTGTTCGCCGAGTGGACCAAGTTCGTCGCAGCGCATTCGCCCGGCGGCGCCCATTAAGGGTGCCGCACGCATGGGCCAACCCACTTCAGGCGAGCTGGGGCCCGAGCCGCGCCGGGCAAAGCACAACCAGCGCGTCTGTGACTCTTCATGATTCGGATGCTTTCATTCGGACGGTTCACGCCGCTCACGTTGCCCTACTGAAAGCCGTAATACTTGGCGATGAGTTTCGGAAGGATCTGGCCAGCGGCAGTAATGCCGATTGTCCAGGTGCCGTCGGATGCTTTCTTAAACATTTTTGCAATCCAAGAGGATACTTTTGGCCCGTACGATTCGGGCCTTGCGGGCGTTTTTTCCGATTCCACCGCATCCTGCAACTCCGCGATATCATCTTCTGAGACATGGTTCTCGCGGAGCGCGCGACGCAAGGAAGAGAAATCGCTAGCACCAACGGTAAAAGCCATGTGGGATGCGGTAGCTGTTCCCACAACGTTTGTGGAACCGCCGTAAACAGTCGTGTGAAAAATCTGAGTTACCCTGGAAGGTTCCATTTTCGGCACCTGATTACCCGCTTCTCCGGCTTGTGGCTGCGCCTTCCAGACGGCCAGGGCGAAATCCAATATTCGATTGCGGACGCTATTAAGGAGTTCCGCTAAGTTCCCGACCCCGAATTCACCCCATGCCTGTATGCAATTTTGGCGTTGATAGACTCCAGTTCCAAGCAATAGCGCGAGATCACCGGTGGGTACCTGAAGAGTGCCTCTCTTGGATCTCTTCAATGTTGCTTCAACGTTTGCGACGCTCTCCCTGCATCGATACTCTTCAAAGGTTGTGCGTGCTTCCTCGGGAATGGTAGCCAGTGGAATCGGCATGTTGCGCAGACCCGAGCCGAATGGACCTGCGAAGTCTCCTTTCAGATCCATCGGCCAGACGCGGTACGACGGGAGGGGAACCTCATCCGGATAGCCGTTCGATTCCCATAGTAGCCACTCCTCCAACGGCTGGCTGTCCAACCGAGCGGCCAACAGTTTGCACTTCCGCAGTAAGGTCCCTAGATCGCTGCCAGCGTCAATAGCAGCGTTTTGAATTTCCTCAAGTAGCGTCATCCGTCACTCCGGATACTCGGACGGATAGCTGGCAAGAATTTCCGGCCGGGGTAGGCCCGCGGCAACGTTGTCGAGAATCACCGAGACAGGACTCGGGCGCCTCGAATGCTTGCCTTCCCATGGCAGGCGGCAGGATTAACGCTGATGTGATCTTTCCAGTTTTCCATCGATTCGATTCTACCTCGTCCCTAACCGAGCTTCGGACCGCTGATCCGACGTGTCAGTGAGCTGGCAAATCTGAGAGAATTGGCCATGATGAGGGACGCACAGTGAATCCGGCAGGCCCATCGATTTTTGACCTCAGCCCCTCCGAGAAGCTTCAACTCGTGGAAGACCTCTGGGACGACCTCGCGGCCACGCCAGAGGCGGTGCCGGTCCATGACTGGCAGAAGCACGAATTGGAGCGCAGAAGGAGTGATTTTTTCAAGAACCCCGCTTCGGGCCTGACGTGGGAGGAGGTGAAGCGCAGAGTCTGCAAGCGCTATGGCCGCTGACTTGGTTGTTGCGCCGGAAGCGGAACCACCGGGCAGGCTGGTCTACCCGGTATGCCGGGCAGGGCGAGTCACCACCCATTCACAAAAATATCTCCCCCATTTTCAATCCCCCGCGGCCCCAACCGCCCCGCGCCCTCTTCCCCTATGCCCTACGCTGAAATCAGGAAAGGCTGGTTCGTTCACCCGGGCCGGCCCGATGAGTTCCATGCTGCGCAGCATGTCATCGTCAGTGGGGCGGCCTTGCGCCGCTCCCACCGGTGATCCTGGCGCCCGGCGCCCCTAGAAAGGCTTGCCGCGGGACTGGCCCTGTGTGCCAGATGCCGCGGACGGGACCAACAGAAACCGGTTTTCGGCCAGAGTTT
>JAJPJX010000085.1 GCA_021324015.1 Solibacteraceae bacterium | reverse complement strand
TTTTGAGAGAAGCTCACCATGAATCCTGCAACGTCCGTGATCCAAACTCTGCGGCCGCGGATTCTCGAACGGCGGACACGCCTTCAGGCTGCCGCCGGCTCCGTGTCCGCTGACTACGTCCACAACCTCCTTGCGGAGGTCGACGCCGCTCTCGAAAGAATCGACAACGGCTCCTACGGCCTCTGCGAGACCTGCCATGATCCGATCGAGGCTGACCGTCTCGAAGGCAATCCGCTCATCCGCTTCTGTCTGGATCACCTCAGCCGGGAGGAAAGGCGCGCTCACGAGCAGGATCTCGAGCTGGCCACAGAGATCCAGGCGAAGCTCCTGCCACCAAGTAACATCGCGCTGAAAGACTGGGAGACGCACTATCGCTACCAGCCGGTCGGAGCGGTGGGCGGCGATTACTGCGAGTTGATCGCCGCCAGCGATGGTCAGTCGCTCTTCTTCGCCGTCGGAGATGTGGCCGGCAAAGGCGTGGCCGCATCTCTGCTGATGACGCACCTGAGCGCCATTTTCCGCAGCCTGCTGTCACTGGACCTGCCGCTCACCGAGGTGGTTTCGCGCGCGAACCGGCTGTTCTGCGAGAGCACCGCGTCGGCGCACTACGCCACGCTGGTCTGCGGCCGCGCGACGGAGGATGGCGCGGAACTCTGCAACGCCGGCCACTGCCGGCCGCTGGTCCTGCGGCCGGAAGCCACGGAACGATTGGATGCGACCGGACTGCCGCTGGGTCTGTTTTGCTCCGGCCGCTACACCGTCAGCCACGTCCGCTTGGGCGAGGGGGACAGCCTCATCTTATATTCCGATGGCATTACGGAGGCCCAGGATTCCGAGGACCGGGAGTACGGCGAGCCGCGCCTGATCGGCGCGCTGCGCAGCTACATGCACCAGGGGGCGAGAGCCATGGCCGAAAGCGTCCTGCGGGATGTCGCCGGCTTCCGTGGCGCCCGTCCGCCGCACGATGACATGACTCTGCTCATCATCCGCCGGCACTCGTAAGACACGCGGGCTTTTCCTCTATAATGGCCGCAAAATGGCTGCGCCAGGGCTCCCCCCGTTGAACGGCATTCAAGTGGCGCGCTTGTGCGCTGCCAATCCCGTGAGCGCCGAGGAAAAGCGCGCCCAGGGAACGCTGGATCTCCGCCATCGCGACCTCACCGGAGCGGACCTTTCCAGCCAGGATTTGCGGGACTGCAATTTCCGGGGCGCTACCCTGCGGAACTGCACCTTGCGCGAAACCAACCTGGCCGGGAGCGACTTTTCTGAAGCGGATCTTCGCGGGGCCAATCTCGAAACGGCCCACGGCCTCGAGGCCTGGCAGTTCCGGGCCACGGACGTGCGGGATGCCAAGTTGCCGAAAGAGATCGCGGATTGGAAGGGGCTCGACCTGATCGGCAAGCTGGCGCCGGCGCTTTCCCAGCAGTTTCTGGTGCTGCTGGCCGCCTGCCTGTACTGCTGGCTGGTGATTGCCGCCACGACCGATGCCGCCCTGGTGCTCGGCTCGGCGACCCAGGCCCTTCCCATCTTGCAAGCCCGCATCTCGATCCAACTCTTTTATGGCGCGGCGCCCTTTCTGGTGTTCGTCGCCTTTGTCTACTTCCTGCTGAACCTGCACCTGCTGTGGGAAGCGCTGGCGAAGCTACCCGCGATGTTCCCCGACGGTCGCCGCCTGGATGAACGCGCCTATCCGTGGCCGCTGGTGCAGAAGGTGCGCGCGCACTACGAACGGCTGCGTTCCCGCAAGGACTACGGCCTGGTGCCCAGGTTCGAGATCTGGCTGGGTTCGGCCATCGCGTACGGCGCCGCGCCAGTGACGCTGGGTTTCTTTTGGACGCGATCGCTGGTCAAGCACAGCGCGGTTCTCACCGGCTGGAGCGCCCTGCTGGTTTTCTTCGGCATATTGATGGCCGGGCAATTCCATGCCTATAGCTCCATGACGCTCGACGGGGACCTGCCGGATGCGGCGCATTGGTTCCGCCGGAGCGCGATAAAGCGCTATGGCTGGTATTTGGCGGCCGCGGGGATTCTGTGGGCCGGGTCCTCCTACGGCGTCCAAAACATGCGGGCATTGCTCTTCGGGGCGGCGTTGTCCACCCAACCGGAAGGCTGGGTCGATGGGCAGCCGGATCTCACGGGAGTGAAGGGCGCCCAGCTCAGCTCGGCCGATCTCCGCCGCGCCGTCCTGGAATACGCGTTTCTGGCGAAAGCCGACTTGTCGTCCGCCGATCTCCGCGAGGCGGACTTGACCATGGCGGACCTGCGGAATGCGAACCTGACGTTCGCGCGGCTGGACGGCGCCAGGCTGATAGGCGCGCGACTGGAGGGAGCCCACCTGGCCGGCGCCCAAGGGCTTACGCGCCGGCAACTGGAACTGGCAAAACTCGATGAGCGCACCCTGTTACCTTCGGAATTCGCCGATCTGGTGCGCCGGCCGAAACCGGCGAAGTGAGCCCGCGAGACGAAAGCGCCGCTCAGGCGTTGAGCCGCGCCAGCCAGCCGTCCAGGTTGCCGGCCAGGTTCGCGTTGCCGGCGGCGATCTGCTGGTAGCGGTCCTTGGCGTGCTCGCGGAAGGCGGCCAGCAGCCGTGCCGAATCCAGGGCATTAATCGCGGCAATGGAGAGCGGCCCCAGGTTGCCGTCTACGTTCAGATGACCGCCGCAGTCGTTGACGGCCTGCTGCAAGAGCCGGAGCGCCGCCGGCCCCATGTTCACCGTCAGGTCGAAGGCCTTGGCCGCCAGATCCTGGCCGTTGATGGCGCCGATGTTGTACCGATCCCAGAAGTACCGGCGGTAAATCTCGGTGGCCTGCTGGGCGGACAGGTTTTGGATGAATGCCTCATCCGCCGCCGGGTTGTAGCCGCTGTCCTTCACGAAGGTAAGCGTGATCCCGTGGTTGACCACTTCACCCGTGACAGGGTTGTGGAAAAAGCCGCCCTCGTGCTGGAGCGTGATCTGGACTGCCGCGTCGAAGTCTGCCATAGCGGTGCTGTCCCCCGATTATCCAGCCCGGCCGCCGGAGACGCAAGCGCCGCTTGTTCAAAACCTGTTTCCCGGCCGATGAATGCGCCCGGAGCCATCCCGTCCGCTTTCAACGCGCGCACTCGCGATAGCGGCGTAAACCATGGGAACGACCGCCGGACTGTACCAAGCGCCGACCTCGATCGTTATTGGGAAGAAGGCAATGCCCGTCAGAAGCTCTGCGGCTGTGCCCATCGATTCCGGCTTCCGCCACCACAGCGGCAGACTGGCGGCAAGGATTGGCGCGAGCACAAACGTGTACGCCGGCCAGCGATATCCCCCCGTGTGGAGCATGTAGAGCACCCATACCACCGAAGTCGCCACCGCCAGGCCAAACGAGATCACCACGCTCAGTCGGACTGCACCTCCTAGTTCCGTCCTGCGCGGCCTGTGAGTCGGAGCCACAACGGCGGCACAGAGCGTCGCAACGAGCATTATGAGAGCAGCAGGAACGTAAAACCTGCCGACTGCGAAACCACCCAATAGCGCAAATACTAGCAGCCACACCGTCGCGACCAGGCAAGCCCAAACGTTCGTTGGCACCACTAGTGGAACCGCGGCCATCACGGCCGGCAGCCAGAGCAAAAGGTTTTGCGCCGGCGCGTTCCCCACAGCTACGGACACGCCGGCCGCCAGAATGGCCAGAATAACCGATATCGCCTGAATCCAACGCATCGCTAAAAACAGTACCGGCTCTGGTGAATAGTGAAGGCATGGCGCAACAACCAGGTACATCCACCACTGATAGGAGCGTAGAAAGAGGTCGTCATGTTACAGTCGTTATTGTTGCCATAGGTGGAAACATGATAATAGTCAGCATAGGTAGTATCATGTTGTCCGGCACAGCGAAGATTTGTGGAGTTATGCCATGCTTCCAGCCAACCAGAAGTAACGTACCAGTAAAAAGTCGGACTACCCCCCATGCTGGTTAAGCAGCAGGTGTCGGAGTTCCAGGACATAGCTGTCCGAACCGAATTGACAACTAAGTTGACCGGATCTATATAATAAACATATAGGTATCCGCTATTCGCACCACCCCAAATCTGTGGCTTGTTTTGGGTGGCTTCATTGATTCGGCTATTTCCGGTGCCGCTCTGGCCTAACGACTGTCTCGAGTTCGGGTCTTGAGGTGTCTTTCCTGTGGCGAGCTCCAGTACTCCCGATACGATGGAGGTACTTGGACGTATCGGAGCGGGTTGCGGTTCAAGAGGCTGCCCAACATCGTAATCCTGCTAGCAGGTCCCATCAGCGTTGAACCGCACAGGCGACGCCTGTATCCCGGATAGGAGGGTTAGGCCCCACGGCATCATCAAAGTAAGCAGGCATGCTTCCGTCGGAGCAGGAGCGAGAACTGGTCTGCCCGATGGCGGCTGTGGAACAGGTATAAGCTTCCCTTTCAGTGTGTGGCGAATGGGATTGATTATGTGGAGAGTCTGTGGTCCCGTGTTTGTTGGTCGGCTTGGACACCTGGGTCTATCGTTTGCGCTGGCGAATCCGGAACAGCGCACAGGATTAGGAACGACAGAACACAGAGTTGTTTCATTGCGACGAAGCCTCCCGCTTAAAGCCGATTACTGTAAGAAGGCAGACACAAACTAAGGTTATCTGAGACGTCGCGAGCAGCGTTGGATAACCGTGGCATGTTCTGGCTTTGATACTAGCATCAAATAATTCAGATATCAAGGTTTATAAGTATAAAGTGCAGCTAAATTGTACGATAAATGACATCAGTTCTGGGAAGCGGCGGGCGAAGTGGGATGCCCGTCTGCATGCACGAGATGTCCAAAGGCCGCTTGAACTTCTCGCGAAGCCAGGCCGCCCGCATCCGGGATGCCGTGGCTCGCAGAGCGTCGGCGCTGGCCGCACAAAATTGACAACACTCCTGCACCTGATAGAGAATCGCCACAACACCGGATGCTCAGAACGCAGAATGTTCCCGCGGCGGCCAGGCGGCAGACGCACCCCACGCATGTGCGCCACATCGTGCTGGGCCTGACGGTGGCGGCCTACATGATCACCTACATGGACCGCGTGGTGATTTCCAACGCCGCGCCGGTCATCCAGCGGGAACTGGGGTTCTCGCTGGTGACCATGGGGTGGATCCTGAGCGCGTTCCGCTGGGGCTACGCATGGTTTCAGGTCCCGGTGGGCTGGCTGGGAGACCGCATCGGCCCGCGCAAAGCGCTGACCCTGATCGTCTCCTGGTGGTCGGTGTTCACTTCGGCCACCGGCCTGGCGTGGAACGCCGCTTCCATGCTGGTGGTGCGGTTCCTGTTCGGTATCGGGGAGTCCGGCGCGTTTCCCATCGCCACGCGGTCGCTTTCGCGCTGGATGCTGCCCTCCGAGCGCGGCTTCGCGCAAGGGATCACGCACGCCGGTTCGCGGCTGGGGGCCGCCCTCACCCCGGCGCTGGTGGTGTACCTGGTCGCGGCGCACGGCTGGCGGCTGACGTTCGTATTCTTTGGCGCGCTGGGCCTCGCCTGGGCGGCGGTATGGTTCTGGTATTACCGCGATACCCCGGCGCTGCATGGCTCCGTCAACGAGGCGGAGCGCGATCTGATTCATACCGCCATCGGCGGTGCGCGCCCGGCCACCAGCCGGCACGTGCCCTGGCGGGCGATCCTTTCCAGTTCCACGCTGTGGGTCGTCAGCATGATGTACTTCTGCTACGGCTACTGCCTCTCTATCTACCTGGACTGGTTTCCCACTTACCTGCGTCAGCAGCGCCACTTCGCCTTGAAGGAGATGGGCCTGTTCATGAGCCTGACTCTGGCGGGCGGCATTCTGGGCGATGCGGCCGGGGGGATGACTTCCGACTACCTGGCCCGGCGCTCGGGAAACCTGAAGATGGCGCGCCGCGTGGTGGCTATGACCGGGTTCCTGCTGGCGGGCGCCGCTATCGTGCCGGCCACCCTGACCGCCAGTCCGATGATGTGCGTCTGGCTGAGCTGTTTCGCGATGTTTGCGCTGGAACTCACCGTGGGAGTCTCCTGGGCGATTCCGTTGGATATCGGCGCCGACTTCGCGGGATCCGTGTCCGCCGTCATGAATACCTGGGGTAATATAGGAGGCGCGATTTCGCCCACTGTCCTGGCCTACCTGGTGCGGGGCTACGGGTGGGATGTGCCGTTCGTGGTGGCCGCGAGCCTGTGCGTGGTGGCCGCGTTGCTGTTTCTGAAGATCGACGCCACCCGCCGCATTCAGGCGGGCGCCGCGCCGGTACAATAAGCAGAGAGGGGAACGATGACAATCAATCCGCACAAATGCGTGGCCTGCGGGAACTGCACGTATGTTTGTCCGATGGGCGCTATTTATATCGATCCCGCCATCAAGCGGGCCACCATCGACCGCAACGAGTGCGTGGAGTGCTACTCCTGCTACAACGGCATGAGCCAGGAGCATCTCAACCCCACGCTCGTGCGCGGCATGCGCAAGCTGTTCCAGATGATGCGCCTGCGCTTCGACCCGGAACCGGACGTCTGCCCTACGGCGGCCTTCGAGCCGGATGAGCTAACCTGGCCGCGGGTGGTGCGGCGGGCCTTCTCGGATCCGCGCGTGCCCCACGAATCCACCGGCGTGCAGGGCCGCGGCACCGAGGAAGTCAAAACCAACGACGTGAGCGGCCGGGTCAAAAAGGGCGAGGTGGGCTTCACCATCGAGTTCGGCCGGCCGGGCGTGGGCGTGTGGTTCCACGAAATCCAGAAGATGACCTGGGCGCTGGCCAAGGCCGGCGTGAGCTTCGAGAAAAAGAACCCGGTCACCTCGCTGATGAGCGACGTGGCCACGGGCACGCTGCGCGAGGACATTCTGAATGAGAAGATCCTCTCGGCCATCGTGGAGATCAAGGTCACCATCGACCGCACCGAGGAGATCATCCGCCTGGTCAAAGAAGTGGAGAGCCAGATCGACACCGTGGTGGCGCTGGGCGTAGGCGTGCGCTGCGACCCCGACGGCGAGGACCACGACGTCGCGCCCATCCTCGAGCGCCTGGGCTACAAGCTCGAGCGCGCCAAGACCAACGTGGGGCTGGGCCGCATCACCAATCCGGGCGAACAGCCGAAGAAGGAGGAGACGGTCGGCGCGATCATGTAGCGCGGACCGGGGAAGCCATGACCAATACGCTGCATCGCTACGGCGACGCCCAAAGCTTTTACGACGATTACGTGGTGTTCGCCATCCCCAGCCGGGGGAAGAACGACCAGGGGAGTGTGCCCAAATTGAAGAAGTTCCTGGAAATGGCGCTGCCCTTCAAACCCGTGAACCTGGGCGACGCCATCCACGGCGGGGCCATGCGCCCCAGCCGGCAGATGCACCCGACGGCGCACTGGCATCGCGACATGACACCCGATTTCCGCGCGGTGATCGACGGCGTGGACGCGCCCACCACCGTGGCAGCGGTCTTCGACCAACGCGTGAACGCGGAGAACTTCGTCAAGGCGGTCAAGGAGGCGGACCTGGGTCTGTGCGTGAACGTCTCGACCTCCATCGACGGGGCGGAACAGTGCTGTCATGCCGCCAATCAGCCGCGGCACAGCGTGGGCTACTCGCTGGGCTTCGAGGGCAAGACCGAAAAGCTGCCGAACACCCAGGTGCTCATGCTGACCACCATGTGCGGGCACGGCATGATTAGCACCAGCCTGGCCAAGAAGATGATCGACTGGGTGAAAGAAGGCCGGCGTACGCCCGACCAGGCGGTCACCTACCTGGCGCGCTTCTGTTCCTGCGGCGTCTACAATCCTTCGCGGGCGAAACGGATTTTGGAAGACGCGCGGACAAAGATCAAGTAACGGCGGGTCTCTTCACGCCACCGGCGCGGCTTCCAGGATGCTGGGCCGCACGCCGGCGAACTTTTCGAAATTCTTCTTGAACCGCCAACTCAGATCGCGCGCGGCGCGGTCGTAGGCGTCCGGCTCCGGCCACATACCACGGGGATTCAGGAACTGGCTGGGGACGCCCGGGCAGGCCTTCGGCACCAGCGTGCGGAACACCGGGTGGGGTTCAGCGGGGATATCCGCCAGCTCTCCGGAAAGCGCGCCATCCAGCATGGCGCGGGTGTAAGCCAGCGGCATGCGCTCTCCCACGCCATAAGGACCGCCCGTCCAGCCGGTGTTCACCAGCCAGACGCGTACCTGGTGGCGGCGCAGTTTTTCGCCCAGCAGAGAGGCGTAGGTGGCGGCGGGGCGGGGAAGGAAAGGAGCGCCGAAGCAGGCGCTGAAGGTGGCTTCGGGCTCCTTGCCGAGTCCCCGCTCGGTTCCCGCCACTTTGGCGGTGTACCCGCTGAGGAAGTGGTACATGGCCTGTTCGGGAGTGAGCGCGGAGATGGGCGGCAGGACTCCAAAGGCGTCCGCGGTCAGGAACACGACGTGCTCGGGGTGGCCACCCACCGAGGGGGTCACGGCGTTGTCGATAAAATGCAGCGGATAGGCGGCGCGGGTGTTCTCGGTGACCTCCGCGGAATCGAAGTCCAGCAGTCGTGTCTCCGGATGGACGGCCACGTTTTCCAGCACCGTGCCGAACCGGATGGCGTTGAAGATCTGCGGCTCGTTCTGCCGCGAGAGCCGGATGCACTTGGCGTAACAGCCGCCTTCAAAGTTAAAGATGCCGTGATCGCTCCAGCCGTGCTCGTCATCGCCGATGAGGCGGCGGTGAGGGTCCGCGGAAAGAGTGGTTTTCCCGGTGCCGGAGAGGCCGAAAAACAAGGCTGCGCTGCCGGCGTGGGACATGTTGGCGGAGCAGTGCATGGGCAGCACGTCGCGCGCCGGCAGCAGGTAGTTGAGGATCGTGAATACGGACTTCTTCATTTCGCCGGCGTAGCTGGTGCCGCAGATCAGCACGATGCCGCGGCGAAAATTGATGACGATGCAGGTTTCCGAGTGGGTGCCGTCCTCCTGCGGGTCGGCTTGAAAGCCGGGCGCGAAAAAGAGGGTGAATTCCGGCACGTGCTCTTGGGTGGCGGCGGGTTCGGGGCGAATGAAGAGCTGCCGGGCGAAGAGGGCGTGCCAGGCCAACTGCGTGATGACGCGGATGGGCAGGCGGTAGCGCGGGTCCGCGCCGGCAAAGCAATCCTGCACATAAAGGTCGTTGCCCTGCCAGAAGGCCAGCATCTTGGCAAAGAGCGTGTTAAAGTGCGCCTCGCTGATGGGCTGGTTGACGGGTCCCCATTGCACGGAGGATTCCGTGCTTTCGTCCCGCACCACGAATTTGTCCCTGGGCGAGCGGCCGGTGAACTGGCCGGTGCGCACCACGAACGAGCCCCCGCTGGCGAGCAGGCCTTCATGCCGGCGCACGGCGTGCTCCAGAAGCTGCGCCGTGCCGAGGTTCCAATACGCCGTATCGATGTTGCGGATGCCGTGTTCCTGCAGCCCGAAACGGCTGGGACGGACGCCTGCATTCACTTTCTTTCCCCTCCGTTCTGCGTGCCTGGCATCTACCTATCGTAATATGATCCTGAACCAATGAAAGAGCCCGCGCAGGTGATATACAGGGAATACCTCGACCGAGCCACAGGGGATATCAGAACGACGACTCTGATTTCGCTGTAAGATTGAAGACTAGGTTTCTCAGGTTACCGTGCTCCGCTGACTTACTTGGCGGGGACATTTGGTGAATCCGATGCAGACGGATGCCGCGCACTTCTTCCGGGATTCTTATCCGGCGCTGACCGGGCATGCCGAACCGTTTCCGTGGCAGGAGGGATTATTCGTTCGCCTTGCTAACGTGGATATCCCGAGTGATGCCGTTTTACCAACTGGATGCGGGAAGACATCGGCCATGGCGGTCTGGCTGCTAGCTCTGGCATGGCAGGCTCGAAGCGGCCCGCAGGGCGTTTCCCTTCCCAGACGGCTGATCTGGGTGGTCAACCGGCGCGTGGTGGTGGATCAGGCGACCGAGGAGGCCGAGCGCCTGCGAAAGAGAGTTAGCGATGCGTCGCTTGCCGCCCTCGATCCCGTGCGGCAGGCGCTCCGGACACTTTCCGCTGCTGACGAGCTGATCGGCATCAGCACCCTGCGGGGTCAGCTTGCCGACAACATGGAGTGGAGGGACGAACCCGCGCGGCCCGCGGTGGTGGTGGGGACGGTAGACATGATCGGCAGCCGGCTTTTGTTTTCCGGCTACGGCGCCGGCTTTAAGTACCGGCCCTTGCACGCAGGTTTTCTCGGGCAGGACACGCTGCTGGTCCATGACGAGGCACACCTGGAGCCGGCCTTCCAACGCCTGATCGAGACTGTGCGAAGCGAGCAGAAAAGGCGCCGCGAGTTCCGTCCGTTTCATGTGATGGCCCTGACGGCGACCTCGCGAGGCGCCCAAGATGCCTTCGGCCTCACGGATGCGGACCGGCGGCCGGGCAGCGAGATCCAGCGGCGCATCGAGGCGAGCAAGTGGGTGGCTTTTCATCCCGTCGAATCGGAAAAAAAGGTGGCGGAAAAGGCGCTCGCATGCGCGCTGGAATTCCTGAGCAGCGGGCAGGCAATTCTGATCTTCCTGCGCACCGTGAAGGAAGTTCAGGATGTCGCTGCGAAACTGAGGAATCAGGTGGGGGATGGAAGGGTAAGTGAGCTCACCGGCACGATGCGCGGTTACGAGCGCGACCGGATGGCCGTGACGGACCGTGTCTTCGCCCGGTTTCTATCCGGTTCCCCCGCCTCGCCAATGGACGGCACGGTGTACCTTGTCTGCACATCGGCGGGAGAGGTGGGCATAAACATGTCCGCCGCTCACCTGGTCTGCGACCTGATGCCGTTCGACAGCGTGACCCAGCGTTTCGGCCGGGTGAACCGCTTCGGAATGGGAGAGGCGCGGATCGAAATCGTGCATGGTCCCATGGGCGGTCCCTCGGAACTGGATGTGCGCCGCGCGCGGACCCTGGCTCTGCTGGAAAAGCTGCCACGGCGCGGCGACGGCCGACACGACGCCAGCCCGGCGGCACTGGAGAAATTGCCGGCCGGGGAGCGGCAGGCGGCGTTTACTCCCGAGCCGCAGATCCTCCCGGTGGATGAGATTCTGTTCGACGCCTGGGCGCTGACTTCAATTCACGGAAAAGACAAAATGCCGGGGCGGCCGCCGGTGGCCGCCTGGCTGCACGGCATAGCCGAATGGGAGCCGGCGCAGACGTACGTGGCGTGGCGCGAGGAGGTGGCACGGATCGGCGCGGACCTGGAAATCGCCAACCCGCCCGAGGAACTGCTGGACGACTATCCGCTCAAGCCCCACGAATTGCTGCGCGATAACAGCCGGCGGGTCAAGGAACACCTGGAAAAGCTTGCCGCCCGAAACCCGGAGGCTCGGGTGTGGCTGGTGGATGCGGAAGGGAACGTGAAAACCGGGTACCTCGGTGAGCTGCTTCCGGACGAAGCAGACGAACTCCGCGATTGCACCATCCTGCTGCCGCCGCAGGCGGGCGCCCTCACCGGATCGGGCATGCTCGAGGGTGGCGCCGAGTTTGAGGAGGAGCGTGACTACGATGTCGCCGATGGCTGGCTGGATGGCGATGGCCGCCCGCAACGCTGCCGGGCGCTGGACCTGGAGAAGGCGCCGGACGGCATGCGGCAGGTTCGGAAGATCGCCTTGGCCGCGGACGACGAGGAGGAGCCGCAGTACTGGCGATGGTACATCCGGGAGGACGGCTCGCGAGCGGCCCGCCAGGAACAGAAATGGGAAGCGCATACGGCTGAAGCCGAACAGGTTGCCCGGGATCTGGCGGCCCGGCTCGGGCTGGCAGAGCCGGAACGCTCCGCGATCGTGTGCGCGGCCAAATGGCACGATTTAGGCAAGCGGCGCGACTTGTGGCAACGATCCGTCGGCAATCGCAAGTACCCGCAGATGGTTCTGGCCAAATCCGGTCCCGATACCGACGGCTTCTTTTGCGGGTACCGCCACGAACTCGGTTCGCTGATCGACGTTGCGCGGCTTCCCGAATTTCTCGGCCTGGCGCCTGAGATCCGGGATCTGGTGCTGCACCTGATCGCGGCGCACCATGGGCGGGCGCGGCCCCATTTTCCAGCGAGCGAGATTTTCGATCCGGAGTTTCCGCGCCAGGCCGAGGAGATCGCGCCGGAGGTTCCTCCGCGCTTCGCGCGCTTGCAGCGCAAGTACGGGCGGTGGGGACTGGCGTATTTGGAGTCGCTGGTACGGGCGGCCGACGCCGCGGCGTCGCATGCCCTGGATGAGGCCGGCGCGAGGGAGGCCGGGTTATGATCCGGGTTCGATTTCAGCCCACGAATCCGGGCCAGTTCTTCGCCTGCTGCGGCCTGCTGGAGCTGGCGGACCGGCTTTGGGACGGAGCGGAGGGATGGTTCGAGGAGCGCACCTTCCGGCTGCGCCTGGCGGCCCAGCCGCGAACCTCCCTACCTGACTTGCTGACAGCAATCGCCGCTGCCCCTTTGCGCCAGAGCGATGCGGACGACGAAACCTCATCCCCCATCGAAATCCCGGCTCCGTTCGGTCTCCGGCTTGATTGGTGGCAGGAGAGTGCCGCCGGCTGCAAGGATCTGAAGACTTGGGCCGGGCGGATGAGCGGCGCGCGGATCGCGCGGGCGATGCAGGCCGAGTTGGGCAAGGCCGAATACCACCATGACGGGCTGTTGGACCATGGCGCGGTGGTGTACGACCCGGCCGAGCCGGCCAAGAAGGTCGAGCCGTTCTACTTTGACGCGCGGCGCGGGGCCTGCGGGCACCCGTTGGATATCGGGTTTGCGCCGGACCCGCTCCAGATGACCAGCGCCGCATATGCCGCGGTGGAATTCCTATGCCTGGTGGGCTTGCAGCGGTTCCGGCCGAAGCCGGGCGGCAAGCCGCGAGTCTTCGAGTACTGCCTGTGGCGCCTTCCGCTGGCGCCGGCGGTCGCGGCAGCGGCGGTTTGCGGCTTTCTGGCCCCGGATTCGAGCCCGGCTTTCCGGTTCGAAAATGCGTTCCGTACGGATCAGCGGAAACACAAGGGATTCGCAAGCGCGACCCCGGTTTAGAAAGGAAAGAGCCATGGACGAGCAATTGAACCGATTTGATGCGTGGTTGCAGGAGAGAGGGCCGGCGGCCCTGGTGATTCGCGAGTACCTGGTCCCGGTGGAGGGACCGGATGGCGTGTTGTTCCCACCCACGTTCGCGGCCGGGGACGGATTTCCCGGCGGGTATAATATCGACACGTTTCCGGATGGCAGCAGCGTCTGCCTGATTGATACGGTGGGCTCGCAGGCCAATCGGATCGAGCCGCTGTTTGCGCAAGAGAATTATGGCGGACTGGTTCCGCAGATTGTCATCAAAGCCGGCGAGAAGCGTGTGAACCTGCTCGAAGCCGGCCATCGGGCGGGCGATGCGATTGTCCGCTGCACGGAATTGCAGGGTGCTCTGCGGGCGGCTTTTCAGGCTGCCGATAAAGGCAACGCCGAGCCGCTGGCAAAGCTGGCGCCCACATCGATTGTCTTCGGCGCCTGGGATTCGCGCGACACGCAGGCCAAGCTGCCGCGGCTGATGGCGTCGACGATAAGGGCCTGGAACGTCAGGAAGCTGACGCGGTCCGCGCAGTATGTGCCGGCCACCGATTATGTGGGCGGCGGCCTGCTACCGGAACCGCCGGACAGGTCCACTAAAGACGCCTACGCCGAACGCGGATTTATCCATGTGCCGGCGTCCGGCTCCCACGGCGGCATCCTCGCCGATGGGGGCATCCGGCGCGATGCTTCGCTGCACCTGGCTTGCCTGCGGCTGTTGCGGGGCGGCGACGCTCCGGCGCTGCGCCGCTACATCCTGGGGCTGGCGTTGACGGCGTTCACCGCTCCGGCGGGCGGCTACCTGCGGCAGGGCTGCCACCTGGTGGCGGATCCGGAGAAGGCGCGCGTCTTCCAGGAGGTGTATGCGGACGGGCGGCGCGTGGATGCCTCGGTCACGCATGACGAGGCTCTGGCTTACGCGCGAGCGGCGGCTCAAGCGTTCGGCATCGGCCCGGACCGCGAGGTGGAGTTCGATAAGGATCGGGCGCTGCAAGACGTCACCGACGGCGACGGCGAGGGCGGCAGAAAAGGCAAAAAGGCGCCCAAGAGCAAATCGTAGCCGGGAGGGAGACATGGGGTGGCACTTCTGCTTGTCGGTGCGCCTGCTGGATTCGATGTACTACCACGGGCAGGGCGACGGCGGCAGCCCGGAATGGCCGCCATCGCCGCTGCGGGTTTTTCAGGCGCTGGCGGCGGCAGCGGCGCGGCGAAACGGCGGCGCGATTTCGGATGCCGACCGGTCGGCCCTGACCTGGCTGGAAGGGCAACGGGAGGCGCCGGTGGTGATCGCGCCTCGCGGTGCGGAGGGCGCCGGTTACCGCCTGTCGGTGCCCAACAACGCGATGGATATCGTGGCGCGCGCGTGGGCCAAGGGCATCTATTCCGGTACGGGTGACGCGAACCCGGGCACGCACCGCACGATGAAAGCCGTGCGGCCTGTTCTGCTGCGGGAGGAAAGCGCTCTGCACTACATCTGGCGGCTGCCGGAACCCGTGGACGAGGAGACGCGCCGATCCGTGGCGGCGCTTTCGGAGATGGCGGAAGGCATGGCGGCGCTGGGTTGGGGATTGGACCTTGCCATAGGCCATGCAGAGGTGCTCGATAGCAAGCAGGTGGAAGAGCTGCCGGGCGAACGATGGCTGCCCACCGAGGGAGCGGGAAAGAACAGCCTGCGAATCCCGGCGCAGGGCACGCTGGAAGATCTGGTCTATCGCCACGAGCGTTTTTTGGAGCGCATCGGCGAACACGGATTTGTTCCGCCGCCGCCGCTCTCGGCCTATCGGAAAACGGAGTACCGGAGGGCAACCGAGCCGGCGGGGCGCGAATTTGCGGCGTTCGCCCTGCTCCAGCCCGACGCCGGCAATTTCCGGCCTTTTGACAGCGCGCGCCGCGGTCTGACGGTAGCGGGAATGGTGCGCGGCGTGGTTAGGGCCGCTGCCGAGCGCAGCGGATGGTCCGAATCGAAGATCGCATCGTTTGTGCTGGGCCATGGAGAGGCGAGGACAGACCGCGAGCACGTGGCCGTGGGACCGCGCCGCTTCGCGTACGTTCCGCTGCCCAGCATGGAAGCGCGGGGCGGCGGGCACGCTCTTACGGCCGGAAGCGTCCGGCGGGTGATGCTCACGACATTCGAGAGCGGCTGCACGGAAGAGATTCGATGGGCGGCGCGAATGATATCCGGACAGGAACTCACCTGGGAGCACACCAAAGAGCCGGCCGCGCTCCTTTCTCTGATTCCCGCAAGCGACCGCGGACTTCAGCGTTATACGAAAGCGGCGGCTGAATGGGCGACGGTCACGCCCGTGATCCTCCCCGGCTACGACGATCCGAAGCACTATCGCCGGCGCATGGAAGCCGGGGTTGAAAGCGAAGAACAACGGGACCTCCTCGCCCGGCTCGACGCGCGCATCGACGGCCTGATCCGGAAGGCCATCGTGCAGGCGGGTTTTGCCAAGCCGTTGGCGGACAGCGCGGAAATCGAATGGCGCCAGACTGGCTTCTGGCCGGGCACCGACCTGGCCGGCCGCTACGGCGCACCTGACCACCTGAAGCGATTTGCCCGGTATCACGTGAAGATTCGCTGGCGGGATGCACGGGGCGAACCCGCGCCGGTTCGGGGGCCGGTCTGCATCGGCGGCGGGCGTTTTTGCGGCCTGGGGCTGTTTGCGGCAGTCTAGCCATGCGGACCTCCTACCTGGTTTGCTATGACATCTGTGATGACAAGCGCCTGCGCAAGGTGTTTCAGGCGATGCGCAACTACGGCGATCATTTGCAGTACTCGGTGTTCGAGTGCCAGTTCACGGCCATGGATCTGGCGCGGTGCCGCGCGGAGCTCGCGGAGATCATCAACCACAAGGAGGACCAGGTGCTGTTCGTGAATCTCGGGCCGGCGGAAGGGCGCGGCGACCGCGTGATCACGGCCTTGGGCAAGCCCTATACGACGCTCGATGCGCCGTGCATTATTGTGTGAGGCAGTATGGGCGCTCTCCCGGTTTCCGCCGAAAACGCGCGAAAATTGCCGGATTATCTTCCCGCGCGGATGCTCAACGAGTTCGCCTATTGCCCACGGCTGTTCTTCTACGAATGGGTCGAGGGCCTTTTCGCCGAAAGCGCGGACACAGTCGAAGGTGGTGTGCAGCACCGGCGCGTGGATGACAAGGCTACCGCCCTGCCGGAATCCGCCGATCTGCCCCAGACCATTCACGCGCGCTCGGTCACCCTCTCCAGCGAGCGGCTGCGGGTGATCGCCAGAATGGACCTGGTGGAGGCCGACGGCGGCGTGCTGACACCGGTGGACTACAAGCACGGGCAGCCGCGCGAAGGGCCGAACGGCCTGGAATTGTGGCCGTCGGACCGGGCACAATTGGCCGTCCAGGGAATCGTCCTGCGGGAGAACGGGTACCGGTGCGAGGAGGGGATCGTCTACTACCGGAAGACGGGGCAGCGCGTCCGGGTGGCGTTCGACGACGCCCTGGTCGCCGGCACGGAGGAAATGATTCGCCAGGCGTGGGCGACCGCGGAACGGGGCGAGACTCCGCCGCCGCTGGTGGATTCGCCGAAATGCCCCGGGTGCTCGCTAGTCGGCATCTGCCTGCCGGACGAAACCCTGCGGGCAGGAGTGGAAGACGGCGGCGCGGCCGAGCAACTCAGCCTGTTCGAGGCCGTTCCGCGCAAGCCGGTGCAACGCGAGGTACGGGCGCTGGTCACGCCGCGCAGCGAATTGCGGCCGCTCTATCTCAACTCGCAAGGCATGCGCGTGGGAAAGTCCGGCGGGGTCTTACAGGCGCGCGAGAAGGACACGCTGGTGCAGGAGGTGCGGATCGGAGAGATCTGCCAGGTGAACGTGATGGGCAACGTGCAGATCTCGACCCAGGCGGTGCAAGCGTTATGTGAAGCCGACGTGCCGATTTGCTATTTCTCGATGGGCGGGTGGTTTTACGGGATCACGATCGGGCTGAACGAGAAGAATGTATTCCTGCGGCGCAGCCAGTTTCGACTGGCCGAGCAGGAGTATTTTGCGCGCGCCCTGGCGAGGCGGCTGGTGGCGGGCAAGATTCGAAACCAGAGGACCCTGTTGCAGCGGAACCACGTGGAGCCTAACCGCAACACGCTGACGGGTTTGAAGGAGATGGCGGAGCGGGCCGAGAAGGCCACATCCCTGGAGGAATTGCTGGGCCTGGAAGGCAATGCGGCGCGCCTGTACTTCGGCGGCTTCGCCGGGATGATCAAAGTGGATGACCAGGACGGCACGCCCGAAAACGGAAGCGCGACGGGGCGCTTTCCGTTTGATTTCGAAGGGCGGAACCGGCGGCCGCCGCGCGATCCGGTGAACGCCCTGCTGTCCCTCGCGTATAGTCTGTTGGCGAAGGATCTGACGGTGGCCTGCTATGCCGTTGGTTTTGATCCTTATATCGGCTATTATCATCAGCCGCGCTTCGGGCGGCCGGCGTTGGCGCTGGACCTGATGGAGCCGTTCCGCCCGTTGATCGCAGATTCGGCGGTGCTGACCGCGGTCAACACGGGGATGGTGACGGCGCGGGACTTCGTGCGGGTGGGCGGCTCGGTGGCGCTGACGGCTTCAGGCCGGAAAGGCTTCTTCCGGGCCTATGAGCTGCGCATGGACTCGCTGGTGACGCATCCGCTCTTCGATTACCGGGTGAGTTATCGGCGGCTTCTGGAGATCCAGGCGCGGCTGCTGGCGCGTGTCCTGGAGGGCGAGATTGCGGAATACCCGGTGTTTACGACACGCTGAGCAGGGCGCGAGCGGCGGGGTGCCGGCGGAAAGGCGGGGATCGCTCGCGGGCAGGCAGCAGCCTGAGAGCATGAGGGTTAGAGCGGCGGGTGGAGAGCTCGGAAGCCGGGAGAGGCGGGTGCCGGTTCAGCGCTCGCAAAGCGGGCTACGGTCTTTGAAAATTGAATAGGGTATGAGGTAGGCTATTTCCGCGAGCGCGCGCTCGCGGCCCCATTGAAGCGAAGCCGACCCATGCCGCCGCCGTAGAGGAAGACGGCATTTCCGCGAGCGCGCGCTCGCGGCCCCATTGAAGCCTGATCAGCACGCCGAATGACTCACTGGTGACAGTATTTCCGCGAGCGCGCGCTCGCGGCCCCATTGAAGCCCTCATAGCGATGGAAGAGAGCGAAGTCGCCATCGTATTTCCGCGAGCGCGCGCTCGCGGCCCCATTGAAGCGTGACGATTGAGGCCGTTTCCGCCAGGCCGGAAGCCATTTCCGCGAGCGCGCGCTCGCGGCCCCATTGAAGCGCCTTGCCCTTCGCCTTGGGCGTTTTCTTGACGGCAGATTTCCGCGAGCGCGCGCTCGCGGCCCCATTGAAGCAGACCAAAGACGACCGGGCGGCATTCGCGCGGCTGGATTTCCGCGAGCGCGCGCTCGCGGCCCCATTGAAGCAT
>JAJPJX010000145.1 GCA_021324015.1 Solibacteraceae bacterium | reverse complement strand
TTCACCTGGCCTGTTTCGGCCAATTTTGGCGGAGGCGACGTTGAAAGCAAAAGGAATTTTCTGGCGCTAGAGCCGAAAACGGCCTTGAACTGCGAAAGCCGGGTTAGATCGCCTTCCAGGGCGGATCCTGCCGGCTTCCAATCGTGGCCTAAGGCGATGCGCGTGTCCGCAAGCATCGTGGCGGCCAGGCGCGGGGCTGTGGCTTAAATCACCAGTCGAAGAAGATTTGAGGTTGTCTACCGGGCGCAACAACTCTGCGTGGTAAACAGGGATGCGGGCGGAGGATTGCCCATGCGAGCGAAAAAGTTCTGCTCGGAGAGATTCTTGTACACGGATCCCGCGACCCCGGCGGCCACCGGGCCGTTCACCGATTTCCCGCCGGTGAGCAGCACCACCACGACCAACTTGTGCCGCTCGGCGTCGTCGAACGAGCCGAACCATCCCAGGTGCGCCATGGCCTTGTAATCCGTGCACGTGCCGGTTTTGCCCATGATCGGCTCGTTCGGATCATAATTCGCCCGGTGCCCGGTTCCCGAATCGACCACCGCGCGCATTCCGGTTTTTACCTCCCCGATCCATTGGCCGATATCCAGTTGGCGCTTGACCTCCGGGGTGAAGCGCGCGGCATCGTCTTGGGAGTGGGGATATTGCAGGTAGTACAAGGTGCCGCCGTTGGAGATCGCGCACAGCAGGCCCGCCAGTTCCAACGGCGTCAGGGTGATGCCCTCGCCGAAGCTGGTCATCATCCCCACGCCGCCGTTCTCGGGCGGCTCCTCGGGAAGCGTGCCGGGCTGCTCGCCTTCCAGATCCAGCCCGGCTTTTTCCCCCAGGCCGAACAGGCGCGCGTAGCGCGAGACGCGCTCGAAGCCCAGGCGCTTGCCCAAAATCGCGAAGTACACGTTGTTGGAGTGGCAAAGCGCGCCGGTCAGGTCCAGCTTCATGTACTTGCTGAGCCGCAGCATGGTGCTACTCTCCACGACCCCCTCCCGCAGCGCCGCGAAGGCGGTCACCAGCTTGATGGTCGAGCAGGGCTGGAAGCCGCTCTGGTAGGCCAGTTTCTGGTTTACGATCGTAAGGATCCGGCCGGTGTCCGGGTCCGCCACGACCACGCTGCCGTTGTACCGGCCCAGGGCATCCACGGCTGCCCGCCGGATGGTCAGGTCGTCGCCGTCCACGTTGTCGCCCAGAGTAGAATCGGCGTAAGTCGGCTGCCGCCACGGACCGGAGGGAGCACTCTTTCGCGAATTCCTCCTGGCCGGTCCTTTGCGGCTGGCCGGAGCCGCCCCGATGGCCGTATGGCACAGGGCCATCGTCAGTAAGCAAGCCCAGATCCGAGTCATCCTGTTCACGGTTGAACCGTAGCCTTCTTAATATAGTCCAGTCTGGGGAAATGATTCTCCACGTACGTGTTGCCCTGGGCCTCGATCTTGGTGGCATCCGGCCCGGAACCGCGCGGAGCCATCTCGCCATAGCCGCTGTAGAGGCTGCCGACCACGTCCATGCCGGAAATCACCCTGCCGAACGGCGCGAATCCCTGCGCATCCAGAGCCTTGTTGTCGCGCATGTTGATGAAGATCTGGGTGGTGCGGGATTGCGGTCCGTTGCTGGCGTAAGTCACGGTGCCCTTCCGATTGCTCCCCTTCACGGGGTCGTCGGGGATGCTCACGGAAGACCACAGCCGCGTGGTTTGCGGGTCTCCGTTGATCCCCCATTGCACCACATAGTTCGGCAAAACCCGGTAGAAGCGGTCGCCGTCGTAGTAACCGCTTTTGACCAGCTCGTAGAAATGATCCGCCCCGCGGGGAGCCAAATTCCGGGTCACCTCCACGACAAACGCGCCCTTACTGGTATCGAAAGCCACGCGGAAGACCTCCGGCGCATGCTCGGGAGCGGCCGCCTTTTTCGGCGCGGCGGCCGGCGGCGGACTCCCGGACGAACACCCCCACAGGAGCAGGCCGGCCAGACCCGCCAGGACCGCCGTCTCCGTTTGTAGTGACATCGAGCCCATTTACGTATCAGTCTTGCCCTGCCTGTGTCAACCTCTTCGACGCAGAAACTCACCCCGCGCGCCGATTTGATAGACTGTCGGGCTAGGGAGGGGCTGCGTGAAGCTGCCTGTTTTGTTGTTGCTGAGCGCCTTCGCGCTCAGCGCGGCGGAACCCGCAAATCCGGCTGAGTTTTTCGAGCTGCGCATCCGGCCAGTGCTGGCAAAGAATTGCCTGGGCTGCCATGCGTCCACCCGCATGGGCGGCCTCCAGTTGGATTCCCGGGAGCATCTGCTGAAAGGGGGCGATCTGGGGCCGGTGGTGGTTCCCGGCCACGCCGACCAGAGCCTCCTGTACCAGGCGGTTGCTCGCACGCATCCGCGGCTGAAGATGCCGCCCGCCGGACCGCTTACCGGCGACGAGATCGCCTCTATCAAGACCTGGATCGATACCGGCGCCGTGTGGCCGGATACCGGCAAGGTGATTCCGGCCAAGCCGGAATATGTCATCACGCCGGCGCAGCGCAATTTCTGGTCGTTCCGCCCGGTTGCCGATCCACCCGTGCCGGAGGTGAAACAAAAGGACTGGCCGAAGACTCCGATTGACCGATTCATCCTGGCCAGGCTGGAAGAGAAAGGACTCCAACCGGCGCCCCCGGCGGACCGGCGCACGCTCTTCCGCCGGGCCAGTTACGATTTGATCGGCCTGCCGCCCACACCCGAAGAGGTGGAGGCGTTTGTCCAGGACCGCTCGCCCGACGCGTGGGCCAAAGTGATCGACCGCTTGCTGGCCTCTCCGCACTACGGCGAGCGCTGGGGCCGCTACTGGCTGGACGTGGCGCGCTACTCCGATGACCGCCTGAACTCCACCCAGGACGATCCTTATCCGAACTCCTTCCGCTATCGCGACTGGGTGATCCGGGCGTTCAACCAGGACATGCCCTACAACCTCTTCGTGACGGCGCAAATCGCCGGCGATCTGATGCCCGCCAAGGACCGCCTGGAATACGAGCCGGGCCTGGGCTTCTACGCCCTGAGTCCCGAGTTTCAGGATGACCGCGTGGACGCCACCACGCGCGGTTTTCTGGGCCTCACCGTGGCGTGCGCGCAGTGCCACGATCATAAGTACGATCCCATCCCAACTCAGGACTACTACTCGCTGCTGGGCATCTTCAACAATACCGAACTCCACGAGTACCCCCTGGCGCCGGAGAAAGAGGTGGACGCCTGGCGCGCGCACAAGGAGAAGATCGACAAGCAGGAGGCGGCGCTCAAGGAGTTCGTGGACAAGCAGAGCGGCCAGCTCGCCGATATCCTGGCCTCCAAAACCGCGCGTTTTCTTCTGGCGTCCCGCGGCCTCGAGCCCGCCGAGGGGCTGGACCACCCGACGCTGCGCCGGTGGACCAAATACCTGGCGAAGAAGGAGCGGGAGCACCCCTATCTGAAGCACTGGGACGAACTGACCGCGCGCAACGCCCGTCCGGACGAATTCCGCAAAGCCGCGCAGGAATTTCAAGAGCAGGTGCTGGCCATCGACGCCGAGAAGAAGTTGATCGACGAGAAGAACCACATCACGCTGGGCCTCAACCCCAGCCGTGAGGACCTGAGCCGGGCCAGCCTGCTCTCGCTTCCCCGCGACAAGTACGTGCTCTGGCGCGACCTGTTCGACGAGCGGGGAGTCCTGCATTACGGCCAGGACGAGATCGAGTGCTACCTCAGTGGAGAGTGGAAGGACTATCTTGACTCCCTGGAGCACGAACTGGCGTCGCTGCGGAAATCTTTGCCGCCGCAGTATCCCTTCCTGCAAGTGATCACCGACCTGAAGGAGATCAAGAAACAGCGCGTCTGGATTCGCGGCGATCGCAACAACCCGGGAGCAGACGCGCCGCCGCGCTTCCTGGCGATCCTCTCACGCGGGGAACGAAAGATCTTCAGTCAGGGTAGCGGCCGCCTGGAACTGGCCCAGGCCATCACCGACCCGAACAACCCGCTGACCGCACGCGTGATCGTGAACCGCGTCTGGCAGCATCATTTCGGGCAGGGCATCGTGCGTACGCCCAGCAATTTCGGCGAGTTGGGTGACCGGCCCAGCCATCCCGAACTGCTGGACTTTCTGGCGCGCTGGTTCGTGGATCACAACTGGTCGATCAAGGCCCTGCACCGCCAGATCATGCTCTCGGCGGCGTACATGGAAAGCGCCCGGTATTCTCCGAAGAGCTACGCCGTGGATCCCGAAAACCGGCTGCTGTGGCGCGCGAATCGCCGCCGGCTGGACATCGAGGCACTGCGGGATTCCATGCTGTTCGTCTCGGGCAACCTGAATCTGACCATGGGCGGCAAGGCGGCTCCGCTGACGGACGACAACGCCCGGCGCACCGTCTACGGTTTTATCAGCCGGCGCAAGCTCGACCGCATGCTGGCGCTCTTCGATTTTCCGAACGCCAACAACACCAGCGAGCAGCGTCTGGCCACCAACGTGCCGCTGCAGCGGCTCTTCTATATGAATGGCAGCCTGGTGACGCAGGAATCTGAAAAACTGGCCGCCCGGCTTCAGGACCAACCCGACGACGCCGCGCGCATCCGGGAGGCATACCGCCTTCTCTTCGACCGCGAACCGGCCGCGCCCGAACTGCAACTGGGACTGCGGTACCTGCGCGAAAGCCGGGAGGCATGGCCGCAGTACGCGCAGGTGTTGTTAAGCTCCAACGAGTTTATTTTTGTGAATTAGAGGGAAACAGGATGCCGCATATTTCACGCCGCGGGATGTTGAAAACCATCGGGATGGGATTCCCCATGATGGGGCTGGCTCGCCTGCTCAACGCGGAGACGGCCCCTTCGCCGCTTGCGGTGAAGCAGCCGCATTTCCCGCCTAAGGCCAAGCGCGTCATCTTCTTGTTCCTGAACGGCGGGCCTTCGCAGGTGGACACGTTCGATCCGAAACCTCTGCTGGCCAAATACAGCCACCAGCCCATGCCCAGCGGCAACCTCAAGACGGAGCGCAAGACCGGCAACCTGCTGCCGTCGCCCTTCGCTTTCCGCCGCTGCGGCAAGAGCGGCATCGAAGTCAGCGAGATTTTTCCGCGGCTGGGCGAGTGCATCGACGATATCTGCGTGATCCGCTCGATGCACACCGAACGTCCCAATCACGAGCCCTCGCTGTTTATGTTCAACTGCGGCATTCTGCTGCCGGGGCGCCCGTCGATGGGGTCGTGGCTGACCTATGGCCTCGGCACGGAGAACCAGAACCTTCCCGGCTTCGTGGTGATGTGTCCGGGCCTGCCGGTGGTGGGGCCGCAGCTATGGACCTCGGCGTTCCTGCCGGCGGTCTACCAGGGAACCTACATCCCCAACAACGAAACCGAACCCGAGAAGCTGATTCCTTACATCCGCAATCAGAAACTGTCTCCCGCGGACCAGCGCCGGCAACTCGACCTGCTGGCGAACCTGAACCGCATGAACCTGGAGGAGTCCGGGCCCGACCCGGAGTTGGAGGCCACCATCCAGTCCGCCGAGATCGCGTTCCGCATGCAGGCCGAAGCTCCCGATGTTTTCGACATCACCAAAGAGAGTGAAGCCACGCGGGCGCGCTATGGGGACGGCGACTTCGCCCGCGGCTGCCTGATCGCGCGGCGGCTGATCGAGCGCGGCGTGCGCATGGTGCAGATCTACTTCGGCAATATGCAGCCCTGGGACAACCACGACGATATCCTGATTCACCGCAAGCTGGCCGCCCAGTCCGACCAGCCCATGGCGGCGCTGCTCCAGGACCTGAAGGCCCGCGGCCTCTTTGAGGAGACCATCGTCATCATCACCGGGGAATTCGGGCGGACGCCCGCGGTGGAGATCAGCGGCCTGGTCAAGGTGCAGAACGGCCGCGATCACAACAGCCATGGTTTCACCACGCTGGTGGCGGGCGGAGGCTTCCGGGGAGGAATCACCTACGGCGCTACCGACGATTTCGGCTTCAAAGCGGTGGAAAAGCCCGTGCATCCCCACGACCTCCAGGCCACCATGCTGCACCAGTTGGGCCTGGACCACACGAAACTGACCTACCGGTACAGCGGCCGCGATTTCCGCCTGACGGACGTCGAAGGCGAGGTGGTCAAGGATCTGCTGGCCTAGCCCGGTATGTAACAATAGATTCCTGTGCCGCGTCTTTAAAGACCCACACCCCATTCCACCGGAAAAGGAGAATACGAGTGAGACTGACGCTTCTCTTGTTATTGGTATCGTTCGCGGCTGGCGCGCAACAGGCGCAGCACCACGAGCCGAAGAATCTTAAGCTTCTGCAGCCTTCCGAAATCAAAGAGGCCATGCAGGCGTTTAAGACCGCCCTGGGCGTGAAATGCACCTTCTGCCACGTGGAAGGCAATTTTGCGAGCGACGACAATCATCACAAGGAAATCGCGCGCAAGATGATCGAGATGACCCGGGAGATCAATGGCAAGTTCCCCGACGGCAAAAGGCATGTGACCTGCTACACCTGCCACCGCGGGGCTGAGGAACCAGCGACCGCGCCTCCCGCCGCCGGCCAGTAGCGGCGCCTTGAGCGCGGGCCTCCCGAAAGTCAGCCTCGCCGTTTCGCGACCCGATGCGCATAAGCCGCCGGGGGATTGTGGGCCGTGGCCGCGGCCGCCTTCTGGAAATACTCGGCGGCTTTTGCGCTGTCGCCTAACTTTTCGTATGTCTGGGCGATCAGGCACTGGATGAAGGGATCCCGCGCATTCGCGTGTTCGAGGTCCGCCAGCGCAGTCCGGTAATCCCCGCTATAGAACGCCACGTAACCGGTCAGGTAAGGGAAAAAGATTTCCTGCGCCTTGGCCATCTCGGGGTCTTTGTCCAGAATTTTCCGGGCGGCCTGCACGTGCTTACGGGCCTCGGCCAGGTTCCCCCGCCGCGCGGCAATGCGCGCCTGGGCGTGCTCCCAGCGGAAATCCCACAGATCCTTGCGGTCCGGCTGGATATCCGGCTCCTGCAATCCGGCCTGGTGACCCTTCTGGTACCACTGGTAGGCCGTATCCAGGTCGCCCGAATCGATACAGACGCGCGCCGCCTCGTCGGCCATCTCGCCCTGCTGGTAGTAATTCTTCGTGGCGACGTAATAATCGAACACCTGCTGCTCGTATCGCACGGTGTTGCGGCAATCGCCCTCGAAGGCGTACGACATGGCCATGGCCCGCTGCGCGTTGGCGCGGGCCTGCGGGGTGGCGGCGGCCTCGATGGCCTTGGCGAAATAGGTGCGCGCCTCGGCGCCGCGGCCCAGGAGATCCAGCGCAATCCCGGCCGCGGTGTTCGCCGGCACGGAGTTCGGCGTAGCCGCGAGTTCCTGGCGGAAGAGCGCCAGAGCCTGTTCTGTCTGCCCCTGGCGCATCAGTTGCTGGCCGCGCCGGACGGTTTCGGACTGGCCTGGTCCTGCGGGAGGCTGCGCGTTGACGCAGGCGGCGGAAAGCATACACGCCGCGAGCCCATACCATCTCACCTGACCCCTCGCGTGCATGGCCGCAATTATCTCATAGCACCGTCAAGCCCGGGATGGCGCGAAGGAGTAAACTGAGGCTGATGGCCCTCGACGAGCAGGACAAGCAATGGATGAGTGAGTGGATGACCGGCCAACTGCAAGGCCTGGAGGCCCGCCTGGGCGATCAGCTGGAAGCGCAGAAGCAATGGGTCACTGGCAAGATGCGCAGCGCCGATAACTGCACCTAACTGATCTTGCAGCCGCAAGTGGGAGAGCAGTTGCATTGATCCCCGCAGCAGGTGCAACCTTTGGTCTGGCCGGCGGTTTTCGCCTTCTGGCAGCCACACTTGCAGGTTGAGCCCGCGCAGGATGCGCACTTACACGGTTTCGATTTCGTCGACATTGGAATCTCCTTTTCACTCTGAGTTGGGTTTGCGTTGGCTTGCGCCACAACTGGAGTGTCGCATCGGAACCGCCGATCGGGATTGGATGAAGCGGCTATTTTCGATGAACGAATCGGCTATCTGATCGACGCGCCGAGTCCCGTCGCGGAGGCATTATCGCCGGACCCGATGAACGGGGAGCGGATTTCCGCGAACTTGCCCCGCATCAACACGGAGGGAGCCATGCCCACCATTTGATAGAAGGTTCGCGTCAAATGCGCGGCATCGGCAAAGTCTGCGGCCTGTGCGGCGGCCGCAATCGTTCGCTCCAAGGCAATGGCAACCATCGCTCGTGTCAACTTGCGCCACAGCATGTACCGGCTATAGGGGAGACCGACCTGGTCTTTAAACAGGTGCGCGAAGCGGCTGGGGGACAGGTAGGCCAAATTCGCCGCGTCGTCTAATGACATTCTCAAGTCATCGCGAGCACGAATGGCAGAGAGGACCTTGGTGATCCGCTCGTCCAGGCGGCGCGCCGGCGGGGCGCCGGGGCTTAGCGCATGCACGCAATGACGGATCAACTCCCCGATTTCCATGCTCTCGATCGGCTGCTCGACGAAAGTGCGCAATTTCGAGACTGATGAGGCGAGCCGGGCGTCCGGCACCACCGCGATTTCCTGTTCGAGCGCACGATGCAGCCACAATCCTTCGTTGGATTCGGGGTCGACGAACAACATGGCGCCCATCGCCCCGCTGCAATCGAAGGAGTGAACCACGTCGGGTTGCACGATGATTCCGGGCCCCCGGCGCCAACGGTTGTCCTCGCCGCAGATGGCGACCATGCCATCGAGCGCGACAACGATCTGGATGGCGTGGTGCGCGTGAGCCGGCACGACGCCCTCGGCGCGGGCAATGAGCAGGAACCCACCCTCCCACAGGTACCAGCGCGCCTCACTGAGCCATCGGTACGCCTTATCTTTCAATGTCTTGGCCAACAATCCAAGCCGCTCCCCTCGTGTCCTTCCACTGTAGCTGTTTTATTCAAGAACTTCAGCGGAAACGTTCAATCGTACAGAAGCCGGGTCGGGATATCGTTTGGTCATGACGGTTGCGCGGATCAGGAACACGACACTATGGCTCACCGGGTGCGCGAGCAGGTCGCTGCCAAGGATGCGGCCCGGTATCGACAGCAGTACGAAGCGGCGAAGGATCAGGTTGTCATGCTGGTCAAGACCGCCTACTACAGTCTTGCCTTCGTCGATCTGGCAATGGACATCAACGATGAAGAGCGCCTGCTCCTCGACCACTACGAGAAGCTTGCCGAAGCCCGGTACCAGCAGGGTTCCGGCCTGCAGCAGGCGGTGGTGAAGCTGCAAGCAGAGATCACACGAACCCAAAACAAACTTGAAGAGCTCAGGGCGCGCCGCGTGGATGCGGAGGCGTCCCTCAATGCGCTGATGAACCGCCCGGCAGAAACCCCGATACCAAGAATCAAATTGCCGCCCGTGCCGGCGGCGAAGATCGACCTCAAACAGCTTTACCAGGAAGGGCGGCGGAATCGTCCTGAGATTCTGGCTTCGCTGCTCGAAATCGAGCGAGACGACAAGCGAATTGACCTGGCTCGAAAGGACCGTTGGCCCAGTTTCAGTCTGGGTGGTTCCTTTGTGAATGTTGTCGGCCGCGAAGTCGCTCCAGGCGCGATGCCTATCGATTCAAACGGAATGAATGTTGTCAGTTTCAATCTCGGCATCAACCTGCCGATCCATCGCGGCAAGTACGACGCCGAGGTTGCGGAAGCCACCGAGGCGAAGATCGCCTGCACACGGGGCTACCAGGACACGGTGAACGCTGTGGAGTCTTCCATCCGCGATGTTGGGTTCCGGATCGACACCCTGCGGGAGCAGATGGCGCTATTCAACACCACCCTGATTCCGCAAGCGCAACAATCGCTGGCATCTGCTGAAGCTGCATACTCAACGGGCAGCCTCGGAGTGCTCGATTTGCTGGACAGCGAACGGGTGCTCTTGGACGTGCGGCTGGGGCTGGCGCAGCTCATTACCGACTACATGAAGTCGCTCGCGGGTATGGAACGGGCCATCGGGGCGCCGTTTCCGGAGGTGAGGCCGTGAAATCTCAAGCGAAGACATTTGCCGGGGCGCTCGCCCTAGTCTTGATCGGCGCCGCTGTCCCCGTGGCGCTCGTCTGGAATCCCGGGCACTGGTCCTGGGCTGATGCTTTCACCCGCCGCCTTCAGGCCAGCACCCC
Organism: Solibacteraceae bacterium; assembly: GCA_021324015.1. Taxonomy (GTDB): domain Bacteria; phylum Acidobacteriota; class Terriglobia; order Bryobacterales; family Bryobacteraceae; genus JAJPJX01. The sequence continues at coordinate 4,321 of JAJPJX010000145.1, read as the reverse complement.
ACAGTCGCCCAGCACGGCGTCGACCGCGCCGGCAAACGCACCGAAACAACGCAAGATCAAGTACTGGCGCGCTCCGATGAACCCGAACTACATCTCCGACAAGCCGGGCAAGTCGCCCATGGGGATGGATCTGATTCCCGTTTACGAGGATGAGCAACCCCAGGAGACCGGGATTCGCGTGGACCCGAACTTCCTGCAGAACTTTGCCGTAAGGACGGCCAAGGCGGAAACGGGATCGATTCCGGTGGATATTCGCACGGTAGGTCTGCTGAATTACAACGATAAGGACCTGGCGTTCATCAACACCAAATTCGAAGGCTGGATCGAAAAAGCCGCTGTGAACTATATCGGTGAGCCGGTCACCAAAGGCCAGGTGCTTTTTGAGATCTACAGTCCGCAACTCGTGACCACCGAGCAGGAGTACCTGTCCGCCCTCGAATACGTGCGGAAGCTTGCCGGGCGCGCCGACCCGGACGCGGTCGCGCGCGCGTTCGTTGCTCAACGCCACACGCGAGCGGTTGCGCTACTGGGATATCTCCGACTCGCAGATCGACGAGTTCGAGCGCAGTGGAAAGATCGCGCGAACGCTGCAGATAGTGTCGCCGGTCACCGGTATCGTCGTCGCCAAAATGAGCGACTCTCTTGAGGGGATGAAGCTCGCGGCCGGGATGAACGTATACAAGGTCGCCGATCTTTCCACCATCTGGGTGTCGGTACAGGTTTATGAGGACCAAGTCCGGTACATGCAGCCGGGCCGGATCGCCGATATCACGGTCGATGCGTTTCCAAACCGCCACTGGTCGGGTAAGGTGATCTACCTTGATCCCACGGTCAATCCGCAGACCCGGACCTTGAACGCGTTCGTGCAGATTCCGAATGGGGACCTGAAACTTCGCCCGCAGATGTACGCGAACGTCGAGGTGCGGGTACCGGTAGTGGCAGCCGCCGTCAAGATACCGGAGGAAGCCGTGCTCCACAGCGGCGAGCGCAGCGTGGTGATCGTGGAAAAGGCGAAGGGCCTGTTTGAGCCGAGAGAAGTGGAGCTCGGAGCGCTGGGAGACGGCTACCGCGAAATCCGCAAGGGCGTTCGTGCCGGCGAAACCGTCGTTACCTCGTCGCAGTTCCTCATCGACTCAGAGAGCAACCTCAAGGAAGCCATCCAGAAGATGTTGACCGAGCGAATGCAGTCCACGGCTCAGCCAATGAACATGCCGGCTGCGTCGCAGACGACGGAGCACAAACATTAGGAAAGTCCGATGTTCGGAAAAATCATCCAGTGGTCGATTCACAATAAGTTTCTGGTACTGCTGAGTACGTTGTTTCTGATCGCAGCGGGCCTCGATTCGCTGTTGCGAACGCCGCTGGATGCCATTCCGGACCTCTCCGACGTTCAGGTCATCATCTATACCGAATACCCCGGCCAGGCCCCCCAGATTGTGGAAGACCAGGTTACCTACCCTCTCACCACTCAGATGCTGGCGGTGCCGAATGCGAAGGTGGTCCGCGGCTATTCGTTCTTCGGGTTCTCCTTCGTGTACATCATCTTCGAAGACGGCACCGACATGTATTGGGCACGCAGCCGCGTCCTGGAATACTTGAATTACGTATCGGGACGGCTGCCGAAGGGAGTGACACCGACACTCGGACCCGATGCCACCGGGGTGGGCTGGGCATTCATGTACGCGCTCAAGAGCGACCGCCACGACCTGAGCCAGTTGCGCTCGATTCAAGACAGGTACCTCAAGTACGGACTGACTGATGTGCCGGGCGTCGCTGAGGTCGCCTCTATCGGAGGCTTCGTCAAGCAGTATCAGGTCACTGTGGATCCCAACAAACTGCGCGCTTACGATATCCCGATTTCCAAGGTCCGGGTGGCCATCCAGCGAAGCAACAACGATGTCGGCGGCCGGCTGCTGGAGGTCTCGGAAAAGGAGTTCATGATCCGCGGCCTCGGATACATCAAATCGCTACAGGATCTCGACAAGGTAGCGGTGGGGGTGGATCGCGGCGGCACTCCAATTCTGCTGAAAGATATTGCCACCGTGCAATACGGCCCGGAGCTTCGCCGCGGCCTGGCCGAACTGGATGGCCAAGGAGAGACTGTGGGCGGCATCATAGTTGTCCGTTCCGGCGCCAACGTGCGGCAGGTGATCCAGGATGTGAAGGCGAAACTTGCGGAATTGAAAAAGGGCCTGCCGGCGGGCGTGCAGGTTCAGATTGCGTATGACCGCTCGGAACTGATCGAGCGCGCCGTCGAAACCTTGCGCGGCAAGCTGCTGGAAGAGAGTATCGTCGTCGCCATCGTGTGCATCATCTTTTTACTGCATTTTCGCAGCGCGCTGGTGGCGATCATCACTTTGCCGGTGGCCATTCTGATTTCCTTTATCGTGATGCACCAGCAGGGTATCAACGCCAACATCATGTCCCTGGGCGGGATCGCAATCGCGATTGGCGCCATGGTGGACGCCGCCATCATCATGATCGAGAATGCGCACAAGCACATCGAGAGGGATGGCGGCAAGAAACCACACTGGGAGATCATCTCGGATGCAGCTACGGAAGTCGGACCGGCGCTGTTCTATTCAATTCTTGTCATCACCGTTTCTTTCGTGCCCGTGTTCACTCTGGAAGCGCAGGAGGGACGTCTCTTCAAACCGCTGGCGTTCACCAAGACTTATGCCATGGGCGCGGCGGCCCTGTTGTCTATCACCCTCGTGCCCGTGCTGATGGGTTACTTCATTCGCGGCAGGATTCTGCCTGAACATCGTAATCCGATCAATCGCTTGCTGATTCGGCTGTACCACCCGGTCCTGGAGTTCGCTCTCCACTTCAAGTATCTGCTTTTGGCGGTTGCAGTGCTGGCCGTGGCTGTCACGGCGATTCCTTTTGAGCGCCTGGGTTCGGAGTTCATGCCGCCGTTGTGGGAAGGCGACCTTCTTTACATGCCGACGACACTGCCGGGAGTGTCGATCACGAAGGCCCGCGAGATTCTTCAGCAAACCGACAAGATCATCCAGACCTTTCCCGAGGTCGAGCACGTCTTCGGCAAAGCCGGCCGGGCCGAGACGGCAACCGATCCGGCGCCGCTTTCCATGATCGAAACCACGATCGTGCTCAAGCCGGAGAGCCAGTGGCCCAACGGCATGACCGTCGACAAGCTGACCGACCAGATGAATGCGGCCATCCAGATTCCGGGTGTGACTAATGCCTGGACAATGCCCATCAAGACGCGCATCGACATGCTCTCCACGGGGATCAAGACGCCGGTCGGCATCAAGCTCGCCGGCCCCGACCTGAAGACTCTGCAGAGTCTTGGGCAACAGGTTGAGGCGGTCATGCGGGATGTGCCCGGCACGCTCAGTGTTTATGCGGAGCGCGTTATGGGCGGCAACTACCTGGATTTCAGCATCGATCGCGACGCCATTGCCCGCTACGGCCTGACTGTCGGCGATGTACAGGACGTGATCCAGACGGCCATCGGAGGCATGGACATTACCACCACCGTCGAAGGACTGGAACGATATCCAGTGAACCTGCGCTACAGCCGCGACTTCCGCGACGACATTCCGGAGCTGGAATCCGTCCTCGTGCCCACCGCGACCGGGCAGCAGATTCCTCTGGGGCAACTCGCTTCTGCACGATACGTGGTAGGGCCGCCTTCTATCAAGAGCGAAGACGCGCGGCCGAATGCATGGATCTATGTCGACTTGCACGGAATCGACGTAGGCACATACGTCCAAAATGCCCAGAAGATCCTCGCGCAAAAGATCAAGATGCCGTCAGGCTACACCATCACCTGGAGCGGCCAGTACGAGTACATGCAACGCGCCAAGCAACGGCTGATGTACGTCATTCCGCTGACGATCATGATCATTTTCGTGATCATTTTTCTGAACACGAAGTCCCTGATCAAAACGGCGATCGTGTTCCTTGCCGTGCCATTCTCGCTGGTTGGCGCAATCTGGCTCATTTACCTGCTCGGCTACAACATGAGTGTGGCGGTGTGGGTTGGGATCATCGCACTCGCCGGACTGGACGCGGAAACCGGTGTGGTGATGCTGCTGTATCTGGATCAGGCGTTCGAGGACTTCAGAGAGCGCGGCATTCTGAATAACCGCAACGATCTGGCTGACTCCATTTACGATGGGGCGGTCAAGAGAGTCCGGCCCAAGATCATGACGATCTGCGTGATCGTAGCCGGACTCGTGCCGATCCCACTACTGTCCGGCTAAATCTTTCTCCAGCGGTATAACCCCCGCGGAATCATGAGACTGCAGGCAAACTCGGTTTTTTCGATTTGAATTTTCCCGGGTTCAGGCAT
>JAJPJX010000067.1 GCA_021324015.1 Solibacteraceae bacterium | reverse complement strand
GAGGAGGCCCAACGCTCTTTCGACGCCACCTGCCGCAAACTCCACCGCTTTCTAACGCAAGCCCCCCGCTGACCCGCCAGTTACCCACAAATTCTCCGGACGAGGCAGAAATCCATCCGCCAACGCACGAAGTTCAAATCATCGAGAAGAGTTCCTGGAGCTGCATTCATGGCGTCGAACGTTGGCGCGGCAATTGCGGCTGCAATTCCGGCGGACATCAGGGCTGGAGCCAGGAATGGCGTGGCCCGTTAAGAAAGGCGTTCGATTGGCTCCGCGACTGCCTCGCCGTGTTGTTCCAAAATCGCGGCGAGGCGCTGTTCGCTGACCCCTGGAAGGCTCGCGACGCATACATCGACGTGATGCTCGACCGGTCTCCTGCGACTCTCGATCGCTTCTTCCAGGAACACGCGCGGGGCGATCTCTCGCCGGACAAACGAACCTCAGCCTTGAAACTCCTTGAACTGCAGCGCCACGCCATGTTGATGTACACCAGTTGCGGCTGGTTCTTCGATGAGCTTTCGGGAATCGAAACAGTCCAGGTAATTCAGTACGCCGCGCGCGCCATGCAACTGGCTGAAGAGCTGTCGGGCGACGGAATCGAAGAAGGCTTCCTAAGCCGGCTCGAGCTTGCGAAAAGCAACCTTCCCGAACATAACGATGGGCGCCGGATCTTCGAGAAGTTCGTCAGGCCGGCTGTGGTGAACCTGGAAAAGGTCGGCGCCCACTACGCGATCAGTTCGCTGTTCGAGGAATACGGCGTGAAGACCCCGATTTATTGTTGCGCTGTCCAACGGGAAGACTCTCAGTTATTGAAGGAGGGAAAGGCCCGGCTGACCCTGGGAAGGGCTTGTATTACCTCCGAGATTACCCACGATTCGGATGTGATCAGTTTCGGCGTCCTGCACCTCGGAGACCAGAACGTCTACGGTGGCGTTCGAAGTTTCGGCGGTGGTGACGCCTATCGTTCCATGGTGCAGGAAACGGCGGAGGTCTTTCGTCGCGGCGACATTCCGGAATTGATACGCGCCGTGGACCGGAACTTCGGCTCGGGCACCTTTTCTCTGCGCTACCTCTTCAGGGACGAACAAAGGCGAATAGTCGCCAAGATTCTCGACAGTGCTGCCTCCGAGGCGGCAGCCCTGTACCGAAGTTTCTACTCGCAGTACGGAACCCTGGTCCGGTTCGTGACGGATTTGGGCATCCCGCTGCCGTCAAGATTCCAGATGGCCGTTGACTTCACGCTACATGACGATTTGGCCGGCGCCTTATCCCAAGACCAGCCAGATTCGCAGAGAATTCAGGACCTTTTGGAACAGGTGCGAAGGGCTGGCATTCTGCTGGATAAGGTGACGCTGGAGTTCACTTACCGGCGGACTGTGGAGCGCGCAGCACAACAGTTTAGAGAGGTACCAAACGATTTCGGGCGACTGCAGGCCTTTGAGAAGGCGGTCGCGATCTGCGCGTCGCTACCGTTCGAGGTAGATCTTTGGGCGGCTCAGAATGTATATTTTGCAGTCATGCGGGATCACGGACGACAATATCGCGACCGTGCGGCTGATGGCGACTTGGAAGCGCAGACATGGCTCGCCTCCGCCATTTCGTTGGCTGGCAAACTCCACGTCAATACGGCCCTCCTCGCTGCGAAGGCTCCTGCATGAACGCGGCCGGAGTGCCAATATCGACATACCGCGTGCAACTCAATAAGGACTTTCGGTTTCTGGACTGCCGCGATATCGTTCCGTACCTCCACACACTTGGAATCGGCGCATTGTACTCGTCACCGCGCTTCCGCCCGCGACGCGGTAGTGAACATGGTTACGATGTGGCCAGTCCCCTCCGCGTGAACTCCGAACTGGGGACCGATGAGGAGTTCGACGACCTCTGCTCCAAGCTACGGAACTACGGTCTGGGGCTGATTCTGGATATCGTCCCGAACCACATGGCTGCGAGCCACGAGAATCCGTGGTGGATGGATGTGCTGGAACACGGACCCACGTCGCCCTATGCCCACTACTTCGACATCGACTGGCACCCAGCAACGTCCAAAGCCGCATTTCTGCAGGAGGATAAGATCCTGCTACCTGTGTTGGGCGACCTGTACGGCAGCGTGCTGGAAAATGGCGAACTGTCGATCGGGCTCGACGAATCCGGCTTCTTCGTCCGCTATTACGAGCGCAGAATGCCGCTCGATCCGAAGTCATACGGGCCACTTCTCGATGCGTGCCGGGACCGTCTGCAACGGGAAACCAGTCCGGATTACGCCCCGGTCGCTCACATCGAAGAATTACAGCGGCTGGTCGAGGCCATGCCATCGCGCACGGCGGGAGTCCCGGAGGAAGTTCATCGAAGACTACGCGAAGGACAGGCCTTAAAACAGCGCCTATTCGGACTGTATCGCGACGACCTGGAATCCCGCCTAGCGATCGATGCCGCGCTCCGGGAAGTCTGCACGAGCCACGGCAGACTGCACGCGGTTCTCGAAAACCAGGCGTACCGCCTGGCGTTCTGGAAGATCGCTTCCGAGGAAATCAATTATCGGCGCTTCTTTGACATAAACGATCTGGTCTGTCTCCGAGTGGAAGAGGAAGACGTGTTCGCGGCGCGGCACCTGGCCATTCTGCAGCTGGTAGCTGAAGGGAAGGTGACTGGGCTTAGAGTGGACCATGTGGACGGTCTCTACGACCCCGAACAGTACCTGGCGCGGCTGCAGGGCGCGGCCGGCGCGGTCGGATCGGAGCAGCCGATTTTCGTGGTCGTGGAGAAGGTCCTGGGGCGGAATGAGACTCTACCCCATGCCTGGCAGGTATCGGGAACGACCGGATATGATTTCCTCAACGCCTTAAATGGACTTTTTGTCGACTTGGGCGGCCTCGCTCGGATCGAGGCCGCGTATTCCCGGTTCACCGGAACGACGGAGCCGTTCGCCGAGGTCTGCTACGCCAAAAATAAGCAGGTAATGTGGAGGCTTTTCGCCGGCGAGGTGAACGCCTTGGGCCACCATTTGGGCAAGCTGGCTGCACAGGATCGGGAGGCTCGGGACGTCCCCCTCTCAGAACTCGTCGGTGCTCTGGTCGAGGTCACGGCTTGCCTTCCCATATACCGGACGTACATTCGTGACCTGGAAGTCAGCGCTCGAGACCGCGCCTGCCTGGAGCGCACGCTCCAACTGGCGCGGCGCAGGACTTCCGAGTTGCTGATCGGCAATCCCGCATTCGCATTCCTGCGCCGGGTTCTGCTTCTGGATCCCCCTACGTACGCGAAGGAATTGCAAGCGGAATTCCTTCGGTTTGTGATGCGCTGGCAGCAGTCCACCGGCCCGGTAATGGCCAAAGGCCTGGAGGATACGGCGTTCTACGTCCACAACAGTCTAATTTCGATGAACGAGGTGGGTGGAGATCCGCTGCGGGAAGGGCCTCCCTTGGACCTTGCCGGATTTCACGAATTTATTGCCGAGAGAATGAGGTTGTGGCCGGATTCGATGAACTCGACGTCCACCCACGACACGAAGCGGAGCGAAGACGTTCGCGCACGGATCAACGTCCTTTCCGAGATTCCGCAGCAGTGGGAAAAGTGTCTGTTTCGATGGCGGCGCCTGAACGAGCAACAGAAGAGCGAGGTCAACGGTATCGCCGTCCCCGCGCCCGCCGAAGAGGTGCTTCTCTATCAAACGCTGCTGGGCGCATGGCCTTTGGACCCGGAGGAAGAACCCGCCTTCATCGGCCGGGTGTTGGAATTTCTCAAGAAAGCGGTGCGCGAGGCGAGAGTGTATTCCGGTTGGATCCGGCAGGACGAGGGTCACGAAAACGCGCTGTTCCGTTTCGCCGAGACGGTCCTGCACCCCGAACCCTCCGAATTCCGAACGCAATTCCTGCGATTTGAGAGAAAGATTGCGTGGCACGGCGCCCTGAACTCTCTGTCTCAGGTTCTGATCAAGATCACCAGTCCGGGCGTGGCCGACTTTTATCAGGGAACGGAACTCTGGGACTTCAGCCTGGTGGATCCGGACAACCGGCGTCCGGTGGATTATCGCAAACGGATCCGAATGCTCGAGGAAATTCGAAAAGGACGTAGTGGAGACCAACGCCGCATGCTACGCGAGATCGTTTCCAACTGGCGAGACGGAAGAATCAAGCTATACCTCACCGACCGTGCACTCGACTTTCGTCGGGTTCACGCCGATGTCTACGTGGATGGCGAGTACGTGCCTCTGGAGACACATGGTCTGAAACAGGCCTGCCTCTGCGCCTTCGCACGCCACAAGAACGGGCATTGGTGTCTCACCATAGCGCCGCGGCTGACCACTAGGCTGGCACCCGTTGGCAAAATGCCTTTCGGAAAACGAGTTTGGCAGAACACCACGGTCACACTTCCATCAGCCGCTCCGGAAAAATGGACGAACGTCCTGACCGGCGAACGGCTCGGCACAAGCACTTCTCCTGATGGGCGGACGACACTTGCCCTTGGGGATCTGCTCCAGCAGTTCCCGGTCGCCCTGGTTAGCTCTCAATCATAGTCAAGCGTTATCTGGACCCAATTGAGCAATACCGCAAACGCCCGCTCGCAAGCCGCCCTCAGCCGCCAGGAGTGAAGATGGACTATCCTGAAATTCGCTTCGAAACCGCCCCGTTCCCCACGAAGTTCACCCGGCGAACACGGCATGAACAGGAGTTTGAGGAATGCGATTTTCCAGTCTGCATTACTTTCCATTAGCCTGGCCATTTCTTCTGGCGCTCGCCATTCTAGCCGTTGTCGTGATTGGACTAGTCGAATTGGGCATCCTGAAATATGCCTACGAGCGAATGGGCGTGCCACCCCGCTACGTGTTTGGAGTTCTCTTGCTTTCACTCCTTGGAAGCGCCATCAATATCCCCGTCGCCCAATTACCAGCGGAGGAAATGGTTTCTGGAAGGCTGGTCGACTTCTTTGGGATTCGCTACGTCGTGCCGGTGGTTGAGCAGTGGCCGGGTACGGTTGTGGCGGTGAATGTCGGCGGAGCGCTAATCCCTGTGCTCCTGTCGCTGTATCTGCTGCACAAGAATCGTATGTACGTGCGCGGCGTTTTGGCCGTCACGGCCGTCGCGCTGGTCACGCATCAGTTCGCCTATCCTGTCCGCGGAGTCGGGATCAGCGTGCCGACTTTTGTTCCGCCGCTTGTAGCGGCGTTTGCCGCGATGTTGTTGGGCTGGCACAGGGCCGCTCCGCTTGCGTACATCGCAGGAAGCCTAGGGACTCTCGTAGGAGCGGATCTTCTGAACCTCGGCAGGATCCAGGGCCTCGGAGCACCTGTCGCGTCGATAGGTGGAGCAGGTACGTTCGACGGCGTCTTCCTAAGCGGGATCATAGCCGTCTTGCTGTCGCCTGTCGCCGCGCCGCGCGCCCGCCAGCCATAGTGCGGAGAACCGCCTCTCGAGCGATGCCTGGACACCGGCGGTGCGATACTGATTTTCGAGGTGTTTGCCGATGCGCAAGAAGCTAAGCACCAAGCAATGGAGATTCAGCCTTGTCTACCTGCTATGGGCCGTTCTGGCAATCTGGTACCTCCGGACAGCCGTCTCCCCGCCTCAGCCACGCGACCTGTCCTACAGCGAGTTTCTGGCCGAGGTAAAGGCGGGCCACCTGGAGGACGTTCGTATCACGGAACGGCAGTTGATTGGCACCTTGAAGAAGGACGCCGTAAAGGACAAGAAAACGCCGCCGAACCCTAAGATCCAGTGCACCCGGATCCCCGGTCTCGATGCTGGTCCATTGGTGCAAGAGCTGGAAGGGCAGAAAGTGAGATTCTCCGGAACGATCCCCCAGTCTTCGGCATGGGCGGATTTCCTGATCTCCTGGGGACCCTTCCTGCTTCTTTTCGGGATCTACTTCGTGGCCATGCGCAAGATGCAGAAAGGCGGCGGACCGCTGAGTTTTGGGCGTAATCGAGCCAAGATCCACGACGAGTCGGAGCGTTTTGAAACCAAATTCAGCGACGTGGCCGGAGTGGAGGAAGCCAAGGCGGAGTTGGCCGAAATCATCGATTTCCTGAAGACGCCGCAAACGTACCAGAAGCTCGGCGGGCGGATCCCAAGGGGGGTATTACTGGTGGGCCCTCCCGGCACCGGCAAGACGCTGTTGGCGCGCGCCGTTGCCGGCGAAGCCGGGGTGCCCTTCTTTTCGATCTCGGGCTCCGAGTTTGTGGAGATGTTCGTCGGCGTAGGCGCTTCCCGTGTGCGCGACCTCTTCGAACAGGCGAAACAACGCGCTCCGTGCATCATCTTCATCGACGAATTGGACGCCATCGGCAAGAGCCGCGCTGCCGGGCCAACCTACTTCTCCAATGATGAGCGGGAGCAAACGTTGAACCAGCTTCTGGTGGAGATGGACGGTTTCGACTCCTCCAAGGCTGTGATCATCCTGGCCGCCACGAACACTCCAGAAGTGCTGGATCCGGCCCTGATGCGCCCAGGCCGATTCGACCGGCAAGTGGTACTTGACCGCCCCGACCTGAAGGAACGGCAGGCCATATTGGAGGTACATGGCCGCAAGCTCAAGCTCGCATCGGGCGTAAAGCTGGAGAGCATCGCAGCGGAAACGCCCGGAATGGTGGGCGCGGACCTGGCGAACATCGTCAACGAGGCCGCCCTGAATGCCGCGCGACGCGGCGCCGACCAGATCGAGTTGCGGGATCTGGAGCAGGCCGTGGACCGCGTCACGCTCGGGTTCGAGAAAAAAGGCAGACTGATCAGCCGCGAGGAAAGGGAAAGAGTCGCATACCACGAACTCGGCCACACGTTGATGGCTCTCTCCCTCCCCAACGCCGACCCGGTGCGCAGGGTGTCCATTATCCCCAGGTCAATCGGAGCGCTCGGCCACACTCTGCAACTGCCCACGAAGGATAAGTATCTGTTGACGCAGCCCGAGATCGAAGCGCGCATCGCCGTACTGTTGGGCGGGCGGGCATCGGAAGACACTGTGTTCGATGGAGTTGTTTCCACCGGAGCAAGCGACGACCTCGAACGGGCTTCGGAACTGGCACGGCAAATGGTGACCCGCTACGGTATGAGCAAGAATCTGGGGAATCTGACCTACGGCGTGGCCCATCAATCGCGTTTCCTCAAAATGCCGTTCGCATCCGAGGAGAGGAATTACAGCGAGCATACCTCGGAGCAAATCGACGAGGCGGTGCGGGGCATCATGGACCGCATTTATGATCAGGTTCGGAGTGCCCTGAGCGCCCGCCGCGAGGATCTCGACCGCATTGCCGCGGTGCTGATGCGCAAGGAAACTCTGGAACGCGATGAGCTGGAGACCTTGCTGCAGGCTCCGCAGGCCGGAGGGGAGGGAGACCGGCAGCCGGTATCGCAACTCGCGTAGTTGGAATCGGCCGGTACCTGCGCTAGCCGCCGCTAACGACGCGAGGACAACGACTCCCAGCAGTGTGCCCGCGTATGCCAGAGGCCATGGCAGTAGCCGGTCCATGGCCTGGGTGAACACCGATAGGTTGATGTTGGTTGGGTCGGAGAGTTCTAGGATCGCCGGTCCCACGCGAGCGTGGTTCCCATGATGATCGCGAGGCTGCCAAATGCCCTGTTACTCTTCGTTCTGGCGTTCCTGGTAGGCGGCCACCAGGTTGGCGAACACTTCGATGCCTGTCATCAAGGCCAAGATGTGCGCGTAGCCGCCGAGCGTGAAGTGCAAATAACCGCGTGGAATGCGGCGATGTGGAAATCCGGCAAGCGCAATCCGAAGCGGACGACGCTTGCAGCCACCATCGTCCATAACAGAAGGAGAACGCCGAACGTTGCCGGCCCGAAACATCGTGCCGCCATCTTTGGTCCCCGATTCACCAGCCACCCAACCAGAGCACTCAAGGCGACGGCGACGATCGCGCGCGCGACTGGATGCCGAAAAGCGCTGTGTCCAAGGCCGGATAGCGGTCCGCGACAAAAGTCACCAAAGCGGTGACACTGACGAGAAAAGTCAGGGTGTACTCCACGACCGCTATGGCCGCGTTCACCTTCATCGCCCAGCCGCCGAACTCCTCCTCGCTCAGCCCGCTGCCCCCGCTGCCGTCCGTCACCCACCGCATCACAAGCCGGTACATGGCCGACACGACGAATACCGTCAACACCACCAGCCAGATACTGGCGCCAAACGTGACCCTGGCGGCTCCGGCCACCACGATCAATTTCAGGAACGGGCCGAACACGTACAGGGGAGACGATGACGGGTCTCCGCCGCCGGCGAGTGCTCCGTCGAACGAATTCGAGAGCCTATGCGAGACGTGGGCCATCTGGATTCTCCTTTGCAGCGCCGGAATCGATGGTCAATCTGGCTGAAGCAGTCTTCAGATGGATATCGCGTTGCGGATACGGAATCTCGATGCCGCGCTCCTGAAAGGCGCGGGATATCGCAAAGTACAGATCGCTTCTTAGGACCAACGGAGTCTGCACCTGCGCGATCGTCCAGTATCGGAGTTCGAAATCCAGGCTGCTATCGCCGAAACCAGTGAAGATCACGTCGGGCGACGGCTCTGGCAGCACATCCGGATTTTGCACCGCTACCGATTGCAGGATGCTCCGCACTTCCTCTGGATCGCAGCCGTAGGAGACTCCCACCGGGAGCGAAAAACGGACCTGCCGGTCGGTTGCAGTCCAGTTGATCACCGGCTTTACGATGAAATCCGAATTCGGAATGATCACAATGATGTTGTCGTTGGTCCGGACCCAGGTGCTGCGTGCGCCGATCTTCACCACGTCGCCGTTCAACTGGGCGATTTCGACGCGGTCCCCGACCTTGACTGGCCCTTCGAACAGCAGCACCAGGCCGGAGACAAAATTGTTGGCGATGGATTGCAGACCGAAGCCGACGCCGACCCCGAGCGCGCCGCCCAGCAACGCAAAACTGCTGAGGTTCACGCCCGCGGTGCTCAGCCCAACCGCAAGACCGGCCACCACGATCAGGTATTCCGCAGTCGTCTCCAGCGCGTACTTGTGTCCTGGCTCAATTTCGAAACGGTCCAGCAGATACGCGCGGAGCAGGCGCCGGCTCTTGCGCGCGACGTACGCCAGAAGGAGTAGGAAGGCAACTCCCTTCAGCAGGAACGCGGGAGAGACGGACAGTCCTCCCAAATGCAGCAAAGGTCTGGTCAGGACCCTGGACACGACTTCGAGTGCGTGGTTGAGCACCGGGAATTGCTCCCAGGGCAGCATGACGGCGGCAAGAATCAACGCCAGGGAGACGGCTATCAGCCAAAGCATTCGTGTCCACTTCATATCGATCCATCCATTTTCGGACAGCTCGCGGGTAAAATGGCGAGCGACAATCTCCCTGCTGGCGTGTCCTTCCAGAAGCCCGGAGATGTGGGAGGCAGCTTTGGACCTTTCGTATTGGCCAGCTTCGCCCTGGTCAACTCCCGTACGCAAGAGGCGACGAAAAACGTCCCATTCTAATTGCCAGACCACTCGACGGCCTCGCGTGGGCAGGTCTATCAATGCTTCAATTGGTCTGAACTCGCGGGTGGCGGGACCACCGGGCAGGGGCCATTGGCCGGGCGCACACGTTGCGAAATCTGACCGCCGAATGGCTGGCTCGTGCACAAAACGCTAAGCTGAAGTGCTTGCTCAGGTATCGGAACGGATGCCGCAAGCACGAGCGGGCACGTGGCAGGCTGTTCTGGCAGGATGCTCTTCTGATGCACTCCCCTTCTTTCCGCATTCGCACTGGTAAATTATGTTCATGGGCAGTAACACCGAACACGGATCGAGCTCATGTCAGGTCCGATCTCCTCGGAAGCTAATTACTCGCAATCTGCTCCGATAGTCATCCAGTCCATACTTCTTCATGCGATACCGGAGCGTATCCCTGGATATACCTACCGCTGCGGCAGATCGCGTCTGATTGCGTCCGAATCTTCTAAGGGCCTCATCGATCAACCGGCGTTCGTTTCGCGCCAGTGACAAGTCCGCATCCTCAGATGGGCGACGACCTCTTTGCCGGTGCCAGTCTCGCCTTCAAGGAGAACGGTAGTCACCTCGCTAGCGGCGACCCGTCCGACGAAATCGAAAACGTCGGCCATCTACTGAGAGGTCGCGACGAGCTACCCGCTTGAGGCGGCCGCCGGGAGGAGGCGAGAAGAGGAGCATCGCCAATCCCTCGGCTTCGGCTGAACCATTGAAGGCGGCTGACGGCGGCGCCTGCGCGGGCGCCAGGAACCGCAACGTATCGCAAATGCTTTTCACGCGGGAGGTATGCCAATGTCAGCTTATCGGATGCCGTGAGTCGGATGGCGCGCGGCCCTACGCCGCTGTGATCCTGCCAGACACAGGCTGAGTGGGCATCGGGCTGGGAGCCAAGTTCCCACCTACTTTTAGGGCCAGGAGAAGCGCTTCAGTTCGCGGCCGCTTGCATCTTTGCGGATCCAGATCAGGGTCGCCTCAGTATCGCCCACCGGCAGGGCCAGGCCGCGGGTCCAAGCCAGCGAGTCCAGGGAGCCGCCCGGCAGCCGGATCTCCAAATGGTGGACGGCGCCACGAGAAAGGTCGTGGTCTCCGGCGACGGCATAGCGTGGCCGGACCGTTCCGGAATAGGGAACAAGGAGAACGGCCGAGACCACCCCTGCCGAATCCTCGACCGGATACCGGAACTCGACCTGTGGCGCGGGCAGCGCATCGTTGCCGTGCCAACCGACCCAGCCGCGGGGCGGCTTGCGGCTGCCTTCAAAGCACTGCATGACCGCGCTCGGCGGCGGGCTGACGAGCTGCAGAAACAGGTTCGCGTCCTCATTCTCCGACCACCACGAGAGTGCGGCGGCATCCGAGGACCACTTGTCCATTGGCCCAAGCTGCCACACGTTGTGAACTTCGGCGCCGGGGTCGGCGCTCATGGAATCGAGCGCCAGCAGATAGGCACCTTTGATCCACAGCAGGATTCTCTCGTGATCTCCGTAGCTGCCGGCCCCACGGCGGCGGAAGCTCCAGGTATACGGGCCGGGCCAGTAGCTCCCCTGGTAATGAGCATGGATCAGCGCGATATCCGCCGTGAATGCGGTGTGGAGCAGTTGCGCGTCGGCGCCCGACTGGCTCAATCCGCCGATGTTCAGCGTGCTGTGGGCCGGGGTCGACTTGCCGTAGGCCGCCAGTGGATCGCTCATTTCATAATTGAGGATGCCTGGATCGGCAACCAGCATCCGGCCGCCCGCGCGGAACAGAAACGAAAGTCGGCTGAGATGGCTGTGCCCGCCGCCCCATGTGCTGGCATCGAAAGCCAGGTAATCGGCGCCAGGCCGGAAGGCCGATCGGAGAAAGATCTGCCCCGCAGCCGGGAAAACCTCTTCGAGCGGCGGCAGCGCCGGTAGGTCCAGCTTGAGCCGGCGGATGGTGGCCGCGCGAAAGGCGAGCCCGGGAAGCTCGGTCGGATCGCGGGCGGGAGCCAGCGAGTCATTGAGGCCGCACAAATCCGACTGGGCCGCATAGTCGAGCGCAAGTGCCAGCCTGGCACGGTCCACGCCGGTCTGCACCGCCGGGAACAGCCGCTGGACTTCGTAATAGTTCGCGAGCACGGTCGTCATCCAGTGCGCATAGCTCGGGGTGCGCTCGATGTGCACGCCATCGGGCAGAAACTGCGTCGCCAGCGCGCTGCGCATGCCCGCTGTACCCGCCGCGAGCAGGCTGGGAGCGTGGGGCAGAAAGGGGAAGCGCAAGGCGGTAAAAACCAGCGCATCCAGTTCCGAGATGCGCCAGTTGCCGGCCGCGGTCAGGTGCGAGGAGAGGAAGACCGCCTGCTCGTCCATAGAGTGGAAGAGCAGGTCGAGAAAACCGTCGTCGAACGCGGCGCTCCCAAGGAAGGCGGGCAGCGTACCGCCCCAGCCACCATGCACGCTGGTACCCAGCCGGATGCTCATGTTCAGACCGCTGTCGCCGGGCTGGAAGGCAGCCGGCGATTCGTAGTGCGATTGCCGGATCCAGTCTTCGATGTAGGCACGGGCTGCGCGTGCGAACCGTTCGTCGCCGGTCGCCCGGTAGGCGGCCGCGAGCGGTTCCAGGTGAAAGAAGCGGTTCAGTTGCGCGGGCCACTCCTGGTGGCGGACCTGCTTGCCGCTCCAGTCGATGCCGCGCAATCCCACCTGCACGGGGGTGCGGCCGTAGAAAAAGACGGTACCCGAGGCGATCTCGCCTGCCTGGCGCGTCACCTCGGAGTCGGCCTCGGGAATTCGCTGCCCCTGAAAGCCTGCCAGCGCCGCCGCCCTCTCCCGAACGATGGCGCGGCGGTCGGCCGCACAGGCCATCAGCGCCACGGCCGCAATCGCGCAAGCTGCCTTGGTCCAGGCCATTACAATCCTCCTTGTTCGAGTATCTCCGGAATCGGGTCTCGCAATCCCGGCCAGCTACTCTCCCGAGGGAGTGCATCGTGCCCTGGGCCATGCAGTCGGCGTCACTGCTTCGACCAGAGCAGACGCCCTCCACATCATCCAACCTCGCTTTTCCGGTCCGATGGAGAGAACTACAATATCGGCTTCCTGGACGGGTGCAATCGCACGTATGGACCGGGCGGGCGACGCGGACAGCCACGAGCGCACATGCGCCGGCAGGCGGACGCGAAGAGCAGGTACAGGCGCGATTGGATATTTGCTGAAGTTGCATTTGTAGAGGCCGGACGGCGAGCGGTTCGGCCAGAAGCGGAGTTGAAGTGAACTGGCAACGGCTGTTTGGGCTGGTGCTCGCAGCGGTGTCGTCCGGCTGGAGCGCTACGAGGGTGGAGTCGGTGGATCCAGCCAAGGGACTGGTGCTGGCGAACCGGACGGTGCGGCTGGAGTTTGCGAGCGGCGGCATGGGACTGGCGGCGCTGGTGGATTTGCGGAGCGGGGTGAACCACGTGCGGCCGGTTGCGGGTCCGCGCCTGCTATGGGAGGTGGCCTTCGGCAAAGGCACGCAAATCCAGAGGATCACGAACAATTACAAACCCTGCAACCACGCGCACGTGGAGACGCTGGCGAACGGCACGCGACGGGCGGTGATGGAGTGGAACCGCCTGCGGTGGTGGCTGGAGGACGGCGTGGTGACCGTGCGCGTGGTGGTGGAACTGCCCGCAGACTCCGGCGTGGCGGAATGGCGCATCTTCGTGGACAATTCGAGCGACTACTGGGGCCTGTGGAGCGTGACGTATCCGCTGGTGGACGGATTCCCGGAGGCCGGCAAGTACGATCTGGCGCGGCCGGTATTCGGCAGCGGAGGTCAACTGCTGCGGAACTGGTCCGGAAAGGTGGAAGGGCGAAGTCCTTCGGGCGGCTGGCCGATGCAGTTTCTGTCGCTGAGCCAGGGCCGCAACGGGGTGTACTTTGCCAGCATGGACGGGGAGGCGCGGGCGAAGGATTTTGTGGTGGAGTCCGGGCAGCGGCTGGGGATGGTGCATTATCCGGAGAACATGGGGGTGGCGGGCTCGGACTATCCGGACTACTACGCGGTGGCGTTCGGCGTCTACGAAGGTGGGTGGCTGGAGGCCGCCCGGCGCTATCGCTCGTGGGCCTTGCGGCAGAAGTGGGCGCAGGCCGGGAAGCTTTCCGGACGATCGGAAGTGCCGGACCTGGTGAAAGACGTGGGTCTGTGGGTGCGCGATAGCTGGGTGTGGAACCGGGCCGAGGGCACGCCACACGGGCAGAATCTCCCGTTCCTCGAAGCACAGAAGAAGATGGGCGTGCCGATGGCGCTGCACTGGTACGACTGGCACCACATGAAGTTCGACAACGAGTATCCACACTTCCTGCCGGCCAAGCCCGGATTCCGGGAGCGGGTGGCGGAGTTGACGGGCCAGGGGCTGCTGGTCATGCCGTACATCAACGGGTCGAGTGCGGATTTCAACATTGCGGACTTCGCGCGCTTCGCGCCGCATGCAATCACGGATGAGGCTGGCGGGTACCGGCAACACTTCTACTCGGATGCGGCGGGGCGGCTGCTTTCGATGTGTCCGAGCCAGGAGTTCTGGCAGAGCACCATCTCGACGCTGGTGGACCGGCTGATTGGCGAGGAAGGCGTGAATGGCGTGTACGTGGACCAGGTGTCGGCGATGGGGCACGAACTGTGCTTCAATGCGCAGCACGGACATCCCTTGGGAGGCGGGCGCTACTGGGCGGACGGCAACCGGGATCTGCTGCGGAAGGTGCGGCACATGTCCCAACGCAAGGGCCGACAAGTGGTCATCACGTCGGAGGGCGCGGACGAAGTGTTCTTCGACCTGCTGGATGCGAACCTGACGTGGGCGGAGCCTTCGGACCTGGAGATCCCGCTGATGGAGGTGGTCTACTCGGGATACACGCTGTTCTTCGGCAGTCCCTGCGACTATGCGGGGCGGAGCAACCGTTTTTTCAACTGGGCGCAGGGACAGGCACTGATCGACGGACGGCAAAACGGATGGATGACGTTCGGGTTGTTCGAGCCGGCACACGTGGCGAAGGCGGAATATTTCCGGCAGTGCGGGCGCTACCGGATCGCCGCAAAGAAGTTTCTGACGTACGGGCAACTGCTGGGACCGGTGGAGCCGCTGAAGACCGTGCCGACGTTTTCCGAAGAAGGCTTCGGCTGGCAGCAGAAGCACCGGGGCACGGTAGCGGGCGCCGCAGGGCGTTTGTGGCGGGCGGAGGACGGGCACTTGGGGGTGTTCCTGGCGAACTATTTAGAAGAGGCGGTGGCGTTCTCGTATCGCATCGATCCGGCGGAGTTCGGTTTGGAGGGCGGGGCGTACGTGCTGACAGAACTTACGCCCGAGGGTTCGACAGCGGTGGCGCGGGTAAAGGGACCGGTGGAGCGGCAGGAGGCGCTAGGGCCGCGCCAGATCAAGGTGATCGAGATTGCGGCGGTCAGACCATGAGGATCCCGCTGGCCGCGGGGCGGGGCGCGCGCGACACGAACGAGATACTCCGCCTTATCCTCACAGCAGGCGGGCCGTCTGTGTGTCTTCCTTCAGAGGTCTTATGCGAAAAGCTTCGTTCTGGTCGATCGGGATTGGAGTGCCCCTGTTCCTGCTGGTGATGCAGGCGCAGAAACATCCGCTGGTGAATGCCAGGGACGGCTCGGGAGTGTTTGGCTACAAGGATACGCCCAGGCAACCGTGGTCGGGGTTTCATGTACACGATCCGGACCGGCCGGCGCCCAAGCGGGTGGATCCGGGCGGGCCGGGGCGGGCTCCGTCGGATGCGATCGTGCTGTTCGACGGCCAGGACCTGAACCAGTGGCTCCCTTCGCGGTGGAAGGTCGAGCACGGGTGGGCGGAGGCCACCGAAGGCAACCTGACGACAAAGGAGCGCTTCGGGGATTGCCAGTTGCATCTGGAGTGGCGGTCGCCGGACCCACCGGAAGGCGATCGCATGAACCGCGGAAACAACGGCGTGCAGTTCTTCGGTGGGGTCGAGATCCAGATCTTCGACTCGTACGACACAAAGATTTATCCCGACGGGCAGGCGGCTGCCGTGTATGGGCAGACGCCGCCGCTGGTGAACGCGTGCCGCATGGCGGGGGAGTGGCAGATATATGACATCGTGATGCGGGCGCCCATTTTTCGCGCGGGCAAGCTGGAGAAGCCGGCCAGGGTGACAATGTTCCACAATGGGCTGCTGGTGCACTACGATCAGGAGATTTACGGGACCTCGGTGCACGCAGGCCTGCCCAAGCCGCTCGATCCCGAGATGGCGAGCGCGCCGATTGCGCTACTGGCCCACCATTGCCCGGTGCGGTTCCGCAATATCTGGATTCGGCGCCTGTAGGGGATCGCGATCGTATTCCCACGGCGGTTTGAGTCGCCGCCTGGCTGCTCCCCCCCGTCGCCTGATTTTGTCCAATAGTTTCTCTGCTTCGTCGGCCAGCCGATCCTTATCTAGGTCGGGATCCAACTCCTCGACAACCGAGAGCGTCGGAAACCAGTGCTTACGCAAGAGAGAGGACGCGGTTTGCAGTTCCCATTCGCCTGCCGCAAGAATGGTGGCACGAACCACTTCCTCCTCTTTGGTCACCCAAAGCGTGTGCAAACGATCCTCCTTCCGCTCTAAGGTAGCCTCCGGGTTGACGAAGCATTCGCCCTCCGCGTCGGCCTTCATGTCATAACGCGAGAGGAAGACCGTCTCGCCCACTGGGATATCTTTCAAGGTGGGTATCGGTCTCTTGATTCGGTTCGCCGTTCACTCCCGTCCAGAATAGGTGTTTCGCCGAAAATCCGCTATTGATTTCAAAGGACATGCCCGTCGTACCCCGCTGCTGGCCGCCGGGCTGCCCGACACCCTATTCTGACCGCCGCTTCCAAGGGCCTGTCAGAAAATAAGTGTGTCAAGTTCTGGGCAGTAGCTTGTAATTCCAATCGCCATGGAAAGCGTCTCTCCTGAGTCGCAGTTCCGCCATCTGTTGACCGGAAATCTTGACCCCGGCCGGCTAGGTGTTTGAATCGAGATCGCATCGCACCGCCAGGCCCGTCTTCGATGTGGTGGCGGGATGAGAGTGATAATGACCTCGTGACTGATCAGCGGCCTGCCCCGCCAGTTCTGGCTGATGAAATTGAACAAGCGGTGTTCGATTTTGCTCCACTTGCAGGTCCCCGGTGGAAAATGACACACCGAAATCTCCAGACCCGTCGCGTCCGCGAGCTGCTGTAATTCCTATTTCCACATTTCCGTAATAGGAGTGAATTCCTGCGCTAACCGTCCCCTCGGCGAAGGTTTGGTGATAAACCGAAGAGAGATGGCGCAAGCGCTGCGAATAGGAGGGCATTACAAAAATGGAGATCCGGCTTTGCCAAAGGCCGCCGTCGTTCCTTGTGGCGGCTTTCGCCTTCTTCTGTCTTGCGCCGTGGCGGCCGGCGATTGCCCTGGCCGCGGCGCCCGCCGGAGCGGTTTCAAACGCGTGCGGCACTGCGGTCGGCACCCGCTTCAACCTGGAGCCGCGGCAGAACCCCGTTCCCCAAGACGGCACTTCCGTGGATTTTCTGCCCGGCCAGGGGCTGTCGGGCGGCGATCTGGTAGTTGGAGCCGCCAACGACTTTCGAGCCTTTTCTCCGGTGCCCGCCGCTGGCGATTACCTCGGCGTGCTTGGTCTTGACACCGAGACGGGCTATTACGTGCACCGCGACGGTTCCGATTCCAACCCCTGCTCGCCGGACTTCGAAGGAGGACTGCCAGTGCTCACCGATTCAACAAGCGGCGACCGGCTGGTGGGTGCGGGCGATCCGGTGGTTGCCGCGGATTCGCAGCATAGTGCATTCTTCATCGCGGACATTCGGGCGGATACCCATGAATCCGCGGAGACCGCCATCGGACTCTTTCGGGCAACCGCGGCGAACCTGAATGATTCGAGTTACTGTCCGGATGGTACGCAGACTCAGAGCCAGTCCCAAGCCTGCTGGTCCACGAGTGTTCTCGTCAACCTGTCTGCGTTCCCCATCTCGAACCTGAAGCCTGCCGTCGTGGTAGATCAGCGGCCCGGCGGCACGGGCGCCGGAGATGTCTACGTTTCGGCTACGGCGACGGGCGGCAGCAAGCAGTCCGTCTTCGTCGTTGCCTGCAAGAACGACCTCTCCGCCTGTTCCTCGCCCGTCGCGGTCAGTGGTGCGGATCTGGCAGACACCTCTAACATTGCCGTCCGGCCCGATGGAGGCGTAACACTCACCTATGCGGTTTACTCCGGCGGCGCAATTGAGATACCGGCCAAGGCGGATATCAAGTATGTCGCTTGCACACCCCAAGGGGCTCCCCGGCCTCCGTCGTGCGCCCCGGCGTCACTCATCACCACCGAGACCCAGGCCATTCCTTATTCCATTTTTGATTTCCCCGAGGGCCTGGAGGCCGCCCAATTCGTGCTGCGTACTTTTCCGAAACACACGCACCGCCAGGACCAGAACGGAATCGAAACCTACGTGGTGTGGGAGCGCTGCAAAGTCTCCGCGGCCGTGAAATACCCGGGGCTCACCTTTGTCAGCATATGTCCCGACGCGGACCTGGTGATGGCGGCGTCAAGCGACAACGGCGGCACCTGGAACTTCGCTGGGCTCGATACCGGACCGCAAGATCAGTTCCAGGCCGCGATCGCCACCGATCCCTTTACAAACATCGTCAACATTGCGTACTACAGCTCCCAGGCGGACGCGTTCCAACACCGGTCGCGCGTTCTTCTGCGCCAGATCCTGCCTGGACCCTCCACCCCGGACCCGGTCACAGACCCCGTCACCATTACGGCCGTTCCCATGGATCCCAATACCGATCCATTTTTGCAGGGCATCTTCATCGGGTACTACATCGGCGTGGCTGCGCGCGGCGGACCGGCGGGAAGCGAAACCTACATTCACTACACGCATACAGCGGTGAAAGGACTCTATCACGGGGCCGCCGATCCGGAGCAGAACAATCATCTGAGCCGGTTCGATTACTAAACTTCCGAAAGGCGGAGGAGGAAAGCCATGATGAGAAACAGGAAAACAACGGCGGCGACGGCGGGCACTGCGGCGTCCCTGGTTCTATGCCTGGTCTCCGGCCGTGCCGGATTGCTGGGACAGGACAGCCGGCAAATCCGGAGCCATCGTCAGGCTGTCTCTCGTCCGCCGTCAGTCTCGACGGTTCCGGGCGCCTTAGGCGGACGACGCGCGGGCATCTTCGCTCTGCTTGGCTCGCCTCGCGGCCGGCGCATCCTCCAGGCATCGGGTAGCCCTGTAGCCAAAGCGCTGCTGGCACGGGTGGGCGAAGACGCCTCCGGCCCGGTGCCGGAAATCCAGATTCCCGCCGATCCCACTGCAGTTAGCCCGGATGCCGCCAACGCCGGCTGCGGTACTTCCTTTGGGACCCGGTTTAACCTGGAGCGGCGCCCGAACGCCCTCCCTCAGAACAGCACCAGCGTCGATTTTTTGCCCAACGCTGGTAGCCAGGGAGCGGATCTGGTGGTAGGGGGCGCCGCCGATTACCGGGGGTTCTTCGGAGGCTTCGGAAATAGCGCCAGCGGGTATTATGTCCATCGGAACGGCGCCGAGACCAACCCTTGTGCCCCCGATTTCGAGGGTGGCCTGCCGCCAATCACCTCCAGCATCACCGGCGAGAAACTCTTTGGCGGCGGAGTAGCCGGGACGGTCGCCGACCCCGCCCGCCAGGCAGTCTTCATGGCGGATGTCCGAATCGGCTTGTCCGCGTCCGCTGTCGGACTCTTCCGCACAACGGCAGCCACACTCAACGATCCAAACGCCTGCCCGTCTGGCACGCATAGTCAGGCTGATTCGCAGAACTGCTGGCCTGTGAGTGCAGGAGTCAATCCCACCACCGCCGCCGACATCGCGGAGAGCTTGGCCGTGGACCCCCGAGCCTTGGGGAGCGGGACAGGCGCCGGCGACGTCTACGTCACCTTGGATATCAGCACCACTCTTGCCGTTGTCGAGGCCGTTGCAGTCTGTACGAACAGTCTGTCTGCCTGCTCGCCGGCTGTTGTGATCAGCGGCACGGATACGGCTCCGGCTTCGCCGCGAGTGAGCATCCGGCCCAATATCGCAAAACAGCCGACCGGAAGTGTCACCGTCACGTATCTCAATGTCAACGCTGGAGGCCCTCCCGCCTTCCTGCAAACCTTCGACATCAAGTACGTCACCTGTACTCCGGCGGGAGCGCCGAATCCGCCCGTGTGCTCGGCCGCGACGCTCATCACCACCGAGCACCAACCTATTCCCGCCAAGGGAAGCAACCTGGGCGGACTGGGAAACGGAGCCCTGGCTGCAGCGCAATTCTCGATCTGGCTCTATAGCAGAATCTGTGGGCAGAGCGACGACTGAATTACCTGGCTGACAAGCTGTTTGACTGCGACGAATGGGAGCACTTTGAGAGAGCCGCCCCCGG
>JAJPJX010000166.1 GCA_021324015.1 Solibacteraceae bacterium | reverse complement strand
TCGCCGAGTCCCATCTGGATCTCGGTGCCGGCGGAGCGCTGCTCCACGGGGACGTGTGCGCGCTCGTGGCGTTCGGCAGGTTGGTACCAATCGAGCTTCACGCGGTCCGGCGTGATGCAGGCAACCGGGGCCGGCTTTTCGAGAGGCTTGTTGCGGATCCAGGCGTCGATGGCTTCGGCGGCAAAGCGGCCCTGGGCGATGGCAATGGTAACCAGCCCCAGTTCTACGCTGTCCCCTCCGGCGAAGACCCCCTCCGCACCGGGCACGGCCGCGTCATTCGTGGGAATCCACTTGGCCCCATTGCGGGCGAGGTCGAGTCCGGCGAGTTGCGGCTCCTGGCTGATGGCCGCAATGATGGTGGTAGCTTCAAGATCGAATTCGGAGCCGGGGCGCGGCACGGGCCGGGGGCGGCCGGAAGCGTCCGGCTCGCCAAGATCCATGCGGATGCAGCGCAGGCCGACCGCCTCCCCGTTTCTGCGAAGAACCTCGACAGGCGCGGTCAGGAACTCAATGGCGATACCCTCCTCGAGCGCGCCTTCGATTTCCGGCTTGATAGCCGGCATTTCGGCGCGTGAGCGGCGGTACAGGATCGTTACCTCAGCTCCCAGCCGCTTGCTGACGCGGGCCGAGTCGATGGCGGTATCGCCGCCGCCGATGACCAGCACCTTACCGCCGAGGCGGACCTCCTCGCCGCTGTTGACGCGGTTCAGAAACGCTGTGCCGGTCAGGACATTCGGCGCATCCTCGCCGGGAATCCGCAGTTTGATGCCGCTGTGGGCTCCCACTCCCACGAAGATGGCCCGGTACCGGCTGCGCAGTTCCTCCAGCGGGATATCCTTTCCGACGACCGTGTTGCACTTCAGTTCGATACCCAGATCCAGGATGCGGTCGATCTCCGCGTCCAGGACTTCGCGCGGCAAGCGGTACTCGGGGATGCCGTAGCGCAGCATGCCGCCCGGCCGGCCGAAGGCCTCAAACAGAGTGACGGGATATCCCCGCCGGGCGAGCTGGTAGGCGCAGGAAAGCCCTGCCGGCCCGGCGCCGATGATCGCCACGCTCTCGGCGCGCGTTTCACTGGTGAGCCGGGAAAGCTTCAGGCCCTGCGCGACTCCGAAATCTCCGACAAACTGCTCCAGCGCGTTGATGGCCACGGCGCCGTCTTTCGCGCGCCGGTTGCAGGCGTCCTCGCAGGGGTGCGGACAGACGCGTCCGCACACCGCAGGAAACGGATTCCGCTCCGTGATCATCCCCCAGGCGATGCGGTACGCTTCTTCGGAAGTGCGCCCGTAAGCCTCGGCCTGCGCAATGGTGGTCAGCCAGCCGCGGATATCCGTTCCGCCGGGGCAGCCGCCCGCGCAGGGCGGCGCCTTAGGGACGTAAGCCGGCCGTAGCGGACTGATCTCCGCCCCGGCCGGCGCCGCGGCCTTGATCACCGGCTTCTTGACTTCTTTAAACAGCGGCATAGCTCAGGTTCCTAGGCATACGGGTAAATGTTGCGCTTGAAATCCTCGAGTTGGCCAAGCAGCCGGTCGTGCTTCTTCTCGTCTTCGATCAGGTAGGTGAGCAGGTGGCGCTGGACGAAGAGGCGGCAGTTCTTCCGGGCCGCCTCGGCCAGTTCGATGGTTTGTTTCTCCATCTCGGCGTGTTTCTCGACCATGTCCCAGATGTCGGCCAGCTCTTCGGGGGTCAGCGTGAAAGCCTGCTGTTCGAGACTGTCGAGCAACACCTGCTGGACCCGGTAATGCATTTCCGAGTCCTGGCGGATGATCTCCATCACCAGGCGTATCAGCGGGTTCTTCGTCTTGGCGATCACCGCGCTGGTGTGCGTGATGGTGGCGGTTTCGAGGTCCTGCCAGTTTTTCAGGATCGTGGTGAGTTGTTCCGGATTCTCAGCCGATTTCGGGCTCATCCTGGGCCTCGCTTTCCTAGAAACGGAGGTGCGCGGAGCGCGCGTACGTCATCCCCGCGTTCTTGAAGTCATCCAGGTGGTAGCGGGTGAACTCGATCCCGGTCAACTGGAAGAACCGCGGCCAACCGATGCGCTCGATCCACTCGCCCATGCGTTCGAACTTGCGGGCGTGGGAAGCATAGACCTCTACGATGTTGGTCACCGCGTTCACCACTTCGGGCCAGCGCGGCGGATGGTTCGGCAGATAGGGAATCGCCAGTTTGGTGAATTTGGGCGTGCTGCGAGCGTTGCTCACCTTGCCGCCGACCCAGATGGAAATGCCGTCGTTCTCCGGATCGTTCAGCGGCATGGCCGGGCAAACGGTGTAGCAGTTTCCGCAGAACATGCACTGCTCTTCGAGGACTTCCACGGACTGTTTGCCGCTGACGGTAGCCGGCCGGATGGCGCCTGTCGGACACGAAGCGATCAGCGTCGGCACCTCGCAGACTTTGGGCAGCACATCGTGCCGGATCTTGGGCGGCTTGCGGTGGATGCCCAGTACCGCGATATCGGAACAGTGCACCGCGCCGCACATGTTCAGGCAGCAGGCGACCGCAATGCGCAGCTTGGCGGGCAGCTTTTCCTCCACGAAATAGGGGAAGAGCGCATCCATCATGCACTTCACGAGGCCGGAGGCGTCCGTGGCCGAAGAGTGGCAGTGCACCCAGCCCTGGGTGTGGACGATGTTGCTGATGCTGGCGTTGGTTCCGCCCACCGGGTAGCCAGCGGCCTTCAGGTCCTGGATCAGCGGCTCGATATGCGCCGGGTCTTCGAGCAGAAACTCCACGTTGTTGCGGCTGGTAAAGCGCAGATAGCCGCCCGAGTGCTTATCCGCCAGGTCGGCGAAGAGGCGGATGGTGTGGACGCTCAGCAGGCGCGGCGAGCCAGCCCGGACCGTATAGAGCTTTTCGCCCGACTCGGCAACATGGCAGAGCACGCCCGGGGCGAGGGTCTCGTGATACTTCCACTGTCCGTAATTCCGCTTGACGACCGGCGGCAGGTACTTCTCGTAATGCGGCGGTCCAATGTCGGTGATGCGTTTCGGTGGTGCTGTCATTTTCTCGCCTCCTGGCTCATTTCTGGTCCTTGTTCTGGAAAAAAATGTAAGGATTGTCCCGCGGCGCGGTGACCATTTCCGGCGCCGGATCCAGCCCGATAGCGTCCAGGAAATTAGCCATCCCCACGCGTTGGATCAGCTCGCCGATCCTCTCGCGGTTCTTGCCGTACTCGTCCCAAAATTCCCACAGCCGCGAGATCAGCTCCTTCATGGTTTCGAAAAGCTCCTCGGCGGGGACGAAAGGAATCAGCACAGAGGAGAGCAGCGCGCCCTGTACGATGGGGGCTTTGGCGCCGATCAGAATTGCCGCACCGCGTTCCTTGCCCGGGCGCAGCGCCTTCGGCATCACGTTGATGCAATGCATGCAGCGGACGCACTCGCGGTTTTCGATGGTGAGCTTCTTCCCGTCCCAATTCATGCAGCGGCTCGGGCAGCGGTCGCAGACATCCTTCTGGATGTCCAGGCCGCCGGCCGCGTATTCGGCCACCGCGGCATCGTCCTGCTGGATGTCGTCCTTCCAGATCCCGATGATGGAAAGATCCGCGCGCGCCGCCGCCGCCACACAGTCGTTGGCGCATCCGGCGCACTTGATCTTGAATTTGTAGGGGAAGGGCGGGCGATGCAGTTCATCCTGGTAGGCCTGCGTGAAGTCGTAGCAGAGCTTCATGGTGTCGTAGCAGGCCCACTCGCAACGCGCGGGACCCACGCAGCAGGAAGGCGTCCGCATGCAGGAGCCGGAGCCGCCGAGATCGAAACCGGCCGCCGTGAGTTCGGCGAAGGTGGGCTCGAGTTCGTCCGTCTTGGTCCCCAGGAAGATGATGTCCCCGGTGGACCCGTGCATGTTGGTGAGGCCGGAGCCGTGGCGCTCCCAGATGCCGCAGAGGGTTCGCAACGCGTCGCTCGTGTAGAACCACCCGGAGGGCTGGTTCACGCGCAGCGTGTGGAAGTGGGCGACCTTCGGAAACTCCTCCGGCACGTCGCTGTAGCGCCCGATCACGCCGCCGCCGTAACCAAGCACGCCCACGATGCCGCCGTGCTTCCAGTGGCCTTTTCTCTCCTCGTAGGAGAGTTCCAGTTGCCCCAGCAGGTCGTCGCACATCGGGCTGACATCGCTGGTTTTCTTGATCTCCGTCACGAAGCTCGGCCAGGGCCCTTTTTCGAGCTCGTCCAGCAGCTTCGTTTTCGGCTTTCCGTTTTCAGCCATATGGTCTCCTATGAACGTGCGTTGAATTTCCTGGATCTTGCCATGGCCACCGTCCGGTAGGCGAGGTGCGCGAACTTGGAGTAGGGGGCGTAGAGCAACAGGCCAAAAATCAACACCAGGTGGACGAAGTAGACGCCGTACATCGCCCTGGCCTCCGCCAGCCTGAGAAGCTCCGCGGCAATTCCCGTGAAGACGACGCCGCTCAGCGCCGCCAGAAAGAACCAGTCGAAATAGGTGCTGGCCGGCCGGCCCACGCGCCGGGCAAGGAGCAGCGTGACTCCCGCCAGGGATGCCGCCGCCGCCAGATTCGCGAAGATTTTGAGAGGGCTCTCCAGAGCAAGCGGGGTGCGCAGGACCCCCGCCATGGTGCCGATGCCCGTGGCCGTGCCCACCATGGCCAGACCCGCAAACCCCCACATGGTCAACTGGTGGGCCAGGCGCATGCTTGCGTCGTCGCATTGCTTGAAACTCTGGTGCGCGGCGATGTCTTTGAGCGCGGCTCCGAAGCCCGCCGAAGGTGTCTCCCCGATGCCGCGCGCGAAACGGACAACCCCTACCGCGAAAGCCAGCAAGGCGAATCCGGAGATGGCGAAGAAAAGGGGCTCCAGCACGCTCGCCGGGAACACGCTGCCGAATTCGAAGGGCGGCGCGGGCACGGGCTTGGGCGCCCAAAAAGCAACGGCGGCGAAGATCAGCGCCGGCAGGAGGAACAGCAGGGGCAGCCATTTCGGATCGGCCACCAGGGCGCCCATCCAACCGGGAAACGCGAAGTGCCGGATGGCTTCGCGCCGGACCGCTCCCAGAACGTCGCCCGGACGGGCGCCGCGGGGGCACCGCTCCGTGCACTTGCCGCAGTTGTGGCAGAGCCAGATGGCGGGGTCGCACAGGAGTTGTGCCTTCAGGCCCCACTGCGCTTCCATCATCTGCTTGCGCGGAAAGGGAGATTCTTCCGGCGCCAGCTCGCAGGCTACCGAACAGGTGGCGCATTGGTAACATTTCTTGAGATCGCCGCCCCCGGAAGCCAGCACCCTCTTCAAGAACCGGACATCGGGTTGGATCGCAAGCGCATCCGCCATCGCTCAGAACCCCTTGTACGGATTCGGGCCCAGTTTCCGGATCCGCTCCACGAAAGCGTCGAACACCTGCGGCAACTGCTCCCACTCGTTGATGGCGAGCTGGGTGAGTTGCAGGCGCTCGGATTCGAGCTGCAGCCGCTGGAGCGTTTCCTTGACGTTCTCCAGCCGGCGCTGGGCCAACTCGCTTCCCTTGGTGAAATGACACTGGTAATCGTCGCCATACTTGCAGCCGACGAGGATCACGCCGTCCAGGCCGCGCGAGAGCGCGTCGGCGATCCAGACGATGTTCAGCGACCCGAGGCAGCGCAGCGGCACGACGCGCACGCTGGGGTCGTACCGCCGCCGCTTCAGCCCCGCCAGGTCCATGGCCGGATACGCATCGTTCTCGCACACCAGGGCCAGCACGCGCGGCTTATCCTCGTCCTCCTCGGGAACTTCGATGGCCTTGATCATGGAGGCGATCATGTCCACGGAATAGTTCTTGAAGGAAACGATGCGCTCCGGGCAGGCTCCCAGGCACACACCGCACCGGCGGCAGCGATACGGATTGGGTTTTGGCGTGCCCTTGGCGTCTTCATCCAGCGCGCCGAACGGGCACTCCTCCGTGCAACGCTTGCACTGCGTACAACGCTGGAGAAAGAAGGAGGGATACGAGAGGTCCCCGCCGCGCGGGTGCACCGCGCGGCCCTGGGCCGCCAGTTCCACGCACTGGATGGCCTTCAACGCGGCGCCCATGGCGTCCTGCCGCGCCTGCGCGGCATCCATGGGAGCGCGCGCGGCGCCGGCGGCATAGATGCCAGTGCGGCGGGTCTCGTAGGGGAAACAGACGAAGTGCGAGTCGGGAAAGCCGCCGGAGATCACTGGCAATTCGGGCCCCTGGCGGTAGGTCAGGTTCAAAATCTGTTCGCTGCCGTTGGGGACCATGCCGGTAGCCAGCACTACCAGGTCCGTCTCCAATTGGATGGACTCACCCAGCAGCGTGTGCTCCACAGCCACCGTGAGCCGGCCGCCGGCACCCGGTTTCACCGCGGTCACCTCGCCTTTGGTGAAGAAGTTCAGCGCCTGGTCCTGCACGGCACGGTAGAAGCGTTCGTACTGCCCGGGCGTGCGCACATCTTTGTAGACCACGTAGACCTGCGCTTCCGGGTCCTGCTCGCGGATATACGTGATCTGCTTCAGGGTTTCCATGCAGCAGATCGAGGAGCAGTAGGGCAGGTGATCCGGGTCGCGCGATCCGGCGCACTGCACGAACAGGATGCTCTCAGCCCGCTGGCCGTTCGAAGGACGCGCGATCCGCCCCGCCGCGGCCATGCGCTCGAACTCGAGGTTACTGATCACGTCCGGGCTGACGCCGTACCCCAGGTGAACCAGGCGGGAAACATCGTATGGTTTCCAGCCGGTCGCCACCACGATGGCCCCGGCGCGAATCTGGTGCTCCCCAGCCTCGATCGACAGCGTGACATCGAACATGCCCGGCTGGCCTTCGATCCTGACGACCCGCGCCGAACAGAACACCTGGATGCGGGGGTGGTAGAGGACCGCCTCCATCCTCGCAGTCAGGCCATCGCCGTTCACCGCAGTGTAAGGCGGCTCCGCCGGCGTCTGCCGCTTGCAGCGCGCCGCCGCCCCTCCCAGGTTCTCCTCCTTCTCGACCAGGAACACGGAGTAACCGGCCGCGGCGGCTTCCAGGGCCGCGGTGATTCCCGTGACGCCTCCTCCGATCACCAGCAAGGCCCGCGAGATTTCGTCCGCGAGCGGCTCCAGAGGCTCGGTTTTACGCGCCCGTGCGACGCCCATCCGCAGGTAATCTTCGGCGAGCATCTGCGTGTTTTCATCCTGCGGCGCGTGACACCAGGCGACGTGCTCGCGCAGGTTCACGCGTTCGACCACGGTTCCATGATTGAGACTGAAGGCTTCTGTCTTGAAGCGCGGCGAGCAGGCGGCCACCACCACCGTATCCACCGCGCCGCCGGCCAGGTCCTGGCGGATCTGCGCGCAGCCCTCCGCTCCGCACAGCGCCGGATGGGTGCGGCAGGAAGCCGCTTTGCACTCGCTGGTTGCCACCTTGGCGAGTTTCTCCCCATCCACCGCCTCGCCGATGCCGCAGCCCGTGCAGATGTAGACGCCCAGTTTACCGGCCATGGCTGACGCTCCGATTGGCGCATTGCAGGGCTTTCAGGGCTGCGCCGGTGGCATCCTGCACGGAGAAGGAAACCTCCGCCGGCCGCCGGACGCATCCCGCGGCCAGCAGGCCTCCGTTTCTGTTCGGCACATTGAGGAAGCCGAACTCATCCCGGCGGAAGCCTTCGGGCAGACCATCAGTCTGTGGCACTATGCCCGTCGCCAGCACCACGAGCTCGAACTGCATCGTGCTTTTGCGGTTGGCGAGGGCGTCCTCGGCGGTCACCAGCAGGTCGCCGGTGGGGCTCTCCGCGACTTCGGCGACTTTGCCTTTGATCAGCCGGATATTCGTGTCCTTGCTGGCGCGCGCGTAGAACTCTTCGAGCCGGCCGGGAGTTCGGATATCGATATAGAAAATCGTGATGGCCGTCTCGGGATACAGTGCCCGGATATAAGCCGCGTGCTTGATCGAGGCCGCGCAGCAGGCTGCCGAACAATAAGGAAGATGGTTCTCGTCGCGCGAGCCGGCGCACTGCACAAAGGCGACCGTGCGCGGCTCCTTACCGTCGGAGGGCCGCAGGATGCGGCCGGCGGTGGGGCCATCCGTCGCGGCCATCCGCTCCAGCATCACGTTGGTGACCACATTCCGGCAGCGGCCATATCCCAGGTGGTCCAGGCGCGAGGCGTCGTAAGGCTTCCACCCGGTGGCTGCGATGATGGCGGATACGCTGTAGCGCCGGACTTCGGGCTGCTCGTCAAGACGGATCGCCCCGTAGCGGCAGGCGTCCACGCAAGCCCGGCAGTTCGCCGGGCAGGCCGTCCGGTCGATCGCGTACAGCGCCGGATACGTCATGCCGTGCGGCAGATAGGCGGCCCTGGTTTTCGCCAGCCCGTAGTTGTAGTCGTCCTCTCGCTCCGCGGGGCAGACTTTGGCGCACTCCCCGCAGAGGGTGCAGGACTCCGTCACACAGCGTGGACGCACCGTGACGGCCGCCTCGTAATCACCGGGCGAGCCGCTCACACTGGTGAGTTCCGCGAGTGTGAGCACGGTGATCGCGGCGTTGCCGCGAAGGCGCCGGAAGTGCATCTCGAGGCCGCAGGCCGGGGGGCAGAGCTTCGGAAAATACTGGTGCATCCGGGCGACACGGCCACCCAGGCCGGCGGATTTCTCCACCAGAATCACGGCACATCCCGCGTCCGCCAGTTCCACCGCCGCGGTCAACCCGGCGATTCCACCGCCGATCACCATCACGGGTTTGCCGGAGCCGGAATTCATTAGCCGTCCTTCCGGGCAACCGAGCCGCGCCGGATCTTCATCGAGCGCTCGCCGAAAATCGCGAAGCGCAGCCATTGCATGCCGAACTCGATGAGCTCCTCGTCGTCGCAGCGGAGGGCCTCCACACGCGCCTCGTCGATGTCAAACAGTTGCAGGAAGCGCGTCTCGAAAACAAAGCGGCGGAAGCGGTCCACATCGTAGCAGGCCATGTAGAACATGTCGGACTGCTGCGGCGTCAGGTTCGTCTTGCCGTTCCAGAAGTCGTGCAGCGTGAGCTCTTTGAACCCGGCCGACATCATTTCGAACTCTTCGATCTGCTGGCCGGCCATCCAGTCGCGCACCGAGATGGGGATTCCCTCCCCGTGCCCGTGGCAGAGTTCTTCGCGCACCACGAAGTGGAAGGGCTGGTCTTCGCCGCCGGGCGCCTTCGGCTCGGCCGCGCCCAGCGGGTACATGCGGCACGCCCAGGGGCGGTCGGGGTAGACCTGGCAGCCCCGCTCGCAAAGGAACGGGCACTGCCTGGAATCGTCGTCCTGCATCCGCAGCAACACGATAGGAAACTTCTGCCCGGGGCCTTCCAGCCGGAGGGTGTATTTTTCAAGCAACTCGGAGGAATCCATGCGCAAGGCGCGCTTCAGCCGCAGCAGATCGTAGGGCGTCAGCACGATGGCGACGTCCCGGCAGCACCGGGTAAAGCAGTCCAGGTCGGCCCCGCACCGGAACGTGAAGCAATCGTCCCCGGTCATGCGGTCGCAGTCCTTTAAAATCGACTCGGGCGTAATCACGGTTTCACAAGGCATGGCGACAACTCCTCAAACTCTTCGGGGACGATGTTCGATCGAAAGTCGCGGTCGCTCCAGACGGGCAGCGGGCCGCGCTGGCCGGTCAGCGGGTCCAAACGGTAGCGGTACGACGCCGCCAGCCCGTACTGGCGCTCCATCCATGCCCAGCCGCGCACGAAATAGGGGCACTCGTCGTTGAAGCAGACGTATTGAAATTCACCGCCCCAGGTGGAACCCTGGGGATTCGTCCACCGGAGCATGCGGTGGCTGCAATACGGGCACCGGGGATGGAGTTCGTCGCTCATGACAGGCTTTCACGGGCGGGAGGTTCCGGTGCCTCCCGCCCAGCTCGGCAGCTTCAGACACTCGCGAGAGCGGGTTCCTTGGGCTGCGATGCGAAAATGTGCAGAATCGGCCGGGCCTTCATCTCCCAGGTTGTGCTCTGGGGATCGAACCGGCAGTTCGCAAAAACGTGCCACTTTTCTTCGTCGATCTTCGGCTTGTCGGCACGGTAGTAGTAGCCGGGCCACCGGGTCTCCTCGCGGAACAGGATGGTCCGGACGTGCGCTTCGGCCTGCCACATGCGGTGCACGTTCTCCCAGCACCGCATCAGCTCATGGTGGTTGGCGGCCGCCAGTTTCGCTGAGTCCTCCTTCAGGAAGGCCAACAGATCCAACGCCTTCTTGAGCAGGGCTTCGTTGGTGGTGAACTGAGCCGTGATCCCGCCGGCATACTCGTCCATGATCTTTTGCAGGCGGAACATGAACATCCGCGGCTTGATGTAATTCGGGTTGATTTCCGGATCGGTGGTGGCGTTCTTATGCTGCTCGTAGGTGTCCAGCGGCTTCAGAATCTCGGCTTTGAGGGCTTCGAGCGCAACCGGATCCAGCGCCGGCATGGTGTTGTTGTCGACGATGAACTTGATTGCGGCCTTGGCGGCGATGCGTCCCTCGGCGTGCGAGCCGGAAGAGAACTTGTGGCTGGAGGCGCCGGAGGCGTCGCCCGCGCAGAACAGGCCCTTCACCGTCGACATATGGGCGTAACCCCAGAAGTATTCGCTGCGGGTCTCGTCCGTTTGCAGGTCTTCGGGACCGCTCACCCAGGCGCCGGAAGCGCCGGAGTGCGATCCGATGAAGTACGGCTCGGCGGCGGCGATCTCGGAACTCTGCTCTTCGGGCTGTACGTTCGTGGAGGCCCAGAGCAGAGCCTGCGAGATGGTCATGTCCAGGAAGTCTTCCCAGGCCTCCGACTCGAGCTCTTTCATTTTCTTCTTGTAGGCCTTCTCATCGCCTTTGTAGGTCTCGGCGATCTGCTGGATGGCCTCTTCCGTGCGCATGTAGATCGGGCCTTTGCCTTCCATCACGTCCAGCATGCCGAGATAATTGCGCAGGTTCGCGGGAACCGGCTTCACCCGGCCATAAGGCCCCCACTTGTCGAGCTCGTCCTTGCGCTCGATCATGTAGTTGCCGCCCTGGGAGTTGGTCGCGCGCGATTTGAACAGCAGGAACCACGCGCCGACGGGACCGTAAGCGTCCTTGAACCGTACCGGGATAAAGCGCACTTCCTGGCAGGTCATCTCGGCGCCCGCCTTGATCGTGAAGTAGGCGGAAGACCCGGAATTCCACGGTGGATACCAGGCGCGGCCCATGCCTTCGCCGGAACTCCTGGGCTTGAATACGTGCACTGCGCCCCCCATGGCCACCAGCGTGGCTTTGGACTTGAAGATGTAAAACTTGTTCTCGCGGACCGAGAATCCCACGGCCCCGGCGCAGCGCTCGCCATCCATCAGCGGACCGACGATGAAGACGCGCTCGAAGATCTGGCCTACCCCGCTCTGCAAGAGAGCGTTCTTGGCCGCCTCCGCCACTACCACCTTGTAGGACTCGCCGTTGATCATGAGCTGCCAGCGCCCCTCGTGCACGTAGTTGCCGTTCTCGTCCTTCCAGATCGGCAGCCCCCACTTTTCGAAGAGGTGCACGGTGGAGTCCACGTGGCGCGCGATGTTGGCGACCAGGTCTTCGCGGGTGATACCCATCAGGTCGTTGCGCACATAATCCACGTAGTCCTTCACGGTGTTGGCGCCATCCTTCAACCCCACGTACTGGTTGATGGCGGAGAGCCCCATGGCGACCGCCCCGGAGCGGTCCACAGCCGCCTTGTCCACCAGCGTGACCTTGAGGCCGTTTTGCATGGCCCAATAGGCCGCCTCCACGGCCGCGCCGCAGGCGGCCATGCCGCCGCCCAGAATGAGCAGATCGGTTTCTACGACTACGGTTTCGAAATCAGCCATTGCCATCGTTCTCCTCTCAGTTCGCCAGATGGAACACGTCCGCCAGTCCGAGGGAGGCGGGCTCGGTAAACAGCGCGGGCGAGTTCAGGTCACCCTTGGTTTCAAAACCGCCGTCCGGAGCCGCCTTCCCTTCCGCGGTGGTACGGATGGGGAATTTGAACCGCTTGATGCTCCCGTTGCGGAACTTCACGGTCCACAGGATCGAATCCGTCGAGCGCATCGGCGTCGCGGAAGCGCCCAGCGGAACGAAGTCCGCGTAACTGCGGACTTCCACGGCTTGAGTGGGACAGATCTTGACGCAGTTGTAGCACTCCCAGCACATCGAGACGTCCCGGTTGTAGGCTTTCATCTTGTCTCTATCCAGGACCATCAGGTCGTTGGGGCAAATGTACTGGCACGCCGTTTTGTCCAGCGCCTTGCACCCGTCGCACTTGTCCGGATTGACGTAACTCGGCATCAGTTCACCTTTCCTTCCGCGGGGCTGGGGTCGCGGACGGCCTTCAGATCCCGCCTGTGATGTTGGTAAAAACAATTGCGCCGCCCGTACTCGCCAAACCGGCAGTGCTCGCGATAGTAGATTTCGCATTGCATGCAGGTGGCGTCCGGATGCGGGCCGGTACTGACGATGGCGCCGGCCAGGCGGTCCAGCAGTTCCGAGGTGCGCTGCAATTCCTCGGGCGGGAACTGCTCGAGGGCCATCTTGGCTCTGTGGTCGCGGGCCGCCTGGTACGCTTCCATCAACTTGCGGCTGGTCTCTGTGAGAGAGAGCCGGAACGAGCGCCGATCCTCCTGCGGTGAGATCCTTCGTAACAGCCGGCGCCGGACCAGTTTATCGACGGCCTTGCCCGCAGCCCCGCAGGTAACCCCCAGAAAAGCCGCGGCGTCGCCGATGGTCAACACATCCGTGTGGGCTACCAGGTACAGCAGCTTGAGTTGCGAAAAGGTCAGACTGTCTCCCGATACCTCGCACAAAACCGTGCGTTCGATCACTTCCCGCACGGACCACGCAAACACGCGCGCGCTGCTCAGGAACTGGTTGCTCAAGTCCGCTGTGATGGTTCTGGGCTCGGCTCGGCTTTCGACCGGTTGCATCGCCACTCCACCCGGTTGCGAATGTTTGACCAACTCAAAATTAGACCTGGTCAATAGTTCGCGCAAGACGGTTTCGCGAGATGCGTATCTGAAACTACGGAAGGCGGACCGCGACCGGGATTTTATGATTTTGCACCGGCGGCTTCCGAAGGTATGGGGCACCGGCGGCCTGGCACCTGCTGTACTTGTCAACAAGGCGTCTGGCGGAACTGCCGCGGCAGCCGATTTACTTCCAGAAATCCCATACAGGCCCGCCGCAAATCCGGATTTCACTACTCTTGGATTACCTTTGTGGCGATCCCGATGGAAAAATCTACAGGCTCGCAGCAGTCACCAGTTCGGTGCCGCCCGGGATGGGATTCGCTTCCAACACGCGCAAGCCAAGGGCGCCGAGAGCACCTTGCAGGCGGGCGATGGACCAGTTCCGGCAACCGCCTTGGATGACGTGACGTCCCAAGGCGGAGAGCAGCACCTCCGGGGTGGAGGGAGTTTCCGAGCGGAGGAAGGAATCGTGTAGAACCAGGATGCCTCCGGACCGTAAGACCCCGGCAGCTTTGGCCAGCGCTGGCTGAAATTGGTCCCGCTCGCAACCAGCGAGCAATCCAGAGAACATCACGGCGCCGTAAGGACCGTCGTCGGAGCCAATGACTGCAGCCGGCTCACGGCGGGCGTTTTCCGCGAACGGGTTGCGAGCTTCGAAGACCAAGCCAGGCCAGCGCCCGAGCGCCATCTCCCGGTAAATCTCCCCGCCCCACCCGACCAGCAGCACCGGGCTGTACGCCGCGAGATCCAATCTGTCGAGCACCAGGGGAGCGGAGTAGCGCGCCAGGCACTGGCAAGAGGCGGCGTGGAGATTCTGCATGTCCGGCGCGCTGCCGTTCTCGCGGCCATTCAATAGGTATCGGCCAACCTCGGTGAGGGAAGGCAGGTGGGCCGCGTGGTAGAGGATCGCCGGGCGCAGGCTTTGCGGTGATTCTTCCACCAGATAGCGCGAGGCCAGTTCCAGGTTCCGATATCCTTGCGGGCCGGATTCCAGCAGGCCCATCGACACCAGGCACTCCAGAACCTCCGCCAGCCCGTGCGTGTTCAGGCCGAGACAATGGGCCAGTTCGGGCGGCGTCCGCCACTGTTCCAGATGGTCGAAGAGCGAAACCGCCAGTCCGAAGCGCAGCACCTGGCTCCCCATCCCGGCCGTCGCCAAGCGAAGCAACTGGTCGGGCGAAGGTGCCGGAGCAAAGCAGGCATTCGTATCCGGCCTGCGGGCCAGGTCCCGCTCGGCTTGTTTCAATTTCTCGCGCAGCCGCACTACTTCGCCCACGACCAGGGTGGCCGGAGGACTGATCCCGGCACGCTCCGCTTCGGATGCGATAGTGGCCAGTGTGCCGGTGACCACCTTTTCGCCGTGCCAGAAGGCCATCTGGATCATCGCGGCAGGAGTGTCCGAGGAGCGGCCGTGCGCCACCAGTTCGCGGGCAATGCGGCCAGCACTGTGCACAGCCATGAGGAAGACCAGTGAGTCCATGCCGGCCAGGGCAGACCAGTTGAGACGGCTCTGTTCGCGGCCGGCCTCGTGGCCCGTGACGATGGCCACGGCGGAGGCGGCGTCCCGATGCGTGACCGCAATCCCCGCGCTCAGCGGCGCCGCCAGCGCCGAGGAAACTCCTGGAATCACCTCGAACGGAACGCCGTGTTCCGCCAGGAACTCAGCCTCCTCTCCACCGCGGCCGAACAGGAACGGGTCGCCGCCTTTGAGCCGGACTACGATCTTGTCCTCGCGGGCTTTACGGACCAGCGATTCGTGGATTTCCTCCTGCCGGGTATCGTGCATCCCGACTGGCTTGCCCATGTAGATCCGCTCCGCCGAAGGTTTGGCAAGAGCCAATACCTCCTCTTGGATCAGGCGGTCGTAAATGATCACATCGGCGGTTTCCAGCAGTTTTGCCGCTTTGACGGTTAGCAGCTCAGGATGGCCGGGGCCGGCGCCCACGATATAGACTTTTCCCCTCGGCACCAGAGGCCTCGCGAGTTTTTTTCTTGCGTTCGCGACAAGAACGAATACGATGATATTGTAACCCGCAACTCGGAATTAATCTACGAGGCGCGGGCCGTGGGATGGTATCGCATGTCGGTAATCACAATTTCGAGGGGTTCTTTCAGCGGCGGCAAGATGCTGGCCGAATGTCTCTCCACCACGCTCGGATATCGTTGCGTCGACCGGGAGGTCATCGTCGAGCGTGCCGCTGCTCGCGGGGTGTCACAGGAGGAATTGCGCGACGCGCTGCAAAAGCCGCCGACTTTCCTGGAGCGGTTCCAGCACCGGAAGTATCTCTATCTCGTTCTGATCCAGGCCGCCTTGTGCGAAGAGGTCCGCATGGGGAAGGTCGTGTACCATGGCAATGCGGGGCACCTGCTGCTCAAGGGCGGGCCGCACATCCTGCGGTTGCGCATCATCGCGCCGATGGAGTTCCGCCTGCGGATGGCGCAGGACCGTCTCAAACTGAGCCGCGTCGAGGCCATGGAGCACATCGCCAAGATGGACCAGGACCGCCGCCGCTGGACGCAGTACCTGTACGGCGTGGATTGGGGAGACCCGGCCAACTACGACATCGTCGTCAATCTCGAATTCATGTCTATCTCCGAGGCGTGCCAGGCCGTTTCGACGCTAGCCCGCCAAAGATGCTTCGAGTTCACGCCCTGCTGCCAGGCCGCGATGAACGACCTCACGCTGGCCAGCCAGGTTCGGGCCGCGCTGGCGCTCGATCCAGCTACCTCGCACCTGGAAGTGGAAGTCGCCGCCACGGACGGGGCGCTTTCGATCCGGGGAGGGGTGTCCCATACCCGAGACGTAACAGAGGTACGCCGCATCGCCTCGGAGGTTCCGGGTGTGCTGAGCCTGAACCTGGATGAACTTGCCTCCCCCGTGCGGGGATAAGAGGGTAGTCCAAGTGGGGCTGTCGCCGGTGAGGACAAGTATGCTATAAGTTGCTTGAAGCCATAAGCGGTGGTTTGGAACCTGATGATCCGGCATCAGGGGTTGTGCCTGTAAGAGAGCGAAGTGAGAGATGGCTGGTGCTCCCCCGGCTCCCGGAATTCTCGATGACTCACCCCGGAAGTGCCGCGTCGGTCTTCCTTCTCCAGGAGCAGACTCTCCTCCGGATACCCGCACCGCGCTGCTGATCTCCCGCGGAACCATGTCCGGCGCCGCGATGATCGCCGAATGCCTTGCACAACACGGCGGCATGCGGTGTGTGACCAGAGAGGACCTGCTCGCGGCGGTGAACAGCTATGGAGGCCTGGCGACACGGATCGCCGAGCAGATCCGCAACGCGGAACATGCCTACGAACAGTTCAGCAACATCCGGCGGCCTTACCTGATCCTGATGCGGCGCGCCCTTCTGGAATGCGCTCGAGAAGGGGGTCTGGCGTACTTCGGATATTCCGGACACCTGTTGGTTCCCAGGATCGCCCACTTTGTGCGGATCCGGCTGATTGCGCCCATCGAGCAGCGTCTCGCCCGCGCGCGCCGGTCTTTGGGCTGTGGGGAACCCGAAGCCAGGGAATACCTCCGCAACGTGGACGCGGAACGCGCTCGCTGGGCGCGGATGATGTACGGGGTCGACATCCGGGACCCCGCGGGGTACGACATCTGCATCAATCTGGAGCGGCTGTCGCTTCAGGGCGCCTGTGAACTGCTGGCGAAGGCTCGTGGGCAAACGGATTTTCAGCCCACGCCCGGATCCCTGGCGCATGTGGAGAATGAGTACCTGGCCACCCAGGTGTTGGCCGCTCTGGTGACCAACGCCGAGACGCTCCCGGTAGAAATCAACGCGGTCGCCTCGGAGGGCGCGGTGCGCCTGATCGGTCCGTATCTCGCGCGCGATCCGATGCGCACTGTGCTAGCTATCGCCGGTGCGGTTCCGGGAGTGCGTGAGGTGGAGTATGAACCCGGTTATGCGCCGGCGTTCGGTTATGCTTCCTGAGCCGGTGCAAATCCCCGGCAATCGATTGCGGAGAAAAGACCTATGCCAGAACTGTTTACTCCCGGCCGCACCCGATCGGACCGGACCGGTTTGTTCGCGCTGCTCACCCGGTTGATCCAACTGGAACAAACGCAAGCGCACGCCATGCTCGAACAGAGCGAACTCGCCCGTGACAGGACCCGGACGACATCGAGCCTGGCGCTCTATTCCTCGAAAACCGCCGAGAATGCCGTGACGCAGACCGGCCTTGCGCAGGAGCGAACCACGCTCACCCGGGAACAGACGCGGCTTTCCACGCGGAGCACCGAACTGGCGGCGATCCGCACCGAGTTGGCCCATGACCGGACCGCGCAGGCGGAGGAGCGCAGCCGTCTGGCCGGCCAGCGGACCGAGATGGCGCTGAAGCGAACCGGACTCGCCGAGTGGCGCAGCCAACTGGCGGATCAACGGACCGCCCTGGCGCGCGAGCGCACCGAATTGGCCAACAGGCGCGTGCGTCTGGCGGAAGCCCGTAACCAGTTGGCCGAGCAGCGCACGGTGCTTTCCCGCGAGCGCAGCACGTTGGCCGGTGTGCGCACGGAACTGTCTCAACGCCGCACCGTCGTGGCCGTCACCCGGACACGGCTCTCGTTCCAGCGCACGGAATTGGCCCGCGGCCGCACCTACCTGGCGCTGATCCGTACGGGTCTCTCGTTCTTGACTCTCGGGGTCACCTTTCTTCGCTATTTCGGGGTGTCGAAATGGACCGTTTTCGATGGCGCCCTGATCCTTTTCAGCGCGGTGACGATCTGGTTCGGCGCGAAAGGATACCGGCGAGCGACGCTGTGGGAAAGGCGCGTGGGGCGGTTGCTGGCCACAGACTCGGGGATGACCGACGCCCTCTCGGCCTCCCGCCTGTGACGGCGAAACCAGGACCGTTAGCGGCTTTTTCTGGTTTCGCCCTGAAAAGTGTGGTATAAGTGTCTCGGAACAGAGTTACAGGTCTGATGATCCGGCATCGACCGCGTTCCAGGTGGGAAGGAGCGAAGCGATGTCGATCTTCTTGCCTATCGCCGGAATCACTATCAATCTCTGGATCCTGGTCGGTGCGGGGGCGCTCGTAGGCTTCCTGTCCGGGTTGCTTGGGGTGGGAGGGGGATTTCTGCTTACGCCCATCCTAATGCTGGTGGGAATCCCTCCCACCGTGGCCGCTGCCTCGGACTCCTGCCAGATCGTGGCCGCGTCTTCGTCGGCGGTGGCCGCGCACTTCCGCTTGGGCAACGTGGATTTCAAGATGGGCATCACGCTGCTTTCGGGAGGGTTGATCGGCGCCGGCGTGGGTGTCCAGTTGATCAAGGTGCTGCGCGCGCTCGGCAACGCCGATTCGTTGATCACCATCACCTACATCCTGGTGCTGGGCATGGTGGGAGGGTCCATGTTCGTGGCCAGCCTGAGGAATCTGCGGCGCGGGCCCATGGCAGCCAAAGGGCACAAGAGAACCTCCCGGGCAGGGCTTCTGCAGCGTCTCCCGTTACAGGTGTACTTCCAGCGCTCCAATGTCCGTCACTCCCTTCTGGTGCCCTTCTCGCTCTGCATCATCGTCGGGATCCTGGCCTCCATTATGGGTGTCGGCGGCGCCTTCATGATGGTGCCGATGATGGTTTATCTGTTGGGGATGCCGGCGCACGTCGCCGTCGGCACATCCCTGTTCCAGACGCTGTTCACCTGCGCCGGCGTGACCTACATGCAGTCCGCGGCAAACCACACGGTGGATCTTGTGCTGGCTCTGTTGCTCGCCGCCGGCTCGACCCTGGGGGCCCAGGCCGGCGCGCGCCTGACCCGGCTACTGCGCGGCGACCAGTTGCTTATCATCCTGGCGACGCTGGCGCTACTGGTGGTCGGGAAAATGCTTGTGGGTGTCCTGGTGGCGCCGTCGAATCTGCTCAGTCCCGCGGCCCACGCGGCGCTGGACTGGCGCTCTCTGCCCGGCCCCGGCCGGCAATTCTGGAGGATTCCGCCGAATGTCTAATTGCTTCAGATGGGCCTGCGTCGCCCTTGCTCTCCGGGCCGCGCCGGCGATTGCCGCCGAACATGGAGGCCAGCCGATCGTCCTGGTCGTGGACAGCCGGAACCTCTCGGGCTGGATGGCGTGGTGGGCGAATGTGTACAACGAGAGTCACTGGTATTTCACCCTGCTGACCATCATCACCATCCCCGTGTTGGGACTGTTGATGGGCAAGTTGACGGGTTTCGTGCTGGCCCGGATGGGGGTCAACGTGAAATCCCGGGTCCTCGCGGAGCACTGAG
Organism: Solibacteraceae bacterium; assembly: GCA_021324015.1. Lineage (GTDB taxonomy): Bacteria > Acidobacteriota > Terriglobia > Bryobacterales > Bryobacteraceae > JAJPJX01. Next base: position 13,730 of record JAJPJX010000166.1, on the reverse strand, counting down.
AGGGAGACGCACACATGGACTGGTTCTATCTACTCATGCCCATAGCGGGCACATACATCTTCTGGCCGGGCTTGGTCGTGCTCGGCCTGGGAGTGGGGATGATCAGCGGGTTTTTCGGTATGGGCGGCGGGTGGATGGTCACCCCGGGACTGAACATTCTGGGCTTCCCGATGGCATTCTCGATCGGAACCGGAGTCACCCAAATGGCCGGCCCCTCCCTGGTTTCCTCGTTGCGGCACGCAAAATTCGGGAATGTGGACTACAGGCTGGGGCTGATCATGGTCGCCGGCACGGTGGCCGGTTTCGAGCCCGGGGCGCGCCTGGTCATGTGGCTGGAACGCCACGGCCGGGTGGACGCATACGTGCAATACGGCTATCTTGTTCTCCTCTCGCTCATCGCCTGGCTGGTCTTTACCGATATCTCCCGCAAGAACTCGAAAGACCGCGAAGCGCGCGCGCTCGGCAAGCCGGTTGAGGCTTCGTCTGGCATCGAGTGGCACAAGGCGCTGCAGAAGATCAAAATCCCCCCGATCGTGCACTTTCAGAAAGCCGGAGTGCGCTGCTCGGTCTGGCTTCCGGTTTCGGTCAGCTTCGTCACCGGACTGCTGGCGGGGGTGTTCGGAATCGGCGGCGGGCTGATTCGCATGCCCGCCCTGATCTATCTGGTCGGCTGCCCCACGCACGTGGCGGTCGGGACCGATCTCTTCGAGGTGACCATCTCCGGCCTGTACGGGGCCGCCTCGTACAGCTATAAGGGCCGTACGGAACTGCTGGCTGCCGTGATTATGCTCCTCGGGGCGTGCATCGGCGCGCAGATTGGTGCCGTCGCCACCAAGTACGTCAAGGGTTATGGCATCCGCCTGTTCTTCGGAATCGCCGTGATCGGATGCGCGGTCTCGATCGTGATGAAACTCATCGCCTCGGCGTATGCCCCCGCGGCGGCATTCCTGAACGCGGCCGCCACGACTCTGATCCTGGGCCTGGTAGGAGCCCTTTCTCTGTACATTTTTGTGAGGTTCCTCCGCGGTGTGCGGGAGGAACTGGCGCTGCAGAAGCAGATGCTTCAGACCACGCCGTGAGGGACGGAGCATGATGACGACCTGTGCGAAGACTGCCGTGATCTGTTCCCTGGCCGTTCTTGCGGGCTGCGCGAATTTCGGCCGCGTAAACCAGGGACAGGTGGTTGATTACAACTCTGGCTCGGGCCTTGTCACTCTAATCAGCGACTCGAATTACCACGATCCTGCCCATCCGCGGTTCGATGTCCTCCCGCCGGTGACGATTCGCGTTCCGGAAGACCGCGGCGAAATGGGCCCGGAGCCGGAGCCCGGCAAACTGCTGCACCTCGACTGGCGAAACCATCGCGCGGCGATCTTCGACGCCGCCCGCGGGAGCATTCGGACAATTTCCTACGTAGTCATATCCGAGCAGGATGGCGTGACGCGGGCGGACCCCCGCGTGAGCAAAGTGGCGTACCCCATCGTGGACCGCGACCGCAAGACCGTCACCTCGTATTTTCCCCGCTATCGCAAACTGCTGGTCTTCTCGGTGCCCTCCGAATGCTTCGATCTGCCGGATGATACCTGGAAAATGGGAGACGAGGTCCGCTACTACTACAAAGACCCGCCCTCGGCGTTGCGTCTGATGAACGTCAGCAAAACCGATCTCAGCAAGGCGGGCAAATGACGCTGCTTCTGGTAGTGCCGCTGTCGCTCTGCGCCGGGCGGCTGGCGCCGGAGCCGCTGGCGTGCCGGATCACACCGCGGCAGATCGAAGTTGGGGCGTTTTACCGTGGAGCCGACGTGAAGATCGAGGGAACCGTGACGCCCGGATCCAAGGTGATCGTCGCGGTGGAAGGGTCCGACCGGCCGGAAAGCTTCAACCGCAAGGGCCGCTTCGGCCCAATCTGGCTTACGGCCGGCCGTGTGCGAATCTCCGGCGTACCCTCTCTGTTTCTGCGGTTCAGCTCCGACCCTGTAGAGACCATGCTCGGCCGTGACGCCATCGCGCGCTATCGCCTGGATGAGGCGTCGTTGAAGGCCGGCATGCGCATTGATCCGCAGGGCAGCGGAGACGATGCGATCCGTGCCGGATATCTGCAGTTGAAACGGGCGCGGGAGACATACGCTTTTGCCGAACATGGGGTCATCCTGGCGGAGTCGGCCGATTGCGCCCCGTTTACGCTCGGTTTCCGCTGGCCGGAGAAAGCTCCTCCCGGCGATTATCAGGTGCGTGTCTACGAGGTGCGCGGCGGAAGAGTGACTCACGAAACCTGCCTGCTCCTCTCCGTCGTGCGAACCGGGTTTCCGGCCTGGCTTGCCGGTCTGTCTGAAGAACGCGCCTCTGTCTACGGCATCACAGCCGTTCTGATCGCGGCGCTCGCGGGCTTCGGAATTGACTTCGTGACGACCCGGGTCTTCGGCAAAAAGCGGGCCCGGGCTCACTGAATCCCGGGCAAAGCGGGTATAGTCAGGTCTGGACGGTATGCGTTGGTGGCGGCGGAAGACAGAAGCCTCCGAGGCGCCGGACGTGGTAGCCGGCCGGGTGCGCGCGAAGTACGCCAGCTTTCGCGAGCTGCTGACCCTGAACAACGAATCTCTGGAGCTGATGGCCGGGCTGCAGGAAGACCTGCAGTACGTGCCCCCTCGCCGGGATGTGCTTGGAGACCGCATCGCCGCGATCTTCGCGCGGGTGGCCGGGGTAGTAACGGCGTTGGAACGTTTGGCTGGCGCACGCCAGACGGCGCTTGCGGCCGCCCTCGAAGCCCAGCAACTGGAGGTCGAACGCTACGCCGCCGCGCTCGAGGAGTTGCGCCTGCCGCGCCTCTCCGCCTGGCTTTCGGAAGTCAACGCCGGCTCCGAAAACGAGGTCGGGAGCAAGGCGGCCATGCTGGGCGAGGTGCGCAACAAGCTCGGCCTGCCCGTCCCGGATGGCTTCATCCTGACCACGGAGGCCTACCGCCAGGTTTGCGGCATTCCTCTGTGGCGGGAAATTCGCGATGCTACGCGCGATCTCGACCTGAATGACCTCGAAGCCGTAAGGCGCGTCTCCGCGGAACTCACCCGGAAGGCGGAAGAATGTCCCCTTCCGCGGACGGTCGAGGTCGCCATCATGGGCCGTACCGACGCCCTCCTGAAGCACGGTGGCGCCCTGGCCGTACGCTCCAGCGCGAAGGGTGAGGGCGGGGCGAAATCCTACGCCGGGCAGTTTCTCAGCCTGCTGAACGTGCCCCGGGAAAAGTCGCTCGAGGCCTACCGGCGCGTCATTGCCGCGCGTTTTAGTGAGCGCGCGCTCTTCTACCGGCTCTCGAACGGGCTGCTCGAAGTCGACAATCCCATGGCGGTGCTGTTTCTCCCGGTCATTCCCGCGCGTGCCTCTGGAATCATGTACACGCGCGACCCGGCGGATGCGAAATGCCCGCACGTCTGGATTACCGCGACCCGGGGCTTCGGCCTGGAGATTGCCAGCGGCCGTATGCCGGCCGACCTGTTCCTGGTCTCGCGCTCCCGCCCCCACGCGGTGGTCGAGCGCCACGTGGTCCGCAAGGAAGAGACGCTCGTCCTGCAGGAAGGCGAAGGCGTCGCCTCGGTGCCTGTGGCCCCCGGCGCGCAGGATGAGCCCAGCCTCCAGGAGGACAGTCTGCATACGCTCGCCGAATGGGGCGTGAGTCTGGAGGAGCACTTCCGCGCGCCGCAGGATGTTGAGTGGGTTCTCGACCAGGGAGGCGGGCTCTGGATCGTTCAATCGCGGCCCCTGGCGAGTGCGGGCGCCGCGCACGCCAGGACCAGGACCAGACCCAAGGCCGTCCCGCGCCTGGAAGGCGGACGCACGATCTACCCCGGGCAGACGTCGGGTCCGGCCTTTCTGGCGGACGAAATCCAGAGTATCGGCAAAGCTCCTTCCGGTTCCGTAGTGTTCATTCGGAAACCCTCGCCCGAGATCGTTCAGATCTTTCCGCGGATCGCCGGCCTGGTGGCCGAGTGGGGCAACGTCACCGGCCATGCCGCGGCTCTACTGCGCGAATTTCAGATCCCGTCCGTGTTCCTGATGCCGGGCGCCTTTGAACGGCTGGCCAATGGCGAGACGGTCAGCCTGGACGCCGTGCAGGCACGGCTCTACGGCGGCATTTTGTGGCCTGCCACCCGAAAGGAAGCCCCCGTACCGGAACGTTACCGCGAGCGCGACGGAGATCCGATCAGCAAACGGCTGCTCACCCTCAACCTGCTCGATCCGTCGGCCCAGAACTTCCGTCCTTCCGGCTGCAAGTCCGCACACGACGTGCTGCGGTACTGCCACGAAAAGGCCATCGAAGCCATGTTCGAGATCAACGACTACGAACTCGAGCATGGGGTCAAGTGCGCCCGGAAACTGCTGACTCGCCTGCCGCTCAACGTGCTGGTGATGGATCTCGGCGGAGGATTTCTGGGGGAGGATCTGCCAGGGTCCGAAATCGCGCCGCCGCAGATAGTCTCCAAACCGTTCCAGGCGCTCTGGAAGGGCCTGAGCCATCCGGGCGTCGCGTGGACCCGCGAAATGCCGGCGGGCATCACCGACCTGGCATCGGTGCTGGCCACCGCGTTGACTCCGCAGGGGGCGGGCACACGTCCGCTGGGCGACAAGAGCTATCTCCTGGTAGCGGACGAATACATGAATCTGAATTCCCGGCTGGCCTACCACTACAGCCTGGTGGATGCGTGTCTCTGTGAGAATCCGGCCAACAATTACATCTCGTTCCGGTTCGAGGGCGGGGGCGCGACCAGGCAGCGGCGCAGCCTGCGTGCCTGCTTCCTGGAAAAGGTGCTGGCCCACTACGGATTTCACGTAGACCGTCGTACCGACCTGGTCAACGCGTGGTTCCGCAAAGCGCCGGCCGGTCAGACGGCCGAGCGCCTCGATATCCTCGGCCGGCTCCTAGCCTGCTCCAGCCAACTCGATATGTACATGACCAGCCGCGAAGTGATGATTTGGTACGTGGATCAGTTTTTAAGTGGGAACTATTCGTTTCAGGCCCCCCAGTAAACCGTCGGGTTATAATCGAAGTAGGTCGTGAGGGGATACAACCCGGAATGGCAGGTAATCCGCATCCGTGGCGCATTATGGCCGTCGTCTTCGCCGGCGTGCTGCTCGCTTCGTTTTGTATCGAGAAGGCTCTCTCGCCCGCCGGAGAGTTGGCGGCCGGCATCGTGGACCAGCGAAAAGCCACCCTGTCCGGAATCATAGAGGCCAGCGGCACGGCGCATCAGGATCTTGTGCTTCGCGCTGGCGACACCATCTATTCCCTTGCCAATCCGGTGGCGGCCAGGCCCTTCCTCGGGCGCCGCGTTTGGGTAACGGGCACGCTTCACGATGCGTCGCGCACTTTCCGGATCGATGGCATCGATATCTCCGGCCTTGACCACACAGCGAAGGCACCCTAGTATAGAAGTGGGTTTTAATATCTGAATCCTGGTAGGAGGTCTTCATATGCCGATCACGACCGAAGCCCTCGCCGACGAGATGTACGCCTTGATCTCCGAGTACGCCGGCAAGAGGAACCTCAAGGCGGGTGACTTGACTAAGGAAATGATCGCCCGGCACGGCGAAGGGGCTTGCAGCAAGGAAGACTGCAAGCTAGCCATCCGTTCCCTGATCGACTCGGGGCGCTGTGTCTACAGTTATCTGGGCGGATCCTATATCCAGTTACCGCCCAAGGAAGGTGCGCCGTCGGGGGACTGAATCCGCGATGAAAGCGTGGCGGCCTTGAGCGAACTACCCCGCCTGGTGGTCGCCGGGCTTTCGGGGGAGTCGGGCAAGACTCTCGTTTCGCTGGCGTTACTGCTCGAAGCCCGGCGCAGGGGTTTTCCGGTTCGCGCTTTCAAAAAGGGGCCCGACTACATCGACGCCTCCTGGCTCGAGTGGGCTTCGAACAAACCGGCGCGGAACCTGGACACGTTCCTAATGGGTTTTGACCGCGCGGCCGGGTCTTTCGCGTGGCATGGAGTGCCCGCCGGCTTGAACGTGGTCGAAGGCAACCGCGGACTTTTCGACGGTCTGGACGCGCGCGGCACGCACAGCACCGCGGAACTGGCTAAGGCGCTGCAGGCCCCTACTGTGCTGGTGGTCAACGCAACCAAGATCACACGAACCGCCGCCGCCCTGGTCCTAGGCTGCCAGAAACTGGACCCGGCCGTGTGGATTGCTGCGGTGATCATCAACCAGGTGGCCGGAAGCCGGCACGCCCGCGTGGTTTGCGACGCCATCGAATACGCATGCCGCATTCCGGTGCTGGGTGTAGTCCCGCGCGCCCCTGCGGAGACCTTCCTGCCGATGCGGCACCTGGGCCTGGTAACCCCGTACGAGTATGCGGAGCGCGATCTGCTGGAGCGCAATCTGCTGAATTTGGTGGCACCGCATCTCGACTTTGGTCGGCTTCTGGGAATCGCCCGCGAAGCGCCGCCCGTGCCCGTTCCCGCGCTGCCCTCCGAGAGCCCCAGGGACGGCACGAACCTTGCCATCGGATACCTTCACGATGGGGCGTTCTGCTTCTATTACCCGGAAAACCTCGATGCGCTTCGTGCTTCGGGCGCCATTCTGGTCCCGGTCTCCGCGCTCTCCTCGGATGTACTGCCGCCCGCACTGGATGCGTTGTACATCGGCGGCGGGTTCCCGGAGACACACGCGCGCAGGCTATCGGCCAACTCGAGTTTTCTCGCATCGGTCCGCGGCCGGGCTTTCGAGGGCCTGCCGGTCTACGCGGAGTGCGGCGGGCTCATGTTCCTCTCCCGCGCAATGGTCTGGCAGGGCAACCGGTACCCGATGGCGGGGGTGCTGCCACTCGACGTCGAGGTGGACGCGACGCCGCAAGGCCACGGATATATCGAGATGGAGGTAGACCAGCCGAACCCATTCTTCGAGGTGGGCACGCGGCTGCGCGGCCACGAGTTTCATTACTCACGCATCGTCCCAGACGGTGTTCCGCCTCCAACCGCTTGCGCGGTAGTTCGCGGAACGGGTTGCTTTACCGGCCGCGATGCCGTCGTTTGGCACACTGTCTGGGCTTCCTATGCGCATCTTCACGCGCTGGCCACTCCCGAATGGGCACGCGGGTTGCTTCGGGCGGGTGCTGCCTGGGCAGGGAGGCGGGCTGGGGCTCCTAACCCGCGGTGGTCGCTTCCTGCGGAACCATCTCGACCGGAGTTCGCTCAATCAGGGCCAGGAGTTCGCCGGCCTTGAATGGCTCCTCGATGGTGGCGAAGACCGCGTGGTTGTGGACGCGGTAGTTGACCGAGCCTTTCCGAACCGCTACGACGATGCGAGCTCCCGCGGTACGCGGGTCGGAGACGAGCGCTTCCAGTAGGGCCACTCCGAGGCTCTCCAAAACCGCTTGGTCGAGCACCACGAATGCCGGCCGGAACACGGTAATGATTGCCGACGCATCGTAGCCGCGCCGGGCAAACCGGAAGGCAACCGAAGCGCTCTCGCCCTTCGCCAGGTCCTGGATCAGGTTTTCATCCCGCGTGATGACCAGCACATTCGTGGGTTGCCCGTGCACCCTGCGGTAGTATGGGCACTCCTGGCACGGACTCGTGCAAAACCGCTTGGCACAGCCCGCGCTCCGCATGAGATTGACAAGGCGAAAGCACCACATCGCCTGGACCCGGTACACGACGCAATCCTGGCACTCGTTTCCGGGCCCGTGATTCATGTATTCCCAGCAGCGCATGGGGCGGCAGCAGAGCGCTGCGTGCTCCTCCCATTCCTTTTCGTCCGCGGCGCTTTGGGATAGAACCAGGAGCAGATCCCGCTCTTCGACCCGGTAGTGGCCGCCGGCCGTCCGGCTGGCGGGCAACCGGCCCTTTTTGATCCACTTCAGCACCGTGTCCGGCTTCACGGAGCATAGCCTGGCCGCTTTGCCGGTGGTCAGCAACGTAGCCATGCAGACGGAACCTCAATCCACTGTCCATATTGTCTACAACAGCGGCCCATCTGTCAAGGAGTCAAGGACCTGATTTTCTCGATTTGGCCGCCCGTGCGGACTCACATCCGGGTTTGCTGCTCCGAGCGCGCTGAAAGTCACGTAACCAATTGAGAGTTGAGGACTTACGCAACATCACCGGGTCAAAAAACTCGGTGACTTTTCCTCGTTCCGGCTCTATTATTGAGATGAATCATATCGGAAAGTCGGAATATTCGACTCTCGCAACAGTTTCTGACAGGAGGCTATCGATGAGCAATCTGATTCTTCCGCACGGCGGCGGAGAGCTGCGTCCTTTGCTGCTCGAAGACGAAGCCCGGCGCGAAGAAATACGCAAGGCCGAGCGCCTGAAAAAAGTGCCGATGACCAGCCGGGAAACCAGCGACCTCATCATGATGGGGATCGGCGCATTCACCCCATTGGTAGGTTTCATGGGCCACGACGACTGGCGTGGGTGCTGCGACTCTTACCAGATGGCAAGCCAGAAGGGTCTCTTTTGGCCCATTCCCATCACCTTGTCCGCGGAAGAGGAGTACGCCAAATCGATCGCGGTGGGCGAGGAAGTGGCCCTGTGGGACATTGAAACCGAGTCGATCATGGGCACCATGAAGGTGGCCGAGCGGTACACGATCGACAGAGAGCACGAATGCAAACAGGTGTTCCGGACCACGGATCCCGCGCATCCCGGTGTGCAGAAAGTGATGGAGCAGGGGAACGTGAACCTGGGCGGGCCGGTGAAGGTAGTTTCGGAGTCTTACTATCCGGAGATGTTCCGGGGCATCTACCAGCGGCCAGCCGAAGCGCGCAAGCAGTTTGCCGAGCGGGGTTGGAGCACGGTCGCAGCGCTGCAACTCCGCAATCCGATGCACAACTCCCACGCCTACCTGGCTTGGATCGCGATTGAGGTCTGCGATGGGGTTTACATCCATCAACTGGTAGGCAAACTCAAACCCGGCGACATCCCCGCCGAGGTACGCGTCAAGGCGATCGACGCGCTGGTGAACAAGTACTTCCGCAGGGACCGCGTCATTCAGGGTGGCTACCCGATGGAGATGCGTTACGCTGGACCGCGCGAGGCCTTGCTGCACGCGGTATTCCGTCAGAACTACGGCTGCACCCATCTCATCGTGGGGCGCGACCATGCCGGGGTGGGCGATTACTACGGGCCCTTTGACGCCCAGAAGATCTTCAACGAGATCCCGGCGGGGGCGCTGCTGCTGCAGCCGCTGTGTATGGACTGGACTTTTTACTGCTACCAATGCGGCTCCATGGCGTCGATGAAGACCTGCCCGCACGAAAGCAAGGCCGTGATCGACGAGAACGGCAACTACAAGGGCGGCGCACGCCTGCTGCTTTCCGGGACGCTGCTGCGGAAGCTGATGAGCGAAGGCAAGCCAGTCCCAGCCGAGTTCTCGAGACCTGAGGTGATCGCGATCCTCAAGGAGTACTACGACAGCCTGGAGGAGAAGGTCGAGGTCAAACTCCACGGCGCCGCCACCGGCAAGTTAGTGCGCTGAGGCGCCGGGTCTCCGACTGCTTCCAGCCCTGGCAGGTGATGATGCGGAACTCTGCCGACGCGGCCGCGCAAATGGCATGTGGCGCGGCCCGGTGTGAAGAGGTGATTGCCGCGCTTGAAGAGGCGATCCGGCGGCAGCCGGCTGACGCGCTGCGGCTTTACCAGCTCGGGCTCTGCTACGGGGGCGGTTGTCGAGCGCACTCGCTGACCTCCCCTTTAATGGCCGCAGAGTACCTGAAGCGGGCTCTGAACCAGGCGTCCGCCGGAGGATTGCTGCGCGCTTCCATTCTCGACGCCCTCGGCAACACACGAATCCGCTGCGGAGATCGGCAGCGGGACGCCGCGCTCCGGGATGCAATCGCCTGCCATACCGAGGCCTCCGGAATTTATCGCGCTGCCGGAAACTTTGACGATTGGGCGCGTACGCAATTCAACCTGGGGAACTCCTGTTGCGAGCTTTCCGAAGCTACTGGAGAAGACCACTGGGGCGAGGCCGTGTCCCACTACGAAAAAGCTCTGGAAGTTCGGACGCGGAAGAGAGATCCGGAACGGTATGCCGCCGTGCTCGAGAACCTCGGAACGGCCTACCGCCGGCTTCCAGGTACCGCCTCAGCCGAGAACGTGAAGAAGGCGATCGCGTGTTACCGGCTCGCGCTACGAGCGTGTCCCCAGGCTACGCACCCCGCGCGCAATGCGGCCCTCGAAAACAATCTCGGCAATGCTTTCCTTTCTATGCCGGCAACCGCGGGCGTAGCCGCTGGCCGCAATGCACGCCTGGCGCTGTGGCACTTTAACCATGCGCTCAGGATTCAGGCGGCCGGGAAGCACGAGTGCGCCTACGGAATCACTCAGTACAATCGAGCCCAAGCCTACCTGCGGCTGGCTGGCAGCCGCGGCCGCAATGCCGAAGCGGCGCTAGACTGTCTCGAAGACGCCTACGCAGTCTTCGACCAGTGCGGCGAACGGCGATACGCAGAACTGGCTAAGAAGCAGTTGGCGCAGATCGGCCGCGGCCCGTAGCCGGCATGCGAACATGGGAGTCGCCATGTCCAGGGACCCTGAGGGTGCCAGCCCATCCGCGGGAAGAGACGAATGGATTCGCTACCGGGCGCAGCAATTTGCGGACGAGCAACTCCCCGCGCAGCCGGTGGTCTGGGATGACACCACGAACTTCATGTCGATCGAAAGGAATCATGTGATCGACCTGCGGGGCGATCTCTATCTGGTGCGCTCCAATGAACATGAAGGGCGGTTCGGGATCGACGACCAGCCGAAGTTCTGGGTGAAGCACGCCATCGATCTCGAGACTGGCCGGATGTTCATCCTGAAGCTGCTGTGCCAGGAAGAGTTCAAGGTTCACGTAGGTCCGCTGGAGATCCACTGCCGCCGCAGCGCCGAGAAAGAAGCGCGGGTGCTCGATCTCGTGCGCGGGGATCCGCGCTTCATGCAGGGCCGGTTGGCGCGTGATTCGCGGGCGAACCCGGTTCGCGTGATAGATTTTATCCAAGGCGTGGACTTGCTGACCTATCTTCTCTCACTGCGCATCGGCCACGAAGAGTATTTCCGTACGCGGCTGCCTGAAATCCTGGCAAAGCTGGCTGGCAGCCTGGCGGGCATTCAACGGTTACATGACATGGGGCTCTGCCACGGGGATATCCGCAACGACCATCTGCTGGTCGAACGGGCGACCGGTGGCTACAAGTGGATCGATTTTGACCTGAACGAGGATTCCCCGGCATTCGACATCTGGAGCGCCGGCAACATTCTGCATTGCTCCGTAGCCAAGGGGTTTCTGACTTTCCGCGAAGCGATCGAGGCCCAGCCCCGGCTTGCAGGCCAACTGGCAGACGAAGACGCATGCGTGTTCTTCCCCAACCGCGTCATGAACCTGGGCAAGGTTTACCCGTATCTGCCATCCAATCTCAACGCTGTGCTGCGCCGGTTTTCAGCCGGTGGCCGCGGCTGCTACGACCGAATGTCACAGGTTGCGGATGATCTGGCCGACTGTGCGACAACTATGGGAGTACGCCCCGTTTGGATCGAACAATCGACGGCTCCCACCCTTCGCGATGGCGGTTGAGCGTTCTTAACCGGCCGAGAGGCTCGCCACCTCGAATCCGCCCCCGCAGCACCCACTTCGGTAGGACGTCAAAAACTCGCCGGCGGGCGCGCCTTGTATCAGCGCATCCAGTTGACGGCAGTGGCGTTGAGCGCCGCTTACGCCGACATCAACGTAGTCGTAATATCGGCCGAAACGCTGGTCGGCGACCCAGCACGATGTGGGCGAGTTCGTGGAAAAGAGTTTTGTGCGGGAGTTCGGCCAGGGGATTGACAGCGATTTGGCGGGCCTGTGCATATCCGTGGGCGTTGACGTCCAGACGTGCGAAGGATTCTTTGGTTACCGTCAGCGTTGTGAGCGCCTTGGATTCGCTCCAGTCTGGCAGCACGGGCGGTGTGTAGTCCTGGCCTTCGGTCTGGGCAAGCACGAACGAACCAGTTGGCGCGGTAAAGGAAACGGGTGTAGACGACTGCGCGTTCCTCGGCAGGCGAATCCGCCGCCTCATTCCCGGCTCTTGGTTTGCGGGTGATCGGCATACACAGGACTAGCCCCTTCGCGCCCTTCTTGACATGTCGTCCCAGCCCCTTCCAGCGGGGGAAGGTGGCGAGCGGCCCGGCTCCAGACCGCGTTGACGGCATTGCAGGATGGCCAGCAGTTGGTTTCCCAGCGAGTAATTCCAGAAACGGGAGTAGGCAGCGAGGATCAGACTAGGTTCGGTGACTGCCTGCGCCAACAGGTCGGCCCAGGTGGTTTCGCATCCGCCTGATTTCAAGATCTGTGCGCTCGTTGTGGTTGCCGCGTTGCTGTCTAAAGAGGTCATCGTAAATAGCTCCTTTCGGGTTGTCCTTTGCACCGAAACGGCGGAGCTGGTTGCTTCCAAGTGAGGGAGTGCATTTTGGCGGTGGAACCGGAAGTTTCTAAGCGCAGCGGTTCGGCCGGTGTGGGCCGATAGAAAGTTTCGGGGGACCGGCAAACTCGGAGAGGCGCGCCGCGCAAGCAGAACGAGCGAAAGGCCGGACGCAACGGTAGTCGGCTTCCGCGGGTGAAAGGACAACCAACGAAGGGGAGCGGCTCAGGTGACCTCGTCTGCGAAAACCGGCACGATGAGCAACTCAGATGAAGACGGATCGCGACGTGAAACCACGAGAAGCGACGATGACGCGGGTGATTGGAATTGCCCCTCAATGGGCATCCCACGCCTGTGCCTGCGCCTAACCAGACTTTCCAGGGTGTCGGCGACGCTCCATGCTGATGACGCACTGGAATCGGGCTGAGGGAACGGTAAATGGCGATCGCATATTGACATACGGCTCCCGCAATCAGCAAAGAACGCGGCGGTGGAGCAATGAGTCACGGCCGGGCGTTTCATTGGGGTTCAAGCCACTGTGCCTCTCCAGTACTCGTGATAACTCGTGATATAGACCGCCCTCACAGCCGTCCGGCTATAAGGTGAATAGATTCAACTGATTGGCGAAGTCTAGTAAGATCTCCTGGGAATCCGATGGCTGAAGTGCCCGTAAAATGAGCGTTTTCTCAAAAAGCGTCACGCTCAAAATCTGTAGAATCTGGTAAAGGCTGACCTGGAGCCCGAGGCGCTTGCGAACGATGGCGACCAGCACGTAAACGGATACAGCTATCCAGATTTGGGTCTTCACTGCATTCTCGCTGGTGCCGTAGAAGGCCTTGATTCGCAGGTGCTGCTTGATCCACCTAAAGAACAATTCCACCTGCCAACGGGACTTGTAGATCTGGGCGATGGTAAGTGCCGGGAGTGCGAAATTGTTGGTGAGAAACTGGAAGCGCTTCCGGGTTTCCACATCGAGATAACTGACGCGCCGGAGCGCGTCAGGGTACACCTTGGCGGAGTCGAACGCGGTGAGGATGACCACGTGATCGGATCGAACTCCCGTGCTCTTGTCCACTGGATGCGAGTATCGGCGCTGCAGCAAGAGGTTGGATTTCGTGCGTACGACAAAGAATGCCGAGCTGAGTGTGAAGACGTAGAGACGCTCGAAATCGATGTAGCCACGATCCATGACGTAGATTGCCCCGGCCTCCGGCAGAATCTCGTCGAGGATGTTGACGTCGTGAACTTGTATTTGTTTACCAGCCTGAGCGACCTCTGAAATCGGCATCCTGAAGATTTCGCTGGACAAATGGAGCGGTTTCGGCTACCGTAGGGTTGGATGAAACCAATCGGT
>JAJPJX010000061.1 GCA_021324015.1 Solibacteraceae bacterium | reverse complement strand
GGAGCGGCCCAAGGCCGCCCCATTGACGATGAAATGCTGCGCAGCATTAAACTCATCGGGCCGGTCCGGGTGAACGAACCAGCCTTTCCTGATTTCAGCGTACGGCACGGGGGAATGGGGTACGGGGCGGTTTGTGCCGCGCGGGGCTGAAAACAGGCGAGATATTTTTCCGGACCAGTCGTGAATCCGGAAGTTGCGGTTGGCTCACCCGTGCCTTAACTGCTGGCGTTCACCGCCAGCAGCCCTTTCTCTTTCAATCCGGACAGGGCCAGCCCGTAGCGCCCCCGGATGCCGGTCTTTTCGAAGATGTGTTTGAGGTGGATCTTGACCGTTCCGGGCCGGATGCCCATTCTTTGCGCGATATCCCGGTTCTTCAGCCCCTGCTCCACGAGGTCCACTACCTGCGCTTCCCGCGGGGTGAGGCTGGAGCGCAGCCCGTGGGCCGCGCGCTCGGGTTCGCGCAACAGGGCCTCCTCCATCCACGTGGCCCCGCCCGCCACCGCCCGCAAGCACCGCAGGATGGTTGCCAGGTCCGCGGTTTTGCGCACCACACCGTGCGCGCCCACCTGGAGCATCCGCAGGGCTTCCGCCTCTGTCATGCTGGGCCCCCAGACGATCCCCCCTGTCTGTTTCGCAGCTCCCTGCAAGCGCTTGAAGCATTCCAAAACCGCGTGGATGCCGAAGGACTTATCCAGAATCACCACATCCGGCTGGGTTTCGCGGATCATCTCCATACCGCTGAACAGCGACACTTCCGCCCCGACCAGGCGCAGGTCCTCGCAGACGCTCAGCATCGCCCGCATCCCTTCAATGGCGACCGGTTCGGTGTCACAGACGGCCACAGTTTTGGCAGACGTAAGGCAGTTCATTCTTCTTCGCCCGCCCCGCAACGCGCGCAGGACGGTTGAGAAATCCTCCTCACAAACATCGGCTCAGGTTGATCCACACTTTAGTACGGGCAGCCGGATGCAACTCTCAGGTTTTCGCTATCATGACTTTTTGCTGGAACTTAGCGCCCAGAATGCAGCCGCCTACCTGGAGACCCGGGGCTTCGGTCCGCCCCCCACGCGCATCATCGAACTGGGCGGCGGCGTCTCCAACACCGTGTTGCTGATCGAGACCCCCGCGCGGCGCTTCGTCCTCAAGCAGTCCCTGGGCAAACTGCGCGTCGAGCAGGACTGGTTCTCCGACCGCGGCCGCATCTTCCGCGAATCCGGCGTGCTGCGAGGCCTGGCCCCGCTCCTGCCCGCCGGCTCGCTGCCGGAAGTCCTGTTCGAGGACCGGGAGAACTGCCTGTTCGCCATGAGCGCCGCGCCGCCCGAAGCGCAGTCCTGGAAATCCCTGCTTCTGGCCGGGCAGGTCGATCCGGAAATCGCCGCTGTCATCGGACGTATGCTGGGCACCCTGGTGTACGCCTCCTGGCGCAGTCCGGACTGGGAACAGGCCTACGGCGACCAGACCGTCTTCGACCAACTCCGCCTGGATCCCTACTACCGCAGCACCGCCCTGCGCCATCCCGAGCTGGCCCCGCGCTTCGCCGCCCTGATCGAGGAATCCGGCCGGCGCCGCGTGAGCCTGGTCCACGGCGACTGGAGTCCCAAGAACTTCCTCGTCTCTCCCGGCTCCGTCATGGCCATCGACTTCGAGGTCATCCACTTCGGCGATCCGTCCTTTGACTCCGCTTTCCTGCTGAACCACCTTCTGCTGAAGTCCTTCTACCGGCCCGAGTACCGCGCCGCCCTGGCCGCGGCGGCGGCGCGCTTCTGGACCGAGTTCCGCGCCGGCCTGCCGGCGGACTGCGCCTGGATCGAAAGCGCCACCCTCGCCCACCTGGGCGGTCTGCTGCTGGCCCGCGTGGACGGCAAGTCTCCGGCCGAGTACCTTCAGGACGCCGCCCTGCGCGAGCGCGTGCGGCGCTTCGCCCGGCGCCTGTTCCTCGATCCCCCGGCCACCGTGAACCAGGTGTTCGATTCCCTATGCCATTCCCCATCGAGCGTGTAGACGCCCTCGAGATTCTGGACTCCCGGGGCAATCCGACTTTATCGGTCGAGGTGGCCCTCGCCGGCGGATTCACGGGCGAGGCCCAGGTGCCCTCGGGCGCCTCCACCGGCACGCACGAAGCCGTGGAACTGCGCGACGGCGACCCCACCCGCTACGCCGGCAAGGGAGTCCGCCAGGCCGTGCGCCACGTCCTCGAGGTGCTCGGTCCCGCGGTGCGCGGCATGGACGCAGCGGACCAGGCCGCCATAGACCTTAGGCTGCTGGCGCTGGATCCCACGCCGCAAAAATCCCGCCTGGGCGCCAACGCCCTGCTGGGCCTCTCCTGCGCCGTGGCCCGGGCCGCCGCCTGCGCGCTGCGCGTGCCCCTGTGGCAGCACCTGCGGGGCTCCCGCGAGGCTTGCCTGCCGCTGCCCATGGTCAATATCGTCTCCGGCGGATTGCATGCCGGCCGGCAGTTCGAGTTTCAGGATTTCCTGGTCATCCCCCATGGGCTGCCCGATTATCCGGCGGCCCTCGAGGCCGCGGTGGCCGTCCACCGCGCCGCCCGCGCCGAGATCGAAAGCCGCGGCTACGTGCTGACCGGCGTGGCCGACGAGGGTGGCTGGGGCCCCCGCCTCCCCCGCAACGAAATGGCGCTGGAAATCCTGTGCCGCTCCATCGAGCGCGCCGGATACCGTCCCGGCGCCCAGGTTTCCATCGCCGTCGATGTCGCCGCCAGCCACTTTCAGCGCGCCGGGCAATACCACCTGGACAGCGAAGCGCGTGTGCTTTCGCCCGAAGAGATGATCGGCCTGCTGGCCGCCTGGTGCGCCCGCTTCCCGATCCTCTCCCTCGAAGACGGGCTCGCGGAGGATGACTGGAACGGCTGGAAGCGGCTGACCGGGGCGCTCGGCTCCCGCGTGCAACTCCTGGGCGACGATCTGTTCGTCACCAACCTCGCGCGCCTGGAGCGCGGCATCCGCGAAGGCGCCGCCAACGCCGTCCTGGTCAAGATGAACCAGATCGGCACGCTCACCGAAACCTTCGCCGTGATCGACCGCGCCCGCCAGAGCGGTTATCGCGCGGTGATTTCCGCGCGCTCCGGGGAAACCGAGGACGACTTCCTGGCCGATCTCGCCGTGGCCTCCGGCGCCGGCCAGATCAAGATCGGCTCCGTACGCTCCTCCGAGCGCCTGGCCAAGTACAACCGGCTGCTCCGGATCGCCCGCGACGCCGGCCTCGCCTTCGCCCGCTTTCCTACTCCAGCAGGTTGATCGTCCCCCGGCACGCCGGCGCCCCGCAGCGGCAGGGCACTTTCTCGATTTTTTTGTCGAAGCGGTAGTCCACCGTCAGCTCCTCACCCGGCTGGATCACCCGCTTGCTCATGTAGAGAATGTGCCGCTGAAAGTTCCAGGAATACAGGTTCGGCGCGCAACTGTGATTGATCAGCTCGGCACCGCTCCCGCCTACCGATCCGTCAATGGTCCAGTAATCGTCCAGCGTAAACAAGTACGTCCGCGGCCCCATCCCCCGGCGCTTCGTCTCCCGCCGGCTGATCAGCTCGCCCGTGTACTCGATCACCTTGCGCCGCGCCGGAATGCGCTCCGCGGCGTACACCCCCCACCCGTGGATGCCGGACCGGGCGACGCGCATCTTGAAGCAGGCGTGGCGCGGATCGATGCGCGGGATGAGAATCTCGGCCTTCGCGGACATTTTTAGTCGATTCTAGCCCATGCCCCGGCCTTTGAGAAGAGAGCCGCTATAATGTGACGGTCGTGATTCGATTTCAACCTGAAAATGAACCCGCTATCTTCGAGAATGCTTTGGAATTCGCCGCCCGCCAGTTGCGCGCTCTGATCCAGCGCGACCCCGATTTCTACCCGCTCTATACCGTCCAAGGCCGTTGGAACCACGGCGGCGAAGCCTGGACCCACTGGTGCGACGGCTTCCTCCCCGGCATGTTCTGGATCCTCTACGGCCGCGCTCCGCAGTCGAGCGCCGAGTCCCGCTGGTGGCGCGAGCAGGCCATCCGCTACTCCCGCCCGCTCGAGCCCCGCAAGCTCGACCGCAACGTGCACGACCTGGGCTTCATCTTCACCTCCACCTACCACCGCTGGTTCGGCTTCACCCAGGACCCCAGCCTCAAGGAAGTCCTGATTCAGGCCGGCCGCACCATGTCCCTGCGGTTTCAGGAACCAGGCGCCTACCTGCGCTCCTTCGTCTCCGCCGACTCCCTGTTCATCGACATCATGATGAACGTCGGCATCATCTTCTACGCCGCCCGCGAGACCGGCGACCCGCGCCTGCTGGACGTCGCCATGCGCCACTCTCTCACCTCCCGGCGCGTCCTGGTGCGCGGCGACGGCTCCACCGCCCACGAAGGCATCTTCGATGTCCAGACCGGCGAGTTCCTGCGGCAGGCCACCCACCAGGGCTATCGCGGGGATTCCTGCTGGACTCGCGGCCTAGCCTGGGCCCTCTACGGCTTCGGCACCTGCTATGCCTACACGCGCGATGCCCGCTTCCTCCAGACCGCCGAGGCGTGCGCCGATTTCTACATCCGGAACACCCCCGCGGATGGCATTCCGCCGTGGGATTTTGACGCCCCGCCCGAGAGCCGCAGCCTGTTGGACACCTCCGCCGCCGCCATCACCGCCTCCGGTCTCTTCCAACTCGCCGAACTGTCCGCCGACGCGGTGAAAGGCGATTTCTACGAGCAGACCGCGCGCCACATCCTGCGCACCCTGTGCCAAAAGCACCTGGCGCAGGACGATCCCGCCTGGGAAGGCATCCTGAAAGGCGGGGTCTATCACCTGCACAAGAACCTGGGCGTCAACGAATCGGTGATGTGGGGCGAATACTTCTTCCTGGAGGCCCTGGAACGCGCGCTGGCGGGCGGCCGGTAAACACTCCCGGACCGCCGGCCGCGGGTCCTGAGTCTCCTCACCGCAGGCTGATGCTTACCCGATTGGCCGTCTTGCCGTCCACACGCACCTCGACGGCTACTTCGCCGCGACCCGCGAGAGTCCGCGGCAGAGGGCCGATGTTCACCTGGTCGAGGCCCGGGTACTGGCCCTGGGCGCCGGCGTAGCGCACCGGGACATCCTCCCCGCCGGCCGTGACTTTCACCGCCGCCAAGGCGCTACGGCCACGAATGCCCGTCCCATAGAGCGAGAGAAAGACCTGCCGCGCTTCCGGCCGGAGATCGAGCGGTTCCGCAAGGCAGCTTCCGGGGGCTAGGCCGCACTCGGCCAGCAATTGGTACCAGCAAGGGCTGCTGCCCTCGCAAAATGTGGCCACCCCCGCGGCGGCCCCGCGGCCGTCGCCATTGGCCGAAAACAGGCCGGGCGCTACCGGCTCGATCCGCGCCGTGCCGATGACCACCGCGCCCCCGCCCGTATTGACGGCCACCGTCGCCGGCCCCACCTGCGTGTCTTCCGGCACCACGAAGTTCATCTGGCCGCTGGAGACAAACGGCAGCCACTCGACCGGCTTGGGATCTTCCGCGTCCTTCACGATCATCGCCGGACTCCCCTGCGTCACCGCAAACTGGCCGAACGCGGAGGCCAGCGACGCCGGCGCCAATCCCGAATCGCCGCTTAGACTGGCCGCGTTCACGATGGGCGCGGGAAGAAACGCGGTGTCTGGCTGCTTCTCCAGCAGTTTCGCCCGGTCTCCCGTTGTGAGCCACACGCTAACCGCCGAATTCGGATCGTTGGCCCAGGTGAACGTGGCCACCGAGCCGCCCGGCAGCGCGTAGCGGAACCATCGCGACCGCCACTGGATAGCGACCGCGTGACTGACATTGTCCGCGTTCAGGACAATCGCGGCATACGACCCGTCCGGGTTCCGGAAGGCCACGTTTTCGATGCCTTCTCCCGGTGAATCCGTCGAATAGATGCGCCTAGCCCCCGGTCTGACAAACTTGGCGGCGTGACCCAGTACATAGTAGTCAACGGTCCTCCCGGAAACTTTCTTGGACTTCTGGCTGACGGTGATCACTCCCCGGCAATTGGAGCATCCACCCTGCTTCACCGGACCGTTATTCTCATCCAAAGCAAGGTTCCACAGGATCACGCTCCTGGCCCAGTTCCGCGTCGCCCCGATTACCAGGTTTGATACCCGCCAGATCAGGTCATGGCCGAAATCCGCTTCCGTCACCATGCCTGAGCACTCCGTGAAATAGATGTCCTTCTCCGGATACAGAGAAGCCACCGCCGACTGTGCCGCGACACTGCACGGCCCGGTGCCCGCAACACAGTGCGGACAGTAACAATGGAAGGCGGCACCCGCGACATACTTCCTGGCGTCCGGGTCGTCGAGCACCGTTCTTGGATAGGCCGGCTGGTCCCAGTTGTGGTCCCAGGCGAGGATCCTGGTGTCAATCGCGTTCGCCTGAAAGACCTTGCCAACCGATTTCGCGAGCTTCGCCTGCTCCGCGGCCGTCATGCCCATGCAGGGGTACGTGCAACGGTCCAGGCCAGGTTCGTTCTGGAGAGTAATCGCCCGGATCTTGAGGCTCTGCGCCTGGTACGCCTGGATATACTTGGCCAGATACGAGGCATAGGTGTCGTACACCTCCCCCCGCAGATGGCCGGACATCAGGTCGTCGCTGTCCTTCATCCACGCCGGTGCGCTCCACGGGGTTCCCATGATGCTCAGCCCCGGGCTGAGTTTCACTGCCTGCTGTAACAGCGGAATGATGTAGGCTTTGTCGGGATCGATCGAGAAGTGCTCCAAGTTAGGGTCGGTCTTTCCTTTCGGCACGTCATCGTACGTGTAGTAGGGACCCTCGACGAAATCGGATGTGCCGATTGGCTGGCGTATATAACTGATGCCGATGCCTTTGATGGGATCGAAGAGGTCCTCCATCGCCCCCAGGCGCGCATCGGGAGCGAGGCTGTTCCATAACAGCCAAGCAGAGGAGTCCGTGAGCGAAGCCCCAAATCCCTCGATCTCTTGATACTGTTGAACGGCGTCATCGATCTGGATCGCGATGCTCTCGGAAGGGTACCTGGTGACTTCCACGTCGTCCACGTAGTAAGTGCCCGGCCAGTAGCTTTTGATTTCAAGTTTGTTGACATGGTGCATGCCAAAGTCCGCGGGAAGTTGCGCAAAGGAGACCGACGATTTCGTCCACTCGCCGCAGCGCGCCTTGTTCGAGGTCCAGATCTCGCTGCCTTCCTGCGAGTATTTGCTGTTGTCGTAGAATTTGACGGCCATGTTGTTGTACGCCGCCGCGGGACCCGTCGCATCCTTTGTCGGCAGCCCGTAGCTCCAAAGCGTCAACCGGTCCCCTCCCCTTCCGGTGAAATCCACGTCCCAGGATCCATCCCTGGAGCGGACAAAGTTGTAGTTCCAGTTGATCCCACTGTCGATTCGCAAAGACCGCGCCCCGCAGCGCACGGGTTCCCCCTGGTTGGAAAGACGCACCGTGCTGCCGCTCCCGGCCCAACCCGATTCCCCCGAACCTTCGAAGTCCTGATAAAGCAGTTCCGGCTTGACCAGTTGAAGGTCGTCCAGGTAGTAGGTGCCTGGCCAGTAATTCTTGATTTCGACCTTGCCGATCCGCAGGCGGTCGAAATCGGCCGGAAGTTGCGCCAGAGCGATGCAGAGTTCGGTCCACTGGCCGTAGCGGGCCTGGTCCGTGGTCCAGATCTCCACTCCGTCCGCCTTGTACTTGTCCGAGTCGTAGAACTTCACACCGACGGTGTTATCTGTCGCCCATCCGCCGCCCGCCGGCAGCGCATAAGTATAAAAGACCAGCCGCTCGGGTGGGTCGCGGAGCACAGCGGCCGGCCATGAGTCTCCCGGCAGGATGTCGTTGTAGTTCCACGTGGCGGTAGTGTCGATCCGCAATGAATACGTTCCGGAATGGACAGGCTCCCCGGGCCGGGAGCGGCGGATGCTGCTTCCCGAGCCGGCCCATGCTGGGTCGCCGGAACTCTCGAAGTCCTGGTAGGGGGCCGTCTGCGCCGGGCAAGGCGGAGCAGCGAACCATCCGGCGGCGAGGAGTCCGAACAAAATGCGGTTCCACGGGATCATGTTTCGATCTCCTTTCCCCGCTTCACTTAAAGCTGACGCGTAGCGGGTTCGCCTGCTGGTCAGCGCAGGTCAACAGGACATCCACCTCTCCGCGTCCCACCAGCGTGCGGGGCAGCGGGCCGATATTGATCTGGTCCAGACCGGAGTATTGACCCTGCGCGCCGGCGAACAAGACCGGTACGTCCGCGCCTCCCACGCTGACTCTCAGCGCGGGCGCGCACGGCGCGATCTGTACGAAGCCGAACCCGGCGGTCCCGAGCGCATCCCCGTCCTTCTCGGACGTCCAGATGGCCATGCGTCGCGCCACTGTGCCACATCGAACGGGTTGGTCATGTGCTGCAAAGCGGAGGTCCAGCTCCATGTCGCCGCGGAACGAGCTGAACGAGGGGACCGTCCCCGCCACAACCTCTACATCGGCTCGATGATGCGAGCACCCTTAGATAGCCCGTAAGAACTGCTGCCGGGTCCTTTCGGTTGGGAACTTCGGCATTCCGTAACGTTCGCGGTCGGCCTCACTCGCCCTTTCGAAATCGAAGCCCGTGGGCGGGGCAGGGAAAGTCATGACTTCCAATTCATTAGCAAGTTGTATTTTGGGCACAATTACGTCTCCGATGGGAGGAGCCTTCGAGGTGACTCGTCCTCTATTACGATATCATCAAGTGAATCTTGCTTCAGAATCCTGTAAACGGAAGCGGCACTTCCCAGTACGTTAGGGCAAAGTTAGGCGCGAGCACAAGGAAACCGAGAGTCGTAATCTGCTGCGAACCTTGATTGCGTGTAAACCTTCCGATTACCTGACACGCTGCGGCATCCGCGGTGACCAAGTGTCCCTGTAGCCAGAGAGTACCGTCCGTTCGGATCACCAAAAGAGTTTCAACTAACCCGTCGAGAGTGGCAAAAGCCTGCACGTTGGCGTCGATCGGCGTCCGGCCCGTCCAGAAGTTCGGTGCGGGTTGCCCGAAGGGTCCTTGCTCCAGCCACAGATTCCCGTCACTTCCGAGCACGAACACTTGATCATAATTGACGCCCAAAAAGCCCTGCACGTTCGCGTCTACCTGCTCCCGGCGGGTCCAGAAGTTCGGGGCAGGGTGTCCAAACGGCCCATGTTCCAGCCACAGATTGCCGTCACTTCCGAGCACGAACACGGTGTCTGGGTAAACAAGGCCTAACTCGAATGCCTGAAAGCTTATCACGTTTGCGTCTACCGGCTGTCGCGTGGTCCAGAACTTCGGTGCGGGTTGTCCAAACGGCCCGAACTCAAACCACAGGTTGCCGTCACTTCCTAGCACCAGCACAGTGTCGGGGGGATTCCTAAAGTTGGTGGCGTTAAACGCTTGCACATTCTCGTCGATCACCAGCGGGTTCGACACAGTCTGGTTGGTGGCAAATAGTCGCCCGCTTTGGCTTTCGTCCCCCCTGTCGAGAATCAGAAAGAAATTGGAGCCCATTCCCTGGAATCCCTTGGCTCCGTCGAAGACTTCGACCGGCATTGTGACACCTCCGAGATTAAGGTATGGATCTGTCTCTATATCCCAAATTCCGCAAGCATCATATCAAGCTCAATGACGTCAGACACTACGCAAATGCGTAGTAATTTGAGTACAAGCGGATGGGTACGGCGATTATGGTGTTGATGGCGGCGAAAAAAGAAAGGGGATCCCGAAGCAGAGCGGCGCACGGTACAGTTGGTTCCGGGCGAAGCCGGTTCCGCGGTGCCTTCAAAATCCTGGTAAACCACCGGACTACACGAAGCGGCCGCCGCGGCGGGGGCCTCCGCGCGGAAGTGGACGATGGAAAGGCCGAGCGCCGGCGAAAGCGCGGCCCACGCCCAATAGATTGGCGCCTTGCAGGATAAGCGAGACGCACGGGGTAACCAATTCCGGGTCACGGGAACCTCCTCCTTCGCTCCTGGCAAGCGCTGCCGGGCGATGCTTCAGGCGCACCGTGCGAGAATTGCCCCGGCCGGGAAATCCTGCCCCCGGCTTCGATGGTCTCCGGTCTCAGTGAGATCATAAGACTCTATTATCTGAAATACAAGAACAATTTCCTGGCGCGCGCCCGGCGTAGCCAGGCATTTCCGGGGAATTTGCCGGCATTTCGAGGATGCAGGCGCGCCGGGCGGCCGGCCTAAAACACGATCTTTCCCGAGATCTGCAAGATCCGGTTGTCCAGCGTCTGGTTGGCGTAGGTGCCGAAGTTCGTGGTCGGCGTGAAGGCCCCCGTCGCGGTATTGAAATTGAACCTGCCGTTGCGGATATTGGCTGCCGTGAACTCGGCCTCGTTGAAGGCGTTGAACGCGTCCAGCGCCAGATCAAACCGCAGCCGCTCGAACAGCGGAATCGACTTGGTCACCCGCAGGTCGTAGTTGGAGTAAGTCGGGCCGTAGTTCGTGTTGCGCCCATCCTGCGGCACGCGGTCCGTGAATCCGTTGGTGTCGTTGTTGGCGTCCCCGCCCACGGCGTTCGAAAACGGCTGCCCCGTCTGGGCCGTGATGATCGCGCTCAGCGACCAGCCTCCCAGAATCCGCCGCGCGGCGAGGCTGGACATCTTGTCGAAGTAGTCCAGGTCCCACACGAAGTTGGTCACGACCCGGTGGCGCTGGTCGTTCACGCTCGGGCCCCGCTCCAGGTTCGGGAACAGGCTGTACTGCGCCATCTTCCCTTCGTCGATCGAATTGAACGGCACCACGCTGGTGAAGTCCGGCGCCGTGTCGGTGGCCTTCGAGTAGGTGTAGGCCAGCGAAAGCTGGTAATGCTGGCCGTACCGGCGTTTGAAGGAGAGCGTAAAACCGTTGTAGAAGCTGTCCGCGCCGCTCTCAAACGCCTCCACCCGCGCGAAGTGGCTCATGGGACGCAGCGGGCTGCCCTGCGGGCCGGGATACCGCAGCAGCGTGCGCTGCCCCAATCCCGGCAGGTTCACCTGAACCGGCACGGGCGGGTATAGGTTGATGTCCCGCGTCCGCGTCAGGTGCTCTCCCCTCACGTTCAAATAGCTCACCGCGATCGTGGTGTTGTGCGCCACCTCGTACTCCGCACCGAAGCTCCCCTGCATCACCAGCGGCAGCACATAATTCCGGTCGAAATACAGAATCGAAGGCACCGCCGCGGTCCCCCCGCTCGGTCGCGAGCTGAAATTGCCCGGATAGGCCGGAATTGCCGCGCCCGTGAAGGTCAGGCTGCTGGCGCTGATGCCGTTCTGGTTGTAGGCCGTGGACATCAGGATCTGCGGCGCCCGCCCGTAGAACAGCCCGTAGCCGCCCCGCACCACCAGCCGGTCGGTGTCCAGCGGCCGCCAGGCGAATCCGAAGCGCGGCCCGATGTTATGCGTGTCGTCGTTCAGCGCGCTGGTGTCCACCCCAAACTGCGCCAGTTGCGGGTCCGGATTCTTCACCGGCGGGTGGGTGAGCAGCGTGATATCCCAGCGCACGCCCAGGTTCAACGTCAGGCGCGGCGAGACGCGGAAATCGTCCTGCGCGTACAGGCCGATCTCGGTGAAGTTCGGCCTGGTCGTAAAGCCCGGCGTGCCGGCTCCCGGAAACGCCTGAATGAACGAGGCCGGCCGGTTGGCGAAGAAGTCGGCGTAGCTGTTGAAGGTGTACGAACCGCGCGCGTTACCGGCGAAATAGTTCGCGATCTGGTTGTAATTCACGTCGCCGCCGACTTTGAAGTTGTGCCGACCCGCCACCCGCGTCAGGTTGTCGCCGGTCTGCACGCCCTTGATGTTGGCGAAGCGCGGCGTGATGGAGCTCGAGCCGAACAGCAGCGCCGTGGTGTTGCTCTGCCGCAACGCCGTCTCCGGCCCCAGCGAGTAGGCGATGCTGGGCTCGTCGTCGCGCAGGTACTGGAAGCGGTATTCGTTGATCAGCTTCGGGCTCAGCACGCTCGACAGCGAGACCGTAGCCGTGTCGGTGAGCACCTGGGCCGTTCCGGAGTGCTCGTACGCCACCTGGTTGCCCGAGGATTCCAGTCCCTCCCCGTTGAACTTCTGCCGGTTATAACGCCCGGAAAGCCGGTGCTTGTCGTTGATCTGCCAATCGTTCTTGATCAGGTACACATCCTGGTCGTAGGCCAGCGTGTACGGCGCCAACAGCGAGTTCAGGTGCTGGATGGCCGTCTGGTTGGCCGGGTCGGCCGCCAGGTCCGCCGGGATCGGCACTCCCAGAAACACCGGATTCGGCAGGTGGCGCCGCTGCCCGTCATAGTTGAAAAAGAAGAAGTCTTTGTTTTTCACCACCGGGCCGCCCAGCGTACCCCCGAACTGGTTGACGTGGAAGGGCTGCCGCGGCCGGCCCTGCGAGTTGTTGATCCAGGTGTTGGCGTTCAGCGAGCGGTCCCGGAAGTACTCGAACGCCGATCCGTGAAAATCGTTGGTGCCGGACCTGGTCACCACGTTGATCACCGCTCCTCCGGCACGCCCGAACTCCGCCGAATACGTGTCGCTCGAAACCTGGAATTCCTCCACCGAGTCCACGCTGAACTGGTAGGGCGCCCGCCCCGTTCCGGTGCGGCCCAGCGCCTGCCCGTAAAAGCTGTTGTTGTTGTCGCTGCCGTCCACCTGCAGGTTGTTGAGCGTGCCCCGCAGCCCGCCGAAGCTCAGGTCCCCCTGTCTCACGTCGCGCGTCACCCCGGGGGTCAGCAGGATGAAGTTCAGAAAATCCCGGCCGTTTAGCCCCAAGTTGGAGATCTGGTTGTTGTCCACCGAGCTGGCCACGCTGGTGCGTGTGGTCTCGATGGCCGCCGCCTGCGCCTCCACGTTGACGCTCACAGTGACCGCCCCCACCGTCATCTTCAGGTCCACCGTCACTGCCTGGCCCACTCCCACGCGCACCGCCTCCACCTTGGCGTCGTTAAATCCCTGCGCCGCGGCGGTCACCTGGTAGTCCCCCACCGGCAGCAGCGGCAGCGTATACAGCCCCACTTCGCCAGCGGCGGTCGTGCGCTCCAAACCGGTCTTGAGGTTCCGCACGGTTACTTTGGCGCCCGAAATGGCTGCTTCCGACGCATCCGTAACCCTGCCCGTAATGGTGCCGGTCAAGGCCTGCTGGGCAAGGATGGATGCAGGCAAGCAGATGGTGAGCAGAGCGATACACCGCAGACGAGTCATAAGTTCCCCAGTGTATCGCGAGTCTGTAAAAATCGGGTGAAAAAGCACAGAGCCGCAACCAAAAGGTTCCGGCTCCTCTATTTCTATATTTGTAGGATTTTAACGGGCAGCCATCAGAGCGCGCAATCGGCGCGCCCGCTCCGGGGCCCGCAATTGCCGCAAAGCCTTGGCTTCGATCTGCCGGATCCGCTCGCGCGTGACGTCGAACTCCTGCCCGATCTCTTCCAGGGTGTGCTCCCGCTCACAGCCGATGCCAAAGCGCAGGCGGATGACCTTCTCTTCTTTGGGAGAAAGCGTTTTGAGGATGCCCGCCGTCTCGTCCCGCACGTTGGACTCGATCACCGCATCCACTGGCGAACCCACCCAGCGGTCCTCGATCAGGTCGCCCAGGGCCGATTCCCCGTCCCGCCCCACCGGGGTCTCCAGGGAGACCGGGTCGCGCGAGATGGTCTTCAGCTTCTGGACCTTCTCCACCGGGATGTCCATCCGACGGCCAATTTCGTCATTTGTAGGAGTACGTCCAAGCTCCTTTTCCAGCTCGCGGGAAGCCCGCAGGAACTTGTTCATGCTCTCGTTCATGTGCACCGGAATGCGGATGGTCCGCGACTGGTCCGCAATGGCCCGCGTGATGGCCTGCCGGATCCACCACGTGGCATAGGTGGAAAACTTGTAGCCGCGGCGGTATTCGAACTTGTCGGCCGCGCGCATCAGGCCAATGTTGCCTTCCTGAATCAGGTCCAGCAGGTGCAGGCCCCGGTTGACGTATTTCTTGGCCACCGAAACCACCAGCCGGAGGTTGGCTTCCACCAGATCCTTCTTGGCCCGCTCAGCCTCCTGCTCCCCGTGCCGGATCACCGTCAAGGTGTGCTTCAGTTCCGGCAGGGTCGCCCCGGCCTGCGTCTCGCGCTTGCGGATTTCCCGCTTCAGCTCCCGCAGGCGGGCCTGTTGCATTTGGTTGGCCTTGCCCTCGATCTTGTGCGCCTCGCGGTCCAGGTGGCTCAACTCCTCCACCGCCCGCTCGATCTCTTTGGAGAATTCCTTCCACTTGGTCGAGCGGAACGGAATCTGCCGGATCCCCAGCGAGGTCTCCACCTTAGCCCGGTTAAGCCGCCCGCAGACCCGCCGCCGGGACTTCTTGCTGGCTGCCGGCGTGGCCTCCAGCTTCTCCGCCAGTTGCGCCAGCTTTTTATGCAGCGTCACCACATCCGCGAATTGTTTGTGGACTTCCGCCCGCCTCTTCAGGTCTGCCGGCGTGCCCTCTTCCAGGTCGCCCAGGTCCACCAAGCTGTCCAACTCCACGGCGCCCTTCTTCAACTGCTCCGCCAAATCCACCACCACGTGCTGTACCAGGGCGGAACGGCTGATCGCCTTCTGCATGCGGAG
Source organism: Solibacteraceae bacterium (assembly GCA_021324015.1). Taxonomy (GTDB): domain Bacteria; phylum Acidobacteriota; class Terriglobia; order Bryobacterales; family Bryobacteraceae; genus JAJPJX01. The sequence continues at coordinate 22,577 of JAJPJX010000061.1, read as the reverse complement.
CTTGCCCCGCTCCATGCGCCGCGCCAAATCCACTTCGCCTTCCCGGGTCAACAGCGGAACGGCACCCATCTCCCGCAGATACACGCGGACCGGGTCGTCCGTGTAGATGGACTCTTCCACCGGCTGCGGGTGTAAAAAGTCGTCGTGCGCCGCTTCCGCATCGAAGAACTTGGCTTCTTCTTCGAAGTTAAGCCCTAGAGACTCAGGATTATCGGCAAGGAATTGATCGTCAAAATGATCCACTTAAGACTCACCTCCCCCTCGGACAAATACTCGAGCGACTGGGTTCTGCCTGTGGGGTGCGACGGATGTTGATAATGAAACCAGATTGTCGAACTGCTGACCCAACCCGGACGGCAAGGGTGTTGTTGGCACCGGGACTCGACTGATCATAACATCATTCCCGGCCATTGTTAAGGTCCAATTTAAAAGATGCCTGAGAGCTGTTTTGGTTACATTCGTTTTGCTCGGTTCAGGGTAATTTCTGGCGCACCAAGTTCTTGAGTTCATTAAAGAACGCTTCTTCATCCTGGAAGTCCCGGTAGACCGAAGCAAAGCGCACGTACGCAATCTTGTCCAACTCCCGCAGACGGTCCATGAGGAAATTTCCTATATCTGTAGTGGAAATCTCCCGGTCCGGCGAATCGGTGACCTTCGCCTCCACCTGGTTCACCAGTTCCGCCAGCCTGCCCATGCTGATGGGACGCTTCTCACAGGCCTTGAGGAGCCCCGCCAGCACCTTCTGCCGGTCGAACTTCTCGCGCCGCCCGTCTTTCTTAACCACCATGTACGGCACTTCGTCGATCCGCTCGTAGGTGGTGAAGCGCTTCTCGCACTTCAGGCATTCCCGCCGCCGGCGGATGGCTTCCCCCTCCCGGCCCTCCCGGGAATCCACCACCTTGTCCTCCATGTGACCGCAAAAAGGGCACTTCATGGGGCGATCTCGCGTCCGAGCTTCCTCAGATTATGCCAGTCCAGGCCTTCATGCAGCGCAAACACAAGCCCGAACGGAACTATTATTACGAATGTAGTTATCCACAACAGAATGGCCATGCTGGTGGCCACCTCCAGCGGCACCCGGAACAGCTCGGTGAGCACCAGCACCGACACCACCTGTATCCCACCGCCCACACCGGGGATCTGCACCACCGCGCCGAAGGTTACAAATCCAAGAAAAATCAAGACATCCACCAGACTGAACCGCACCAAGCCGCCAAACGCCCGCATCACGCAGAACGTGCAGGCCGCGATAATGGCCCACTCCAGGATAGTGTACCCGGTCAGCAGCAACACGGCGTGGTGGCTGCGGGTGGATTCCACTCCCTGCACGAATGCCTTGACCAGCCGCTCCGCGCGGCCATACCGGTGTTCCGGCAGGAATTGGAGGGCCTCCAGCAGGCGGTTTTGCACTTTCACCGAGAAGTGGCGGATCCCCAGCAGGACTGCCAGAATCACCACTGCCGTGATGCCCACGAACCACCCGCCGATGGCCAGCACCCAGGAGAGCGCGCTGCCCACCACCACTCCGGATTGCCGGACGCGGCTCAGGGCGAAACCGAACACCGCCAGGGCCATCAGCAGGTCGTAAATCCTTTCCAGCAGCCAGGCCGCCAGTTGCGAGGAAAACGGCACGCCCTCCTTTACCGAGATCAGGTACGGGCGTACGAATTCGCCCGGCCGTCCCAGCAGGGTGATGGCCGTGAAGCCGATGGCCGTGGCCGAAAACAGGTTCCGGATGCCCGGATGCGGCTTGACGGGCTTGAGCAGCACGGCCCAGCGCAGCGCGCGGCCGAAATAGGTGGCCAGCGCGCACAGCCCGGCCAGACCCAGCCACGCCCAGCGGATGTTTCGGAGGCTGTCCCAAAGCACCTTCCAGGCAAACCCCCGGCTGAAAGCCTCAGCCCGCCGCAGGCCCAAAACCAGCAACACGGCCAGCGCGGCCAGAACCACCCACTTCCATCGATGCTTTCCGATCGAGCCCCCTTTTCCCCGCGCCGGCCTCCCGCCGGAATCGCTGGTATCCCGGAAAATTTGAACCTATCATGATAAGGCCTCGTTCTTCTAAGTGAAAGCCGGTGGAACCGGCCGCCTGAACCCGGACCGCCGGAAACGAAAGGACACGAGGCAATGGCTACCGCGATCATGGTGTTGTTCCCCGGCGCAGAGGGAATCCCCGCCGGCGTGCGCGGCGGCCGCAATCTGCTACAAAGTACCTTGGACCTGGATTCCAGCCTCGTGGAACGGTGCATGGGCGGAGACGATACCGCTTGGGAGGACCTGGTCCGCGTCCACACCCGCCGCGTGTATGGCCTTTGCTACCGGTTTACGGGCAACGACACCGAAGCGCAGGACCTCACGCAGGAGGTGTTCCTGCGGGTCTTCCGCACCCTGAAGACGTTCCGCTCGGCGGAAGGATCGTTTGTCACCTGGCTGGCCCGGCTGACGCGGAACCTGCTCATCGATCATTACCGCCGCACGCGCCAGGAACGGGTTACGGACTCGATTGAAGAGCAGTTGCCCAGGCTCGAGGAAGGCGTGGCCGCCGCGGCCCGGCCGGAAGGCATGGTGGCCGGCCGGGAGGCCAGCGAGATCCTTCAGGCGGCTTTGCAAAAGCTCTCACCCGAGCTGCGGGAAGCGGTTATTCTGCGCGACTTGCAGGAAATGGAATATCGTGAGATCGCCGAGGTGCTGCGCATCCCGGAAGGCACGGTGAAGTCACGCTTGAACCGGGGACGGGCCGAACTGGCGCGCGTCCTCAGAAGGCAGAAGCTGGTGGTATGACCTGCGCAGACTTCGAAATCCGGATCTGCGACTACGTGGACGGCACGCTGGCGCCGGCCGAGCGGGTCGAGCTCGAACGCCACCTCGCCGTCTGCGCCTCCTGCGCCGAACTGGCGCGCGACTCCGCCGCCGCCGTGACCTTCATGGAACGCGCGTCCGAGGTGGAACCACCGCCCGAACTGCTCACCCGCCTCCTGTTCGAGCCGCCCTGGAGGAAATCGGGGGCCGCCGCGCGGTCCGGCGCCCGGCGCTGGCTGGCGGGATTGCTGCATCCGCTCCTGCAGCCCCGCTTCGCTATGGGCATGGCCATGACCATCCTGTCGTTCGCCATGCTTTACAAGTTCGTGGGCCCCATCCGCCAGTTGCGCCCGCAGGACCTGGAACCGGCGCGCGTATGGGCGGCCCTGGACGACCGCCTGTATCGCGGCTGGCAGCGCACCGTCAAGTTTTACGAAAGCATTCGCTTTGTGTACCAGATTCGCAATCAACTGCAAGAGTGGCAGCAACAGCAGGAGGAAGAGCAGCGCACGGCTCCACCGGACGCGCAAAAAAGCGGCGCTGGCGCCGACGACCGCCGCCTGCTGCCCAGGAATCCGCCGCGTTCCGGAGAAGGAGCACGGCCATCCGAGATGAAGGGGAAAAACCCATAGGGGGAGAAGACTATGACCTGTTTGAACCATCCCGAGACAGCGGCAGTGGCCTATTGCCGCACCTGCGGCAAGGCTCTCTGCGCGGAGTGCAAGCGCACCGCCCAAGGCACCATCTTTTGCGAGGAGCACTTGCCCGCGGCGGCCACGCCCGGCGCCGCGCCGCCCGCGCCCGCGATCAGCGAAGGCTCGCCCGGCCTGGCCTGTCTACTGGGCTTCATCCCGGGCGTCGGCGCCATCTACAACGGCCAGTACGCCAAGGGACTGGTGCACGCCATGATCTTCGGCCTGTTGATCAGCATCCAGAGTTCCGGGGCGGCTGCCGGACTGGAGCCCCTGTTCGGCGTCCTGACCGCCGCCTGGGTTTTCTACATGGCCCTGGAAGCCTACCACACCGCCCGCAAACGCCGCGCCGGCGAACTGGTGGACGAGTTCTCCAGCCTGGTGAATTTCCGCGGCGAGCCCGGGCGTTTCCCCGCCGGCGCCGTCGCGCTGATCGTGCTGGGGGTGATCCTGCTGCTCAACACCATGGGCTTCCTGAGCTTCTACTACATCGTGCGCTACTGGCCGGCGCTGCTGATCCTGCTTGGCCTCTACATGCTCTATGTCCGCATGACGTCGCATGAAGGCGACCGCGAGGTGGGCCATGAACGGCAATAACCAACCCCTCTGGCGGGCCATCCGCGGCCCGCTCACGCTGATCACCGTGGGAGTCCTGTTCGCCGTGGATCACTTCACGCCGTACAGTTTCCATCAGACCTGGCCCGTGCTGCTGATCGTCTTCGGGCTGCTGAGCCTGCTGGGAAGAAGCACCGCTTCGGGAGGTGGCGTATGAGACGCCGTTCGCTGGCTGGGCCGGTCCTGCTGATTCTGGTTGGGGGCGTGTTCCTGCTCTATAACCTGCGTCCCCAGATCCCGGTCTTCGAGTTGTTTTCCGTTTACTGGCCCTTCCTGCTGATCGCCTGGGGCCTGCTGCGCCTGGCGGAGGTGCTGGTCAGCGCCGCGCGCTCCGAACCGCAGCGCGCCGGCCTTAGCGGCGGCGAAGTGGCCCTGGTGGTGATCCTCTGCCTGGTGGGTTCGGGTATGTTTGCCGCCCACCGCCACGGCTTCCGCTTCAACGTCCGCAGCCTGGAGGTCTTCGGCGAGCAGTACGAGTATCCCATCTCCGATCAGAAGGCCTTGGGCACGGCCAAACGCATCGTCTTCGAAAATGCCCGCGGCAACCTGCGTATCACCGGCGGGGACGCCCCGGACATCAAGGTGACCGGACGAAAAAGCATCCGCGCCTTCAGCAAGGGCGATGCCGACCGCGCCAGCCAGAATACCCCCCTGGAGTTCATCGACCAGGGCGACCAATTGCTGGTGCGCACCAACCAGGACCGCGTTGCCAGCAACCAGCGCATCTCCGAGGACCTGGAAGTGGTGGTGCCGCGCGGGGTGGGTATCACCGCAAACGCCAGTTCCGGGGATTTTGACGTTTCCGATCTGGACCAGGGTGTGGAGATCTCCGCCGACCGCGCCGACGTGCGCCTGAATCGCATCGGCGGCGCCGTGCGGGTGGAATTGCGCCACAGCGACATCATCCGCGTCATGGACGTGAAAGGCTCCGTGGATGTGCAGGGCCGCGGCACGGACGTGGATCTGGAAAATATCGCCGGTCAGGTGACGCTGAACGGATCTTATGGCGGCAGCCTGGAGTTCAAGAACCTGGCCAAACCGCTGCATTTCGAATCGCAGAACACGGACCTGCGCGTGGAGAAACTGCCCGGTGAAATCAGCATGGACCTGGGGGAATTCACCGCCCGGAACCTGGTGGGGCCGGTGCGCTTCGTCACTAAGTCGCGCGACGTGAAAATCGAGGATTTCACCGAGTCCCTGGAACTGGAAACCGAGCGAGGCGATATTGACCTCGTGCCCAACCACCTGCCACTCCCCCGCATCACCGCCCGCTCGCGCGCCGGCCGTATTGACCTCGTGTTGCCGGACAAGGCCGCCTTCCAACTGGAAGCCACGGCCGAGCGCGGCGATGCCATGAACGATTTCGGGCCGGTCCTGGTCAAAGAAACCGACGGCCGCAGCGCTAGCTTGAGGGGCAAGGTGGGCCAGGGACCTTCCATTCTGCTCGTCACTGAACGGGGCTCGGTGAGCGTGCGCAAGGCCGGAGCCTCCGGCGGCACCAGCGAAGCCAAGCTGTAGCTCGAGTATCCGCTGCAAATACCAGCCTTGTCTGCCGAGCCGCGACTCGCCAGGTCGTGACAGATATTCCGAACTGACCCGGCGCCGTCAGCGTCGCGGCTCCGCAACCTACTTTTCATACCGCAACCAAAGCAGAAGTCTTGACAAAATATCATGTTAGATATAGTCTAAATAATTCATGGACCCCGAGGCGATTAGACGGTCCCTGGAGGGACGCGGGTTGCGGTGCACGGCGCAGCGCTACGCAGTAATGGCATTCCTGATGGAACACACCGGGCATCCCACGGCTGCGGAAATCTTCGAAGCCGTAAATCGCGCGGATCCACGCTCTTCCAGGGCCACGACGTATAACAATCTGCGGGACTTGGTGCAGGCGGGTTTGGTGCGTGAAGTGGCCGTCGAGGGCCGCGCCGCGCGATTCGATGCGAAAGGTATGCGGCATCACCACTTCATCTGCGACCGCTGCGGCAAGGTTGAGGACGTGGAGTGGTACGACGTCCCCCGACCTGCCTCGGGCTCCCTCGGCAAGCGGATTCTTCGCGAATGCGAACTCATTTTCCGGGGGCTCTGTTCAAAGTGCGCTCCGCGGCAGGCTTCGCGCTGAGTGCCGTGGTTCCATAGCGGTTTTTTTTGAGCGAATTCGAAGGAGGATGAACACATGGAGCAAAAACTCACGACCGCAGCCGGGGCACCTGTCCCCGATAATCAGGAAACCAAGTGCCCGGTATCGCACGGCGCTCGCAGAGCCGCGGCCCGGAGCAATGCGGACTGGTGGCCGAATCAACTGAACCTGAAGATTCTGCACCAGCACTCCCCCCTGTCCAATCCCATGGACAAGGAGTTCGATTATGCGGAGGAATTCAAGAGCCTCGACCTGAATGCGGTGATCAAGGATCTGCATGCCTTGATGACAGCGTCGCAGGACTGGTGGCCGGCCGACTTTGGCCACTATGGGCCGCTTTTCATTCGTATGGCGTGGCACAGCGCAGGGACGTACCGCATCGGCGACGGCCGCGGCGGGGCGGGCTCCGGCTCGCAACGTTTTGCGCCCCTCAATAGCTGGCCGGACAATGTGAACCTCGATAAGGCGCGCCGGCTACTCTGGCCGATCAAGCAGAAGTATGGCCGGAAAATCTCCTGGGCCGACCTCATGATTCTCGCCGGTAACGTCGCATTGGAGTCGATGGGGTTCAAGACCTTCGGTTTCGGCGGCGGCCGCGAGGACGTCTGGGAGCCCGAAGAGGACATTTTCTGGGGGCCTGAGGGCAAGTGGCTGGGGGACGAGCGCTACACCGGTGATCGGCAGCTCGACAATCCTCTGGCCGCTGTGCAGATGGGCCTGATTTACGTGAATCCGGAAGGGCCCAATGGAAAGCCGGATCCAATCGCTGCGGCGCGCGATATCCGGGAGACCTTTGCCCGCATGGCGATGAATGACGAGGAGACCGTTGCGCTCATTGCCGGCGGGCACACGTTCGGCAAAACCCACGGCGCTGCGGAACCGGCCCGGTATGTCGGCCCCGAACCCGAGGCCGCTCCCCTCGAGGAGCAGGGCTTGGGCTGGAAAAACACCTATGGAAGCGGCCACGGCGCCCAGACAATCGGCAGCGGCTTGGAGGTCACCTGGACCAGCACTCCAGTGAAGTGGAGCAACAACTACCTCGAAAACCTGTTCAAATACGAGTGGGAGCTAGTGAAGAGCCCCGCCGGAGCGTACCAGTGGACTGCCAAGAACGGGACTGCAGTAGACACAGTTCCGGATGCGCACGATGCTTCGAAACGGCACGCCCCGGGAATGCTCACGACGGACCTCTCCCTGAGGATGGACCCCATCTATGCGCCGATCGCGAAACGCTTTCTCGAGCATCCGCAGGAGTTCGCAGACGCATTCGCCAAGGCGTGGTTTAAGCTGACGCACCGCGACATGGGGCCTATCTCGCGATACCTTGGCCCGCTTGTTCCTGCGGAGCCCCAGTTATGGCAAGACCCTGTTCCCGCAGTAGATCATGAATTAATCGGGGAGCAGGATATTGCCGTCCTGAAGGCCAAGATCCTCAAATCCGGGCTGTCGATTTCCCAACTGGTGGCCACTGCCTGGGCGTCGGCGGCGACGTTCCGCGGCTCCGACAAGCGCGGTGGGGCGAACGGGGCGCGCATTCGCCTCGCGCCGCAAAAGGATTGGGAAGTGAACCAGCCGGCGGCGCTCGCGAAGGTCCTGCAAACGCTGGAGGCGATCCAAAAGGATTTCAACAGCTCGCAGCCGGGCGGCCCGCAGTCCAAAGGAAAGAAGGTCTCGCTGGCGGACCTGATCGTTCTGGGCGGGTGCGCAGCCGTCGAAGAAGCTGCGAAAAGGGCCGGGCACGATGTGAAGGTTCCTTTTTCGCCGGGGCGTACGGATGCTTCCCAGGAGCAAACCGACGTGCACTCTTTTGCCGTACTGGAGCCGATCGCTGACGGGTTCCGCAACTATCTCCGAAACGGACAACCCCTGCCCCTGTCGGCTGAGGAACTGCTTGTAGATCGGGCGCAATTGCTCACCCTGACGGCCCCCGAGATGACGGTTCTCGTCGGCGGCATGCGCGCTCTGAATGCGAACTTCGGGCAGGCCAAACACGGCGTCTTCACCAACCGGCCCGAGACGCTGACGAACGATTTCTTCGTCAACCTGCTCGACATGAACACGAAGTGGCAGCCCTCCTCTACATCCGAAGGCGTGTTTGAAGGGCACGACCGCGCGACGGGCCAGATCAAGTGGACCGGCACCCGTGTCGACCTTGTCTTCGGTTCAAACTCCCAGCTCCGGGCAATCGCGGAAGTCTATGCATGCGACGACTCGAAGGAGGCGTTCGTGAAGGACTTCGTGGCTGCATGGCACAAGGTGATGAACCTTGATCGCTACGACCTGGCCTGAAGCGCGGCCAAGTAACGGGCAAACGGGAACTCGAGACCGGTAACGGCGGCGGGGAGCTCGCGCCGGCGAAATGCTGCGGAAGCGCCCCGCAGCATTTCGCCGGGACAAACCCGGTAAAGCGCGGGAGCCGAACGTTTTAGTTTAGTTCATGTCTAACACTGGTAAGGCTTGGAACCGCCGCAAATTGGCGTCTCCTCTTGATACCGATGTAGTAACATGATGCAAATGGGGCGGGCCTGTTATGTCGTTTCCTTCCCGGACTCGACCCTTGATTTCGCGAACGTGTACGCGAGGGATCTCGCGGAAGCCGTGCTCGACAACGCCCCCGGCTCCACCGTGGAGGCGCGGGCTCTCAGAACAGATCCGCAGTTTCAGGACACTGGTTCGGCACTCGTTCTGATTCTAAACACCGGGGCCGTGGCCGGCCTCGCCACGGCCGTGGGGCGAGGCATAGCCGGTTTCTTGCGCCGGAATTCCGGTGTGAAAATTACGATCCGGACGGACAAAGGTGAGATGATCGTTGACAACGTGGACAGCCGCAACGCCGCCGAGGTCGTGAAAGCGTTTTCCAGGTCAGACTGATGGAAGGGTAAGCTGTGGATCAGACGGTCAAACCAGAGCGGACAGCCGCTATCATTTTGGGCGCATCATATTGGCCTGAATACCCGAGCTTTGGCAAGTCTCTCAATCCAGTGTTCGGGAACTCCGCCGCCGCGATGCGCGAGTATCTGACCGACCCTATGCGATTCGGTTTACTCCCGGCCAGAGTGCTGAACCTATTCGAATCCCAAGCTCCGGCGCCAGAGATCCACCAGCTCATCGCAAAGTTTCTGACGCCTCTCTGCTCTGAGGGGGATAGCGGGGGAGTTACCGACCTGATTGTGTATTACGTTGGGCACGGAGGCTTCACTGGTCCAGACCGGCGATATTTCTTCGCGATTCCATCGACTGTGGAGGGATATGAGGGCTCGTCTGGCTTACGCGCTGCGGACCTGGCATCGACATTAAAGACGGCGGCGCGCCGCGTTAGAAAATACTTGATTCTAGACTGCTGCTTCGCGGCAGCGGCGTTCACGGAGTTTCAATCGGCCGGAGGGGTCGCACAACTAGCCGGTGAGCAGTTTGCCGAGGAACTCCCCGCGAAGGGGACGGCCCTTCTATGCGCGGCCAGCAAGAGCGCGCCGGCGATTGCACCCGTCAAGGGAACGTACACAATGTTTTCGGGGGCGCTCCGCGAGGTTCTTCTGAACGGCTCGAAAAGCGGCAGACTCCACATTTCGCTGTACGAAATCGGAAAAGAGATCAAGGGACTGTTGCGGGAATGGTCACCGGATGATTGGGTGAGACCGCAGGTACTCTCTCCCGACGCCGCGGAGGGGGATGTCGCCGAAGTTGCGTTGTTTCCGAATCCAGCGGTGAGCACGGTCGAACTAAGGCACTTGATTTCAGGATTGATGGATCGAGTAGCCGATATCGAAAAGTCAGCCCAAGCGGCGGTCCGGATGACAGGGGAAGTGGAGCAACAGGGCCAGCTAGTAACCAGGCGCGTCGGTGTTCTCGAAACTCAGGCTCAGGCTGTCGATGGTCGGGTGGGGGAGCTGTTGGCGGCGAGCCAGAAGGCAGGCCAGCATCTTAGCAATCTGGAACGGCAAGGCCAGACCATTGCCCGGCGGGTCGAGGAACTGGAAGCCGCCGCGAAAAAAATGGCGTCGACGGACAAGTTGGTTCACGGCCCGGCCGAGGGCGTTCCTGCCCTCGAAAAAACGCCCGTTGAAAGCCCGCAACCCACCGCCCCTGAGGTCAGCCACCCCAAACTTGTCGCGGAGCAGATCCTTAACCCTTTGGCGGCAATTCATATCAGTTGGGTACTGGCGTTTCTGTTTTTCTGGTTCGCCATACCAAATTTGGATTTTCTAGAAGGTCGTTTTGGCCAGTTCCAAATTGGAAGCGTGCTGAATGGACGAAAGGACTATAGGGAGAGAGCCTATCAGTTCGGTGTGGGAGACTTCACCAGTTCATTAGTCCTTTTCACCCTTTCGGTTGTTGTTCTGCCATTCGTGTTAAGTTTCGTTTTTCGGCGCGCACGTTGGCGTAATGCGTTCCTATTCGCATTATGCTGGGCGTTCGCGTGCATGACCGGGCTGTTTTGCGCGCATTTCGTCGGGAAGGTCAATGGTGGGGATTTGGCGTTCGATGATGGGTTCGCCAAATGGCTGTTCTGGGGGACGGCTGCGGCGTTTGTGTACGGCCTGGTGCAAGGCGGCTTCTTCAGTTTCTTGGGTGTGTGTTATCGAGTGATTTCGCGTCGCGGGGCAATCGCCATTTGCGCATCCCTCGCATTCAGTTCCACGGTGACCTGGGTACTTTGCCTGATGGGCCTCTGGCAGAGCCCCCGATTGGGGTTCCTTGCTCTGGTCAGTTCCGCAGTGAGTGCGATCATCCTCGCGAATTTGCACAACGCTGTTGAAGGAGTCCTGCCGACAAGACCGAAATCAACGGCGCCTGCAAAATTAAGTGGGATGCGCGCCAGCAAGTAATCGCTGGTGCGCTGCTTGAGGCTGCGCGGCCCCGCCGCGAGGATCTTGCGCCGGACGATCGGCTGCTGACGCATCTGTTCCACGCGAGCCGGGACCGCAGGCGAGCGGCGGATTAGGTCTTCTGCCGCCGCGCACGGCCTCCTGTGCTAGCATGGGGACCCGTGCGCCGCCCCGGACTGGACCGCTCTCTGGCCGTTCTTTTTGCTGTCAACGTCCTCAACTTTTACGACCGGGGGGTGTTGGGCGCGCTGGTCGAGCCCATCCGCCGGGAGTTCTCCCTCTCCGATACGCAGATCGGGGCACTGACGACCGTGTTCACCCTGCTCTACGCCGTGGTGGGTCTGCCCGCCGGGCGCGCGGCGGACACCTGGAGCCGCAAGAAGCTCCTGGCCCTTGGCGTATCGGTGTGGGCCGGCTTGACCGCCTGGGGAGGCTTGGCCTCCAGCTACCTCATGCTGCTGCTCTCCCGCCTGGGGGTGGCCGTGGGAGAGTGCGTGTGCGCGCCCGCAGCCACCAGTTGGATCGGCGACCTGTTTCCAGCCTCCCGGCGCTCGCGGGCCCTGGCTCTGTTCATGCTCGGCGTGCCGATCGGCCTGGCGCTGAGCTTCAGCATCAGCGGCCCGGTGGCTCAGGCGCGGGGTTGGCGCACGGCGCTGGTGCTCGCGGCCCTGCCCGCCGTGGCTCTGGTCCCCCTTCTGCTCACCCTGCGCGAACCCGAGCGCGGCGCCGCCGAAGCCGCACCGGCGCACACTGCCTCTGCCTGGTCCCTGCTACGCATTCCCACACTCTGGTGGATCATCGCCTCCGGTGCTCTGGTCAACTTCAACCTCTACGCCCTGAGCGCCTTTCTGCCCGCGTTCCTCACTCGTTTCCACGGATTGTCCGTGGGGCGCGCGGGATTCTGGGCGGGCGTGGGCTCGGGCGTGGCGGGCGTAGCGGGCGGCCTCGTGGCGGGAGCCTGGGGGGACCGCGCCATCCGCCGGCGTCCCAACGGCCGCATGCTGGCCGCCGGGCAAACCTCCCTGCTCGCGGCGCCGGCGGCCCTCTGCGGCATCGCCCAGCCCGCGGGCTCCGCCTCCCTGGCCATCTGGTGCATTATGGCAGCCTACGGCCTGCTGAACATGTATTACGGGTTTGTGTATGCCTCCATTCACGACATCGTGGCGCCGCGCCTGCGGGGCACCACCATGGCGCTCTATTTCCTGGCCATGTACCTGTGCGGCGCCGCCTTCGGCCCCCTGATCACCGGCCGACTCAGCGATTTCCTGGCGCGCCGGGCTGCCGCCGCGGCCGGATCCGCCGCCCTCACCGAGGCCTCCCGCGCCGCGGGCCTGCACCAGGCCATGTATCTCATCCCCGCCCTGGCGCTGGCCCTCTCCCTGGTGCTCTTCGCCGGCGCGCGCACCATCGCCCGGGACATGGCCCGCCGGCACAGCTACAATTTGGCTAAATGAGGTTGCTGATCTTCTCGGATATCCACGGCGACCTGCGCGCCCTCGAGCAGCTCATGGCCACCGATGCCGATTACTACATCGCGGCGGGCGACCTGGTGAACTTCGGCCGGGGCCTGGAACGCTGCGGCCCGATCCTCGCCACCAGCGCCGAACGGGTCTATGTGCTGCCCGGCAATCATGAGTCCGCCGCCCAGATCGGCGCCTTCTGCCGCCAGTTCGGCCTGCACGATTTCCACGGCCAGACCTTCCTGGCGGACGGCTACCACCTGGCCGGACTCGGTTATTCCAATCCCACGCCGTTCAACACCCCCGGCGAGTACAGCGAAGCCCAGCTTGCCGAGCGGCTGGCCTGCTTTGCCGGCCTCGATCCGCTGGTGCTCATCTGCCACGCCCCGCCCCACGGCACCTCCCTCGACCGCATCCGCGATGGCCTGCACGCCGGCTCCACCGCCGTGCGCGATTTCCTGCGGCAGCACCAGCCCGCCTGGTTCTTCTGCGGCCACATCCACGAGGCCAGCGGAGTCGCCGAGCAGCTCGGGCGTACCCGCGCCGTCAACGTCGGCAAAATGGGCTATTTGCTAGAATTGAAGTAAGCTATGACCGTAGAAGAATTGGAACGCGAATACTCGCCCCTCCGCGAACAGGCCCTGGCCGTGCGGAGGTATCTTTGACGCCTCCGCGCAGCAATCCAAACTGAACAAACTCGAAGAACAGATCGCCTCCCCGGACTTCTGGAGCCAGCCGGAGAAGAGCCAGAAAGTCATGCAGGAGCGCAAGCGCCTGGAAGAGGGCCTGGCCAACGACCAGCGCATCGCCGGCATGACCTCCGACCTGGACACGCTCTTCGAACTGGCCAAGGAGGGAGAGGATGTCAACGGGGACATCCAGCGTGACCTGAAGGCCTACGCGCATTTGCTGGAGAAGCTGGAGACCGCCATGCTGCTCTCCGGCGAAAATGACGCGCGCAGCGCCATTGTCACCATCCATCCGGGTGCCGGCGGCACCGAAAGCCAGGACTGGGCCGAAATGCTGTTGCGCATGTACCTGCGCTGGGCCGAGCGCGAGGGCTTTTCGACCGTCATCACGGACCGCCTGGAGGGCGAAGGCGCGGGCATCAAGTCCGTCACCTTCGAGGTCAACGGCGAAAATGCCTACGGCCTGCTGCAATCCGAAATCGGCGTGCACCGCCTGGTGCGCATCTCGCCGTTTGACGCCAACGCGCGCCGGCACACCTCCTTTGCGTCGGTCTTCGTCTACCCGCAGGTGGACGACGAGATCAAAATCGAGATCCGTCCGGACGACCTGCGCATCGATACCTTCCGCTCCAGCGGCGCCGGCGGGCAGCACGTCAACATGACCGATTCGGCGGTGCGCATCACGCACTTCCCCACCGGCATCGTGGTGCAGTGCCAGAACGAGCGCTCCCAGCACAAGAACCGCGACAGCGCCATGAAGCAGTTGCGCTCGCGGCTCTACGAGTTCGAACTGGAAAAGAAGCGCGAAGAAGCTCGCAAGACGGAAGCCTCCAAGCTGGATATCAACTTCGGCAGCCAGATCCGCAGCTACGTGCTGGCCCCCTACCGCATGATCAAGGACCACCGCACCAGGCTCGCCATCGGCGATGTGGACCGGGTGCTGGAAGGCGATCTGGAGCCGCTGATTCACGCCTACCTGGTGTACCGCAAGACCGGCAAGACCATGGGCGACGGCAAGGACGATCTGCCCGAGTGAGCGCGGAGTTGGACCATGCCGCGGCGCTGATCCGCGCGGGCCGCCTGGTGGCGTTCCCCACGGAAACGGTCTACGGCTTGGGCGCCAACGCGCTGGACCCGGAGGCGGTGGCGCGCATCTACAGCGCTAAGGGCCGGCCCTCCACCAGCCCTCTGATCGTGCATGTGGCTTCCGTGGAAATGGCCCGCGGCCTGGCCTCCCACTGGCCGCCAGCGGCCGACCTGCTGGCCCGCCGTTACTGGCCCGGCCCGCTCACCCTGGTGGTGCCCAAGCACGCGCGCATTCCCGGCATCGTGACCGCGGGTCTGGCCACCGTGGGCCTGCGCATGCCGGCGCACCCGCTGGCGCTGGAACTGATCCGCCGGGCCGGGGTGCCCCTGGCAGGTCCCTCCGCCAACCGCTTCACCCAGCTTTCCCCCACCACGGCCGAGCACGTGCGCCGCTCCCTGGGCAGCGCCGTGGACCTGGTGCTGGATGGCGGCCCGGCCAACGTGGGCATCGAATCCACGGTGCTGTCGCTGGCCGGCGAGCGTCCCGTCCTGCTGCGGCCGGGCGGGCTGCCGGTGACCGAGATCGAAGCCCTGGTGGGGCCCGTGGAGATAGCCGCCGCGGCCGCCGCCGGGGAGCCCCACGCCTCCCCCGGCATGCACCAACGCCACTATCAGCCGCGCACGCCGCTGGTGCTGCTGGCCGCCGGCGAGGCGCCCCCCGCGGGGCGCGGCGCCTGGCTGACACTGGGCCGCGAGCAGCCCGGCGGCGTGCGGATGCCCGCCGATCCGCGCGCCTACGCCGCCCTGCTCTACCAGACCCTGCACCGCTTGGATGAAGAAGGCTGGGATTGGATCGCCGTGGAGCGACCGCCGGATGCGCCGGAGTGGCTGGGAGTGCTGGACCGCCTCACCCGAGCCGCCACCCGGTAAGGCGCTAGAGCTGCCATTTCAGAGCTACCATAGACACGCGGGATTCGCATGAGACAAGTTCTGATTCTGGCTGCCGCCGCGGCTGCCGCGGCAGGCCAAAGCATGCCGGACCGGGGCCCGCTGCGGGTTCTCTCGTCCAACCCCCGGTACTTCACGGACAACTCCGGAAAGGCCATCTATCTCACCGGAACGCATACGTGGAGCAACTTTCAGGACTCGGGCCACCGCTCCTCCGTGGGGGACCCTCCGCCGGTCTTCGACTATGACCGGTACCTGAACTTCCTGGAATCGCACCATCACAACTTTTTCCGCCTCTGGCGCTGGGAGTCGCCGCGCTGGAACGACGAAGATCCGGTGGGGCTGAAGCATTCCGCGCCGCATCCCTGGATGCGCACCGGCCCCGGGCTGGCGATGGACGGCAAGCCCAAATTCGATCTGACCAGGTTCAATCCCGAGTACCTCCAGCGCATGCGCGAACGCATTCTGGCCGCCCGGGGGCGAGGCATGTACGTCTCCGTGATGCTGTTCGAGGGATGGGAAGCGCAGTTCACCGACGCGTGGATCTGCCATCCGTATAACGGCAGCAACAACATCAACCAGGTGGATGCGGACACGAATCATGACGGCCGCGGTCTGGAATATTACACGCTCCAGCAAAACCCGATGGGCCGACGCGTGCTGGAACTTCAGAGGGCCTATGTGCGGCAGGTGATCGATACGGTCAACGATCTGGACAACGTGCTCTACGAGATCTGCAATGAAGCCGCGGCCTATTCGACCGACTGGCAGTTTGACATGATCCGCTTCGTCCACGAGTATGAGGCGGGCAAGGGCAGGCGGCACCCCGTAGGCATGACCGCCGAGTACCCGGGCGGCGTCAACCGGGAACTCCTCAGCAGCCCGGCGGACTGGGTTTCGCCGAACAATGGCAGCGCTCCCGACACTTACCTGGAAAATCCTCCGGCCAACTTCAGCGGCAAGGTGGTGGTCAGCGACACCGACCACCTCTGCGGGCACACCTGCGGAGACAGCATCTGGGTCTGGAAAAGTTTCATCCGCGGTCTCAATGTACTTTTTATGGAGACGCTGGAGCCGGCACCCACCTGGCAGGATTCGGCGCGTGTGGCCATGGGCCAGACCAAGCGCTTCGCGGAGACCATCAATCTGGCGGAGATGACTCCGCACGACGCGCTGGCTTCCACGCAGTATTGCCTGGCCCAGCCGGGCGCCGAGTACCTGGTCTTCCAACCGGGCATCCGCGGCGAGTTCACCGTCAACCTGAGCGGCGCCCCCGGCGCGTTCACAGCCGTGTGGTTCGAAGTGAATGAGGGCAAGACGCTCCCGGGTGGAACCGTGCAGGGAGGGGCCCGCCGCAGCTTCCGGACTCCCTTTCCCGGTCCGGGGGTGTTGCACCTGAAGCTCGCCGGGGCTGCCCGGTAACTTACCCCAGCGGCAGCGGATCTTTTCGCTCCACCGGCTTTTCCGTGCGGAAGAGGTTCTCGAAGACCTCCCGCAGCTTGTCGGTCGCCTGCCGCGCGAACAGGCCCGAGAGCGCGCACAGGGCTGCCATGCCGAAGGGGCTCAAAGCGTCCGCCCCGCCGGTGCCGGTAACCATGCCGGCGCGCACCGCCAGGTACACCACCTCGGCCAGCGCGGCGCCGATAAACGGCCGCATCACGTACCACCAGGTCCAACTGGCCGCCAGCCGGTCGTTACCCGCGTACTCGGCGAACGAGCTCGCCAGATGGATGTACGAGCCCAACGCGCCGGCCAGGGCGGCCAGCAGCAGGTAGCGTGCCTCCAGCGGAAACACGAACCGGCCCCAGAAAAACGTGGCCGGCTCGAACGGAGCCCGCGTCACGGGCCAGAGCTTCACCAGAAAATACAGGACTGCCAGCAGCAGTCCCGCCACGTACGCGCCCAAGAGCGCGCGCAGTCTCGCGGACATCAATTTCGACCTCCGGATGGGGATGGGAGGGCGGCGCCCGGAAGGCGCCGCCGCGCAACGAAGGGAGCTTACTTGATCTCTTTACTGTTGACCGTGGCCGGCTCTTGCCCGTAATTTTCGCGGATCACCAGGCTCTGGTCGGAGAAAAAGGTCCGGCTACCCGTGGAATTATAGGCAATCGGCACGGCGCTGATGGTGTAGCCGCTCGGCCCGCCGGTCACCGTGAATTTGTAGCCGCTCTTGTCGCCGGCCGCCAGGTCACCCGGAATCAGGTCTGCGCCCGAAGGACCAGGTTGGCCGCTGGCCGGCGGTCCCAACTCCGTCAGGTTGGCGGCGAAGCGCCCAAACTGGGAGAAATACTGCGTCTCGGCGGAGTGCAGCGTCTTGATCGCCGCAATGGCCGCCGTCTCCTGGGCGTACATGCGCGCGCGATTCAGCTTGGGAAGAGCGATGGTCGCGATAATCAGGATGATCGCGATCACGATCAGCAACTCGATAAGAGAGAATCCTCTCCGCTGGCGAATGCGGTTCATGCCGGTTTCCCTTGCCTTCATTGTATGACGCCATCCGCCGGCCTCGCGTGGAAAGATTCCTCGCGGACCAGGCCGCCGAGCGCTTGCAAGCGCTTCCAAAAATCCCCTAAAAGGCTTAATTTCAGCGCATTAGGACCATCCGAGAGGGCCCGGCTGGGAGCTTCGTGCACTTCCACGAAAATGGCGTCAACCCCCACCGCCACCGCCGCGCGGGCCAGCGGCTCGATGAACTGCGGCTGTCCCCCGGAAGCCCCCGCGCCGGCGCTCGGAAGCTGCACGCTATGGGTGGCGTCGAACACCACCGGCCAGCCGAACGACCGCATGACGACCAGCCCGCGCATATCCACCACCAGGTTGTTGTAGCCGAAGGAAGATCCGCGCTCGGTCAGTAGAATCTGCCGGTTTCCCGTGGAGGCCACCTTCTCGGCCGCGTGCCGGAAGTCCTGCGGGGCCACGAACTGCCCCTTCTTGATGTTCACGATCCGCCCCGTGCGGCCGGCCTCCACCAGCAGGTCGGTCTGGCGGCACAGGAAGGCGGGAATTTGCAGGATGTCGGCCACCTCGGCGGCGGGGGCGGCCTGCGCCGGCTCGTGGATATCCGTGAGGATCGGATAACCCGCCGCCTTGACACCCGCCAGGATGCGCAGGCCCTCGCGCAACCCCGGCCCGCGATACCCCGTAAGGCTGGTGCGGTTGGCCTTATCGAAGGAAGCCTTGAAGACGAACGGCCCCACCGCCTCGCCGATAGCCCGCGCCAGGAAGTGCGCGTGCTCTTCGCTCTCGATGACGCAGGGGCCGGCAATCAGCGCCAGGGGCCGCCCTGGGCCGAACGAATCGAAAGTCATCGGCATCGGCAGGTCTACCGCGAAAACTGCGGCTCGGCGCGCCGCGCTGGTTCCTTCTGGCGGGCCAGGCGGCGCTGGCGATGCTGGTAGGCCGCGCCGATGAAAGCCTTGAACAGCGGATGCGGCTCGAGCGGCTTGGACTTGAACTCCGGATGGAACTGGCAGCCCAGGAACCAGGGGTGGTCCCCGATCTCGCAGATTTCCACGTAGGTCTGGTCCGGAGTCTCGCCCGTAATCTTCAACCCACCGGCCCGCAAACGCTCCTCGTATTCGCGGTTGAATTCGTAGCGGTGCCGGTGGCGCTCGCTGATTTCGCGGGCGCCGTAGGCCTGCTGCGCAAAACTGCCTTCCGCCAGGCGGCACGGCCAGGCCCCCAGCCGCATGGTGCCGCCCAACTCATCGATGCCCTTCAACTCGCGCAGCTTGAAGATCACGCGGTGCGGCGTGCCGGGGTCGAACTCGGTGGAATCGGCGTGCTCCAGGCCGCAGACGTTCCGCGCGTACTCGATCACCATGGTCTGCATGCCCAGGCAGATCCCGAAGTACGGCACCTTGCACTCGCGCGCATAGCGGATGGCATTCAACATGCCGTCGATGCCGCGCTTGCCGAAGCCGCCCGGCACCAGGATTCCGTCGTAGCCCTCCAGTTGCCGCTCCCAGTCGGCGCCTACCACCCCCTCGGCCTCGATCCAGTTGATCTTGACCTTCAACTGATGGGCGAGCCCGCCGTGCAGCAGGGCCTCTTTCAGGCTCTTATAGGAATCCTCGTATTCCACGTACTTGCCTACCAGGCCGATGGAGACCTCGTCCACGGGATGCTGCATACGGTGGAGCATGCCCGTCCAGCGGTCCAGGTCGCGGGGCCCGGCGTCCAGTTTGAGCAGGCGCAAAGCCATCTCGTCCACGCCTTCACCGGCGAACACCAGGGGCACCTCGTACACCGATTCCACGTCCCGCGCGGTGATCACCGCTTGCGGCTCCACGTCGCAGAACAGGGCGATTTTGTCCTTCATCTCCGGCGGAATGAAGCGCTCGGACCGGCACAGCAGCATGTCCGGCTGGATACCGATGGCGCGCAACTCTTTGACGCTGTGCTGGGTGGGCTTGGTTTTCAACTCCTGCGCGGCGGCGATCCAGGGCACCAGAGTCACGTGCACAAACAGCACATTCTCTTTGCCCAACTCGTGCCGCATCTGCCGAATGGCTTCCAGAAACGGCAGCGACTCGATATCGCCCACCGTGCCGCCGATTTCGACGATCACCACGTCTACATCCGCCGAGATGCGCCGGACGGCCGATTTGATCTCGTTGGTCACGTGCGGGATCACCTGCACGGTTTTGCCCAGGTAGTCGCCCCGGCGTTCCCGGGAAATGATCTGCTCGTAAATCCGCCCGGAGGTGAGATTGTTGGCCTGCGTCAGCCGTGCGTGGGTGAAGCGCTCGTAGTGCCCCAGGTCCAGGTCCGTTTCCGCCCCGTCGTCGGTGACGAACACCTCGCCATGCTGGAAGGGGCTCATGGTCCCCGGATCCACGTTCAGATAGGGGTCGAATTTCTGGAGGTTGACCCGCAGCCCGCGGCTCTCCAGCAGACAGCCGATGGAGGCGGCCGCAATCCCCTTCCCCAGCGACGACACCACGCCGCCGGTGACGAAAATATACTTAGCCATACGATTTCACCCCCCGCAGGGACGCTTCAAATAGTCGGGAGACCCGCTCCAGGTCCTCCGGCGTGTCCACTCCCACGGATTCGTACTCGGTTTCCACCACCTGGATCTCGTAGCCGTTTTCGAGGGCCCGCAACTGCTCCAGCCGTTCGGCCTTCTCCAGGGGACCCACGGGCAGGTCGGAGTAGCGCAGCAGGAAGTCGCGGCGATAGACGTATAGTCCGATGTGCTTGAAGTACGGAACTGCCCCCCCGGCTTCGCCGCGCACATATGGGATGGTCGAGCGCGAGAAATACAGCGCCCGCCCGTGGCCGTCCGTGACCACCTTGACCACGTTGGGGTCGTCGATCTCGCGGGGATCCTCGATGCGCTTCTTGAGCGTTCCCATGGGAATGGCGGGGTCGTCCAGAAGCGGCAGGAGGGCTGTGTCGATGGCCGCCGGGTCGATCAGCGGTTCGTCGCCCTGGATGTTCACCACCAGGTCCGCGTTTTCCGAGGCCGCCACCTCCGCCACCCGATCGGTGCCGGAGAGGTGATCCGCCCGCGTCATGCTTACCGGAGCCCCGAAGCGCCGGGCTTCCTGGTAGATCCTCTCGTCATCGGTGGCAATCAGCACGCTGGTCAGGTATCGCGCCATAGAAGCGCGTTCGAAAACGTGCTGTAAGATCGACTTGGAGGCGAGTGGCGCGAGAGCTTTGCCGGGGAAACGAGAGGAAGCGAACCGGGCGGGAATCACGCCCAGGATTTTACGCGGCACAAGAGATCATACCATAAAACCCTTGTGATAAACTTGGGGAGAGAGGCTGGGGAACCGGTGAAGGATGCGCGATCCCACCACAGGCTATGGCGAGGTTTGCTGCTCTTCTCTCTAAGCCTGATGCCCGCAGCGTGGTCTGCGGATCGAGTACCCGAGGAACCCAAGGTCAGCATTATTCCTCGGCCCAAAGCGCCAGGCCAGAGAGAAGAGTCGCCTCGTGCCAACATCCGGGTGGATACCACCTTGGTGCAGATTCCCGTCACCGTGATGGATCCACTGAATCGCTTCGTCACGGGACTGGAAAAAGAGAACTTCCGGGTGTTTGAGGACAAAAAAGAGCAGGTGGTGACGGCTTTTTCGAGTGAGGACGCCCCGCTGTCGGTGGGTGTGGTTTTCGACTGCAGCGGGAGCATGGGCGCCAAGCTGGAAAAGTCCCGCCAGGCGGTGGCACAGTTTTTCAAAACCGCCAACCCAGAAGACGAATTCTTTCTGGTGCAGTTCAACGACCGGGCCGAATTGGTGCAACCTTTCACCACCAGCCTGGAGCAAATCCAGAACCGCCTGACCTTCACACAGTCCAAGGGGCGCACCGCCTTGCTGGACGCAATTTACCTGGCCCTGCACCAGATGAAAAAGGGCCGGAATCCTCGCAAGGCGCTGCTGGTGATTTCCGACGGCGGCGACAACAACAGCCGCTACACGGAAGGAGAAATTAAGAACCTGGTGCGCGAAGCGGACGTCCAAATCTATGCGATCGGGATTTTCGAGCCGGTCTCCGCGCGCGGTCGCACAGCGGAGGAGTTGAACGGACCGGGCCTGCTGAGCGAAATCGCGGAGCAGACCGGCGGCCGGCAGTTCCCGGTGGAGAACCTGAACGAATTGCCGGACATCGCCGCCAAAATCGGGATCGAGCTTCGCAACCAGTACCTCCTGGGATACAGCCCTGCCAACCAGCAACGGGACGGCAAGTACCGGCGCGTCCAGGTCAAACTGGTACAGCCGCGTGGCCTGCCGCCGCTGCGAGCGTTTTGGAGAATGGGCTACTATGCCCCACTACAATAGACTCAAAGTGGCTCTGGCGCTGGCCGGCCTGGTGGGCTGTCTGGGCGCGGGCCGGGCGCGCGCCGAGGACTCCAAGGCCGCGGGCACCCAGGCCGAAAAAGCCGACCAGGGGGCGGTGTTCCGTACCGATACCAAGCTGGTGGTGCTGCACGCCACCGTGGTGGACAAAAACGGCCACTTGCTGACCAACCTGCCGCAGAGCGCCTTCAAGGTATACGAAAACGACGTCCAGCAGCAGATCAAGACCTTCAAACGGGAGGACGTCCCCGTGTCCATGGGCCTGATCATCGACAACAGCGGCAGCATGCGCGACAAGCGCGCGAAGGTGGAGTCCGCCGCTTTGGCCCTGGTCAAGGATTCCAACCCCCAGGACGAGGTCTTCATCGTCAACTTCAATGACGAGGCTTTCCTGGATAAGGATTTCACCAACAGCATCAAAGAACTCGAAGAGGGCCTGGCGCGCATCGACTCGCGCGGCGGCACGGCCATGCGGGACGCCATCCGCATGTCCATCGATCACCTGAAGGAGAAGGCCAAGAAGGACAAGAAGGTCCTGGTGGTGGTCACCGACGGGAACGACAACAGCAGCCT
>JAJPJX010000146.1 GCA_021324015.1 Solibacteraceae bacterium | reverse complement strand
GATGCCGGCGCGCGCGTAGTCTTCCCGGTACATCCAGGCGATGGAATAAAAATGCGGAAACTGCCACAAGAAGAGAATGGCGAAGAGCACCCAGGCTTCCGGGCGGATGGCGCCGCACGCGGCGGCGTAGCCGATCATGGGCGGCATGGCGCCCGGGAAAGCGCCGATGGTGGTGGAAAGCCAGGAGCGCCGCTTCATAGGCGTGTACAGGAACAGATAGCTCACTAGCGTGAACAGGCCCAGCAAGCCGCTCAGCAAGTTGCAGCCCAGCCACAACTCCAGGAAGCCCGCGATCGAGAGAGCGGTGCCGAAGGCCAGGGCCCGGCCGGCCGAGAGCCTGCCGGAGGGAATGGGGCGGTGCGCCGTCCGCCGCATGCGGCGGTCGGCTTCCCGCTCGTACCACTGGTTCAGCGCCGCGGTGCCCGAAGCGATCAGCCCCGTGCCCAAAATCGTGTGAAACAGCGACCACCAGTTCAGGCTCACGATGAACGACCACCAGCTCGATCCTCCGCGCAGGCCGAAATAGTAGCCGATCCCGGTGCTCATCAGGATGGGCCACGTAATCCGCGGCTTCGTGAGCTCGATATAATCCTTCATGAAGTGACGGTTACCCCTCCCACGGCCAGCTCCCGCGCCGGCCGCCGTACGTGCCGGAACACCTGAATCGCGAGAAGCACGCTGGCCGCCATGGTCAGCGCTCCCACGGCCACGTGTGCCACGGTGAAACCGACCATTACCGGCATCGGCTGCGGCGCGTCGGCGGTGGCGACGCGGCTCATGTAGGCGGCGATTCCCAGAAACACCTGGAAGCAGGCGAGCGACAGCAGAAAAAGCGCCGCGCGCCTTAGCGGAGCGTGCCGCGGATGGCCGACGAGCACCCGCAACGTCACCCACAGCACCATGCCGGTCACCGCCAGGGCTCCGCAGACGTGCGGGATGATGTTGAGCGCCTGATGGCGGGCTGCCGCCCCCAAAGCCACCTGCGCCAGCGTCACGGCAGCCGCCGCTACCGCCAACAGGCGGAGTCCGGGCGTGCCGGCGTCATCCACCGGCAGGGGCCCTTTGCGCCAACCCGCGGAAGTAAACAGGGCGATCGCCGCAGTGGTGGAAAAGAACAATTCCGCCAGGCAGGCATGCGCGATGCTCACCGGCTTGGGCAGCAGGAAAAGAACCGTCAGCCCGCCCAGCACGCCTTGCGCCACCACCGCGCCGAGGGCCGCCACACCCAGCCAGCGGAGCCACGCCCGGCGCTCCCCCCGCCAGAGCCACACGGCCAGGATAATGGTGAGGAATCCCACCGTGGTGGCCACCATGCGATGCCCGTGCTCGTAGAAGATGCCGCCTTCCATCTTCGGCATCAGCTTGCCATAGGAAAGCGGCCAGTCCGGGACCGACAGTCCGGCATCGTTGCTGGTGACCAGTCCACCGGCGACGACGAGGATGAGCGTGCAGAAAGCCAACACCACACTGAAGCGGTGCAGGCGCAAATTCTCCATATCCTACAGATGCATCCCAGCGGCGGGCAGGTTCGGAGGCCTGCCCAGAACCCATTGTCCAGGCGGGCTCTCGACCCGCCTGGCGGTCAGCCTTTAAAGCTGAAATCGACCGTCTTGCTCTCCTTGGGCGCCACGGTCACCGGCAAGTCCTGAGTGCCGTACTTTTCGTGCCAGGCTTCTATGGTGTAGTTCCCAGGAGGCAGCCCTTTTATTGTAAACGTCCCGTCTTCTCCTGTCACGGCGAAGAACGGATGCGAGACCACCCCGATATAGGAGCGCATCCAGGGATGCACGTTGCACTTCACCGGAATCATGACCTCTTCGCGGGGGAAGCTCTTGATCAACGCTTCGCCCTTGGGTGGCTGGGACTGGTTCCACTCCTGGTTGATGCGGGGCAGCGGATGAATGTTGTGGTTGGTGGGATCGTTGTTCTTGATTTCGATGTTCTGGCCGGTCATTACGCCAATCACGTGCGGCGCGTACATGCAGCCTTTCTGGTCAAGTTCCACCGGCGCGCCGGCGGGCCACTGGCGGTCAGGCACGCCCTGCTTCACCCAGACGAAGACATAGCGCAGGGTGCCATTTCCGTTCACCACCACTTCTTCGGACTTCTGGGCGGTGCTGTGCTCCCGGGCGCAGGCCGGGTTGGCCGACATATCGATGGTGGCCATTTTCGGCGCCGTCCCCTCGAACGACACCTTGCCCGTGACGGTGGCGGCATTGGCCTCGTCGATAGGGGCGGCCGCCGGGGCTGGAGCCGCCTCCTCCTTCTTGGCGCTCTCCTCCTTGCCTCCACCGCACCCCGCCAGAAGCAATACGGAAAGCGCTCCACAAGCTATCCAGAATCTCTTCATGTAAATGGATCTCCTTAATCTCTACTTGTTCTTTCGCTAGCGCCCGGCGCTCGAACCGGCGCTGGCGCGCAGGCGGTTCAGCTCATCCGGGGTGAACTGGAACATATACCGCACCAGCAACTGGGCGTGATCCTTCGGATAGCCCTGAAAACTGGCCGGCGTGGGACCGGCGAAAACATAGCGGTCGCCCTCCTGGCGGAACAGGCCGGAGGGCATGGCCGTGCCCGGCGCCATCATGGCCGGATCCAGCATCCAGCGCCGCGTCCAGCCAGGCTTCAGGCGATCCTTGGCGACCAGGAAACTGGGTGCCGTGGCCCGCGCATCGTGCTTGGGATCGCCGGTGATGTGGCACTTCAGGCAGGGCGCCCCTTCGCTGGTGAACAGTTGCCGCGCCATGGTGCGCTCCTGGTCCGTCAGCGGATCCAGTTTCTGCGCGATGTACGGTTCAGCCTGCGAGGACATGGCCTCGAAGAACCGCACCAGTTTCCGAATTTCCCCGTCCGAGAAATAGAACGTGGGCATGCGCGCTTTGAGGTATTGTCGCACGCCATCCCGGTTGGTGTCGGTGTCGCTGAGCGCGGGGTTGGCCAGGAAGCGCTCCAGCCACTCCGGATTGACACGCGCTCCCTCGCCGATGAGCGTAGGCGGGCGCTGGTCCTTCCAGTCCGGATCCTGGTAGCGCGGCAGCGTCATGAAGACGGTGGTCTGGCCGACGTGCACGGGATGGCAGCCCATGCAGTTGTACTTTCGGATGACCCACCAGCCCTGGATGATATCCTGCCGCGCGTCGCCGGGATTGTAGTAATAGCGCGCCGGCACGGTGGAATCTACCGAGCCCAACAGGAGGGTAGTCACCTGGTCGATCTCCGCCTTGGACAGGTTGAAGTTGGGCATCTTCAGCCGGTCCTGCTTGGCTTTCTCCTTGCCCTGGTCGTAGATGGCCGGATTCTTGAGCTTGTGCTCGAAGAAGCCCTTGTGAGTGTACCAGCCTTCCCGCTCGGCCTCGTGCCCCAGCAGCGCGAAATCCAGGCGCTCGATGGGCTTGGAACCTTCCTTGGTCAGCTCCGTGCCGATGCGCTGCTCTTCCTCCAGGCCCTTGATCTCATGGCAGCCGGCGCAGCCGTAAAAGCGCACCAGGTATTCCCCGCGCGCCTTGAGCTTCGGGTCGTCCATGTAGTCCGCGTTCGCATAACTCGCGTTCGCGTGTTTGCGGGTCATCAGGTAAGTGGCGATGTCGCGCGCCTCTTCGATAGTGAGGCGCAAGCTGGGCATGGGAGTGGGCTGCATCCACTCGATCTCGTGCCCGTCGTTGGGACACTTGGTGTGGTCCTGATCGAAGACGAAAGGCAGGTTGTGGCGCTGATAGTCGGCCGCCGTCAAGTCGCGCTTTTCAAGCGGGCAGAAGGGCGCCGTGCGCTGCCGCGGGTTGTGGATCCAGCGCACCAGGTAATCGTAGTTGGCCTTCTCGCCTTCCCGGGTGAGGTTGGCGGCGAAGGTGCCGCCCAGCTTCTGGGCGCCCTCGCCCATGGAGTGGCAGGCCATGCAGCCGCGGGTCTCAAAGGCTTCCTTGCCCTTCTCGGCGTCGCCCGGAGGATTCTTGGGCAGATCGCCCTCCAGTCCCGATTGCCAGATAAATGCCGCGATGGCGTGGATCTCCTCGTCGTCCAGGCGGAACGTAGGCATCTTGGTGCCCTCGCGCCACTGGTGGGGATCCTTGAGCCACACCGGGATCCATTCCTTGCGCAGCTTCACGCGGGCCTCTTTGAGATCCGGGCCGACTTTTTTAATTTCGCGCACCAACTCGCGCGAGCGCATGTCGAACTGCTCCATCTTAGCGTCCAGCCCGCTGGCGCGCACGCGCAGGTCGTTGGCGTGCTGGTAGAGGCGCTGCGCCTCCGCGTTGTCCCGCGTCCGGTCGCCTTTCTGGACGCTGAAGCCCACTTCCCGGAGCATTTCCGCCTTCTGCTGCTCCAGCATGCGGATCTGCTGGTTGACGTCGGCCAGTTCGTCGTTATCGGGATCAAAGCCCTCGTAGCGGTGGCAGCCGATGCAGCCGCGCAGGCGGAAAATCTCCCGCCCGGCGTCCAGCGTGGGAGCCATTTCGGTGACGATCTCTTTGTTGTGGCACTGCTGGCAGCCCGCTTCGAAGTTCTCCCGGGCGTGCATGGGCCACAACCAGTGCTCGTTGTAGCCGTGCGCTTTCTCGACGCTGGTGAGGGCCACTCCGTTGCCGCCGTGGCAGGGGGTGCAGCCGAAGCGCTCCGGATCGTGCACCTTCAGCAGTTCCTTCTCCGGATGGCTGACAAAGACCTCGCGGCCTCCCATGGCCGCCTTGGTGATGGTCACCGGCTCGCGCGTGCCCAGGTGGCAGGATTCACAGCGGTCCACCAGGTCCACATCCTTGATGTGGATCTGCCTGATGCTGATGTCAAAGGTGTCCAGCTTGCGCTCGAGCCCGGCGATGGTCTCGGCGCTCACATCCGGAATGCGGTCGGAGAGATACTTGTCGCGCTGCGCGCGCAATTGCGTGGCCGGCTTCATCAGCTCGACGCGCTGCTGCAATAGCTCCGCCTTGCGGTTCTTCCAGTCCTGCAACTGGCGGTCCATGGCGCCGAAATCGTGCTGCACGGTCTTGGTCGAGCCGTCCGGCATGGGCAGCTTGACGGTTTTGACTTCTTTCTTGATCTCCTCGATCTCGCGGCGCAGCGATTCTTTGTGGCTCTGGCTGTGGCTGGTCTCGATCTCGTAGGTCAGGGCCCCGATGTGGCTGCGCACCTCCTGAAACGGCTCGTTCAGGGCCATGATCTGCGGCACCAGCATCTGGTTCACTTCGCGGTCGATGGAGCCGGCCTGGGCGGCCACCGCTTTTTCGGCGGCCTGCATCTCGCGGTCCAGCTTCTGGTACTCGGGCGAAGAGCGGATCTGCTTCTCCAGGGCCAGTTCGCCCGGCCGGGCACTATGCAGGAAGCGCCGGTATAGCCGCACGAACTGCGCCTCGTACCGTTTCCATGGCCGGATGCCGTAGACCTCGTCGTACAGCGCCCAGCCGAGACACACCAGCAGCGCCATTGAGGCGATGAACAGAGGCCGGCTCAGGGAGGAATGAACTACGGGATCCTTGTCGAGGTCGCTCATACGTTAAACCAGGGGGTCACCCAGACGTACTTAATGCGGAACAGGTGCCGGAGCAGCATCTTCACCGGCAGGGCCAGCATCAGTATCAGAAACACCTGCATCACCGCGTATTGCAGCAGGCTCATACGGGAATAGATTTTCTTGTTGAACGGCCGCGCCTTGAGCAGCGTGCGCCCGCCCGCGCGGACCTCCTGGCCGGTGATCACCTTGTGCAGACCCATCCAGGCCAGCACGAAGTAGATACCCACCACCACGGCGCCGAACAGGATCTTGCTGACGCGTCCCTTGATGCCGAAAATATCCGGCAAATCGCGGTTCACCTCGAAGATCAGCCGGTTATGGTCCCAGGTGGTGCCCGGCCAGAACCACATCCATCCCGGCCCGCGGATCAGCGTGCCGATCACGATCATGCTGACCCACAGGATAATGAACCCGAAAATGAAGGTCCAGATGGCGAACTTGCGCTGCTTGAAGGTGTAGTAGCCGCTGCCCAGGGGATTGGCGTCGATATAGGGGATCACCATCAGCCCCACGATGATCAGGCTGGGCATCACCACGCCGGCGATCCAGGGATCGAAGTACACCAGCATTTCCTGGAGCCCCAGGAAGTACCAGGGCGCCTTGGCCGGGTTCATGGTCAGCGTGGGATTGGCCGGTTCCTCCAGCGGCGCGTTCAACGTGATGGACCACACCAGCAGGATCACGGTCACGATAATGGCCGCCAGGAACTCGATGCGCAGCAGATACGGCCAGACATGCACTTCCTTGGCCCAGCCGGACTTGTAGGGCTGGGTCTTGCGGTGGTGGGTCTTGGCCAGGGCGGGGTCGGCCTCCAGTTGCGCGATCAGGCGGTCGTTGGCGAAGGCCTGCCGCAGACCGTACCAGGTATAGAACGGCACCACGAACAACAGCAGCACGATGGGAATGTTGTCCGGGGTGCTGACGATGGTCCAAAGCTGATGGAAATCCATAAGGCGAACCCTCGCGACCTCAGATCTTCCGCGGCTCCTTGATCTCCGATTCCAGCATCACCGGCGACGGGCCGGAAATACCGCCGTCTTTCCGCACGCGCCAGAAGTGCACCACCATGAACGCGGAGGCGATGATCGGGATGGCCACGCAGTGCCAGATATAGGCGCGCAGCAGCGCGTTGGCGTCCACGATGGAACCGCCCAGCAGGCCGAAGCGCACGTCGTTGAAGGGCGTCATGCCCAATTGCGGCCCGAACGGCCCGTCGTGCCCCAGCAGCGGCGTCGCGCGCGCCATGTTGGTCCCCACGGTGACGGCCCAGAATCCCAACTGGTCGTCCGGCAGCAGGTAACCGGTGAAGCTCAGCAGCAGCGTGAGCACCAGCAGCAGCACGCCCACCACCCAGTTGAATTCCCGCGGTTTTTTATAGGAGCCCGTGAGGTACACGCGGAACATGTGCACTTCCACCATGATGACCATCAGGTGGGCTCCCCAGCGGTGCATGTTCCGCAGGAGCTTGCCGAACGGGACATCGTGCTCCAGGTACAGGATGTCGCGGAAGGCCACTACCTTGGAGGGATGGTAGTAGAACATCAGTAGCGCCCCGGTGAACACCAGCGTGATGTACACGTAGAAGGTCATGCCGCCCATGCCCCAGGTGTAGTTGTAGGCCACCGCGTCGCGGTTGATTTTGGCCGGGTGCAGGTGCAGAAATACGTTGCTCAGCACGCCCAGCGCGCGACTGCGCGGGGTTTCGTCGTGCTTCACGCGCAGCACGGACTTCCAGAGGTCCGTCTTCTCCGGCTGCTTCAGTGCCTGCAATTCCTCCAGTGCGCGGTCGCGTACCGCCTTGGAGTCCTCGATCAGCGCCGTGAGCTTTCCCTTCCCGTTGCCGTTACCCGCGCCGCCCGCGGGCGTGCCCGTGGATGCGGGAGACCCGTTCTTCCCCTCGATATCAGCCATGATTCGCCCTCACACCCGGAGGATGGCGCCCGGGTCGTTAAACTGGGACCGCTCGCCCTTGGGCCATCGGTAGAGATGGCTCAGGTCCACCACGATTTCCCCTTCGGGATCGAGTTCGACGCGCGCCCGGTCCATGGGCCGCGGCGCGGGGCCTTCGAAGTTGATGCCCTCCGAATCGTAGCCGCTGCCGTGGCACGGGCACTTGAACTTGTGCTCGCTGGGCTTCCAGTCCGGCGTGCAGCCCAGGTGGGTGCACACCGCGTAGATCACGAAGATCCCTTCCGTGTTGCGCACCACCCAGATGCGGAATTGGTTCTGGAACTTGGTATCCACTCCGAAGCCGAAGTCCGAAGGGTAGCCGATCTTGAAAGTGGTCTTCGGCTCGTAAAGCGCCCGCGGGAAAAAGAACCTCAGGAACATGAGGAAGTTCACACCCAGGGTGCCCAGCACCGCCGCCATTACGAAACGCCGCCGGCGGGCTACTACTTTTTGCTCATCGGCATCCTGGGTTTTCGAGAAGATTTTGCGAATCGCGTCGAGCAGCGTGGGCTTGGCGTGAGCGGAGGTCTCCGTCTTCGCGCTGGAGCTCTCGAGCGTAGGGTTCGGCATGGTTCCCCCCATGGACCGGTCGTCCGGTCATCCGTCTCTCTGAGTGATTCAGGACAGATCAGACCCGGCAACACGGCTGTTACGAACCCAGAGGCGTACCCAGGCTCCCGGATATAGAGGATGGAAAGCCTGCCTTACTAGTAATTGGGGCCCTATAAAATGTCGCCCTGAAAGAGCCTTACTCTACCCCTCCCGGTCCTGATCAGCATCGCATCCCCGGCCGTCCGAGTTTGTCCACTCGATATATTACACCCGGCCCGGGAATTTGCAAGCTCAGTCCGGAAAAAAAGTCAAGTCCTGCCTGGCGGCTTTCCGCGAGGGTGCGGGAAGGCACGTGGCGGCACGGCGGCTTTTCAGTATCATAAAGGCTCATGCCGCGCTCGACTCCCGCGTTGGTGGCCGGCGCCGCGCTGCTTGTGGCGCTGGCCGGCTGTAAGCCCACCGAATCCAACGAACTGAAAGCCATCATCGGAGCGGTGCTGATCAACGGCACGGGCGGCCCGCCGATCTCCGACTCCGTGGTGGTGGTGGCCGGTAACCGCATCCGTGCCGCCGGTTCCCGCGCCGACGTCCCCATTCCGCAGGCTGCCGAGAAGGTGAACGGCGCGGGCAAGTTCCTGGTGCCCGGCCTCATTGACCTGCACGTGCATCTCGGCACGCTCGCCGGTCCGGAATACAAGCCGGCGGACTACACCCGTGAGCGTATCGAAGAGAACCTGAACACGTATCTCTATTTCGGCGTCACCACCGTGCGCAGCATCGGCACCGACCGGGAGGCCGGCTTCGCCGTGCGCAATGCCGAGCGCTCCGGCAAGCTGTTCACGGCCCGGATGTTCACTGCCGGCCGGGGATTCACCGCGCCGGGCGGCCATCCTTCGCAGGAGGTGGGCGATATCGCACGGCAGGTGGCCACGCCCGAGGAAGCCCGCCGCCAGGTGGACGAACTCGCCTCCCAGCAGGTGGACGCCATCAAAATCTGGGTGGACGATCTGCACGGCAAGCAGCCCAAAATCAAGCCCGCGGTGATGGAAGCCATCCTGGAGGAAGCCCGCAAGTTCAACATCCCGGTCACCTGCCACATCGCCACGCTGGAGGACGTGCAGTTCCTGGTCAAGAACGGCGCGGCCGGATTTCTGCACATGATCTCGGACACCGAAAACCTGGACCCGGATTTTCTGGCCGAGCTGCGCAACCTGCAACTGGTGTTCGCCCCCACGCTGGTGCGCAAGGAGCTGGGCTGGCTTTTCCAGCAGCACCCCGAACTGCTCTCGGACCCCGACCTGAAGCGGTCGGTGGATGGCGATATCCTGTCGGCGGTGCGCTCCTATCTCGCCGCGCATCCTTTCCAGGGGGTGCCCCCGGAATTCCAGACCGACCTGCGCAACACCCGCCGGATGGCCGACGCCGGAGTTCCGATCGGGGTCGGCTCGGACGGCGGCTCGGCGATCGACTTCCCTGGCCTGATGACTCACCGCGAGCTGGAACTGCTGGTGGAGGCCGGGCTCTCGCCCATGCAGGTCATCGTGGCCGCCACGCGCACCGGAGCGCTGGCCCTGCGCCGGCTGGACGAACTCGGCACCGTCGAGCCAGGCAAGCGCGCCGACCTGCTGCTGCTCGACGCCAACCCGACCGAGGACGTCCGCAACCTGCGCAAGATCGACCGGATCATGCTGGACGGCGAGTGGGTGGACCGCGACGGTCTGAAGCTGCACTAGCCGTGCCGGAAGCGCAGTCCCTTTCCGTCAAGCGGGCCTCGGTCGAGTTCCACGACTTCGCCTCGCTGGGCGAGCCCGAGCGCGCCATCGCCGCCTATGCCGAAGAAAACGAGCGACGCGGATATCTCCTTCGTAAGCACGCGCCTTTCCTGGGACTGCTTTCGCCGTTCCTGGAAATCGGGGCCAACGCCGGCCACACCAGCTACCTGCTGGCCAACGAGTTCGGGGCCGACGGATTCGCGCTGGACCTGTCCGCGGGCGCTCTGCGGCACGGCACGGCCCTGATGGACCGGTGGAACCTCTCCCGCGCGCCGGTGCGCATCGCGGGCGACGCCGCCAACCTGCCCTTCCGCGACGGCTCTCTGCGCCTGGTGGCGGCCTTCCAGATGCTCACCCAGTTCGCGGATATCGAGAGCATCTTTGTGGAAGTGAAGCGCGTGCTCGTGCCCGGCGGCGTCTTCTTGTTCGCCGAGGAGCCGCTGCGGCGCCTGCTTTCGCTGCGCCTCTACCGCGCGCCATATCCCCGGCGCATGCGGGCCTGGGAGCGCAAGCTGGACGCCTGGGGCCTGCTGGGCTTCCTGGTGCGCGACGTGATCGGCGCCGCCCAGGAGGAGAGCTTTGGCATCCGCCAGAATTACCGCCTGAGCCTGAAGGACTGGCATCGCCTGGTCCAAAAACACTTTGCGGCGCACGAGTACGAGATCTTCGTCTCCGAACGCGGATGGGCCGAGCGGATGGTAAAGAAGCTGGCCATCCGCCTGGACCCGTACGGCTCGGCGTGGCGTGCCGCCCGCCTGCTGGGCGGCACTCTGGCGGCCTTCTGCCGCAAGGCAGGCGCGCCGCCTGCGGATTCCCCGCCACTCCCGTTCGAAGCCTGCCTGCGCTGCCCGGATTGCCGCGCTGCACTCGCGCGGGATGCTGCCGGCACGCTGGCTTGCCGAAAATGCGGCGGACACTTTCCCAATCAGGGGGGCGTCTATACCCTTCTGCCGGCCGCCGAGCGCGCCGAACTGTATCCCGGCGACCGCGAAGACCTGATCGACTTCTCGTTTGCGGGCCACGCCGCCCGCCTGGGCGAAGGCTGGTACGAGGTGGAGGGCGTCTTCGGCAACAAGTTCCGCTGGATTGGCCCGCGGGCGACCGTCCGGCTGGCGCGCCTGCGTCCCGAACCCCAGCGGCTGCGCCTGCGCGGCCACGCCCACGAAAACTCCTTCGCCCAAGGGCAGCCGGTCCGTGTGGAGATCTCCGCCAACGGGTGTAAGGTCTGCCAGGCCGTGTTGAGACGCCCGGGCCTCTTCGTCCTGGAAGCTGACCTCCCCGAGGCGGCGGAGTACCGTATCGAGATCTGCGCCTCCCCCTCCTGGCAGGCGCCGCCGGACCCCCGCACCCTGACAGTCAACCTCTCCATGCTGCGGCTCATTTCGCCGGAACAAAACGCCCCCATCCCTCGTACTCCCTGATTCGAGGTGACTATGCGAAGGTCCATGCTGCTTTGGCCGCTGCTCCCCGGCCTGCTGGCGCTGGCGGGCTGCGACATCGAAGATTTCGCCGCGTCCGAACGCTCCACCACGGATTTCCACTACAGCTACGCCCTGAAGTCCGGCGGGCGGCTATCGCTCGAGAACTTCAACGGCTCGGTCGAGATCACCGGTTGGGACCAGGAGACCGTGGACATCAGCGGCGCCAAGTATGCTCCCACATCCGAACTGCGCGACGCCATCCAGATCGACATTTCCCACTCTCCCGACGCCGTCAGCATCCGCACCGTGCGGCCGTCCGACCGCCGCGGCAACATGGGCGCCCGGTACGTGGTCAAGGTGCCCCGGCGGACGCAGTTGGAGCGCATCGTCAGCTCCAACGGGTCCCTGCGGGTCAACGGCATAGAGGGCGATGGACGCCTGAAGACCTCCAACGCCGCGGTCCGCGCGGCCGATCTTCACGGCAATCTCGACGTACAGACCTCCAACGGGGCCATCGACCTCCAAGGCCTGGAGGGCGCCGCGACGCTGCACACTTCCAACGGGCATATTCACGCAGAAGACGTCCGGGGCTCGGTGGACGCCTCCACCTCCAACGGCGGTGTCAATGTGCGGGTGGCGCACTCGAGCGGCGCCCGGCCGGTTAAAATCGAAACCTCCAATGGCGGCGTGGACCTGACCCTGGATGGCCCGCTTCAGAGCGACGTGCGCGTTTCCACCAGCAACGGCGGCATCACCGTGCGCCTGCCCCAGAGCATCAACGCCCGGCTGATCGCCAGCACCACGAACAACTCCATCAACAGCGAGTTCGAAGTGAAGACTCAGGGCACGGTGAGCAAGCATCACCTGGAAGGAACCATCGGCAGCGGAGGTCCCTCGATCGACATATCCACCAACAACGGCGGTATCCGCCTGTTGAAGCTGTAGGGGCCGGAAAAACCGGGAGCGGTTGTTAATCCTTCAGCGCGTCGTGGATGCGCTCGCTGAGCATGTCCACGAAGCGGTCCGGGAGAAAGCCGTTCATGCGCGCCACCACCGCCCCGTGCTTGTCCAGAATGACGGTGGTGGGAATGGACGAGATCTGCAAGGCGCGGGAGAGGCCGTCTTCGAAGTAGACCTTCTGGTCCCACTTCTGCGTTTTGAGGAACGGTCCAACCAAAGTGCGGTCCTCATCGGTATTCACCGAGAGGAACACCACGTCCGGGGAGTCGCGGAAGCGCTGCTTCACTTCTTCGTACAGGGGGTGCTGCTGGCGGCAGGGACCGCACCAGGTGGCCCAGAAATCGAACACCACGGTTTTGCCCTTGAGCGATGCCAGGGGCAACTTCGCGCCATCCAGCGAGGAAAGCGTGAAATCCGCCACGCGGCTGGCTTGGGCGTTGGGGTCCTCGCTGCGCAAGCGCTGCTGCCGGGCGGCCACCAGCGCCGAGGTGCGGTCATAGGCCTGCAAGACCAAGTCGCCCAGCCCGGCTTCCGAGCCTTTGAGCTTGCGGTAAAGTTCTCCCATGCGCGCGCGGTCCTTGGCCCGCATTTCGTCGGTGGCGCGCGCGTCGGGAATAGTGAAGGCATCGGCCAGGTGCTCGACGGCGTCCTGGTCCCGGCCTGCCCGCGACTCCCAGCGCGCGATCTCCCGCGCGGCTTCGGCGGTCGGATAGGCCTGGTAGCTCTTCCCGGCCAGCGCGATGGCCTCGTCGAGGCGGCCCAGATTGCCCGCCGCGCGCGCCTCCAGCACCAGCGCGCGGTTGAGGCCGCGGTCCAGTTCTTCCTGCCACTGGCCCGGCCCGACACGTGCCGGCGCCGGTTGCGAACGCATGCGCCGCACCAGTTCTTCATACCGGTGCGCATATTGCAGGGCCCGCTCGGAGGTGTCGCGCGCGTCGCTCGCGAGCAGTGCCCGCGCCACCCGCTCCAGGATCTGCAGGTCGTCCTGGTCGCGCGCCAGCACCCGCTCACCGTACAGGATAATGCGCCGGTCGTCCTTGTTTTCCATGGCCGCCCGCACCAGGGCGCGCTCCAGTTCGAGGCGGCGCGGCGAATCGGGGTACTTTTCCAGGTGCTTTTCGAGTGCGCGGATGAACTCGATGGGGCTGGAGCCTGCCTCGGCCAGCGCCGTGTTGAGTTCGCGCTCCTCGGCTTCGGAGGCCTTGGCCGGCGCGGGAGGGCCGGCCTGCGCCAGGCACAGCGTACCCCAAAGCAGAACCGGCAGCAGACGCTTCATTTGTTGGCGCGAATGGCGTCGGCGATGGCCGCGGCCCGCAGGCGCGCCGTGTGCATATAGGTCTCGTTTTTGGCGATGCGGTCCAGCATGGGCAAAAACTGCCCGGGCGCCACCAGCCGCTTTTTGTCCCACGAGGTTTCGAGCAACAGCAGGGCGTTCAGCACGCCCAGCTTGTCGTACTTGGCGGCGCGCTCCAGGTTGATCAGGTGCTGCTCGCTCTCGGAGATGCGCTCAAACCAGTCCGCCAGCGCGCGCGCGTCCGGATCGTCGGAGTAGTTGAACTTGACCTCGCGCTTTTCCGCCCCGTTCTCGAAACGGAAGGTCTTCATCCCCATGAAGGCCACCTTCAGCGGGGATTCCAGCGGGCGGTTAAAATACCCCAGTTTCTCCACCAGGGAGAAAATCTCGCCAGTCTCCGGGGCGGAAAGTTGAAACCGCAGGGGATTGTCGTCGTCCGGCGCTTCTTTGTAGTCGCCGGCGCCGGTCTTCTCCAGGGTGATGGCCACAAAGGCGGGCTTGCTGCCGGGGAAGGACTTGGAGTAACAAACGCGCGGGACGTCCGCACCCCACGCCGCCGCGCCGCAAGCCGCCAGGCAGCCGGCTGCCAGCCCCCACACGGCGATCTTCGGCCGGCGCCGCACCGGCTGTCTTTCTCGACCCCTCACTCTGCGTTCTCCCACCTTCGCGCCGCGGCCATCCGGGTGGCGTGGCAGATGGCCACCGCCAGCGCGTCACAGGCGTCCTCGGAACGGATCGCCGGCTCCGGCCGCAGCAGCGAGTGCACCATCAACTGCACCTGCGACTTTTCGGCACGCCCGTAGCCCACCACACTCATTTTCACTTCCAGGGGAGAATACGCGCCGCAATCCAGCCCGGCCTCCGCGATGGCCAACAGCGCCACCCCCCTGACCTGCGCCAGCTTCAACGCCGTTTTCGCGTTCGCCGCGGAGAAGACCTCCTCTACCGCGCCCGCCGCCGGTCCGTACTCCCGGATCACTTCCCGCAACTTCCGGAAGATCTCCAGCAGGCGCGCCTCCATGGGCGACTTCGCGCTCGTCCGCACAACCCCTGCCGTCAAAATCCGATGCCGCTGGCCATCGCTTTCGATGACACCGTAGCCGGTGCGCTCCGTGCCGCAGTCGATGCCCAGCACCCGCACGTTACTGCGCCAGAGCCTCCAGTTCCTTTTCGTCGATATCGAAATTGGAGTACACGTTCTGCACGTCGTCGTGCTCTTCCAGCGCTTCGCTCAGGCGCAGCATCGCGCCGGCGTTTTTGCCCTCCAGCCGCACCAGGTTTTTGGGCACCATGGCCACCTGCGCCGAGAGAGTCTCGATGCCGGCCTTGTGGATAGCCTCCAATAACCGGTCGTGGGCTTCCGGAGCCGAAAGCACCTCCCAGTTTTCGCCGTCCTGGCGAAGGTCGTCCGCGCCGGCGTCCAGCACGATGCCCATCAACTGGTCCTCGTTCGCCTTGTCGCCCGCAATCAGAATCTGGCTTTTGCGCTCGAACATCCAGGCTACGCTGCCCTGCTCGCCCAGGTTACCGCCGTTCTTCGAAAAGACGTGCCGGATCTCACTCACGGTGCGGTTGCGGTTATCCGTAGCCACGTTGACCAGCACGGCGGCGCCGCCCGGCCCGTAGCCTTCAAACATCACTTCTTCGATCTGCCCGCCTTCCAACTCGCCGGTGCCGCGCATGATCGCTTTCTTGATGTTGTCGGCGGGCATACTCACGGCCTTGGCGGCCAGCACGGCCGTGCGCAGACGGGGATTGGCGTCCGGATCGCCCCCGCTCCGGGCGGCGATGGTGATCTCTTTGATCAGGCGCGTGAACAGTTTTCCGCGCTTGGCATCCAGGGCGGCTTTCTTGTGCTTGATGGTCGCCCACTTCGAATGGCCCGACATTTGTGAAACCTCTCAGGTAGGCCCAATCTTCACGATCGGGAAGGCGTTACGATATGAATTCAACCCTATCGAGCATAACAAAATCAACCGTTTGCCTCAACCACGCGGCCCGGGAAAACCCCATAAACTGGGAGTGAATGCAGATCGGCCAAAGGGTGGCGCTCGCCGGGATTCTGGTCTCCGGCTCCCTCGCGGTGATCAAGATTCTGGCCGGCCTGGCGGGTCATTCCACCGCCACCGTGGCCGACGGGCTGGAATCTGCCGGCGACGTGGTGGCCTCCGGCGTGGTGTTCCTGGGCCTGACCCTGGCCGCCAAACCGGCCGACGAGAACCACCCTTACGGGCATGGCCGCGTGGAAACTTTGACCGGTCTGCTGGTGGGCATGTTTCTGGCCGCCGCCGGCGTGCTCATCTGCTACCGCTCGCTGGGGAACATCCACCTGACGCACCCCCCGCCCGCCCGCTACGTGCTCGCGGCGCTGGCAGCTTCCGCCGTGGCCAAGAGTTTCCTCTCCTACATCAAGTTCCACTACGGGCGCAAGATCCATAGCGCCGCCCTGGTGGCGGATGCCTGGAACGATTGCGTGGACATCCTTTCCGCCCTGACCGCGCTGCTGGCCGTGGGCCTCACCCTGGCCGACCCGGAGCACTTCCTGCTTGCCGATCACTGGGGCGGCTTCGCGGTCGGGCTCATCGTCATCTTTACGGGCCTGCGTGTCTCGCGGGACACCGCCTTGCAGCTCATGGACACCATGCCGGACGACAGTCTCATGGAGCCCATTCGCAAGGTGGCTCTCTCGGTGGCCGGCGTTCGCGGCGTTGAAAAACTTTACGCCCGCAAGACCGGTTTGCGATATCACGTAGACCTGCACCTCGAAGTGGATCCCGAAATGACCGTGCGCCGGTCCCACGACATCGCCACCGACGTCCGCATACAGATCAAGGAAACCCTCAATTGGGTGGCCGATGTGCTGGTGCACGTCGAGCCCGCCCCATAAGAACAGGTACGCTAAGATGAGAGATTAGGGACTTTTTCTACAATGCGTCAGGCACTCTTCCTTTTGGCCCTGGCGCCGGCGCTTGCCGCCACCCCCGATCGGTGGGTCCCAGCGCGCTGGCAAGGCGGCTCGCTGGAGCTCTTCCAGGACACGCCGGTCAACTGCCTTCTAATCCCGTGGGGCAAAGAAGCTGATCCGGGAATGGCTCGCCGCGCCCGTGAGCGCCATCTTGCCGTCCTGGGAGTGGTGCATTCCGGCGCCGACCCGGACGCCTTCGTGCCCGCGGCGGCGGCCGCCAACCTGGACGGCCTGGTGCTGGAGGGCGACTTCCCCGAAGGCTTCGCCGAGCGCGTGTCCAAGGCCTTGCATCGTCGGAACCGGAGCGCCGTGGTCATCCCCATGCCGGTCAAGGGGCGCCTGCCGCGCGACACCGCCGCGCCGGTGCTGGCCACCGCCGCCGGCGCCTGGCCGCGCGTGCGCGCTTCCGAG
Source organism: Solibacteraceae bacterium (assembly GCA_021324015.1). Taxonomy (GTDB): domain Bacteria; phylum Acidobacteriota; class Terriglobia; order Bryobacterales; family Bryobacteraceae; genus JAJPJX01. The sequence continues at coordinate 53,210 of JAJPJX010000146.1, read as the reverse complement.
TCCGAGACCCAGGCCGGCCCTTCGGGCGACCCCTGGATCGACTCCAATATCTGGCTGGCGCGCTCCCTGCGCGCCTGGTGCGGCGTCCGTCCCGTCTGGCTGGGCCATCTTCCGGATAAGCCTGCGCCCGGCGATTACCCCCGCGCCGTGGCCGATGCCGCCGCCGCGGGCGCCCGCTGGATCGCCGTGGCCGAGCCCGGCGCCTGGCCGCAGACCGCCGCGTACTTGAGGTTTTTCGAGGAGCATGCCGCCTGGCGCGCCTTCACCCCCGCCGGAGCCGTCGCCGTCGTGCAGGACCCCGCCGGCCAGAACCCCGACATGACCGACGAGTACCTGAACCTGATCACCCGCCGCCGCGTGCCCTTCCGGATCATCGAGCGCCCCGCGCTGCCCGGCGCCTCGCTCGAGGGCATCCGGGCGCTGGTCGCGCTGGACGTTCCGACGCCTACTCCCGCCGAGCGCCAGAAGCTGACCGGCTTCGCGGAAAACGGCGGCTTGGTGATGGTAGGGCCGTCCTGGAAACCGGTCCAGGTTAAGGAAAACCAGGAATACGCCCTGGAACCCTGCGGCAAGGGCCGTCTGGCTATCTACAAGGAAGAGGCCCCGGACCCGCAGGCGCTCTCCCACGAACTGCCTCACTTGCTGGGCCGCGAAAACCTCGGCGTGCGCCTGTTCAACGTGGCCTCGGTGATCACCTACCTTTCGACCGACGGGCGGCAGCTTCTGCTGCAGCTTGTCAACTACTCCTCCTACCCCATCGAGTCCGTCACCGTGGAGGTGAACGGCAGCTACTCCCGCGCCCGCTACTACTCGCCGGAAGCGCCCGCCGCCAGCCTGCCGCTCGAAAGCTCCGGAGGCGGGATCGAGATCACCATTCCCGAGGTGGGCATCTACGGAGCTCTGCTGCTGGATTAAAGCGGCTCATTCCCCCGGCCGGATCACGACTTTGCCCGCGCCGTGCGAGCGCTGCTCCACCATCCCGAAGGCCTCGCCGATCCGCTCCAGCGGCCGCGTGTGGGTAATCAGCGCCGCGAATCGCGGGATGTTCCCGAGCAGCAGTTCCAGCGCCCGGGCGGATTCGTGATTCGAGCGCCGCACGGTGTAGACCGCCAGTTCCTTGCGGCGCAGGGGGGAGAACTCCACCGGCACGTGCACTTCCGAGGGAATCCCCGTGATCACCACTCGCCCGGCGTTTCGGACGGCGTGCAGGCACTGATTGACCGTGTCGCCCTTGGTGGCGCAGTCGATGGCCACATCCACGCCGCGCCGGCCCGTATCGTGCAGGATCTCGCGCGCCGGATCGGCCGCCGTCGGATCGATGGCCGCATCGGCGCCCGCCTGCCGCGCCATTTCGCGGCGCGCGGCCACCGGCTCGAAGGACCACACCCGCCCGGCGCCCGCCAGTTTCAGGCAGATCACCGTCAGCAGCCCGATCGGCCCGGCCCCGAAGACCACGGCCGTCTCTCCCGGATGGATGTCCGCAAACCGCAGGGAGTGCAGCACCACCGCCAGCGGCTCCACGAGGGTGGCCTCCGCGGCCCCCAGGTGTGCCGGGATGGCCAGCAGGTTGCCCGCGGGCAGCACCGCGTATTCCCGGAAGAATCCCGGATCCCCGGGCATGCTCAGGAAGCGGATGTGCTGGCAGACGTTGTGATGCCCCGCGCGGCAGAACTCGCAGTGGTAGCAGTAAAGGGCCGGCTCGAGCGCCGCGCGGTCTCCCCGCGCCCAGCCCGCCGCCCCCGCGCCGGCGCGCACCACCGTGCCCGCGGGTTCGTGGCCCAGCACCTGCGGGTACTCGCAGGGCGTGTCGCCCACCGCGCCTTCGGCGTACGAGTGCAGATCCGAGCCGCAGATCCCCACCGCGTCCACCCGCACCAGCACCTCCCCGGGCCCGGGCTCTCCCTCGGGCGTCTCCACCAGGCGGAACTGGTGCGGCGCGATCAACTCCGCGACTTTCATCTGGATGGGTCTCTCGTTATTCCTGCGGCGGGCGCCGCAGCACCAGCCCCGCGATGTGGTCCAGGACGGCGTGGAAATAGACCATATCGCGCTCTTTTTCCGGCAGGTCGTCCCGCACCTGGGAAGCCGGCGCCGGCAGATACCGGAAGGGGAAGCGTTGCGCCTGCACCCAGGGCATGTATCCCCAGCCCGCCGCCTGCTGGAACAGCAGATCGCAGCTTGCCAGGTCCCTGGACAGGTTAGCAGTCGTGCTGGCGCGCCCGTTATCGTCTTCGGTCATCAGCACCGGGCGCTCGATATTGCGGAACTGCGCCAGCCGCCGGCGTTTGTACTCCACGGTACGGTCGTTGCCGTGCAGCAGCACCGCGTCCACCTGCCCCTCCAGCGACTTGGGATACAGCATCCGCCCGTCGCTCGAGGCGCTCACCGGCAGCATGAAATCCGCATTGCGGATGCGGAAGCGCTGCCGCACTTCGTCCACCAGTTGCAGGATATTCTGTGGGATATAGCTGTTGAAGTTCCAGCGTCCGCCCGGCAGATCGTATTCGTTAGCCACGTCGATGAGCACGTTGCGGTGGCGGTGCAAAATCAGCCAGTCCGTGATGCTGCGCGCCGCGCCGTGAATGGCCGCCGAGGAGAGGAACACCCCGTCCTGGCCCTGATAGAAATACATCACGTTCACCACCATGCCCCGCTCGTCAGCGGCCTTGAGCAGGCGGTCCAGCCGGGCCATCCATTCCGGCTTCAGGCTGCCGTCCGCGCGGAAGGCGCTCACCAGGCTGCCCCGCAGCGGCCCGTCGCGGAAGCTGTTTCCGCGATCGATCCCGTTCACGGTCACGTCATAGCCCGCCTGCGCGCCTTGCAGGCTCACGTTGATCATTAGCACGCCGTGGCGCTTGTAGAAATCCAGCGCCTCGATGACCGCATCCGTATTACGCTCCGGGTCGAAGGGCGCTTCCTTCAGGTATTCGTCCTGGAACAGCGCCTGGGCCAGCCGGACATTCATGAGCTTGCCCTGGGCCTCGGCGCGGTATTCGGGGCCGGAATAGCTCTTCTGCCAGGGCTCGTTCGGGCCGGAGCGCACGTAGAAGGCGCGCTGATCGTACTGGCGTCCCAGCATGGCCCCACTCCGGATCTCGGTAGCCCGCAGCCCGGCCGCCAGGATCAGGAGCCAGAAAACTCTTCTCACCCTTTTATGATACGAAACGGCGCGCTTCCTCCTCCAGGGCCGGATTCACGATCACGCAGTTGCCTCCGTAGATGGTGTTCCGCCCCTGGAAGTCGAAGAAACGCCCGCCCGCCTCCTCCGCGATGATTTTCAGTGGCGCGAAATCCCAGGGCTTGCCTGTAGGCTCGATCCACAACTCGGCCTGGCCCTGGGCCACCAGCATGGCGTCCAGGCACCCGCCCATGCTGCGCACGCCCCAAAAAGGCTTCAGCCAGTCGAGCAGGCGCGGCGCGAACCCGTAGCGCGTGAGTCCGTTCAGCCCGTTCACGCACACGACTGCCCGTGCCGGCTCGCCGATCGGCGAAACCCGGATGCGATCGCCGTTACGGTACGCCCCGCCGCCCCGGGAAGCATGGAACATCTCGCCCAGCGCCGGCAGGTAGGAGAATCCCGCCACCACCTCCCCATCGGCTTCCAGCCCCAGGAGCACGGCCCACGGTAGCGACCCGCGCACGAAATCGCGTGTGCCGTCGATGGGGTCGATGATCCAGCGCCGTCCGCTCTGGGAGGGCTTGTCGGAGCCCTCTTCGCCCAGTAGGCCGTCGTCGGGGAAGGCTTCCTCCAGGGCGCGCGCGATGTACCGCTCGCTCTCCCGGTCCGCCACCGTCACCGGCGAGTCGTCCGCCTTGTCTTCAAACCCGATTCCGCGCCGGAAATGCCGCAGCGCAATTTCCCCCGCGCCGCGGGCGATCGCCAGCCCCGTCTCCACTTCCCGGTCCAATTTGCCCATGCTGGTAGAATAACCTTCAGATGCTGAACTTCCGTCAATTCGAAGCCGGTCCCGACCCGTTCGGGCGCAAATACCTGGTGCTGCTCAAATGGATGCAAACCGCTATTTCCATCCGGCACAGCGATTCCGTCGACGTCAAGTTCATTCTTCAGGATAGCGAGTCGCGGGAGGAGAAAACCATTGCCCTCCTGCTGCCCGACCTGCTGGCGCTCAGCAAGGCGCGCGGCCGCGCTATCACCGACCCCTGGTGCTGCCGGCTGGCCGCCCAGCACCTCCTGCACCTGGTCGCCACCGGCGAAGACATGGAAAAGGACCTGGTCACCATGCTGCCCGACCAGCTAGCCCGTTGCGCCAGCGAAGTCGAGCAGGAGGAAAAGGCGGCCGTCGCCTCCCACGCGTGAAGCCCGTTTGGGGGCGATAATACACACATGGCGCAGGCAATCAGCCGCGACCCCGAAATCATGCACGGGACCCCGGTTTTCCGCGGCACCCGTGTGCCCGTCCAGACCCTGTTCGAGTATCTGGAAGGCGGCGAAACCTTGGAGGACTTCCTCCAGGGATTCCCCACCGTAAGCCGGGAATTGGCGATCCAGGCTCTCGAAGAAGCCAAGGATCTGCTCCTAGCCCGGACCTGATGCGGTTACTGCTTGACGAATGCATCGATGAGCGCTTGCGTCATCTTTTCGCCGGGCATGAATGCCAATCCGCGCGTTACGCCGAACTCGCAGGTCTCAAGAATGGGGAACTCTTGCGGGCGGCCGAAGCCGAAGGCTTCGAGGTCCTCATCACAGTTGATCAAGGTATCCCGGCTCAGCAAAACGTCGGTCTTCGGTGCATCTCCGTGCTGATCCTGTGCGCACCGACCAACCGGCTCGCCGATCTGAAACGCCTTGTGCCGGCAGCGCTGGCCACCCTGCAGTCAATCCAGCCGGGTCAAGTCGTAAAGGTCCGATGAGAACCGCACGTGGACAGCCGATTGGGTAGGGCATCTAGGTCCCAAATGACTTCAATCTTTTGCTGATCGACCCCGCAGCCCGTCAGGGCGCAAGACCGTAGCCCACGGCGTGAGCCGTGTGGTTTGCATCGGTGAAGCCCGAAGCCCCGGCAGGGGCGGAAGAACCGGCCGCTACTTCCCCACCTTCCGTTTCCCCAGTGCCTTGCCCACGCTCTTCACCAGGGTCCGCAGGACCTTCACTCGCGCGTACCATTTGAAGTTGGCTTCCACCGTGGTCCATGGCGCGGCACTGGTGCTGGTTTTCACGAGCATGTCTTCCACGGCGATTAGGTAAGTGTCCCACTTCTCCCGGTTGCGCCAGTCCTCGCCGGTCAGCTTCCAGCGCTTGTAGGCCGTGTCCTCGCGTCCGCGGAAGCGCCGCAATTGCTCTTCCTTGCTGATGTGCAGCCAGAACTTCGCCAGAATCACGCCGGCGTCGGTCAACTGCCGCTCGAACTCGGTGATCTCGCGGTAAGCCCGCTTCCAGGCCGGCTCGCTGGCGAAGCCTTCCACGCGCTCCACCAGCACCCGCCCGTACCAGCTCCGGTCGAAGATCAGGATCTGCTTCTCGTCCGGCGGCTCCAACCGCCGCCAGAAGCGCCACAGGTAGTGGTGCGTGCGCTCCTCCCCCTGCGGCGCGCCGATGGAAAACACTTCGTAGCCCCGCGGATCCAGCTTCTCGGTCACCCGCCGGATGCTGCCCCCTTTGCCGGCCGCGTCCCAGCCTTCGAACACCGCCACCAGCGAGCGCTTGCGCTCGTAGAGCTCGCGCGCCAGGTCGCGCATCTGCAACTGGTATTGCAGCAGGTCGCGCTCATACTGTTCCTTGGTGAGCTGCCGGGTCAGATCCAGGGTTTCGAGCATCGGCTACCTCGCCTTCTTCCGCTTCCCGGACTTCGACGCGGCTTTGGCCGGGACCGCGGAGCGCTCCCGCAGCGCGCTCTCCAGCGCCCCGATCACGGTGTCGAATACTTTGACCTTGGCCCAGCAGCTATCGGTCGCTTCCACGATCGTCCAGGGCGCCCACTCCGAGTTGGTCTTCTCCAGCATTTCCTCGGATGCCGCCAGGTACTGTTTGTATTTGTCGTGGCGCGCCCAGTCCTCCGGCCGCACCTGCCAGCGCGTCATGCGGTTCGCCTCCAGTTTCGTGAGGCGGCGGTGCTGCTCTTTCCGGCTGATGTGCAGGAATAGCTTCACGATCACATACCCGTCGTCGGCCAGCGTGCGCTCGAAGCTGGAGATGTCCTGGTAGGCGGCGCGCCATTGCGCCTTGCGCACGATCTTCTCCACGCGCTCCTCCCACACCCGCCGGTACCAGCTTCGGTTAAACAGCGCGATCTGGCCGTACTCCGGTACCCGCGCCCAGAACCGGTGCAGCCAGGGCAGGTGCTGCTCGTAGGTTCGGGGCGGCAGGATCGAGTGCAGCCGGAAGCCGCGCGGATCGATCTTCTCCGTCAGTAGCGAAATGCAGCGTGTTTTGCCCGCCGCGTCCCAGCCTTCAAAAACGATCAGGCTGCCGATGTGATGCTGCCAGCACTGGGTCTCCAGGTCGGCCAGGTGCTGGCGTAACACCGGCACCCGCGCCTTGTACTCCTCCTTGGAGAGGCTCAGCGCCAGGTCCACCTTGTCGAGCATGCGTGTCTCTCACCCTACCTTGAACTTGCGCACATAATCCGGCCGCAGTTCGCTGCCCATGCCGGGCGTTTCCGGCGCCAGGATTTCGCCGCCGGCCATGCGCAGCTTCTCGACGCTCGAGGAATCCCCGCGCAGGCTGCCGGTTTCCATATAAATGGCGTTGGGCATGGCTAGCAGCATGTGCAGGTTCGTCGGCCCGCCCCCGTGGCTGGCCAGTTCCAGCCCGAAGCCGTCCGCGATGGCGGCAATCTCCATCCACTCCGTGAGCCCGCCCGAGCGGCGGTTGTCCGGCTGCACCACATCCACGCCGCGCCGTGTGATCAGGTCCACGTAAGCGTACTTGGTGTACTCGTTCTCCCCGGTGGCGATGCGGATGTCCAGCGCCTGCGCCAGCTCCGCGTAGCCCGCCTTATCGTGCGGCGCGAGCGGCTCTTCGTACCAGAAGCAGCCCATCTCCTGGTACACCCGGCCGCGGCGGATAGCCTCGTTCACGCGGAAGACCTGGTTGGCGTCCACCATCACCCGGCGGCCCTTTCCCGCCGTCTCCTGCGCCGCGCGGATGCGCCGCACATCATCCTCCAGCGCATTCCGCCCCACCTTGATCTTCACCGCGTGGAAGCCCTCTTCGAGCGCGGCCTCGAGCGCCCTCTTAAACTGCGAAAGATCGCCGTCGTTTTCGTAATACCAGCCGGACATGGAGTAGGCCGGCATGCGCTCGGCGTAGGCGCCGATCATTTTGTACACCGGCAGGTGCGCCGCCTTTCCCAGGATGTCCCACACCGCAATATCGGCCGCCGCGATGGCGAACTGTACCACCCCCTGCACTCCGTGATACTCCAGCGCCTTCCACAGGTCCGCCCGCAGCCGCTTCGGGAAACCGGGGTCCTGGCCGGCCAGCACCGGCTTGACTTCCGTCTCCAGGATGGTCTGCACCACCTTCGGACCGCCGGCGATGGTGCCGAAGGAGCTGTAGGCCCACCCGGTGATGCCCGCGTCGGTCAACACGCGCAGCACCACCCCGCCGCCTTCGGTGCCGAACGTGTGGATGGCGTCGTAATACGGGTGCCGCGCCGGGAACCGGAGCAGGTCCGTTTCCAGGCCCGTGATCCGTATCTGCCCGCGCATCTCGCTCGCCCGCGCCAGGGCCGGCGCTCCCGCGGCCGCCGCGGCCCGGAAAAACTCGCGTCGCTGCATGAGGGCATCATACCTCTCCCCTCCCGGCTCCATGTCGCGGCGCCGCGGATACAATGAGTGCTATGGTACGCGTCGAGTATGTCCTGAACTCCTGGAAGACCGTCCGGCAAGACACCATTCAGGCGGTGGAAGATTGCCCCGCCGGCGAGCTGGACTTCAAGCCCGCCCCCGAGCTCATGTCCTTTCGCGAGATCGCCCGGCATATCCTGGACGCCGGCAGCGGCCTCTCCGGAATGCTCCTGGACGGGGAAACCAACCTGGCCGCGCCGGATTTTCGCGAGAAAATGAAGCGCCATTTTTCCGCCCTCCCCGCCGGCGCCGCCGCCGCTTCCCTGGCCGCCGCACTGCGCGAGGCCCTGGACCGCCGCCTGCCCGAACTGGCCGCCCGTCCCCCCGAGTTTTTCTCCCAAATCATCACCCGCTTCGACGGCCAGCAGGTCACCCGCCTGGAGATGCTGCAAATGATCAAAGAGCACGAGCTGACGCACCGCCAGCAGCTCTTTATGTATTTGCGGCTCAAAGGGATCGTGCCCGTGACCACGCGCCGCCGGATGGCCGCTTCCGCACCCCGCTGACAGACGTATTTTGCAGTTGGCAAGCCGCTGGGAGTTTCGTATAAAGAAAGTGTACCCGGGGAGGAGAGCGATCATGGTGACATGTCCCGTTTGCGACGGCGCGATCGATGTCGATGAGGAAGACGTCGATGAAGGCGATTCGATCAGTTGCGATGAATGCGGCGCGGACCTGAAGGTCGTCGGCACCGATCCCCTGGAACTCGAGTCCGCCGACGAACTGGAAGAGGAAGAAGACGAGGACTACGTGGAATCCGAGGACGAGGACGAAATCGAAGACGATTGGAAGTAGTCCTCCGTTGCGCCCTGCGGGGTGCAACCCTTTCCCCCGCCGCCGCGTCATTCGAGAGGAGTTCGGAAGGATGCATCGAAAAATCTGGCTCGTGAGTTTCCTGGCGCTGCTGCTCGCCGCGGCGCTGGCTTTCGGGGCCAAGAAAGACAAGGATCCCGAAGCCAACCTGCGTACCGTGCAGGGCACGGTGACCAATGCCCAGGATCAGCCCGTGGATGGCGCGGTGGTCCAGTTGAAAAACACCAAGTCTCTGCAGGTTCGTTCGTTCATCACCAAAGAACATGGCGCGTACTTCTTTCATGGCTTGAGCCCGGACGTGGATTACGAACTGCGGGCGGAATACCAGAACTCCGCCAGTCCCGCCAAGACCCTGAGCTCGTTCGATTCCCGGAAACAGGCCGTGATGAACCTCAGGCTGGAATCCAAAAGCAAGTAAGCCGGTTGCCCGGGAGAAACCGCCGCGGCTGTTGTAAGCTCGGCATATGCGCATATTCACAGTTCTCCTCCTGAGCCTCGGGCTGGGAGTTTCTTCGTTTGCCGCCTCCAAGAAGGAGATCCATCCGAAAGAGTTTGCCGCCGGCGGGCCGTTCAGCCCCGGCATCCTGATTGACGGGACGCTCTACGTGGCGGGTCAGACCGGCCAGGATCTGAAAACCCACCAGATTCCGGACGACTTCGAAGCGGAAGTCAAGCAGGCCCTGGAAAACATCGGCCTGGTGCTGAAAGAAGCCGGTATGAGTTTCGATAACGCCGTCACCGTGCAGGTCTATCTCACGGACATGAGCCTGTTCCCCCGCATGAACGCCGTCTACACCACGTTCTTCAAGGAGCCCCGGCCCGCCCGCACCACCGTGGGAGTCGCTAAGCTCGTCGGCACGGCGCATATCGAGATCACCGTCACAGCCCACAAGTAGCCGCCGGCACGCTGGTTACCGAGCCGCCACCGCAGGGAGCGGGGTTATTCCCGTTCCCTTCCCTCCGCTTTCCGCTTGCGGATCTCTTCCAGCCTCTCGCTGATGCGCTTCTCGACGCCCCGCTCCGTCGGCAGGTAGTACCGCTTCCCGGCGAGCGACGGCGGCAGGCACTCCATCTCCACCAGTGCATCCGCAAACTGGTGCGCGTGCTGGTAGCCCTCGCCGTAGCCCCACTGCTTCATGGCGGCCGTGGGCGCGTTCCGCAAGTGCAGGGGCACGGGCTCGGCCATGGTCTTCTGCACGTCTTCCTGCACCAGGTTCAGGGCCCGGTAGGCGGCGTCCGATTTGGGCGCCACCGCCAGGTAGATGGCCGCCTGCGCCAGCGCCAGGTCGCCCTCCGGGATGCCCAGAAAGTGCACCGCCTGCATGGCCGCCACGGCCTGCTCGAGCGCCCGCGGATCCGCCAGGCTGATATCCTCGATGGCCATGCGCACCAGCCGCCGCGCGATGTACAGCCGGTCCTCCCCGCTCTCCAGCATGCGGCCCAGCCAGTAAAGGGCCGCGTCCGGGTCGCTCGACCGCACGGATTTGTGCAGCGCGGAAATCAGGTTGTAGTGCTCCTCGCCGCCTTTGTCGTAGAGCAGCACCTTGCGCTGGATGGCGTCCTCGACCGCCTGCGCCGCCAGTTCCTTCCCCGGCGAAGCCGCCACCGCCGCCTCCAGCGCGTTATAGGCCGTGCGGGCATCGCCGTTCGAAAACAGAGCGATCTGCTCCAGCAACTCGTCGCCGGCCTGGATCTCCCGCTCGCCCAGCCCGCGCTCCCTGTCCGCCAGCGCGCGTTTCAGCAACTCCGTGATCTGCGGTACGGCGAGTGCTTTCAGCGCGTACACCCGCGAGCGCGAAAGCAGCGCCGAAATCACCTCGAACGAGGGGTTCTCCGTGGTCGCTCCGATCAGAATAATGTCGCCCCGCTCCACGTAGGGTAGAAAGGCGTCCTGCTGCGCCTTGTTGAAGCGATGGATCTCGTCCACGAACAGGATCGTGCGGCGGCCCAGCCGGCGGAACCGCTCCGCATCCGCCATCACCGCCTTGATCTCCTTGATCCCGCTCAGCACCGCGCTAAAGGGCAGGAACTCGCAATGCGTCAGCCGGGCGATCAGTTTCGCCAGCGAGGTCTTGCCCACTCCCGGCGGCCCCCACAGGATTACGGAGCTGAGCTCGTCCCGCTCGATCTGCTCCCGCAGCGGCTTGCCCGGGCCCAGGATATGCTCCTGTCCCACCAATTCGCCCAGCCGTTCCGGACGCATCCGGTCGGCCAGGGGCCGCCGCTTGTCCACCACTTCCGGCAGGCTGGTATCAAACAAACTCATAGAGACAGGACCGGCGGTTTCGCGCCGGTCATCCTTCCCGCGCCCGCTGGCGCCGGGCCTCATACAGCAGAATGCCCGCCGCCACCGCCGCGTTCAGCGATTCCACACCCACGGTGGGAATCGAAACGTCCAAAGCCGCCGAGCGCATCTCCCGGCTCACGCCGCGGGCCTCGTTGCCGATGATTAGGCCGCACTTGCGCGTCCAGTCCGCCTTCTCGAGCGGCACCGCCCGGTCCCGGTCGCCCGGCACGCCGGCATACACCTCCACACCGTTCTGTTGCAGCGCCGCCCGCGCCAGGGCCGCGTCGATCCCGTGCACGAACGGCAGCCGGAACAGCGAGCCCGCCGAGGCCCGCAGTGTCTTGGCGTTGAAGGGGCTCACCGTGCCCTTCAGGAACATCATGCCGGTGGCGCCGAAGGCCTCCGCCGCCCGCGCGATGGTGCCCGCGTTCCCCGGGTCCTGCAATCCGTCCAGCACGACTACCAGGCTGCGCCCGCGGAACAACTGCTGCAAGGTCCAGGCCGGCGGCCGCACCAGCGCGATCACTCCCTGGCTGGTCTCCGTGCCCGCCACGCTTTGGAACAGCGCGTCCGGCGCCGTGGCCACTTTGATCCCCGCCAGCCGCCGCACGTGCTTTTCCACCGCCGCCTCCACCGAGGCGGCCGCCAGCACGATCTTGACCTCGCAGTCGCTGCGTAGCGCCTCCTCCAGCAGGTGGAAGGTCTCCGCCACGGCGAACCCGTCCGCGGTCAACTCCCCCCGCACGATGGCGCGGCGCACGGACTTCAGCAGGGGATTGGCCGCGCTGGTGATGGCCTCCGTCCTGGACATGCTCTTCTTTCTACAATAATGTTACTGAACGAACTGCCCGAGGCCAATGAAACGGCTCTTTTGGATCGCCGGCGTGGGATGCGCCGCCGTGGCGCTCGCGGTGGCCGGGGTGGCCCTCCGCATCGAGCGGCAGGCCGGCCGTGACGAGGCCCGGCCCGCGGACGTCATCCTGGTGCTGGGCGCGGCCGAATACCGTGGCCGGCCCTCCCCGGTGCTCCGCGCCCGCCTGGACCACGCCCTGGAACTCTACGAGCGCCGGCTCGCGCCTCGCATCATGACCACCGGCGGCGCCGGCGGCGATCCTGTCTTTACGGAAGGCGCCGTCGGCCGGAGTTACCTGATCAGCCACGGCGTGGCCTCGGAAATGATCATCGTCGAAAACCAGGGCGACTCCACGGTCTATTCCATCGGCGCCGCCGCCGAGATCCTGCGCCGCATGGGCCTCAAATCCGCCATCGTGGTCTCCGACGGCTACCACATCTATCGCGTGAAGAAAATGCTCCAGGCCCGCGGCATCGCCGCTTATGGCTCTCCCCGTCCCGAAAAGCAGCACCGCTCCCTCCGCGAGCGCTGGAACTGCGTCCGCCAGGCCATCGGCTACCTGCTGTGGTCCGTAGGCGTGCCGGTGTAGCGGGCTGCAAACACCAGCACTAGCTTAATCGCGCCGTTGTGACCGCAGGAAGCGGTCTTCTGCCCGCAGGCCGCAGGCATTCACATTCGAAAAAAAATTTCCCGCGCCCGCTTTTCAATGACTTACCGGCCGCGTGACGGCCGGGGCCGCATCCCAGGCCTTACTCTGAAATCGAAAGAGGTGCCCGTCGCCGCGGCACCCGCGAAAAACGCAGTAGTTGGTGGGCCCACCCGAGTTTCACCGTCACAGGCGGAACTTGCGCCCCCGGTGTACCTGGCCGGGGGCAGGGATCGATCCCGCAAGCAGGTAAAAAGAAATAAGGAACCCGCGGGACAGGCGGACTGCGCCTGTCCTCTCCCTACAGCTTCAGCAATTCCCTCAGTCTACGTGTCTGCACCCGGCTTACCGGGATCTCCGTGTGCTTTTTGTCATCCATGCGCAACTGGTAGCTGGACTTGAACCAGGGCACGACTTCCTTGATTTTGTTAATGTTCACCAGGTAGGAGCGGTGCACCCGCCAGAAGGTGTCCTTGTCCAGGTTGGCCTGCAGGTCTTCGATGGTGCGGTAGTTGGAGTGGCCTTCCACGTTGCTGGCCACCAGCGTGATGAGACCGTTGTCGATGGTGGCGTAGATGACGTCCTGCGCGTCCACGATGAAATTGCGGTTTCCATTGCGCACCAGCAGCTTCGAGCGCGCGGCGCCCATCCGCTGCGGCTCGGGAATGTGCACCTTTTGCCGGTCCTGCACCGCCCGCCGCGCCCGCTCGATGGTCTCCGCCAGCCTGGCCTTGTCCACCGGCTTCAGCAGGTAGTCCATGGCCTCCAGCCGGAAGGCTTGCACGGCATACTGATCGTAGGCCGTCACGAAAATAAAATACGGCAGGTCGATGTTCTTCTCGCGAAGCTGCCGGACTACCCCCAACCCGTCGATCCCCGGCATGTGCACGTCCAGAAACACCAGATCCGGCTCCAGCTTCTGGATCAACTGGACGGCTTCCAAGCCGTTGGTGCCGGTGGCGGCGAGTTCCACTTCAGGAAAGTCCCGCAACAGGTAGGCCAGTTCGTCGCAGGCAAGCTGCTCGTCGTCTACAATAACGGTCGTAAGTGTAGCCGTCGCGCGCTCTCGCATTGAGTTGGTATTATAGCATTTCGGCTAATCACGGCTTTTTTGCTGCCCGGCCCAGGCCGCGCGGCTTGCCCACCCGAAACAAGGAGAGAAGGTCTTGTCCACCAACGAGAACGTCCAGATCGCACCCACGGAAGGGAAACTCGGCATCCTGATTCCCGGCATGGGTGCGGTCACCACCACATTCATCGCCGGCGTGGAAGCCGTCAAGCGCGGCCTGGCCAAACCCATCGGCTCGGTGACGCAGCTTGCGACCATCCGGCTGGGGAAGCGGACCGAAGGACGGACTCCCCGGATCAAGGACTTTGTCCCGCTCGCCAGGCTTGAAGACCTGGTCTTCGGGACCTGGGATATCTACGAGGACAACTGCTACCAGGCGGCCGACAAGGCTGGCGTGCTCGAAACACCCCTGCTGGCAAAGCTCAAAGAGCCGCTGGCCGCCATTCAGCCCATGCGGGCGGTCTTCGACCAGGAATACGTCCGCCGCATCCACGGGCCCAACGTCAAGCCGCCAGCCTCCAAGATGGAGCATGCCGAGATGCTCATGGACGACATCCGGCGCTTCCGCGAGCGCACCGGCGCCGCCCGCCTGGTGATGATCTGGTGCGGCTCCACCGAGGTGTTCCATACCCCCGCCCCGGTCCACGCCACGCTGAAGGATTTTGAGTGCGGGCTGCAGAAGAACGATCCCGAAATTTCCCCCAGCCAGATCTACGCCTACGCCGCCCTGAAATCCGGCGTGCCGTACGCCAACGGCGCGCCGCACCTCACCGTGGATACCCCGGCCCTGCTGGAACTGGCCCGCGAACGCCATCTGCCGGTCTGCGGCAAGGACTTCAAGACCGGCCAGACCTTCATGAAGACCCTGATCGCCCCGGGGCTGAAATCGCGCATGCTGGGCGTCCACGGCTGGTTCTCCACCAACATCTTGGGCAACCGCGACGGCGAGGTGCTGGACGACCCCGGCTCGTTCAAGTCCAAGGAGGAGTCCAAGCTCTCCGCGCTCGAGCAGATCCTCCAGCCGGACCTGTACCCGGAACTCTACGAGCACATCTACCACAAGGTGCGCATTAACTACTACCCGCCCCGCGGCGACGCCAAGGAAGGCTGGGACAACATCGATATCTTCGGCTGGCTGGGCTATCCCATGCAGATCAAGATCGATTTCCTGTGCCGCGACTCCATTCTGGCGGCGCCGCTGGTGCTCGACCTGGTGTTGTTCCTGGACCTGGCGCAGCGCGCCGGCATGCGCGGTGTGCAGGAGTGGCTGTCGTTCTATTTCAAGGCGCCCATGACCGCCCCCGGCCTCTATCCCGAACACGATATCTTCATCCAGTTGATGAAGCTGAAAAACACCTTGCGCTGGATGCGCGGCGAAACTTTGATTACGCACCTCGGCCTGGAATACTACGATTAAACGGCGGGCGTCGTCCCGGTTTCACTTCCCGTTATGAAAGTTCTCGTCATCGGCGGCACCTTGTTCATCGGCCGCCTCCTGGTGGAGGAATTGCTCAAGGCCGGGCACAGTGTCGCCGTGTTGCACCGCAAGCCCACGCACGACCTGGGCCGGCGCGTGCAAGGTCTGGTGGCCGACCGCAACGACGCGGCCTCTCTGAAGGAGGTTCTGGCGGGCCGCCGCTTCGATGTGGTTTTCGACAACGTGTACGACTGGGAGCGCGGCACCACGGCCGCCCAGGTGGAAGCCACCGTGCACGCCTGCGGCGACCGCCTGACGCGCTACATTTTCATGTCCAGCGTGGCGGCCTACGGCGACGGGCTGAACCACTACGAGGGCGACCCCCTGGCGCCGGACCAGCACCCCGATCCCTATGTGCGCAATAAGGCCATGAGCGAGCGCATGCTGTTCCGCCTGCACCAGCGGCGCGGCCTGCCGGTGGTCACCTTTCGCCCGCCTTTCGTCTACGGGCCGCGCAACCCGTTCTACCGGGAAGCCTTCTTCTGGGACCGGCTGCGCGCCGGACGGCCTGTCATTCTCCCCGGCGACGGCTACCGCCTGATGCAGTTCGTCTATGTCAAGGACCTGGTGGAAGCCTGCCGGGAAGCCATGGAGAATCCCGCCGCCGTGGGCGAAGCCTTCAACATCGGCAGCGAGCGGCCTGTCACCCAGGCGGATCTGCTGCGCGCCCTGGCCAAAGCCGCGGGCGTTGAACCGCAAATCGTGCGCATCCCCCGCGAGGTCATCAGCCAGGGGGGCGGCAATCCCATGGGGGAACCGGCTTACTTCGGCCACTATTTCGACCTGCCGCCCATCACCGAGAACGTCACCAAGGTCGCGCGGGTCCTGGGGATCCGCCCCACCCCCTTCGAGCGCGGCCTCAAGGAAACCTACCGCTGGTACGTCCGCCAGCCTAAGCGGAGTGTGGATTTCGCCTTTGAGGACCGTCTGTTGGGCATGGTGGAAGCCGCCAAAGCCGGCGATCCGGCGCTGCGCTCCCGGGTGTGAGTTCCCCGCCCACTGTGAGGCTTCCGCCCGGCTTGACGCTGTTGAAAAATCGACCGTACAATGAATTAACATCGCAGAGTCCGGTCAGGAAGTGGTGAGCGTATGACTTCGGCACGCCTTTGGGTCTCTTACATCACTCTCGGGTTGTTCGTAGCCGGTAGTGCGCTTGCGGCCGATAAAAAGGCCAAGAACGATTCCAGCACGTCGCGCGAGACCGTCGCCAAACCGCTTTCCGAAAAGGAGAAACGGAAGCGCGAAGAGAAGCTCCGCAAAGAACTGGAAACGCCTTACCGCAAGTGGCTGAACGAGGACGTCGCCTACATCATCACCGATGAGGAGCGGGCGGCTTTCAAGCGCCTCCAGACCGACGAGGAACGGGAGCAGTTCATCGAGCAGTTCTGGCTGCGCCGCGACCCCACCCCGGACACCATCGAGAACGAGTTCAAGGAAGAGCACTACCGCCGGATCGCGTACGCCAACGAACACTACGCCTCGGGCATCCCCGGGTGGAAGACCGACCGCGGACGCATTTACATCACCTTCGGCCCACCGGATGAAATCGAGTCGCACCCCTCTGGCGGCACCTACGAGCGTCCCCCGGAAGAAGGCGGCGGCACGACTTCGACCTACCCGTTCGAGGATTGGCGATATCGCTACATCGAGGGCATCGGCACGAACATCATTATCGAGTTCGTGGACCCGACCATGACCGGCGAGTATCACATGACCATGGACCCGTCCGAAAAGGACGCCCTGCTGTATGTGCCCAACGCGGGCTTGACTCTCATGGAGCAGATGGGCCTGGCCTCTAAGACCGACCGCTTCAACCGTACCGACGGCACCCACCTGGGCACGGCGTTCGGCGGAACTCCCGAGAGCATGAATGAGTTCACCCGCCTGGAGCAGTACGCCAAGCTGCAGAAACCGCCGGTGATCAAGTTCAAAGACCTGGAAGCGGAGGTCAACTCCAAGATCACCTTCAACATCCTGCCCATGAAGGCGCGGGTGGACTATTTCCCGCTCACCGACGCCTCCGTCCTTACCAATATCACCCTCCAGTATGAGAACAAGGACCTGAACTTCCAGGCCAAGGAGGGCGTGCAAAAGGCTGTGGTCAATATCTACGGTCGCATCACCACCATGACGCGCCGCGTGGTGCAGGTCTTCGAGGATACGGTGACCGTGGACAGCCCCACCGAGATGCTGCAAGCCATGAGCCAGCGGTCTTCGATCTACCAGAAGCAGTTGGCTCTGGCCCCCGGCACCTACCGCCTGAACGTGGTTTCCAAGGATGTGGTGGGCGGCAACATGAACAACTACGAAGTGGCCCTGAACGTGCCCCGGCCGGACGCGGAGAAACTGGCCAGCAGCACCCTGGTGCTGGCCGACCTCATCGAGAAGGTCCCCACCCGCAGCATTGGCACCGGCCAGTTCGTGATCGGCTCCACCAAGGTGCGGCCGCGCGTCACGGAGAGCTTCAAGCGCGACGAAAAAATGGGTATCTATCTGAAGCTCTATAACTTCGAGGCCGACCAGAAGACTCACAAGCCGAGCGGGCAGATCGAGTACGAAGTGGTCAAGAACGGCAGCAACGAGAAGATTTTCGATTTCACCGAGGAGGTCATCAACCTGCCGGATGCTTCGGCTTCCCAGGTGACGATAGAAAAGCTGCTGCCGCTCAAGGCCTTGGCTCCGGGCCAGTACACCCTGAAGCTGAAGGTCACGGATAAATTAAGAAATCAGACCCTAACACCGAGTGCGCAATTTACGGTAAACTAAGGCTCGGCGGGCCATGCGCCCGCCGGGAGATGCGTCCACCCGCATGTGGCTGAAGACGCACAATTCGGTTGCCTGGCTGTTTGCGGGTTTGTTGTGGGTCGCGCCCGCGCCCCCGGCGCGGGGGGCCGTTGCTCCACCGATGGCGGGCGTGATCGCCGGTCTGGTCACTGACACGGCGGGCATCCCGCAAATGGGAGCCACGGTCCTGCTCTACAACCGGCAGGATCGCCTCTACGAAAAAGGCCTCACCAACGAACGCGGCGAGTTCACGTTCGCCGGCCTGGCGCCGGACCTCTATTCCATCCGTGTCACGCTGGCCAGCTTCGTTCCCGCCGTCAAGTCCCGCATCCTGGTGCAGCCGGGCATACGCAGTTTTTTTAGTGTCAGCCTGGCCACGCTGTTCAGTTCCATTCAACTGGTTCGCCCTGGTTCGGCCGAGCAGCCGGCCGTCATGACGGACGAATGGAAATGGGTGCTCCGCACCGCCAGTTCCACGCGGCCGGTGCTGCGCCTGCTTCCGGGACGGCGGCCGGATCTGGGGCAAGAAGAGCACACCGCCATCTTTTCGGATACTCGCGGCGTGGTGAACCTGGCCGCGGGAGGCAGTGGGCCGGAGCCCGGGATGGGCAGCTCGGACCTGGGTACGGCCTTCGCGCTGGCGACCTCGCTGTTCGGCAAGAATGCCCTCCAGTTCAGCGGCAACCTGGGCTCAGGCTCCCAGTCCGGCATGCCCTCGGCCGCCTTCCGCACCAGTTTCAGCCGCAGCAACAACCCGGATGGCCCGCAGGTGGCCGTCACGATGCGCCAATTGTTCCTGCCCGGGCGGCTGGCGGAAGGTCTCACCGCGGGCAATTCCTCACTGCCGGCTATGCGCAGCCTATCGGTGAGCTTCGACCAGCATCAGCGCCTCACCGATAACCTCTCGCTCCAATACGGCTTCGCCATGGATTCGGTGTCGTTCCTGGAGCGCCTGAACTACTTCAGCCCTTACGCCCGGCTGACCTACGACTTGGGAGAAAACGGGACAGTCGAGTTCGTGTATACGTCCGGCAATGCCCGCCCGGACCTGGCGGTGGCCAACAGCCCGGCGGAACTGGATGCGCAGGCAGGCACCGAACTACAGCGTGACCTGGGGGCGCTGGGAATGTTCCCGCGCGTCTCCATGCGGGATGGCCGGACGCAAGTGCAGCGTGGAGACGATTTTGAGATGACCTACTCGCGGAAGATCGGCTCGCGCACCTACAGCTTGGGCGCGTATCATGAGTCGGTCACGAATGCGGCGCTGACCGTCGCCGCGCCGCAGGGTCTCTATGGCGGTACAGACCTGCTGCCTGACCTGCTTTCGGGCTACTCAGTCTTCAACGGCGGCGATTATCAAACCAACGGGTATACCGCGGCAGTGACACAGTTCCTGGGCGACCACCTCAGCGCGACACTCATGTACGGATCCATCGGCGCCCTGACGCTGAGCGGCCAGGAGCTGGCCAGCGCGAGTCCCGACGATTTGCGGTCCATGATCCGCGCCAGCCGGGCGAACACCGCCACCGCGCGTGTCACCGCCACCTCCCCCTGGACCGGCACGCACATGATCGCCAGCTACCAATGGACCGACCGGCCCATGGCGTCTCCCGGGGTGCTTTACTCGACGCAGGTCATGCGGCCCGAACCGGGCTTGAATCTCTACTTCCGCCAACCCATTCCCGGCCTGTCGATTCTGCCCTGGCGCATGGAAGTGACCGCCGATCTGCGCAACCTGCTGGCGCAGGGGTATCTGCCGCTCTCCACGGCGAACGGAAGAAGGGTCCTGCTGATGCAGACCCCCCGGGCCTTCCGCGGCGGGCTGAGCTTCATTTTTTAGGTCACCCCTTTTCAGATCAACAGCACTGCTGCGCCCCTCACGGCGTCGTGCTTTAGAGCGTTCAGCGCTTCATTGGCCGCTTCCAGAGGGTACTCCTCCACCTGCGGGTGGATGGGGATCTCGGCGGCGACCCGCAGAAAATCGCGGCCATCCTCGCGGGTGTTGTTGGCCACGCTGCGCAGCACCCGCTCGTGGTAGAGCAGGCTGTAATCGATGGGTGGAATCGGGCTCATGTGAATTCCGCCCAGGGCCACCGTCCCCCCCTTCTTGAGCGCGCGCAGGGCGGCAATGGCCAGCTCCCCGGCGGGAGCGAAAATGATGGCGCCGTCCAACTTGGCCGGCGGTTCTTCGCCGCTCTCGCCGGCCCAGGCAGCGCCCAGTTCCAGGGCCAGTTGGCGGTGCCGCGCGTCGCGGGTGATTGCGTAGACTTCGATACCCCAGTGGCGCGCCACCTGGATGGTCACGTGCGCCGCCGCGCCGAAACCATACAGCCCCAGCCGGCCGCCGCGCTCCACGCCCGAAAGGCGCAGCGAGCGGAAGCCGATGATCCCGGCGCACAGCAGCGGCGCGGCATGGCGGTCGGCGAAGCCGTCCGGGATGCGGTACACGAAGTCCTCCGGAGCCAGCGCGTATTCGGCGTAGCCGCCATCCACCACGTAGCCGGTGAAGGAAGCGCTTTCGCAGAGATTCTCCCTCCCCGCGCGGCAGTACTCGCAGACCCCGCAGGTGCGGTGCAGCCAGGGAATGCCCACACGGTCTCCGGCCCGCAGCAGGCGCGTTTCATCGCCTAATTCCTCCACCACGCCGACCGCCTGGTGACCCGGAATCACCGGCGATTTGCGCGGCGGCAGTTCCCCTTCGATGACGTGCAGGTCCGTGCGGCACACGCCGCAGGCGCGGACCCGCACCAGGACCTGGTTGCCCTCCGGCCGAGGCTTGGGCGCATTGCCGTAAACCAAAGGGCGGCTTTCGACAGGCGCGGGCGCGGCCAGCAGACAGGCTTTCATGAGCGGCTCAGGCTCTCCACATCCCACTGCTCCTTCGCCAGCACGGTGATGTGGCTGCCGCCATAGATCTGCCGGACGGCGTCGGGCTCCAGCGTGTCGCCTACAGCATTCACGGTTCCCGCCAGCCAGACCCGCCGGGGGGCCAGACCAGCGGCCACCTCGGGCAGGTCCGTGTGCAGCAACACCTGCGGCAGGAAGCTGGCGAAGGGCACGCCGTACTCTTCGCTCTCCACGATGCTGCGATAGGAAACCAGGCCGCCGGAAAGATAGAGTTCCTCGATTGCGGGATCCAGCGCGGCGGCGAAAATCGCAGGCACCGTGAGCCGGGCCGAGGCCGCCAGGCGCAGACGCCGGCCGCGAGCCGCCGGATGACGGCGCAGGGCCGCCGCCGCTGCCAGCATGTCGGTCGCCCGCTGGCCCAACAGGGGACGGCCCAGGATCACGGAGGCCCACGCGTAATCCTCCTCGGCCTGGTGCGAGCGCGCATAGCGCGGGTTGCCGTGCCCGTACTCGGGCATCAGGTCCCCGATGCCGCGCACGTCCGCCACGCACACCACGTGGCCTTGCAAGGCCAGTTCCTGGTACAGCTCGCCCTCGTGCCAGCGCGTGTTGCGCCCGGAGGGATCGAAAACCAGCAGCGCGTTCTTGGCAGCGGCACTCTGGCGCGGCAGGAACAGCCAGGCCGGCAGCGTCACGCCCGCGGCCGACGGGATATCCAGCGCTTCGATGTCGATGCCCCGGGAGGGAAACCGCCGCAGCACGGCAGCCTGCGCTCCCGCGGGCGGCTTTTCCAGCCGCAGCAAGCGGTCGAGCGGAGCAGGCTGTGGAGTTACCTGGCGCTTGCGGTTGAGAGAGAAGGGGGTCTCTCCGTGGAAGCTAGCCACCACGTTGCCGCTCCCGGCCACCCAGAGTACCTTGTCCGGCTCGGGCTCGGTGGGTGGCTCTTCCCGAACCGGCTGGCCATCGCCTTTGAGCCAGCGCGCGAACCAGTTGTACACCTGGAGGCGGCTGTCGTAGGAGAGCCCGTGCGGCAGGGGGGTATCGGCCCAGGCCAGATGGTCGCGGTGGCCCAGGACTTCGTAGATTTTTTGCAGCTTGCCGAATTCCTCCCAGCCGTTGGAAATGTAGTTCGGCGAATAAGTGCCGAAAAAGTCCTTATCGCTCACCGTACACAGCAAGGGCTTGGGGGCGAAGGGGTAGAACAGGTCCCAGCGGTCGAAGCCCAGCGGCCCGGAATCCAGGAAATTCTGTTCCGCGTCGTCCGTGGATCCGGGCGGATTGAAATGCGCGCAGGCCACGTTCTCCGTGTTGCCGCTGCACTCGACGGCGGTGGTGAGGCGGTCGTCTACCGCCACCAGCAGCATGGTCAGGGTCGCGCCCCCGGACTGTCCGGTGGAAGCCAGGCGCTTGGGGTCCACCAGCGGATGCGCGGCCAGGTAGTCCAGGCTGCGGATGGCGTCCCACAACTGCAAACGCGTGGCCGTGTCGCCGAACAGCAGCATCTGCTTGCCCGGCAGGGTGTGCTCCTCGTCGGCCGAGGCCAGGCGCGTGCGGCGCAGGGCCGCATCCGGATAGTAGACCCGTTCTCCCTGGCCCATGGGGTCGAAGGCCAGCACCAGGTAGCCCAGCCGGGCGAGTCCCTGGCAGCAGCGCTGATAGCTGTCGCCGGCCTTGCCGTTGAGCGTGTGACCCATCTGGAACAGCACGCCCGGCAAGGGCGGCTTAGCCCCAGAGGGGATGTAGAGATTCGCCGGGATGTGGAAGTTGGGACGGCTCTCGTAAAGGATCTTTTCGACCCGGTAGCCGGGGCGCTCGAAGGAACCCACCGTGCGGGCGTTCAAAGGAGTGCGCTCCGGCATGCCGCCGATGAGCTTCCAGAGCGTCTCGCGGGCCCACTGCTGCCGCCGGCGCACAGCCTCCGGAGTGGTCAGTTTGGCCAGTTCCTGGTTGCGCGCCCGATAAGCCCGGGCGGCCAAGCCACGCAGGTAGTCGGGCAGCACGCGCGGGTAGTCGCGATAAGCCACTCCGGGGAACGGCGCGGCGGAATGAGAGGGCTCTTGGGCGCAGAGCAGCCGGCGGCACGCCAGGAGCGCCGGCATGGAGCAGAGGTGGCGGCGAGTCACCCCCATAGTTTACCCCCGGCTCCTCCGGAACGGACCGGCCGAGTCTCACGCTCATTGCCACCCTGGCAAAGTGGCAACGGCCCAGTTGCGCGGAGAGACCCGGTTGGCATATACTGCGTTTTTACGTAACATGCCGTACTCCTTCGCCAACTCGTTTATTTTCCGATTCCGGTGGTATCGCCGGGATCGGTAGAGTGGCGTTGGAGCAGCAGACATTTTGCAGTCAACCAGAGCCCAACCCACTCGAATCGAGTGGGTTTTTTATTTTGCGGCTCACAGAAAGGAAGCCAGAACATGATCATCTCCATGCGGCCTCACGCCACCAAGGAACAAATCGACCACGTATGCGAGCGCATTCGGGAGTTTGGCTACAAAGTGCACTCCATCCAGGGAGAAGAACGGGTGGTGATCGGCGTGGTGGGGGTGGGAGATGTGACCGCCTGCCTGGAATCCCTGGAAGCCACGCCGGGGGTGGAGAGCGCGGTCCGGATTTCGGCCCCCTACAAGTTTGTCAGCCGGGAGTTCAAGAACGACCACTCGGTGCTGCGCATCAACGGCAACGAGATCGGGGGCGACGAATTCGTCGTGATGGCCGGCCCGTGCTCGGTGGAATCGGAGCGGCAGATCATGGAGACCGCCGAAGGGGTAGCCGAGGCGGGAGCCAAGATGCTGCGCGGAGGGGCCTTCAAGCCGCGGACGTCGCCCTACGATTTCCAGGGTCTGGAAGTGGAGGGCCTCAAGCTGCTGAGCAAGGCGAAAGAAGCCACCGGATTGGGAATCGTCACGGAAATCATGAGCGACCGGGATGTAGACCTGGTGGCCGAATACGCCGACGTGATGCAGGTGGGCGCCCGCAACATGCAGAATTTCGCGCTGCTCAAGTCGCTGGGCGGCTGCGGGCGGCCGGTGCTGCTGAAGCGCGGCATGAGCTCCACCATCAAGGAACTGCTGATGTCGGCGGAGTACGTGGTGGCGCATGGCAATCCCAACGTAGTGTTGTGCGAGCGCGGCATCCGCACCTTCGAGACGGCCACGCGGAACACTTGCGACATCGCGGCGGTGCCGGTGCTCAACGAACTGACGCACCTGCCGGTGGTCCTGGATCCCAGCCACGCTACCGGCAAGCGCAGCCTGGTGCCGGCGCTGGCCCGCGCGGCGGTGGCCATCGGCGCCGACGGATTGCTGCTGGAAGTGCACCCCTGTCCGGAGAAGGCCTTTAGCGACGGCGCCCAGTCGCTCAACCTGGAGGAGTTCCGCGGCATGATGAAGATGCTGGAGCCCTACATCTCGCTGTGGAAAGAAACCCGCGCGGCGGCGGCCGTTCCGGCTGTGTAATACTGCTCTGGTGAGCTACAGGAAGCGCCTCTGGCTGCTGGTCGCGCTGCTGGCGGCGGTTTGCGGGGGCTCGATCTGGGGCATCTCCTATTACCGGCGCGCGCGGCTGAGCGGCGCGCCGAACTGGCTGTCGCGGCTGCCCACGCGCGATGCCGTGGTGCTTTATGCGGATTTCGCCGCCCTGCGGCAGTACGGCATTCTACGCCTGTTGGACAAAGCCGGTGCGGCCGAGCCCGAATACCAGGCGTTCGTCAGCCGAACCAACTTTGATTACACCAAGGACCTGGACGCCGTAATGGCTTCGTTCGCGCCCACCGGAAAGTACTTCGTGGTGCGCGGGCGTTTCGACTGGAAGCGCCTGGAGTCCTATGTAGCCTCGCAGGCCGGCCGCTGCCTGTACACGTTTTGCGAGTTGGACGGCAGCACGCCGGAGCGTAAGATCTCGTTTTTTCCGCTGCAGCGGAACCTGATGGGTCTGGCAGTGGGTCCCGAGAGCGACGCGGCGCGGGCCTTGCAAAGCAGCAACTCCGGACCGGCCGGTCTCCAGCCGCCGCCCGAGCCCGTGTGGGTCTACCTGCCCGGTTCGCTGCTGAAGAACGCGCAGCCTTTGCCGGAAGGTACACGCCTGTTTGCAGCCGCTTTGGCGAACGCGGAGAGCGTGTTGCTCACCCTGGGCCCGCAGGGGGACGGCTTCGCGGCCGGACTGGATGTCGCCTGCCAGTCCGAGCAGGACGCCGCCGCGCTGGCGGCGCAACTGGAGCGCACCACCACGCTGCTGAAGGAGACCATCGCGCGCGAGAAGCAGACTCCCAACCCCCGCGACCTGAGCGGTGTCCTCACAGGCGGCCTTTTCCGCAAGGAAAAGGTACGCGTGGTAGGTTCCTGGCCAGTGCCGCGGGTGTTTCTGGAGGCCCTGCTGGGGGGCAATTCCTGAACCCGCATGGGCGCCGCACTGTGCTCCGGCCACCTGGTGCTGGACATCCTGGTGCGGCCGGCGGACACAATTCGCTGGGGAGGGACCACCTGGGTCGAGGCGATCGAGCAGCACCTGGGCGGGAACGGCGCCAGCACGTCCTACACGCTCGCTAAGTTGGGGGTGCCGGTTCGCCTGGCAGGCCTGGTGGGCCGCGACGCGTTCGGCGAGTACCTGCTGGAGCGGCTGGCCGGAGCCGGGGTGGACACAGGAGGCGTGGGCCGGTCCGCGGCTCCCACCACGACCACCGTCGCCCTGGTTCGGACTAACGGCGACCGGGCCCTGCTGCTGCGGCCGGGGGCTAGTTCCGAGATGTTCCTGGAGCCGGAGGCCTGGCGGCGCGAGTTCGCCGGGCGGAGCCACTATCACCTGGCCAGCCCCTTTGGGCTACCGCGGCTGCGGCCGCACCAGCCGGAAATTCTGCGCCTGGCCAAAGCCGCGGGGCTGAGTACTTCCGTGGATACGCACTGGGACACCGAAGGGCGCTGGCTGGCCGACCTGGGGCCCTGCCTGCCGCACACTGACATCCTGTTTGGGAACGAGGACGAGGCGCGAATGCTGACGGGCGTGGCAGACCCGGCCGCCGCGGCGGCACGCCTACGCCGTGAGGGCGCCCGCACGGTGGTGATCAAGCTGGGCCGCGCCGGCTGCGCGGTCTTCGGACCCGAGGGGGAATTTCACTCCCCTGCCTTCGCGGTGACCGCGGTGGACACCACCGGCGCGGGGGACTGCTTCGTGGGAGGCTACCTCGCGGCACGGGAGCGCGGCGGCGGCCCGGCCGAGGCAGCGCGCTTCGCCAATGCGGTAGCCGCCATGGCGGTCGAACACCTGGGCGCCACCAACGGCGTGCGCACCTGGAACGAGACCACAGCGTGGATGCAGGCCGCCCGGACTGCGTAGAATGCCCCACCGCGACCCGCGGCATCTCTCCGCGGCGTTGATTCTTCAGGAGTTCGGGACCCGGAACGCTGGCAGGCCGATTGCAAGGTAATTCTTTCTCAAGGGTTATGGCTTACGTAATCACCTCAACTTGCACTAAAGACGAACTCTGTGTCGAAGCTTGTCCGGTGGATTGCATTCATCCGAAAAAGGATGAGCCTGGTTTTGAAGAAGCGGAGACCTTGCTCGTCAACCCGGCGGAATGCATCGATTGCGGCGCCTGCGTCCCGGTGTGTCCCACGTCCTCGATTTACCCGTTGGACGAGTTACCCGCGGAGCTAGCCGCGCACGCCGAGCGGAACGCCGCCTATTTCGCGACCGTGTAGCACACTTATTGCGCGCCCGGGGCCGGCGTGAGGACCTGTCCCGCGGCGGCCGCACGGCGGCGCAGTTCCGGGGCGAGGGGGCGGTCGCGGGGCGCCATTGTCAACTGAAAGGTGGTCCCGGCGGGGAACTGCGCCAGTTTGCGCTGCAACGCGTCGAGCGAATCCAGGCTTCCATATTGCGCCACGTTGGCGCGGAAATCCTCCGGCGCAGCCATCCAGACTTCCACGCGCAGGGGCTTCCAGGCTTCGAGGTCCTGCTGCGTCTCCCAGAGGCAGCGCTCGGTGAGGCAGAGGGACTCGATCAGGCGCAAGTCCGGCTCGCGCGCGAGCCAGTTGCGCGCGCGGGCGATGGCGCTGCGCAGGCTGCACTCCAGCATCTCGTTGGCCGACATTGGGGTGATCTCGCTCCGGCGGTTCTTCCAGAAGTCGTGAAAATAGCGGTACGCGTGCCACAGCGGCGCCTGTGCCGCGGGTGAGCCGTAGCGCATTAATGCTTCGGCGGCGGCCTGCTTCAGGCGAACGTCTTCGTGCATCAGGTAGGCGGCCAGATACCGCTCCAGGACCGCATGCATGCGCAACTTCGGCGTAATGGTGAAATACTCCCACGCGCAGGGCGCGGGGCCGTGCATGTCCCAGGAGTGGCGGTGGAAGACGGCGTCCGCGTAGGCGGGGTCCACGCGCAGGAAATAGGCCATCAGCTCGGGCTGGCAGGGGTTCTGCTGCGACTCGAAAATGGCTTTGATGCGGCCCAGCGCGCGGGGCGAGGCATAGCGCGCCAGCATGGCCGCGGCCATGCGCGCATTGCCCCCGGGAAGGCGCTGCGCGCCGGCCAGCGTCCGGACGAGATCGTCATCCATGTTGGGGACCGATTCCGGCGGCAGGAGCGCGAGGGTGGCCGCGTCGATGCGGGTTTCCGGGTTGCGCATTTCAGCCAGGATCCGCGCGCGGGCTTCTTCGGGCGCTACCTCGAACAGGCGGCGGAGGGCCGCGTTCCAATGCTGCTCCGCGTTGTAGTCCGTAACTTTGGCGGCCAGGACGGTCCGCAGGAGCGCGGCCATTTCGGGGCCACGCAGCAGCGGCCAGAAGCCCGAGGAGAACAGGCCGCCGCGCATGTAGGGCGGCAGATCGAAGTAGGCGGCCGCGGCTTCGCGGCGCAGTTGCGGCAGCCAGGCGGGCAGATCCGCGGGATGGCTGCTGTTGTTCCGGACGTATTCGAGGTGTTCCAGCAGGCTGTAGATGGCCGCGCCCTTGCGCACCCCAGTTTTGCGATCCAGGCCGGCGGCCAGCGCGGCGGCGGCTTCCTCACGGATGGCGTCGCGCCGGGCGGCCACCTCCGCATTCCGCTGGCGCGGATCGAAGTCCGGGCGCGCCCGCAAGCAGATATCCGTGAGGTACGTCAGGTAGTAGAACGTGACATACTGCTCGGGCTCCGCGAGACGGCGGCGCATGAGCGCACAGACCTCGGCGGAGCGCGGCGCCTCCCACAGGCCGAAGAGCAGATCGTTGCTGCCGGGCTCGACGCCATAGTGCGCCATCGCGGCCTCCCAGGCGAGCGGATGCTGGAGAAAGCGCAGGCGGCGGGCGGCCGTCACACGGTCCTGGTAGCCCCCGGGGCTGTTGGGCAGCGGCGATTCCAGCACTGCCACGGCTTTCTCGACGGTGCGCTTCGTCCATTCGGACGTGGCAGGGATCACGGTAAACTCGATGCGGCTGGAGACGAGATATTCGGCCGGCTCTGCGTAGCCCCAGACGGAGGAGAGCGGTCCACCGCCTTTCCGGATCAGCCGGCTGGCGACCAGGGCAGCCCGGTAGCGGCCGGGTTTGAGGCGGGGCACGTAGCCGTTGAGATCGGCCCGCACCGGCTTGGCGGACATGTCCAGGCTCAGCATGGGGTCGGCCTTGGAGAAGGTGCGCATATCCATGGGATGGCAAGGGTGCGCGAGGTCTCCACAGCCGGAGCCGGGATCGAGCAGCACGCCGTGAAAGTTATAGCGGCCGCCCGCCGGCGCGCGGAAAGTGAACTCGATGGGAATCAGTTCGCCTTCGTGGAAGGGGCCGGCGGCCGTGAGGCGCAGCAGGAAAACGCCGCCGGGCGGGTTCTTGCGCTCGAGCGCGGAATAGGCCGTGTCGAAAGAAGGCGCCTGCGCCCGCAGAGCCGTGAGCGCGAGCAGCAAGGCCGCCGGGCGTGCCGTCGCCGAAAGCATGGGCTGAGAGATTGGACGGCTGCGCGCTCAGTCGAGTTCCCGCAGGCGGATGTTGTCCCACCAGAGGTCCGTGCGATAGGTGCGCAGGCCCAGGAGCCCCTGGCCGAGAGGGTGCGGGTCGGTGGCGGCCAGGACCTCGCGGCCGTCCACGAGGAAGCGGATTTCGCCGCCGCGCTTGCGCACGCGCAGGTGGTAAGTCCGCCCCTCAAGGCACTGGCCGGAGAACCTCTCCGCCAGCAGATGGAATCCCGGATCGCGGCGGATGCGCGTGCGCGCGGTTCCCTTGTCGTTCAGGAAGGTAATGATGTAGCCGTTCAGGCGGTGATAGAGATCGTAAGAGGCGCTGGCGCGGGCCGCGCGCGTGGATTCGAGAGGCTGGCCCGAGGGATCCGTATAGCAGAAAAAGAGGTTGATGTTATTGGCGGCGATGGAGGAGGAGAGCACCTGCGCATCCAGATCCAGTTGGAAGTCCGCCGGGTGGGGGATCCTGCACCACACCGTGGCAACCCCTCCGCCGGGGATGCCGGGCTGGTCGGCCTCGACGCGGAGACGGCCGTGCTCGACCCATACGCGCTCGCCCCCTTCAGACCACCAGCGGTCCATGCCGCGCGAGAAATCCTCGGTGAAGTACTCGGGCGTGGGGAGCAGCAGGAGCAGCAGAGCCAGGAATTTGGGAGGCGGCAGCACGCGAAGCCAGACTCATTCACAGTATAGTGGGAGTTCGAAAAACCATGGGATGGAAACTGGCGTTAGCGCTGGCCATGCTGGCCCACGGGCCGCGGAGCGTTCCCAAGGCGGGCTATGACACCTGGCAGGTGTATGGCGGAGGAGCAGAGAACATCCACTACTCGCGGCTGGACCAGATCAACCGGTCGAATGTGCGCAGGCTGCGGGTAACCTGGACCTTCGACACGGGCGATATGTTCCCGGGGTCGGAGATGCAGTGCAACCCGATCGTGGTGAACGGAGTGTTGTATGCGACCACGCCGAAGCTGCGGGTGATCGCGCTCGACGCGGCCCGCGGCACGCTGCGCTGGAGCTTCGATCCGAACCAGGGCAAGAAGGTGATCGGCAAGGCGCGCAACCGCGGCCTGACCTGGTGGGGCGCGGGCGGTGAAGAGCGCATCTTTTTCGTGTCGGGTCATTTCCTGTACGCGCTGGACGCGCGCAGCGGAAAGCCCGTGGAGAGTTTCGGCCGGCAGGGGCGCGTCGACCTGCGCGAGGGGCTGGGACGGCCGCCGCAGGAGCAGTTCATCACTGCCACCACGCCGGGGATCATTTACAAGGATCTGCTCATCCTGGGCAGCCTGGTCAGCGAAACGCTGCCTTCGGCGCCGGGCGACATTCGCGCCTTCGACGTGCGCACGGGCAAGATCCGCTGGAGTTTTCACACCATTCCGCATCCCGGCGAGTTCGGCTACGACACCTGGCCGAAGGACGCGTGGACATACAGCGGCGGGGCGAACAACTGGCCGGGGATGAGCCTGGATGCGCGGCGCGGGCTGGTGTTTGCTTCCACCGGGTCGGCAGCCTTCGACTTCTACGGCGCCAATCGCAAAGGGGACGACCTGTTCGCCAATTGCGTGCTGGCGCTGAAAGCGGAGACCGGCGAGCGCGTCTGGCATTTTCAGGGCGTGAAGCACGACGTGTGGGACCGCGACTTTCCCGCCCCGCCGGCGCTGGTGACGGTGGCGCGCGGCGGGCGGCTGGTGGACGCGGTGGCGCAAATCACCAAGTCCGGCGTGGTGTTCGTCTTCGACCGGGAGAGCGGCAGACCGCTGTTCCCCATCGAATACCGCGAGGTGCCGGCGTCGGAAGCGCCGGGAGAGTCGCTGGCCAAAACGCAGCCGTTTCCGCTGAAGCCGCCGCCCTTTTCGCGGCAGGCGCTCACCGAGGACCTTCTGACGGACCGCACGCCGGAAGCGCACCAGGCGGCGCTGGAGCGCCTTCGGAAAGTGCGCAGCGCGGGCCAATTCGTGCCGCCGAGCTTCGAGGGATCGGTGGTATTCCCGGGCTTCGACGGCGGCGGCGAATGGGGCGGCGCGGCCTTCGACCCGGCGACGGGTCTGCTCTACGTGAACGCCAACGAGATGGCCTGGATCCTGCGGCTGGTGGAAAAACCCAAGGCGCAGCAGCCCCGCGGGCGCAACCTGTATCTGCGGAACTGCGCCAGTTGCCACCGCGCCGACCTGCGCGGCACGCCGCCGGAGTTCCCCTCGCTGGTGGACATCGGGGATAAGTACAGCGCGGGAGAGATTTCGACCATCATCCACAGCGGCAACGGGCGCATGCCGGGCTTTGCGCAATTGCCGGCGCCGGCCATCCGGGCGATTACGCGGTACCTGGTTTCGGGCGAAGACACGGCCGCGGCCATGGAGACGGGCGCGCCTTCCCCCATGGACCTGCCCTACACCACCGACGGCTACAACAAGTTCCTGGATCCGGACGGATATCCGGCGGTGAAGCCGCCCTGGGGCACGCTGAACGCCATCAATTTGGACAAGGGGGAGATCGCCTGGCAGATCCCGTTCGGCGAATTTCCGGAATTGGCGGCCAGGGGGATGCGCAACACGGGCACGGAGAACTACGGCGGGCCCCTGGTGACGGCGGGCGGCGTGCTGTTCATCGGCGCGACGAATCACGACCGCAAGTTTCACGCCTACGACAAGGCCACCGGCAAACTGCTCTGGGAGGACACGCTGCCGGCGGCGGGCAATGCCACGCCGGCGACTTACGAGGTGAACGGGCGCCAGTACGTGGTGATCGCGGCGGGGGGCGGAAAATCCGGGGCGCCTTCCGGCGGCTCGTACGTGGCTTTCGCGCTGCCGGAGAAGTAAGGGGCGGTTATCGCGAGTTGCCCGCGGGACGCAGGAGCAGGTCGAGTTCTTCGGGCGTGCGGGGCCAGTCTTCGCGCAGCAGGCGGGAGAGCGCGCGGTCCGCCAGCAGCCGGCCGCCGGTCTGGCACCGCGGGCAGTAGTTGGTCTCGTTAGCGGCATAGCGGATGCGCCGCACCTTGGCGCCGCAGCGGGGGCAGGGCTGCCCATAGCGCCCGTGGACCGCCATGCCTTCGCGGAAGGCCGTCACCTTTTCCGGGAAACCGGCGCGCGCTTCGGCCCGCAGCTTTTCCACCCACTCGCGGAGAGTCTCGCGCGTGGCTTCGTAGAGCCGCCGGATTTCCGCGGAATCGAGGCGCTGGGTGAGGGCGACGGGAGAAAGCCGCGCGCGGTGCAGGATCTCGTCGGAATAGGCATTGCCGATGCCACTGAACAGGCGCGGATCGGTCAGGGCCCGCTTGAGGGTGTGGTTGGCGGAGGTGAGCGCCGCGGAGAAGGCGGCGAGATCCGCTTCCAGCATTTCGAGGCCGCCGGGATCGAGCGCGCGGAGCCCCTCTTCGCCCGCCGCCACGTGCAGGGAGGCGCGTTTCTGCGAACCGGCCTCGGTGAGCACCAGCGAGCCTTCCGCAAAATCGAAGGCCGCCAGGGATTGCCGGCCAGCCAGGCGCGCTCCCGGCGCGCGCCAGTGCAGGCGGCCGGCGATCATCAGGTGGAGCACCAGCCAGTGGCCGTTTTCCAGGCCCATGGCAATGCGCTTGCCGAGGCGGCGCAGTTCGCGAACGGTTTGGCCGTGCGCCGAGGCGAGCGGCGGCTCCGTGCTGCGCAGCAGGAAGGGACTCGCCAGACGCACGCGTTCCAGGCGGCGGCCGAGGATCCGCTCCGCGAGGGCTTCCACGTAGACCACCACATCCGGCAGTTCGGGCATGGCGCATCCCCGATTATGCCAATACAATGCGAAGCATGGCGACTTTGGGTTTGGTGGAATACGCGGATGCCCCTCCAGAGGTGCGGGCGGTCTATGACGACATCATGGCCACGCGAAAGACAGACTGGATCAACAACTTCTGGAAGGCGCTGGCGCACGACCCGGCGACGCTCCGGCGCACCTGGGAGAGCATCAAGCAGATCATGGCGCCGGGCGCGCTGGACCCGCTGACCAAGGAGATGATCTACCTGGCGGTGAGCGCCACGAACCAGTGCGGCTACTGCATCGCGTCGCACACCGCCGCGGCGCGCAAGGCCGGCATGAGCGACGCCATGTTCGCGGAGTTGATGGCCGTGGTGGGGATGGCTAACGAGACCAACCGGCTGGTCAGCGGCTACCAGGTGGAGATCGACGAGCGGTTTCGGGTGTAGAGACGATCGAGACACAACCGGCACGATGGCCGACTGGCCGGCAACGAGAGATCGCCCTCGCGCTCGCGGCGAGCCTCGATCAGCCGGCGCGCGACATCGCGTGCGATTTCCAAAGTCTCGGCAATCGTTCGCCCTTGAGCCACAAGCCCCGGCAGTTCTTCGGAGGTAGCCAAATAAACCCCTTCCGGCAATTGCTGCACCTCGATGCGGATTGCCAGTTCCATCTGCATTGATCGTAGCACTTCAACGACGAGTTACAGGAGATGTTTGCAGTTCGCTGCATTGTGCTACAAGGGAACACGTCGCGCGGGTCGCTAATGCATTTCGATTATTGAAGCCGGATTCCGCGTTCGGCTAGAATCGCCCAAGCTATCTGATCGTCTGGAGGGGAATGATGGCAGCTAACGGCGAGGGCTTGGGTGCGCCCGCGGCCCGCGCCGCCAGGTAAGTCCCGGCTCACGAAATACCGAAAGGCTCGGAACGAAATGAATCGACGCTGCGCGATCGTGCCGCTCTTTGTGTGTCTGGCCGTCTCTCCGCTGACGCGGGGCCAGGACCCCGACGGCGCCATTGAAGGACTGGTCACCGATCAATCGGAGAGCCGCCTGGCAGCGGCTCACGTGACGGCTAGAAACCTGGACACCGGCTTTTCCAAAACTACCCTCACGGGCGCGAACGGATTCTTTCGGATCCCGCTGCTGCCGGTTGGGCAGTACAACCTGACAGTGGAGATGCCCAACTTCGCCAGCCTGCGGCAGGGGCCCATTCGGGTCGAGGTCAGCCAGACGGCGCGGGTGGAACTGCGCCTGGAAGTCGCCTCGATCCAATCCGAAGTGACGGTGAGCGGAGCAGCCCCGCTGGTGGACACTTCCACGAACACGCTGGGCGGCGTAGTCACGGGGCGGGAGATCACCGACCTGCCGCTCAACGGCCGCAACTTCACGCAACTCGGACTGCTGCAAACCGGCGCCGCCGCGTTGACCGGCGGACTGATCCAGGCCGGCGGCCCGCTGCGCCAGGGACAAACATACGCCGTCAACGGCGCCCGGCCCGAGCAGAACATGTACATGATCGACGGCGCGCAAAACGTGAACCGGATGGACGCGGGGTATGCGCTCAAGATCCCCGTGGATGCCATCGAAGAGTTCCGCATTCTGACGCAGACGGCGCCTCCCGAGTACGGCGGCACGGCGGGCGCCACCACTACGGTGGTGACACGCTCGGGCGGCAACGAATTCCACGGGGGTCTGTACGCCTTCGTTCGCAACGACAAGCTGGACACCCGGAATTTCTTCTCCAGCGCGGTGGAGCCGTTGAAGCAGAATCAGTTCGGCGGCACGGCCGGCGGACCGATCCGGCGCGACCGGCTCTTCTTCTTCGCGTATTACGAAGGTTTTCGCAACCGCCAGGGATTGACGACCTCGGCGACGGTGCCGAGCGCGCAGCAGCGCGCGGGGGATTTTTCCGGCCTCACCGGTCCGCTGCTCAACTTGGCCGCGGGCGGCGCCGCATTCCCGAACAACCGCATCCCGGCTCCGGCCATCAACCCGGTGGCCTGGCAGGTCCTCGGGCTCTACCCCTTGGGCAACGTGTCGCCAAACCTTTACCGAACCACGGTGGTCGGCGCAAACAACTACGACCAGGCAGGCGGCCGGCTGGACTTCAACGCCTCCTCGAAGGACCGGGTGTTTGCGCGCTTTTCCTGGTCCGGCGGCTATGACTTCAACCCGGTTTCCGTGCGCGGCACGCCTGTGCCGGGCTTCCCGACGCGCGACGACCTGAAGACGGACTCAGCCGAACTGTCCGACACGCACGTGTTCTCGCCGTCTCTCACCAATTCTCTGCGCGGATCGTTTCTGCATTATCTTTTCAATTTCGACCTGCGCCTGAATCAGACTCCGCCGGCCGCACTGGGATTCACCCTTCCGGCAGCCGTAGCCGCCGGCCAGGGTCCGCCGTTCTTCAACATCGTGGGTTACTCGCCGATCGGGGGCGCGATCACGGGACCGCGCGATTCTTCGCAGAACACCTATGAGGCGCAGGACGGCCTGTCGTGGATCCACGGCGCGCACGCCGCCAAGTTTGGCGCCGAGTACGTGCGCACGCCGGTGAGCATGTACCAGGGGATCGCACCCAACTCCTTCTTCGTCTTCGCTTCCACGTTTCCGACAAACGACGCCATCGCCAACCTGCTGCTGGGGGCTCCGGTCACCTTTTACCAGGGCCTGGGCGACTTCCACCGCGGCCTGAGGAATTGGGGCCTGGGCGGCTACGCCCAGGACGAGTGGCGCATCAGTCCGCGCATCACCTTGAACTACGGACTCCGCTTCGAGCGGGTCAATCCCATCACTGAGATCCAAGACCGGCTGAACGCGTTCGTACCGGGCGAGCCATCCAAGGTGTATCCGAATGCGCCCACCGGCCTGCTGTTTCCGGGGGATCCGGGGATTGCGAAGGGCATCGCGCCGGGGGACAACGCCTTCATGCCCCGCATCGGGTTTGCGTGGGATCCCCGGGGCGATGGCGCATGGGCTATCCGCTCGGCCTACGGCGTTTTCTACGACCAGTTTCAGAACGGCCCGGGCACGGCTTCTCAGGTGCCCATCAGCGCGTTGCCGGCGGCCCAGTTCAACCAGTTCAGCGGCGCGGGGCTCAACTTCGCAAGCCCGTATCTCGGACACACAGTTCCCGCGCCGAATACGTTTGTCTCGCCCTCCACGGTGTTCGGCATCGACCCCAGGGCCCGCGCGCCTTACGTTCAGAACTGGAATTTCGGCATCCAGCACTCGCTCTTCAGACAGTACCTGATCGAGGCGCGCTACGCCGGATCGAAGGGCACGCACCTGCCGCGCAACATCGAGGCCAACCCGGCAGTCTACGGACCCGGCGCCACCGCCCAGAATGCCGATCAACGGCGCATCTACGCGGGGTGTCCGCCGAAGGGAGGGCCCTGCACCTTCTCCACGATCGCGGAGCTTGCCAACATCACCAACTCGACGTATGAGGCCGGCCAGGTGAGCCTGTCCCGGCGCTACGCGGCCGGGCTGGGATTCAACGTTTCCTACTGGTTTTCGAAATCGCTTGACTATCTCTCGTCGATGAACCTCGCCGGCGCTTCCTCGCAGCCGCTGGCGGGCGCCAACGACCTGGCGCAAAACCCCTTCGACCTGGCCGCCGAGCATGGCCCGTCGCTGTTCGACGCGAGACACCGGCTGGTGGCCAGCGGATCCTGGGAGCCGCGCGTGCCGAAGGCCGCGCCCGCGGCAGTCCGCAGGATCTTCGGCGGCTGGCAGATCAATGTGATTGCCAGCCACAATTCGCCCACGCCGTTCACGGTCTACGATTCGACCAACGTTTCCCTCCAGGCCAACAGCCCGCCGATTTCCGGCTATCCGGCCAGCCGGCCGAACCTGGTAGGCGATCCGAACGCCGGCCCACACTCGGTCCAGCAATGGATCAGTCCCGCGGCATTCCAGCGGCTCAACCCGGTGACGCAGGCCGGCCAGTTCGGCAACGCCGGCCGCAACATTGCCCGCGGCCCGGCGTTCACCGATCTGGATGCTTCCCTGACGCGCAATTTCCGGCTGACGGAAAGCGTGCGGCTGCAGTTCCGCGCCGAGTCCTTCAACACGCCGAACCACGCCAATTTCGGACTTCCGGTCGCGGATCTGAACTCGCCGAACTTCGGCCAGATTCTTTCGGCGGCCTCGCCGCGGCTGCTTCAGTTCGCCCTGAAGCTCAGCTACTAGGCGTATTTGCAGCGCGCCGCAAGAAGCCCCGTGGCTGCGGCGAGGTCGATATCCGCGACGAGCAGCCCTTCCTTCCCGTACGGCTGGTAGCTGAGCACGGTCCCATCGGGCCGCACGACTGCTGATGTAGTGGGCGAGCCCGGGCTGGCCACGTTCACGCTGGCGAACCAGCAGGTGTTCTCGGCGGCGCGGCACAAGGCGGCTTTCTCATGGAAGGAGTTGGCGGGATCGGCGAAGGTCGAAGGCCGGTAACCGCCGGGCTCGGGTTCGTGAACATGCGGGTGAAACACGACCTGGGCGCCGCGCCGGACAGCCCAGCGGACCGTCTCCGGATAGCGCCAGCCTTCATGGCAGATCACGACACCAAACCTCAGCGGACCGGTTTGGAAAACCTGCCTCCCGGAACCGGGCGCATAGAGGCCATCCTCGGAGGGATCGAGCTGGACTTTATCCTGGAAACCGGCGATGGTTCCATCGGCGTTGATGACCAGGGCGGAGATGCGCAGACCGCCGTCCACGACGCGCTCAGTGCCGAGAACCACGGCCACGCCGGCCTTCGCGGCGGCCGCCGCCATGGCGGACCAGGCACGCTCGAGGAAGGCGGGATCCGGCGGCGGCACCGGCTTTGTGGCTATGCGGTAGCCAGGAATGAAGCATTCCGGAAAGCAGACAATACCGGCGCCTTCGCGGGACGCTTGCGCGACGGCTTGCCCGGCCAGCGCGACGGACTCCTCGGGAGCCGCGGGAAAGCGGAGGTTGGCGAGTGCGATTCGAAACGTGCTCATCGCGCTTGATTATGCCCGCGCCACCGGTTCCCAACGGCCGGATTGCGCGGATTTGAGCACCGCGTCGGTGACGTGATCCGTGGCCAGACCGTCGCGGAACGACGGGCCCGGCGCTTTGCCGGAGGCCAGACCCTCCAGGAAATCGGCCACCTGGTGGATGAAGGTGTGCTCGTAGCCGATTTGCAGGCCCGGTACCCACCAGTGCTGCATGTAGGGATGGTCTCCGTCGGTGATGTGGATGGAGCGCCAGCCGCGCAGCGGGCCTTCGTCGCGGTGATCGAAGTATTGCAGGCGGTGCAGGTCGTGCAGGTCCCAGAAGATGGAGGCGTGCTCGCCGTTGATTTCCAGGGTGTAGAGGGCCTTGTGGCCGCGGGCGTAGCGCGTGGCCTCGAAGATGGCGAGGGAGCCGTTGGCGAAGCGGGCGAGGAAGGCGCTGGCATCGTCGATGCCGACCTTTTCCACCTTGCCGGTTAGGTTGTGTTTGCGCTCCTTGATGAAAGTCTCGGTCATGGCGGTGACCTGATCGATGGAGCCGTTCAGCCACATGGCGGTATCGATGCAGTGGGCCAGCAGGTCGCCGGTGACGCCGCTGCCGGCCACGCTGACGTCCAGGCGCCAGAGGGCCGCGCCACCCTGGGGCAGATCGCGGGAGATGGTCCAGTCCTGGAGGAACTTGGCGCGGTAATGGAAGATCTGCCCCAGCCGCCCCTGGTCGATCAGTTGCTTGGCAAGCATCACGGCCGGGACGCGGCGATAGTTATACCAGACCATGTTGGGCACGCCGGCCTGCTCCACGGCGGCGGCCATCCGCACGGATTCCGCCGCGTTTCTACCCAGCGGCTTTTCGCACAGGACCATTTTGCCCGCCTGGGCCGCGGCAATGGCGATTTCGGCGTGCGTATCGTTGGGGCTGGCGATATCGATCAGGTCGATATCCCGGCGCTCGACCAGGCGGCGCCAGTCGGATTCCACCGATTCGTAGCCCCACTGCGCGGCGAAGGCCGCGGTCCTGGCGGCATCACGGCCGCACACGGCTTTGAGGACGGGCTGGTAATCCAGCGGGAAGAAATGGTTGACCTGGGCGAAGGCGTTGGAGTGGGTGCGGCCCATGAAGCCATAGCCCACCAGCCCGACATGCAATGGTTTTGTGCTCATACCTATTCGTTCCACCCGTGGGCCGCGCGCACGGCGATCATGACGGAGAGAATGTCGTTCCAGGTCTGCTGGTTCATCATCACGGCATTGGGGAACATGCAGCCGTCCCAGCAGATGTGCCGGAAGGCGCGGGTGGGCTGCCCGTCTTCGCCGCGGATCCAGAGGCCGGCGTGGCGGACGATATCAAGCTTGCCGTTGGGATCGTGAGGCAGGCAGTGGTGGCCGGTTTTGTCGTGCGAGCCGGAGCCTTTCACGGTGGCGTCGTTCTGGGCCACATGGAAGTCGATGGTCCAGGGGCGCAGGGCGGCGGTCAGAGTGCGCAGCGCGGCGTCGAGTCCGCCGCCCTGGCCCCAGACGAAGTCCGGCGGCAGAATGCGGTCCTCGGGCGCGTTATAGCCCAGCGTGAAGAGCAGGGTGTGGGCCATGTCGGCCTGGAAACCGAGGGTCTTCGGACGGTTTACCAGTTCGAGCAGGCGCACCATGGCGCGCCAGCTATGCATGCCGCCCCAGCAAATTTCGCCTTCGGCGGCCAGACGCTCGCCGTGATCTTCGGCGACCGCACAGGCTTCGCGGAAGGTTTCGGCGATGCGGCGGGTGTTGCCTTCGGGATCCTGGGCCCAGTCCGCGGGGCTCGCGGCGGAATCGATGCGCACCACGCCGTAGGGGCGGATGCCCAGTTCGCGCAGCGTACGGGCGATGTGGCAGGCCTTGTGGACCTGCTCGACGAAGCGGGCGCGCTCGGCCGCGCTTCCCATGGCGGAACCGCCGCCGGTGGGCGGCCAGACGGGCGCCACGACTGAGCCCACCACCAGGCCGAGCGCACGCACCTTGTCGGCCAGGCGTTTCAGGTCGTCGGGCGTGGAATCGATGCTGATGTGCGGGTCAAAGAGGAAGAGGTCCACACCGTCGAACTTCACGCCGTTGACCTCGGCGGCGGCGGTCAGGCGCAGCATGGTGTCCAGGTCGATGGGGGGTTCCGAATCCGGCCCCTTGCCTACCAATCCGGGCCACATGGCGTTATGGATTCTGGGGAAGCTGTTCTGGGAGTCCTGGGCGCTCATTCGAGGGAATTCTAGCAGTTTTCCGTTGACCGGGAAGCGGCGATCCCTTATGATTGCGGCACCTCAGGAGGGGTGAAGTATGTCGGTCCGGGAACTGGCGGCAGCGGCAGCGCTGTTTCTGCCCTTTTGCGCGAACGCCGGGGACGATCCGTTCCTGGCCATTCGCAACAACGATCTTCCCTCGCTGAAATCTCAGATGGCAAAGGGCCTGGACGTGAACCGGCGTGATCGGCGCGGAGCCACGCTGCTGATGCACGCCGCGGCTTTCGGCAGCCCGGAGGCGATGAAGCTGCTGCTGGACGCCGGGGCCGACGTCAACGCCAAAAGCCAACTGGAGGCCACGGCTCTGATCTGGGGGGCGGCGGATCCGGCGAAAGTGCGGCTGCTGGTGGACCGCGGCGCGGACGTCAACGCGCGTTCTAAACTGGGGCGCACGCCGCTGATGTCGGCCGCAGCGATTGCGGGCGCATCGGAGACAGTACGGCTGCTGCTGGCCAAAGGGGCGGATCCCCAAGCCAAAGACACGCACGGCAATAGCGCCCTGCTCACGGCGGCGGACGCCGGCGATCCGGAGACCGTGCGACTGCTGCTCGAAAAGGGTCTGGACGCCAACTCGGCGGACGAGGGCGGCAACACGGCGCTCATGTCGGCGGCGGGCAACTGTGACCTGGAGGCGGTAAAACTACTGCTGGCCAAGGGAGCGGACGTGAACGCGGCCAACCGGTTCGGCGGCAAAGTCAAAAACGGGCCGATCGCCTTGACGAAGCTGACGGCGCTGCACCTGGCGGCGCCGTTTGGATCCCCGGAACTGATACGGACGCTGCTCGCGGCGGGGGCGAAGGTGAACGCGCTGGATGTCCGGGGGATGACGCCCCTGATGCTGGCGGTGGCATCGGAAAGGCAGGATCCGCGGGTGGTACGGCTGCTGCTGGATGCGGGCGCGGAGGCGAATGGCCGGAGCGACGCTGGGGAGACGGCGCTGGACTGGGCCCGAAAGTTCGGCAGCAGACGTGTCGTTGCAATGCTCCAGGCCGCCGGCGCCAAAGAGGCTCTCGCATACGCGCCGCCGCAGCGCGGAGACGGCCCGGAGCCGCGGGATGCGCGAACGGCCGTCATGCGCAGCGTGCCGCTGTTGCAGCGCTCCGCCGCGGAGTTCTTCCGGCAGGGCGGCTGCGCCGCCTGCCATCACCAGAACATGAGCGCGGTCGCCGTGGGCGCGGCGCGCGCCAGCGGGATTCCCGTGGACGAGGCGACCGCGCAGGAGAGTCAGAAGACTGTGAAGGCCCAGTGGACCGGCTTCCGGGAAATGCTGCTCGAGCGCATCTCGTTCGGCGGCGGAGCGGACCAACTGATCTTCGCGCTCCTGGGCCTGGCCGCGGAGGGCGCACCGCCGGACGAAGTGACCGACGCCATGGCAGCGGAGATCGCCGCCGAACAGCGGGCCGACGGAAGCTGGTACCTGGGAGGAATTTCACGCGCGCCGATGGAGGAGAGCCACATCAGCCGCACGGCGCTGGCGATTCGCGGGCTGAAGATCTACGGGCCGCCGGGACGCAAGGCCGAGTTCGACCGGCGGCTGGCGCGCGCCACGGCGTGGCTGCTCGAGTCCGAGCCAGCGACCACGGACGAGCGGGCAATGTACCTGGCCGGGTTGCACTGGGCGGGCGTGGACCGCGCGAAAGTGCGGCGGGCCGCCGAGGCGCTCAAGGCAGAACAGCGGGCCGACGGGGGCTGGGCGCAGAATGCCAACCTCTCGAGCGACGCCTTCGCCACCGGGGAGGCGCTCTATGCGCTGCACGAGAGCGGCACGGCGAGCCCGGCGGATGCGGTATACCGGCGCGGCGTGGGGTTCCTGCGGCGCACGCAGTTTCCGGATGGTTCCTGGTACGTGCGCAGCCGCGCGCCGAAGTTCCAGCCGTATTTCCAGAGCGGGTTCCCCTACGAGCACGACCAGTGGATTTCGGCCAGCGCGACGGCGTGGGCCGTGGCCGCGCTGGCGCCGGCGGCGGGAGCGGAGCGGCGGGCGGCGCGGTAGGACCAGGCAGTTCCCGGCTGGTGCGAGCGACAACCCGGACAAATTCGGGTAAGGTGAGTAGTAGAGATGCGCTCACGCCTGCGCCCTTCCCTAGCCAGCGCGCTCCTGGCGGTGCTCGGGAGCGCCCCCGGCCTTGCGGTATCCTCCGCCCGGTTTGTACCCAGCCAGACTCTGCCGGGCATCGGTGTGGCGAGGGAGGGGATCAGTGACAGCGCGCTGGCCGAGCGCGTGGAGCAGATGATCCAGTCGCAGACCTTCGCCATCATGCGCGACCCGCAGGCGCTGGCCGGCGCCCAGCGGATCACCAGCCCGCGCATGCAGCGCCTCTTCCAGGACGCCGCGCGCAAGAGCGGTCTGCCGGTTTCCCTGCTGGCGGCGATTGCGTACCTGGAGAGCTGGGGTGACGCGAAAGCAGTCAGCCCGGCCGGTCCTAAAGGCATTATGCAAATCTCCGAGGCGACCGCCCGGAGGATCGGGCTGAAGGTGGTGCACGCGCGCCGCTACCGGGTGACCGTGACGCGCAAGCAGGTGCGCAACAAGCGCGGCAAGCTGGTGTACGTGAAGTACCGCCGCAAGGAACGCTACGAAGCTATCGTGCGGGACGACCGTCTGGTGCCGGAGCGAGCCCTGCCGGCAGCGGCCAAGTACCTGGCGCGGATGGAGGAGCACTTCGGCGGCCGCGACTGGGCCGTGTTCGCCTACCATTGCGGGGAAGGCTGCGTGGCGGAATTTCGCCAACTGGCCGGGCAGGCCGCAGACTCCCCAGCCGCGCCCATGAGCGTGGCCCGGATGTTCTTTTCGTGCAGCCCCGCATTCCACCGGGAGCTTTACGACGAGATCCGGCGGCAGATGGAACGGGACTACTCGCCCACTTACTGGTTCCGGGTCATGCGCGCCCAGCAGTTGCTGGCGCTCTACAAAGAGGACCCCCGGGCGTTCCGTGCGCTGGCCG
Source organism: Solibacteraceae bacterium (assembly GCA_021324015.1). Lineage (GTDB taxonomy): Bacteria > Acidobacteriota > Terriglobia > Bryobacterales > Bryobacteraceae > JAJPJX01. Next base: position 10,798 of record JAJPJX010000146.1, on the reverse strand, counting down.
AAGAGTACCGCTTTCGCTCCAACCCGTCGCAGCGCGCGCCGGACCGGCTCTCCGTATGGCTGACACCCGCAGACCTGGAAACAGCCGCCGCAGGCAGGGCGCTGGCGAGCGCCCCGGATGCACCTGAGTTTCTGGGTTTCCGCCCGCCGCCGGGGGAGCCGGCCATGGCTTCACCGGCGGCCCTCGGCACGCTCGTCTATATCGCCTATGAAACGCGCCGCCTGTATGATACCGCGCATCCCGAGGGAGAGGCGTTTGTGCCGCTCCCGGTAGCCGCGCTGTGGCACCGTGGGGGGCCACGCAACGGACTGGACGAGCATAGCACCGGCCAGGTGATCGATCTTACGTTGGAAGGCGTGCCTGCCGCCGAGCGCGAGTGCCTGCGTTTCGTGCTGGACGACCTGGGCTGGAGCGGCAACCTGGGCTTTATTGAAGAGCCGGAGAACAGCCGCATCCTGCACATCGGCTGCTCGCCCACCTCGCGCCGGTTCTTCAGCCAGGTGTTCGAGGAAGCCCAGGCGGCATTGCGGGAACGCGTACCGGAAGTGACCGGGCAGGGCGCCTAGCCGGCCGTCTCCACCGCTCCCTCACGGTCGCGGCTCGGCAACCCGCTGCCAACACCAGGGGGGAGCGGTGTCTCGGCGGCGAACCAGGGCGCGATCGCTGCGTCCGGGACCCGGCGGCGTTGCATGATGCGGCGGCGCTTTTCGAGGGCGGCCGGCAGGCAGCGGGCCACGCGCCAAAAGGCCGCCAGTGAAGTCTGCTCCCAGAGCAGGCAACCGCCCACCACCACGCAATCGCGCAGCGTGGCAGGCAGCCAGCAGCGGCGGTAGACGCCGGGGGTCATGTTCTTGATGCGCATCAGGAAGCGGTTCTTGACGGAGTGCATGTTCAGGACCGCAGGCACGGCGCGCCGGTTGCCCGGAACCACACGTCGCACATGATAGGCGGCGGCTTCCGGAACGTAGAGGCAGCGCCAGCCCAGCAACTGGGCGCGCCAGGCCAGGTCGGCGTCCTCGCGATAGGCGAAGAAGTCCGGATCGAAGAAGTCCGCGCCGTCGGAGACGTCCGCAATCATGGCGCGGCGGTACAGAGCCGCGGCCGCGCTGGCGCCGAAGACATATTCCCGGTGATCGAATCGCCCGTCGTCCGGCTCGTGCCAGCCACGGTCGAAGTGGCGCAGGGAAGGAGTGAAATAGATGCCGGTGGAATCCAGGAGCGGCTCTTCGAGAGGCTGGAACCCGGGGCCGATGGCCAAAAGCTTGCCGCAGGCAGATCCGGCGGACGGATCCAGCCGGGCGGCCGCTACCAGATGATCCAGGAAGCGGGGCAGCAGCAGCACGTCTGGATTCAGCGTCAGCACCCACTCGCCGGCGGCCTGCGCGATGGCCTGGTTCTGCGCCGCCGCGAAGCCCAGATTGCGGGTGTTTCGAAGCAGGCGCAGGCGGCCTCGGTAGCGCGCCAGCAGGTCCGGGGTGTCGTCCGCCGAGGCGTTGTCCACCACAATGACCTCCACCCGAACACCCTGCTGGCGAAAGACCGATTCCAGGCACGGACCGACAACCCGGCCGCTGTTGTGCGTAACCACGGTGACGGACACCAAGGGTGGAGAGGGCATCGTTTCGAAGACCGGTGAGGGAGCCGCTTCCACTACACCCGCCGGGAAATTTCCGCGAGTGTAGTTGCCGGAGCGGCCAGCGGGGTCTTAGCTTGGGTGTCTTATGATGGGCACAGCCCGTCCGGGCGGGAAGCCGTAGAACGATGTCGTCCTATCCGCTTTCTGAGGAACTGGCGCGCATGCTCCGCGAAGAACGCGCCGCGATGAGCTTGCGGGACCGCGTGGCGCAGTTGTTCGAAGAGGCGCGCGAAGACGTGTACCGCTACCTGCTGACGCTGGGCTTGTACCCCGCGCAGGCGCAGGAGGCTACGCAGGAGGTCTTTCTGCGCCTGTACGTCACGCTGCGGAAAGGCGAAGACATTCAGAACTGCCGGGCGTGGATCTTCCGGGTGGCCCACAACCTGGGGCTGAAGATCCGGGCGCGGGAGAGCAACCAGGCGCCTTTCGACCCGGATCTGGAAGGCAAACTGGCCGGCAGTGAGTTGAATCCGGAGGAAAACCTGCTGGAGAGGGAACGGATGCTGCGGTTCCACCGAGGCGTGGAGGGATTGTCGGAGCAGCAGCGGAGGTGTCTGCATCTGCGCCTGGAAGGCCTGCGATACCCCGAGATCGGCACCATTTTGGGGATCAGCCCGTCGGCGGTGGGCGAGTTTCTGCGCCGCGCGCTGGTGAGGCTGAGGAAGGTGAATCATGCGTAGTCTGGAAATGCGCCACCCCGAAGGCGAACAGTTGTTGCGGTACGCGGATGGGGAACTGGGGTCGCGTGCCGCCGGCCGGGTCCGGGAGCACCTGGAGGCCTGCTGGCAATGCCGCCTGGAGATCGAGGAGATCCAACGGGTGGCGGGCGAGTGCGTGCGGTATCGGAAGGATGTGTGGCAGGCGCATCTGCCGCCCCCGCCGGCGCCCTGGGCGGATTTGCGCCGGCGCATGGCGGAAGCAGATGCCGCGCTGGAGCCGGTTTCTTTGGCGCGGCGCATGGCGCAAGCGGTGGCGCGGCTGGCCGGGCCGGCCCGGCGCTGGGCTCCGGCGGCCGTGGCCCTGGCGCTGGTCGCGGCGATAATCTACCAGTTTCAGAACGCGCCCTCGGTGCGGGCCGCCGCGCTGCTGCGCAAGGCGGTGGCGGCGGAAGCGCGCCGCGAGGGTCCGCGGCGCATCCAGATTCGCACGCGGCAGCAGCGCCTCACGCGGGTGATCGGAGCCCGCGCCGGGAGCGTCCCGCAGGAAGCCGGGGCCGCGCCGCTCGAGGCGCTGTTCGCTGCGGCGCACTACAGTTGGGAGGACCCGCTCAGCGCGCGCTCGTATGCGGCGTGGCGAGAGCAACTGGCGGACCGCCGCGACGAGGTCACCTCCATCAGCGGCAGGCCGGGCGGATACCGCATCCGGACCACCACACAGTCGGGAGTTTTGCAGGAGGCTGTGCTGCGCCTGGACGCACGGGATTATCGCCCGGTGGAAGAGCGGCTGGAGTTCCGCAATCGGGAATGGGTGGAGATCACCGTGCTGGACGAGGGCGCCGCCGCGGAGATCGCCGGCGAGGTCAACCGGGAGGAGCGCATCGCTCCCACGCTGCCGCCGGCCCCGCATCCAGCCGCAGCGGCACCGGCCGCCAAGCCGCCCGCCACTGTGGGCGACGAACTGCGGGTGCTGGCGGCCCTACACCAGGTGGGGGCCGATTTGGGCGATCCTATAGAGGTGCGGCGCAGCGGCAGCCAGATCCTGGTCAGCGGCGTGGGGGTAGGCGCCGAACGGCAGCAGCGCATTCAGGAAGCGCTGGCCGCGATGCCCAGGGTCGTGATCCGGTTCGCCGAACCCGCGGCAGGCGCGCCGCCGGCGCGGCCCGGCGGCGCTGAGGCAGTAAGAGCGGAAGCCCCCGGCTTACAGGCCCGCATGGAGGAGCAGCTCGGCGGGCGGGCGTTTTTCGAGCAACTGGCCGGCCAGGCGCTGGACATGAGCGATGCGGTAATGTCCCGGATCTACGCTCTGCGCCGCCTGGCGGATCGCTTTCCCTCCGATGCGGCGGCCGGGCTGAGCAGCCAGGACCAGGAGTTGCTGCGCCAGATGGTGCAGGAGCACACCGGCGTGCTCGCACGCCAGACAGTCGAGTTGCAGCGCCTGCTGAACCCGGTGCTGTCACCGCTGGCCGGGCCGGCGGCCACCGCCGCGCGCTCCGCCCTTTCCGCAGGCGCCTGGCAGCCGGCCACCGAGGAGCTGTTCCGGGAGGCGCGGCACACCGAGACCCTACTGGCAGCCCTGTTCGCCGCGGCGCCGCCGCCGGTGCCCGAGGCCCGGCTGCCCGCGGAGCTGCTGGAGAGCCTGACGCAGTTGCGGGCCGGCGCCGAAGCCTACGAGCGTCTGCTCTCGCAGCCGGGTGGGAGAACGGTCGAATGAAGCATCCGCGCCGCGTGCTGCCTCTCTTGCTGTTCTGTGTGGCAGGCGCGGCGCCGGTGCGGGCCCAGCCGTTCTCCTACGTCTCCGGAGTGATCCTGGACCCTTCGCGCGCGGCCGTTCCGGAAGCCCAGGTGACCGTGCTGAACGAGGACTCCGGCTTCCGCCGGGAGGTGCGATCGCAGCCGGATGGCGGCTACGTGGTGGCCTCGCTCGACCCGGGAGTCTACAAAATCACGGTGCGCAAAGAAGGGTTCCGCACCATGATCCGCTTCGGCGTGAAGCTGGAATTGGGCAGACCGGCAGAGGCGGATTTCCTGCTTTCCATCGGCAGCGTGCGGGAGACCATCACGGTGGAGGGCACGGCCCCGGGCTCAAATTCGCAGGATGCCGCGGTGAGCACCGTGATCGGCCGCGACCGGATCGAGCGCCTTCCATTGAGCGGCCACAACCTGCTGGCGCTCATGGACCTGGCGCCGGGAACCCTGGTGACCCCCGCCACCCGCGGAGAAGCGGGGCAGTTCACGGCCAGCGGACAACGGCCCAACAGCAACTATTTCACCATCGACGGGCTGAGCGCCAACACGGGCGTGAGCGCGGGCGGCCTTCCGGCTCAGGCCACCGGCGGGACGCTGCCCGGCATGTCGGCTCTGGGCAGCCTGCACAGCCTGATACCGCTCGAAGCGCTGGATGAATTCCGCATCGAGACGGCCACGGCCAGGCCGGAGTTCGGCAAGCTGCCGGGCGCGCAAGTAGCTCTCGTGAGCCGCTCGGGCTCCAACAACCTACACGGTTCGCTGGTTTACGCCTTCCGGCACGAAGACATGGCGGCCAACGACTGGTTCGCCAATCAGAACGGCGAGGGAAGGGCGGCTCTGCGTCTGAATGACTTCGCCGCCAGCCTGGGTGGTCCCATCCGGCGCGACCGCACGTTCTTCTTTCTCTCTTATGAAGGGATCCGGCTGCGCCAGCCTTTTGCCTGGGAGACCGCGGTGCCCTCCGCGGAGGCACGGGCAGAGGCGCCGGCAGCCATGCAGCCAGCGCTGAATTTTTTCCCCGTGGCCAACGGAGGGGACCTGGGCAATGGCTTGGCGGCGTGGATCGGGCGGAACAACCGGCCCTCACGCCTGGACGTGGGGAGTCTCCGGCTGGACCATGCGATCTCCTCCCGTCTGACGCTGTTTGCGCGCTACAATGATTCGCCGTCGTTCAACGAGTTCGGCGCCACCGAGATCAGTCAACTGAACCTGCGGGCGAAAAGTCTCACCGCCGGTCTGAACTTGCGCGCCCCCTCAGACCTGGTCGTGGACCTGCGCACCAACGGCTCGGTGTCGGCGGTGCACACATTCTGGAAGACCATGGACGACACGGCGGCGGGCTGCAGCCTGGAGCCCACGACGCTCTACCTGGTGCGCGTGCCCGGCCTGTGTGACCGGCTGTTGCGCTTCTCGATTTCCGGGGTCGGGGAGATCATCTCGGGCCGCGAGGGCGACCGGCAGCAAACCCAGTGGAACGTGACCGGGACTGCCAGCCGGAACCGCGGGGCGCATAGCCTCCGCGCGGGGTTCGACTACCGCCGCCTGGCGCCCGACCGCCACGATGCCACGGGCACGCTGAGCGTGATCGCGGACAACCTGGACGATTTCGTCTCGAACCACAACCTGTGGATCGCCAGTTCCCCGCCGGAATACGACTCTGTGGTAGTACGCGAGCTGTCCCTGTTCGCGCAGGACACCTGGCGCATCGCTTCCCGCTTCACGCTGACCTACGGACTGCGTTGGGAGTACAGCCCTCCGCCGGCCTACAACCTGCCTTCCTACTCGCTGGACCCGGTGCAGGGCACGGTGGTGCGCACGAGCGGCCCCATCTGGCCGCAGCGCTTTTCGAACTTCGCGCCCCGGCTGGGCCTGGCCTTCCAGCCGTCGCACAGCAACCGCACGGTGGTGCGGATCGGCGGCGGCCTTTATTACGACTCTAGCCTGAGCATCGCCACGGATGTGATCAACGGCGGCCCGCTGGGCGTGCGCCAGTTCGGCAACGACCGGTACGCGCCGTTTTCCATGCTGCTGAGCTACGGCTTCGTGCCGAACCTGCGCATGCCGGTAGTGGCACAATACAGCGCCTCGGTAGAGCACGCCTTTGGCGATCACGACGCGGTGACGGTGGGATACGTGGGCTCGCAGGGCCGGCGCCTGATCCGGCGGGAAATGGGAGGCCCGGGAAGCAGTGCGGTGAGCTGGGTGGCGCTGGCCACCAACCACGGCGCGTCAGGCTATAACGGGCTCGAGATGCAGTACCGGCGGCGCCTGGCGCGGCGGCTGCAAGGCCTGGTGGCGTATACCTGGTCGCATTCGCTCGATAACAGCTCCACCGACACCGCCTTCTACTGGGCGGGGCCGGCGGTCAGCCTGGGGCAGGACCGCGCCTCCTCCGACTTCGATGCTCGCCATGCCTTCACGGCGGCCTTCACCTGGGAATTGCCACCGCTGGGATCGGCCGGACGGGGGGCCGCATGGCTGCGCGGCTGGGCGCTGGACGGCATCCTGCACACCCGCACGGGTTTCCCCATCACCGTGCTGAACAGCGATCAGGCCATGGGCATCGCGTTTGCCAACGCCGCACGCCCGGACCTGGTGGGCGGGCAGCCGGTTTGGATCGCCGACGGCGCCGCCCCGGGCGGCCGGCGTTTGAACCGCGCCGCTTTCGAAACCACGCCGGGCCTGACGCAGGGCAGCCTGGGGCGCAACGCTCTCAGCGGTTTCGGCATGTCGCAGCTCGATCTGGCTCTGCGCAGGGATTTCACCCTCCGCGCCGAGCGCCGGCTCGAGTTCCGGCTGGAAGCGTTCAACGCGCTGAACCATCCGAATTTCGCGGACCCGGTGCGGTACCTGGCCAGTCCCCTGTTTGGCAGCGCGCCTTCCATGCTGAACCTGATGCTGGGAACCGGCAGTCCGGCAAGCGGCCTGGCGCCCCTGTTTCAGACCGGCGGCGCAAGGTCGCTCGAAGCCGCGCTCCGGTTCACTTTCTAGGGCCGGCCGCTACTTCGAGGGCCGGCCGCGCACCCAATCCGACAGGAGCTTCCATTCGGGGTCCTCCTGCGAGGCCCAGAACTTGCCGCCGGTGTGGAATTCGTCGCCCCCGGCATCGGCCGCCAGGGGGTGGGTCAACAAACGGCTCTTCAGCGGCTCGCCAGGGGTGATCAGGCGCAGCACGTTCTCGTAGTTGGCGCGGGACTGCGCGGTGCTCCATTTGCCGTCCGGCCCCAATGGCGCCAAATGAAACGCAGCCTTGTTGCTCTCACGCGAGTGGCAATCGTAACAGCGCGCGCTGCCCTCGCGGGGCTTCACGAAGATCGGCTCCACGCGCGCGACGAATGTGCGGAAATCCGGGGCGCCGGCAAAAGCCAGCCACAGCAGAATCGGGGGCATCGGTCAACCACAACCAGTCTAGTGCAGCCGCAGCCGGTAGAGTATCCCGTCTGCGCCGTCATCGTAGTAGCCGGCCACGCAGCGGGCGCGCCGGAAGCCGAATCGGCGATAGAAGGCGATGGCCGCGGCGTTGGTGGTCCGGACCATCAGGTCCACCTGCGTGATGCCGGCTGGTTTCAGGCGCCGCAAAGTGTGCCGCATCAGGGCGGCTCCCAAGCCGCGCTGCCGGAACTGCGGATGGACGGCAATGGAGACGATCTCCGCGTGGCTCCCGGCAGTGCAGGTCACCATGTATCCGGCGATGGCATGCCCATAACGCGCGATGTAAAACAGAGGACTGCAATCGCGATGCAGTTCCAGGAACATCTGCCGGTTGTAGGCCTCGCGCGGGAAGGCGGCATTTTCGATGGCCAGGATGCGGGGGAGTTGGGCGAGGCGAAAGCGGCTGATGCGGATGCGCGCCGGCATCCCTCTACGGTAAAACGCCGCGACGCTCGAGTTCCTCGCGAAGCTGCCCGGCGGACTGGAAGCGGATGGCGGGAATGCCCAGCCGGGCGGCGGATTCCACATTCAGGGCGCGGTCGTCCACGAAGAGGCACTCCTCCGGCTCACGCTGTGTGAGCGCCATGGCCAGCCGGTAAATCTTCTCGTCCGGCTTGCGCACACCCAGGTAGCAGGAGGTAAAGAACACCGTGAACAGGCCGCGCAACCCAAAGCGCTCGATGCGGTAGCGGTGCAGCTCCGCGGATTCGTTGTTCAGCGTCGCCAGCAAGTAGCGGCCGGAGCGCGCGAGTTCCGCCACGATAGCCAGGCTGCCGGGATTGGGCTGCGACTGCGCGTACATGAACTCGCGGAATGCCTCGCGCGAAAAGGGCCGCTGGCAGTAAAGGACGATGCGCTCCAGGTACTGGTCCAGGGTGATGCGGCCGTTGTCGAAATCCGCGGCCAGCAGCTCGTGGCGCTCCTCGAGCTCCTCCCAGTCCAGGTGGAACTCCGCGGCGGCGCGGCGCCGGGCGGCCCGGTCCCAGCCGTTGGTGCCCAGCACCCCGCCCACGTCGAAGAACAACGCGCGAACGCTCACCCGCGCGCCCTTCCCGCTTCGGTCTTGACGGCGTGGCCGCCGAATTCCTGGCGGGTGACCGCCAGCAGGCGGTCGGCGAAGCGCTCGGCGTCATGGGTCAGAAAGCGGCGTTCCAGCGCCAGGGAGATGACCGGCATGGCGACACCCAGGTCGATGGCCTCTTTGGCCGTCCAGCGGCCCTCCCCGGAGTCGGCTACGTACGGCGCGATTCCCTCCAGGTTGGGGTTCTTGCCCAGCGCATCGGCAATCAGGTCGAGCAGCCAGGAGCGCACCACGCTGCCATAGCGCCAGATTTCGGCGACCTGCACCAGGTCCGGCTGAAACTCCTCCTTGCGGCGGATCAGCTCGAACCCTTCGGCGTAGGCCTGCATGAGGCCATACTCGATGCCGTTGTGCACCATCTTGACGAAGTGCCCGGCGCCGGACGGACCCACGTGGCCCCAGCCCTTGTCGGCGGCGGGCGCCAGAGCTTCGAAAATGGGACGCAGCCAGGAGACGGCTTCGCCGTCGCCGCCGATCATCATGCTGTAGCCTTCGCGGAGCCCCCAGATACCGCCGCTGGTGCCCACATCCAGAAACTCGAATCCCTGGGCCTTCAACTCCGCGCCGCGCCGCTGCGAGTCCTTGTAATTGGAATTGCCGCCGTCGATGAGGATGTCGCCTTTCGCCAGGTGGGGCAGGAGGGCCTGGATGGTTTGATCCACGGGATCGCCGGCGGGCACCATGATCCAAATGGCGCGGCGGGGTTGCAACTGGCGTGCCAGCGCGGGCAGAGAGTCCGCGCCCAGGCCGCCGCGTTCGATCACCTTTTTGACCGCGGCAGCATCGCGATCGTAGCCTACCACCTGGTGGCCGGCGCGGGTGAGGCGTTCCGCCATGTTCGCTCCCATCTTGCCCAGACCGATCATCCCAAGTACCATCGAGACTCCTCCTCCAGCATTCAGATGAGGCGCGGAAACTGCTGGATTCGCCGACGGGAAGCTGCGGCTATAATAAAAAGTCAGCGGAGGCACAATCCAAGGGCGACAGGGAACCTTCCGCCCTGCGGACAAAGCCGAGTCAAATCAGCAGCCCTCAGCGGCACGCTTCTCCGCAGGGAAATCAGCATGGCCGATTGTGGCGCAATTGCCCAAATGCCGGGTAAACACACCATCCTCGTGGTGGATGACGACGTGACGGTTCTAAACCTCGTGCGCGTCATTCTTGCCGGCGCGGGGTTCGACGTGCTGGTGGCCAACGGCGGGTCAGACGCCATCGAGGTGTACGAGAGTGCATCTTCCCCTATCCACCTGCTACTGACTGACGTGATGATGCCGGACTTGACGGGTCCGGCGCTGGCATCGCGCCTGTTAGCCCGGCAGCCGGACCTGCGCGTGTTGTTCATCTCCGGATTTCATGACAGTACGGTGACGCACGCTTTTGCCGAGACGAAGGGCTTCGTCCTGGTGGCGAAGCCCTTCACGCGGGAGGAGTTGCTGCGGGCGGTGTCCGGCGCGCTGGACTAGCCCGGCGGCTCGGGAATCGAGAGCTTGTTACAAATCCTCCTGGCGAGCAGATTGGCGATCTCCGAATCGCGCCGCCTCAGCAATGAGCGCGATGGCCTCGTGCAAGTTCGCAAGACACTCTTCCCGCGATGCGCCCTGGCCGTCAGACTCGGGAACTTCCGCGCAGTACGCGACGTCCCACGGGCACTCTCGATCGAGAATGCGGTGAACTCGTTGCGCACATGTCGATTCTACCGGCCCCTCCAGCATCCATCGGCGTTTAGCCGATCTTCACCAGTTGTTTGCCGGTGTTGCGTCCCTGGAGCATGCCGATGAAGGCGGCCGGCGCGTTCTCGATTCCTTCGACCACCTCTTCCCGGTAGGTGAGTTTGCCATCCTTCAGCCAGGCGGCCATCTGTTCCAGGCCTTCCCGGTAGCGGTCCGCAAACTGAAACACCAGGAATCCCTCGACGCGCGCCTGCTTGACGATCAGTTGCCAGAGCCAGCGCGGCTCCATCTCCGGCTTCTCCAGGTTGTATTGCGAGATCTGTCCGCAGATCACCACGCGGGCTTTGACGTTGATGAGCCGCAGCGCGGCGTCGGTGAGCGAGCCGCCCACATTGTCGAAGTACACGTCGATGCCGTTCGGGCAGACCTCCTGCAGCTTGGCGGGGTAGTCGGTGGCGGTCCGGTAGTTGAAAGCCGCGTCGAAACCCAGGCTGCGGAGCCACTCGATCTTGGCGTCCGAGCCAGCGACGCCGACGGCGCGGCAGCCCTTGATTTTCGCGATCTGGCCGGCCAG
>JAJPJX010000005.1 GCA_021324015.1 Solibacteraceae bacterium | reverse complement strand
GAATCGACTTCGCCCCCCGGGCCGTACCACGCTCGCCGCAGGCTCCCGCAAATCTAATTTGACAAAAATGTCGGTCTAAGCAGGGGAAGATCCTGACCCGTTACACCTGACGAAGGAGTTGAGGCTCTCAAGTTTGGCAGCGCCGGATACCAGTTATCCAGAGGAACGCGAGAATTCGCAGGCGAAGACGTGGGGGGCGGCTTCAACCCGCGGTTGTGTCCGAAGGCCCGCGCAGCCTCGCTTCCGAGCTCGCAAAAACATTCGGCAATGAGAGTGAACGCGCATTCCTCGAAGCCTTCTCAATTTTGGATAGACGGATCGGTCTGTTCCTTGCCTTGCCCCTGGCATCCCATGAACGGGATGCCATTCAAAGCGAAATTGATCGGATCGGGCGTCAGTGATTGCGCAAACACGATTCGGGCGTCGCCGCCGTCGGACACACCTCGGAACTCCCGTCATGGTTTCGATACCAGGCCCCAGCCGAGGTCGATAATCTTCGTGCAGCAGGACCTGGTAACACCCGGGTTTGTGGTCTGCCGTGCTACCTCCTTCCGCTGGAAAGGTACTGCTCATCGGTGACGTGCTCCATCCAGTCAACAGCCTTGCCGTTGAGCTTCTCCTGAATGGCAATATGCGTTATTCCAGTGGTCGCAGTCGCGCCGTGCCAGTGCTTTTCACCGGCCGGAAACCAAACGACATCGCCTGGTCGAATCTCCTCAATCGGGCCGCCCGCGCGCTGCGCCCAACCGCAGCCCGCCGTGACGATCAAGGTTTGTCCAAGCGGATGTGTGTGCCAAGCGGTCCGTGCGCCTGGCTCGAAGGTCACGCTGGCCCCGGACACGCGCGCCGGATCGGGCGCATCGAACAACGGATCGATGCGCACGCTTCCGGTGAACCAGTCGGCGGGCCCTTTCATGCACGGCTGCGAGCCGGTTCTCTTGATCTTCATATGCTTACTCCTATTCTGATCCTCTTCCTCGCCTGACAACAACGAGCACGCGGCAGGCAGGCAATAGCGCGGCGTTTCATCCTCATTAACTCGGTTGATCCGAGCCCGTCTTTCGTACCGAAGCCAAATCATGTTTTTCTCGCGGAGCCTCGACAGACTTGAGTTTCACGGGAATCGCTTTACCGCTGTGGGACCTCACGCCATCGAAAATGGTCGGGACGTCATTGCTCCCGTCGAGTCCAGGCGCGATCAGCAGGCTGACCTCGCCCACGAGACCGGCATCGAGGAGCGCGCCGTTGATGTATCCGCCGCCTTCGAGCAGCAGGCGACGGACACCAAAATCTTCGCGGGGGACGTTCACCGCCCTCACCAGTTGCTCCGTGCCTACGACTGCCGCGGGATCTGGAACCTCCATCGCGCGGTCAGAGGGCGTCCGGGCCAAACCGGGTAAACCTCGTTAGCAGCCCTATGGCACACCGTGAAGACGAAATGCAGTTTATGGAGCATCAGGCTTTGCGAACTCGTCCCAGCTCTTGCTGCGCAACGCATCTGTTGGCATGCGGGCGCCCCGGATCTGCTTCAAGGCTTCGGGATGCACGCGCCCGCTCGGATTGCCGCCTGCACTGTATTCAGTGAAGTTTTCGGAATACTTTCTGATTCAAAATGGCTTCGGCCATTATCGATCGCGCCGAATTGCCGGTGCATAGGAACAGCACGTTGAAATGTAGTGGCTCCACGTCGCCCTCCAATGGCTTCTTCTGAGTGAAATTGAACGTCTGACCGAGAACCCGAATGTCTATGACTCCGCTCGACTGCCGTACGCTCCTTCGCCAAGAAACACCATCACGCGAGCATGGATCTTGTCCCTCAGCTTCCGAAACGCCTGAAGGCGCGCCTCGCCTATTTCGATAAATGCCGCAGGGTCCTCAAACGGCCAATGGAGCCGCTCCGGCGCCCCGGCGAAAATTGGGCACTCCTCGCGCGCCTTGTCGCAGACCGTAATCACGAAATCAAACTCTTGGCCTACGAAGTCGTTCAGCGGCTTCGAGCGATGAGCCGAGATATCGATGGCCAGTTCCTGCATCACCTCGACGGCCTCCTTACGGACCTCGGTCGGTTGCGTGCCGGCAGAAAACACCTCAAATCGTTCGCAAGCTTCGTGTCGAATTAGCCCTTCGGCGATTTGACTCCGAGCCGAGTTCCCGGTGCAGACAATTAGGACGCGCTGCTTGCTCACCTTGCGTGCTCGACAGCGTGGTCCCGGTAGAACGCCTTCACCCTCTCGTGAATTAGGTCGCGGGTGCGTCGAAAAGCTTCGAGCCGCTTCGCCTCGGTCCCTTCCACGGCCGCGGGATCTTCAAAGCTCCAGTGAATTCTCTCAGCGCCAGGGGGAAAAACCGGACACGTGTCGCGAGCGTTGTCGCAGACAGTCACCACATAATCGAAAGGCCGACCGGCAAACTCGTCGACCGACTTGGATCGGTGACCTGAGATGTCGATTCCGATCTCCTTCATCACCGCAATGGCTTCCGGACGAACGGAACTAGGCTTCGTTCCGGCGCTGGACACCTCGATCTCTCCTCCGCCCTCGACCCGAAAGAGCCCTTCACCCATCTGGCTGCGCGCGGAGTTGCCTGTGCACAGGACTAAAACGCTCTTCTTTGCCATTCTCCCCTCCCTCTCTTCAGCGCCGATCTCTGGTCGTAACCAGTGGTTGACTCAAGCAACGACTGGCGCGCAACATTCCTTCGATGTTTCGGTCCGGAGATCCATTACGTGAACCTGTTGGTATGCGCCTAGGCATGTAGAGCACAGGAACTGCCTGGCTCTCTGGGGCAAGACCACGGTCTTGCAGACCGGGTACGTCGTCGTGACTGGAAGAGCGGTAACGCAGGCATGATCGCCGCAAAGCCCAGCGGAGCAGCTGTGGCAGAGGCCGACGGCCTCCCGGTTCTTTCCCGCTTTGGAGCATTCATAACAAAGCATGATTCACCTCCATGCCTTCTAAACCGTTGTTGCGGCCTCGGTTCGCGGAAACCAGTGCCGCGTACGATTACAGAACGAGCAGACCGACAACATCACCGGGACCTCGATCAAGACCCCCACGACTGTCGCTAGCGCCGCTCCCGATCCTGGACCGAACAGCGCGATTGCGGTCGCCACCGCGAGTTCGAAGAAATTGCTCGCGCCGATCAGGGCGCCTGGCGCCGCTACCGCATGCCGGACCCTAAACAGCCGCATCAGCGCGTACGTAAGGGATGAGTTGAAGTACACCTGAAGCAGTATCGGGATCGCGATGAGAGCAACGTGGAAGGGCTTGCCAGTGATGTTGTCCGCCTGGAACGCGAAGATCAGTACTAAAGTGGCAAGGAGAGCCAGCATGCTGACTGGCGCGAACCGAGGCAGTAGCGTCTTCTCAAACCAGTCGATTCCGTGGGCGCGGATGAAATACGCGCGGAGAAGCGAACCGGCGGCGAGCGGGATGACGATGAAGATTCCGACCGCGTACAAGAGAACCTGAAACGGAACGTGGAGCGACGACGCGCCGTTCACCAGAAAGCGGACGATCGGCGCGAAGAGGAACAGCATGATCAGATCGTTTACGGAGACCTGAACCAGCGTGTACGCCGGGTCACCCTCCGTCAGATAGCTCCAGACGAACACCATAGCCGTACAGGGGGCCGCGGCCAAGATGATGCAGCCAGCGATGTACTGGTCCGCATCCGCTGCCGAGATCCAATTGCCGAAAATGAGCCGAAAAAATAGCCAGGCGATGAACGCCATCGAAAAGGGCTTCACCAGCCAGTTGACGAACAGAGTGACGAACAGCCCCCGCGGTTTTTTGCCGACGTTCCGAATGGATGCGAAATCGACCTTCATCATCATGGGCACGATCATCAGCCAGATCAGCACGGCGATCGGGATGTTGATCTGGCTGCCGACGCCGAACTCCAGCTTCCGAAGTTGATCGATGCTGTCCGGCAAGACCCTGCCCACTAGGACGCCAACGATCATGCAGAGCCCTACCCAGACCGTGAGGTATCGTTCGAAGTAGTTCAACCTTTTTGGAGCGACGGCGGTGTCGAGGGACGGTTGTGCCATTTTGGCTAGCCTCTGACGAAATCGAGATCATCTACACGTCCGTGTCCGTTCGCGATCTCGCGTAATCTCTCCGGACCGACCGGTTCAATTGGATTCCAGGGGATGATAGCCATCCGCCGCGAAAGCTGATCGCAGACCTCGGCGATATACGGCGCCTCGCGTTCACCGCGCTCCCGCAGGATCGAGTCGCGGAAGCCGTCCGTGGCGAAAGTCTGATTCACAATCCAGGCGAAAGGTATGATGCCGGCGCGCTGTAGATCATCCTGGAGCCGCGCCGCCTCATGCACTGGTGTAGCCTCAGGCAGGGTGACCAGCAGCACGCGTGTGAAATCGACATCACGAAGACGGGCCAGCAGGTTCCGAACGGATTCCGGCATGTCGCTCATGGTCCGAGTCACCTCGCGGTGATACGCCTCGGCGGCATCCAGCAACAGAATGGTGTGGCCGGTCGGCGCCGTGTCCAGCACAACGAATCCGTTTTCGCCCTGGACGACGGTACGCGCAAAAGCGCTGAACACGGCGATTTCTTCCGTGCACGGTGACCGCAGGTCTTCCTCGAGCAGCGCCCGGCTCTGTGCGTCCAGTTCAGCGCCCGCTTTCGCCAAAACAGATTCCTTGTATTGGCGAGTTTCGGCCGCGGGGTCGATGCGGGTGACCACCAGATTTTTCACCGAGCGCCCCACCGTACCCGCGACGTGCGCGGCCGGATCGGTTGTACTGAGGTGGACCGAATGCCCGCGTGCGGCAAGCTCGATCGCAATCGCCGAGGCAACGGTGGTCTTCCCGACGCCGCCCTTACCCATCGCCATGATGACGCCGCGTCCGCCGGCTTCAATCTCGTCGATGAGATCACTCAGAGAAAGGCCCGATTCCGCCAGGTCAGGTCGATTACTTGTTCGGGGTCCCCTTCCAGGCGCCCCTCCATCGAAGACTGCTCGAAGGTTCTGTACTCCCATCGGTGCGTACCGAAGCAGCGGCACTTCGAAGCGGCGGAGTCGTGACAGTTCCAGGGGCATCGCGGCCATGGCTTCTTTTCCTCTCGCTTCGAGTGCGGATGCAGCGGAGTCGCTTCGATCCTGAGCCACGAAGATCCCGTTCAGTAACAGGACTTGGTTGATGACGCCGATTTGAGCCAGTTCCGATCTGGATCGCTCAGCCTCGGCGAGGGCGGCTAGATCCGGGCGGCTGACGAGCACCAGAGTGGTGGTGGATGGATCGGTGAGAGCGTTCAGACTGGCGTCGTACACGGCTTTCTGAGTTTGAAGACCAGCCAGCGGACCAAGACAGGAAGTGCCGCTGGTGTTGGTTTCAATGAAGCCCGTCCAAGCCGCCGGTAGCTTCAACAAGCGGAGCGTGTGGCCGGTCGGTGCGGTATCGAAAATGAGGTGATCAAAGCCGGCAGTCGCATCCGCGTCTCCGAGCAGTTTCGTGAACTCTTCGAATGCGGCTATCTCGACGGTGCACGCTCCCGACAACTGCTCCTCCATGCTCTTCACGGCAGCTTCGGGCAGGATCTCGCGATACGGTCCGACCACCCGGTCGCGATACCTCTGGGCCGCGGCTTCGGGATCGATATTCAGGGCAAACAAGCCAGCGGCACCGGGAATCGCCGTGGGTTCGCCAGAAAGCCGAACGCCGAGCACCTCATCCAGGTTCGAAGCGGGGTCGGTGCTGACCAGGAGCACCTTTTTGCTTCGACGTGCCATTGCAACCGCGACAGCGCAAGCCAGCGACGTCTTTCCCACCCCGCCCTTACCGGTGAAGAACAGAATGCGCGTGGCGTTATTCAGAACGGTAGCTATGTTGCCGGGTTCCAAAATGGACACTCCCTAGCAGCACTTGTTGATGACCGGCAGTTTCACTGCGTTCGGCGACGCGGTGCTTGGACTAGTTTCCGGCCCTTCATCGGCCTGAACGCCGGTCAGCCGGGCCAGTTCCTCACGGCTTGGATACCGGCCCTCGCTAATAATCGAGCCGTCGAGGAGTATCAAAGGAAGGCAATCGTTTCCGTGCTCATGCAACGTACTCCTTACCAGTGTGTTGGCAGCGAAGACCTGCGGCTGCCGCGCCAGGTTGTACCGCTCGACGGCAATCCTCTGGTTTGCCAGCCAGTGAAGATCCGCGGCGAACTTGACGAGCGCGGGGTCAACCTTCGGGCCGCATACCCCTGTGGAGCAGCACATCGGGGGATCAAATACCTCGACTCTCTTCATGATCTTTCTCTCTGTATTTCGTCGATAGACGATTTCATGGTCAAAAATTTAAATAATAGCGATCAGGGCCTTCAGCTTGCGAAGGGTATCGAAGTTAATGCAATAGCCAACGCGTGGGCCATCTTGACTGCTGCGCACCAGCCCGGCCTCCTTCAAAATGCGGAGATGTTCCGATACGGTGGACTGGGCCAAGGGTAACTCGTCAACAATCTGACTACACACCCTAGCCTCCTTCCGCGAGAGCATTCGTATGATCCGTACTCGCGCCGGGTGGCCGACCGCTTTTGCCAGCTTCGCCAGCTCATCGTCGGCCTCAGGGCCTTCAAGCGCACGGAACTCGGTCGGCTCTGTTCCGTTCGAAGGCGGACAGCAAACGACCTCTTCGGACTTCTTCATAGCTATATCGTCGATTAACGATAGCATCGTGCGGGGGGCCGTGTCAACGGATCGCATCTTCGCTCAAAAGAGGCCTTGACAGAATCCATATTTCGCTTATTATAGAACTATGGAAGCCGGCGTATGGGACGATTTCGATGACGATCTGCCCTCCCTGGCACGCGATAGCTGCATAGAGGCTATTCTGCGGGATTCTACGGCCGATTGCCTCTACTGCCAGCCCGGCGAACTGGACCTAGGAGATGACGATTGAGGAAGCGCACGAATCCAGAAGATGTGAACCGATTTGCCGACATGCTGGCCGCCATGGGGACCGAACCCCGGCTGCGCATCATGCGGCTGCTGCTATCAGCGCATCCTCACGGGCTGGTGGTGGGCGAGATCGGGACTGAACTCGGAATGAGTGGCTCGACGCTCTCGCATCATCTTGAAAAGCTAAAGAACGAAGGACTCGCTTCGGTGAAACGCGAGAGCACGTTCTTGAGATACTCCGCGAACACAGAGGCGTTGCAGGATTTGCTCGGTTTCTTGTATGCCGAGTGCTGCACCCGGAACCAGGCGATCGAACCGGAAGCAATCGTTCAGATCGCGAAGTAAAGAACAGAACCACGACCGAGTTGAGACGAAAGCGTCGCTGGGAGTCTGTCCGCACTCCGGCCCGTCCCCATTGCGATCGGAACAGGAGAACAGAATATGAGTACAACCGAAGAAATCAAACAAGTTGTAAGAGAGAAATATCGACAGGCGGCCGTCCAGCTGCGATCCGGGAAAGCCTCTTGCTGCGGCGGAGGCTCGGCGAGTTGCGACCCGATCACGTCGGAGCTCTACAATGCCGAGGAAGGCGCGGGCGTTCCCGAAAATGCACTGCTAGCGTCTCTGGGGTGCGGCAACCCAACCGCGCTCGCCAAGCTGAATCCGGGCGAGACGGTGCTGGACCTTGGGTCCGGCGGTGGCATTGACGTATTCTTATCGGCGCGCAGAGTTGGCCCCACCGGAAAAGCATACGGACTCGACATGACAGATGAAATGCTGGCACTCGCACGCGAGAACCAGAAGAAGGCCGGAGTGGAGAATGTCGAGTTCCTCAAGGGCGAGATCGAGAACATTCCTCTCCCCGACAGCTCCGTCGATGTCATCATCTCCAATTGTGTGATCAACCTGTCCGCCGACAAGGACAAGGTTTTTCGCGAAGCGTTTCGAGTGCTGAAGGCGGGCGGGCGCCTAGCTGTGTCGGACATCGTCGTACGTGGCGACATGCCGCCAGAGGTTCAGCGCAGTATGGAACTCTGGGCAGGCTGCATGGCTGGTGCCCTTCGCGACACGGAATACGTCACCAAGGTGAAGGCGGCGGGATTCAAAGCCGTCGACATCGAGCCCACCCGGATCTACACCGAGGCAGACGCCCGCCAGTCGTTCACCGACAAGGGTATCGATATCGACCGCATCGCTCCTCAGGTGGATGGCAAGTTCATGAGCGCGTTCGTTCGAGCAACGAAACCGGCGGGTTGCTGCGGATAAATACAAAGTATGGACACGCCATCGAAATCCCTCTCGGCGGCCGTTTCGATCCGGCCGGCCGAGAGCGAGGACCGCGGTGCATCGCGGAACTCCTCTCCGCCAGCAAAGTCGTGCGGTTGGACGAGACGGCTCAGTTCGGTCCGCAATACGTAGTCGCGATCAACGGGGACGGAATAGTGGTCGGCGTTGCTGGCTACGAACGGTATGGCACGGACATTCAGTTACGTTCTGTCGCAGTTGCGTTTGTCAACTCGATTTGGCTCACTTTGATACTCTCATTTGGCCCCCCTCAAGCACCGATAGGCCCCTGGTATGGTTTTGTTCGCGGTGACCGCGGCCGAAG
>JAJPJX010000202.1 GCA_021324015.1 Solibacteraceae bacterium | reverse complement strand
TGGGGCCAATGTTACTCCGGAAATGCAAGCCGGGCTGGGGCAACTGAGTTCGCAGCTCGACGCCACGCACTCCGCGCTAGCGAATATCGGACAGAGCCTTTCACGCGATCTGCAGGAAGAACTGCGTCAGCTGCAGAGCCGCACCGCTCGCCAACGGTCGATTGCGCTATTCGTTTGCATCGCGAGCCTCCTGGTGGCCGCCGGGATTGTCAACCTGACGATCCGGCGTTCCATCCATAATCCGATCCGTTGCGCTGTCGACGGCCTCCGCCATGTCACGGAAGTGTCCGGTCAAGCTTCGTGCAAAATGGCGGGCTCGGGCCGAAGCGTGGCGCAGGATGCCGAGGAGCAGGCAACCTGTATCGAGCAGACTTCAAAATCGCTGCAGAAGATCGAAGGGACAACGCACGAAAACGCGGATTGCGCCGCTCATGCCGATCACCTCATGCGCGATGCAACGGCGACTCTCAAGGATGCGACCGAAGGCATGGAGGCCCTGAACCAATCGATGGCCACCATTTCACAGTCCAGCCACCAGGTGGTGGACGTGCTAAAGAGCATCGACGAGATTGCCTTCCATACGAACATCCTGGCGCTCAATGCGGCGGTGGAAGCGGCCCGTGCCGGGCAGGCGGGGGCGGGCTTCAGCGTGGTCGCAGACCAGGTCCGATCACTTGCGCAGCGTGCAGCGGAAGCAGCCGGACGCAGCGGCAGCATCGTCGAGAAGACCATTGCTGACGTCGAGACCGGCGTGAAGCAGGTTTCGGCTACCCAAGCGGCGTTTCAGAAGCTTTCTTCCCAGATCGGCAGCGGAACGGAACTGATGACGCGCATCGCGCTGAGCACCGAAGAGCAGGCGCGCTCTATCGCCAGCGTGCGCCAGGCAATCGGCCGCATCGAGACGGTGACGCAAAACAATGCATCCAACGCGAAGAAAACGGCGGAGGCTGCGACGGCGGTGGATGTCCAGATTCAGACCACTCGGGAATACCTCGAAGGACTTACGGCCGTTCTGGGTGTGGGAACCAGCTAACCGCGACAGTTAGACCAAGGCCAGCTTCTTCCCGACTTTGCGGAAGACTTCGAGGGCGCGGTCGAGTTCCCCGGTGGTATGGGTTGCGGTGACAATGGTTCGCACGCGCGCCCTGTCTTTGGGTACGGTGGGGAATCCGATTCCGGTAGCGAGCACGCCTTCGTTGAAAAGTTCCCGCGAGAGTTCGTGCGCGGTCTTGGCCTCCCCCACGATTACCGGCGTGATGGGCGTTTCGCTGATGCCGGTATTGAATCCCGCCGACTGCAGTCCCGCCTTAAAGTATTTCGTGTTGTCCCAGAGCTTCTGGATGCGCTCGGGCTCTTGCTCCAGAACGTCGAAAGCGGCCAGGCAAGCTGCCGCCACAGCCGGTGGATGCGATGTCGAGAACAGGAACGGGCGCGCGCGATGATACAGAAACTCGATCAGATCGCGGCTGCCGCACACGTACCCGCCCAGCACGCCGATGGCTTTGGAGAGCGTTCCTACCTGGATCGGCACGCGCCCATGCAACTGAAAGTGATCGATGGTCCCGCGTCCGTTGCGGCCCAGAACTCCGGAGGAGTGAGCATCGTCCACCATCATGATCGCGCCGTGCTTTTCGGCGGCGTTCACCAATCCGGGCAGCGGCCCAATGTCGCCGTCCATGGAGAACACGCCGTCGGAGATGAGGAGCTTGTGACCGGGCACGCTATCGAGCTCGGCTAGAATCTTCTCCGCTGCCGCGAAATCCTTGTGCGGAAAGACATGGATTTTGGCGCGCGAGAGGCGGCAGCCGTCGATGATGCTGGCGTGGTTCAGTTCATCGGAGATGATGTGGTCCTCCGGTCCGAGGATCGCGGAGACCGCGCCTGCATTAGCGGCGAATCCCGACTGGAACACGACGCAGGCCTCGACGTTCTTAAATGCCGCGATCCGCTCCTCGAGTTGCATGTGAAGCGACATGGTTCCGGAGATGGTTCGGACCGCTCCCGAGCCGACGCCATACCGCCGCACCGCTTCCAGGGCCGCTTCGCGCAGCTTGGGATGGGTGGTCAGTCCCAGGTAATTGTTGGAAGCGAGATTGATGACCTCTTTGCCATCGAAGCGCGATTCGGCGGCGCTCTCCGACTCCAGAATGCGCAGCCGCTGGTACGTGCCTTCAGCCTTCCACTGCTCAATCTGATCGTGAAGATAGGAAAGTGGATTGGACATTGCAACCTCAGTGTATCTCGTGGATGGCGGCCGGCCGCCGGGGGAAACCGGCTAGGAATCGATGCCGAAGGCGCGGCGGGTTTCGGCCGCCAGACCGGGGGTGCAGGCGATGGCCGTACCGCGGTCGATGCGGCGGCTTCCGTCGAGGGCAAAGAACAGGCCGCCAGCTTCTTCGATGATCAGTTTGAGAGGCGCCAAGTCCCAGGGCGCCACCTTGGGTTCGAACCAGATGTCGACCTTGCCCGCCGCGACCAGGCAGGCGTCCAGCGCTCCTCCGTAAGCGCGCACAGACCAGGCGCGCTGCATCAGCCCGATGACCGCGGGGAGGTGGGGGCGGACCTCGGGGAGTTGCAGGCCATTCGGGTGAAACGAGCACTCGCGCACTTCCGCCCGGGAGGAAACGTGGAGGCGCTCGGTATTCAGGTAGGCGCCTCCTCCGGCCACCGCCCAGTAGGTTTCTTCGAGCAGCGGGAAGTGGGCGACGCCGACCAGGGATTCGCCTTCCGCTTCGAGCGCGAGCAGAACGCACCAGAAGCGATTGCCTCGGACGAAATCGCGGGTGCCATCGATGGGATCGATGATCCAGCGGCGGCCGCTCGCGCCGGATTTGCTGGATCCTTCTTCACCCAGAATGCCGTCGTCCGGATACTCGGCTTCGATGGCTTCGCGAATCAGGCGCTCGTTATCGCGGTCGGCGATTGTCACGGGAGACTCGTCGGCTTTCGCTTCGGCGGTAATTCCGCCGCTGCGGATACGGCAGGCATTTTCTCCCGCGGCCAGCGCCATGCGGCGGGCGAATTCCAATTCGCGTTGATATGGCATCTCTTCGTTTATACAGCCAGCATCCGGGCAAAGGCGATCCAGGCCGCGGTATGCCAGATGGCCAGGCGAAGAATCTGGGAGCCGACGAGCAGCAGTCCGCCCCACACATAGGCGGGGTGCACGCTTTTGCGAGACGCCAGGTCGAAGACGACGCCGCTGAGGAGGTAGAGGTCGGCGATGGCGAAAAAGGCGATCGGCCCATTGGACATGAAGGAAATTGGCCAGCGCGCAATGGCTGCATCCAGGATGCTGATGGTGGCGAGAAGCATGAGCCGTTTGTGCGTTTCCGGGCGGCGGCGCCACGCGATGGCGGCGGCGACGAGGATGGGAAAGACGATCATGTTTCCCATCGGGATAGCGAAGAACGAAAGGGCTCGCAGATTGCCATGGCTGAAGTTATACCGGAGCGAGACGAGCGCGATGGTAGAGCCGGCGACCACCATGGCCACCGCCAGGAACCCTCCCACGATTCCCACGCGGCGATGCAGGCTGGTCCGCCGATTCGCAATGAGCACGGACTGGACGATAAACAGGAGAATCCAGGACACGAACAGCGCGCCGTGTATTTGGGCGACGGGCGCCAGCGGGCTGGGGAAGTACTGGCTCCTCAGAAAATACGACCGTGCAAAGCCGAGCAGGACCGTGGCGAGCATGACCAGCGACATGCCGGTGTAAAAGACGTGAGTTCTGGTACGATCGGCCGGGATACGGGCGCTCGCAGCCGCAGCATGCATCCCCGATTTCATATCAAATACCGGGGCCGCGCGCCAGCCGAAGGCCAAATTCGGCAGGCTGGGCGGAGGCCCGGGCATACAATATTTCTATGGGCCGCATCACTCAATTGGATGTCAATGGCGTTAAGCGCCAGATCGATGCAGACGCCGAGCGGACGCTGCTGAGCGTGCTGCGCGACGACCTGGAACTCACGGGAACGAAGTACGGCTGCGGGGAAGGGCAGTGCGCCGCCTGCACCGTTCTGATCGATGGACAACCTACCAAGTCGTGCCTGACCAAAGTGGGAGCCGTGGGCCCCAAGCCGGTGGTCACCATCGAAGGCCTGGCGCACGAGGGTGCGCTGCATCCGGTGCAGGAGGCGTTCCTGGAGTCGGAAGCGATGCAGTGCGGGTGGTGCACGCCGGGCATGATCCTGGGGGCGGTGGCCCTGTTGAACCGGACGCCGAAACCGTCGGACCAGGAAATCGTCAGCGGGATGAACGGGCACGTCTGCCGGTGCGGCACGTATCCGAGGATCGTCAAGGCGATCCACATTGCGGCCCGAAAGGGGGTGCGCGCATGATCACGCGGCGGGATTTCTTTGCGATTGCCGGTGGCGGCATCGTGGTGTGGATGGTGGACAATGCCGATGCGCAGGAATCGGGGGGCGGCGGCCGGCGCGGCATGAACCAGACGATGCCCAACCAGGTCAGCGCGTGGCTGCATATCAATGAAGAAGGCGCGGTGACGGTTTACACCGGGAAGGTGGAAGTGGGGCAGAACGCGCGCACTTCGCTGACGCAAGCGGTGGCGGAGGAACTGCATGCGCCGATGTCGTCGATTCAGATGGTGATGGGCGACACTACGCTCACGCCCTTCGACCAGGGCACGTTCGGAAGCCAGACGACGCCGCGGATGTGGCCGCAGATGCGGAAAGCCGCCGCGTCCGCGCGCGAGATGCTGGTGGACCTCGCGTCGCAGAAATGGACGATGCCGCGCGCGTCGATCACGGTCGCCGACGGAAAGGTGAGCGGCGGGGGCAAATCGGTAGGTTTCGGCGAACTTACACAGGGACAGAAGCTCAGCAAAACGATTCCGGCGTCACCTGAGCTGACGCCCGCCACGCAATGGAAAGTGGCGGGCGCCTCGGCGCCGAAGGTGAATGGGCGCGAGATCGTGACCGGTTTGCACAAGTACTGTTACGACCTGAAGCGGCCGGGGATGCTTTATGGCAAGGTGCTGTACCCGCCGCAACTCGGGGCGAAGCTGGTTTCGGTGGATACGTCGGCGGCTGAATCGATGCCGGGCGTGAAAGTAGTGCGGGATCAGTTTCAGTCGCGGCCGATTGCGCCGTGGGCGGGCGCCGATCTGGTCGGGGTAGTGGCGCCGGACGAGTACACGGCGGAGAAGGCGCTGGCGGCGCTCAAGCCTGAATGGTCCAAGGTCAGCGGCGTCCCGGATTCGAAGGATATTTACCAGCACTTCAAGAAGACGGCTCGGGGCGGGGCCGTGGATAGTCCGGGACTGACACCATACACAGTGGCTTACATCGCGCACACGCCGCTGGAGCCGCGGTCGGCGACGGCGGAATGGGACGCGGATGGCAAACTGACGGTGTGGACGGGAACGCAGCGGCCTTTCGGCGTGCGCAGCGAACTCTCGCAGGATCTCGGCATCCCGGAAGATCACGTGCACGTTTTGATGCCGGACACCGGGTCCGGATATGGCGGCAAGCACAACGGGGATGCGGCGCTCGAAGCGGCGCGGCTCTCGAAAGCGGCCGGCAAACCGGTGAAGCGGAATTGGACCCGGGAAGAGGAGATGACGTGGGCGTACTTCCGGCCGGGCGGGCT
>JAJPJX010000175.1 GCA_021324015.1 Solibacteraceae bacterium | reverse complement strand
TTCGGCATGAGCTGGCTCAATAGCTGCTCCGGAAATCCGGCGCGATAGGTCACCACTTCCGCGCCGGTCTGCCGCGCGTAGTTAGCCAGCGTGTGGATGAAGCAGTCGTCGTTATCCACCAGCAGCAGCCGGATGCCGCTGCCCTCGGGCTCGTAGACCGAGACCCGGGCGGCGCCGCGCTCTTCGCCCACGCCCAGCACGCGGAAGAAACTGGTGGCCTTGAGCCTGGTTTCCCGCTCTTCGAGTTCCGGCACCGAGTCGTAGAGCAGGGTGGCCCCGGCGCCATAGCTCGCCACGCCGTCCCGCAGGTGCGTGGTGCGGATCAGAATGCCGGTATTGAGGTCGCCGTTCAGCATGATGACGCCCACCGCGCCGCCATACCAGCCGCGGGCATCCTTTTCCAAACTTTCAATCGCCTGCGCCGCGGCCTTCTTCGGCGCACCGATGATGGTCACCGCCCACATGTGGCTCAGAAAGGCGTCCAGTGAATCGAAGCCTTCCTGGAGGGCGCCTTCCACGTGATCCACGGTGTGAAACACGCCGGCGTAGGATTCAATCAGCCGCCGCCCGATCACGCGCACCGATCCGGGCTCGCAGACCCGCGACTTGTCGTTGCGGTCCACGTCGGTGCACATGGTCAGCTCGGACTCTTCCTTGGTGGACTTCAGCAACTCGCGGATGTTGTCCGCGTCGCGCAACGGATCGCCCGTCCGCTGGGCCGTGCCCGCGATCGGACAGGTCTCCACCCGCCGCCCCTCCACGCGCAGGAACATCTCCGGCGAAGCCCCCACCAGTTGCTCGTCTCCCAATTGCAGCAGGAATTCGTAGGGGCTGGGGCTGGCATGCTGCACCCGCTCGAACAGTTCGGAAGGCGGCCCGGAATAGGCCGTGCGGAAAGTTTGCCGGAGCACCACTTCGTAGTAATCGCCGCGCCGCATGCCCTCGCGCACCGTCTCAACGCCGGCCATGTACTCCTCCGGCCGGTGGTCGCTGACGATGGGGCCGGGCTCGCGCTGTGGCGGAGGCGGCACCGCCTCGGCCCCCCGTTCGAGGGCCAGGGTGGAGAGGTCTTCCCGGTCGAAATCGTACTGGAAGCGCTCGATCTGCTCCTTCTTGCGGTCCATCAGGAAGATGTCGTCGCACAGAAACAGGTGCAGGTCTTTGTGCCCGGCGCGCGGCAGTTTTTTCCGGATCGGCTCGAACTGGAACAACAGGTCGTAGCCGAAAGCCCCGATGAGGGCCAGGTGCGAATCCTCTTCCGCCTGGAACTCGTGGATCAAAGCCCGCAGGATGGAGAGGGCGGACGGCTGCTTGCTGCGCTCCTCCTCCGGGAACAGGGCGGGCAGAGGCTTCAGCCGTCCGAGCAGCAGTCCCCCCTGCGCCTGGAACTCGTCCCAGTGCGGATGGCCTGCGAGCACCGGCAGCAGGATGCGGTTCAGCATCTCGCCGCGCAGGTTGAGCGGGCGGAACTCCACGCGCCGGTCGTAGGAGACAATCTCGAGAGGCGGGCGCGTGGACGCGATATCCCAGCGCGAATATCGGCCGGGGTATTCGTAACCCGAGGAAAGGTACACGCCGCGATGCTGGTCCAGTTCCCGCAGCAGGTGTTTCAGCCCTTTCCGGTAATTGACCCGGGATGCCGTCCGGGTGACGGAGATCCCATGGGGAGTCGTATACCGATATACACGCATGGCAAGACCTGAAAAACGGGGATTATCCCTGAGGATAGCACGTACGGCCGTTCGCCCGGATCGGACGCGTAAGCGGCGGGCCGGGAGGGGCCGGCGAGGACTAATGCGCCTTGGCGGCCATTTTCTTTTCCAGGGCCGCCATCAACCGCGACTCCACATCATTCGGAATGGGGTAGGGGTCCATCCCCTTATAAACCCGGATGGTCTTCTTGGTGGTGTCGCAGATCACGAAACAATTGGGGCACTCGCTGATGTGCTTTTCCAGGCGGGCACGGACCTCGGGATCGGCGTTCTCGTCCAGATAGTCGCTGAGTTCTTCCAGAAATTGCTTACAGGTAAGCAAAGGCGTCATCTCCCTTGCGCTTGAAGTAGCGGGTAAGCTTGTCCCGCAATTGCAGGCGGGCACGCAGCAGCCGGCTCTTGACGGCGGGGATGGAGAGATCCAGCGCCTCGGCGGTCTCTTCGGTCGAAAGCTCGTCCACGTCCCGCAGAACAAACACCGTGCGGTACGGCGGCGCCAGGCTCTCGATGGCCGCGGTCAGAATCTGGTTCATCTCCTCGCGCGAGTAGCGCTGCTCGGGGTTTTCGTCCCAGGAGGCGATTTCGCGCGCCACCGTGTCTTCGCCGGTATCGATGGTGTCGTCCAGCGAAACGGATCTGTCGGTCTTGCGTTTGCGCAGCTTCATCAACGCCTGGTTGACGGCGATGCGCACCAACCAGGTGTAGAACTTGGAATTTCCCTGGAACTGGTCCAGATGCTCGTACGCCTTGAGGAAGGTCTCCTGGAGGACATCCTCGGCGTCCTCGCGGTTCTGCGTTACGTGCTGGGCGAGGCGGAAAATTTTGGCCTCGTAACGCCGGACCAGCGTGGCAAAAGCTTTGGCATCACCCTCGCGGGCCTGGGACACGAGTGCCGCTTCGTCCGAAACATCGGGCTGCTGACTGGCGACGGTCATGTGCTGACTTTCATCATATCGCAGGTTTCCAGCCGGCCGGCGCAAAGGCGCCTTTCGCAGAGCCCGAATTCGCGTGAATTGATTATGTTACGCTGAAATTTCCCTATGCCGCGCATCGCAATTACCCTGCCCGACGGCAGCCAACAGCCGGTCGAGGCGGGAAGTCGCCCCATCGATATCGCCAAGGCCATCAGCCCGCGCCTGGCCGATCAGGCCCTCGTCGCCAAAGTGAACGGCGAGCTGTACGACCTGACGCGGCCCATCGAGACCGACGCGACCTTGCAGATCCTCACCAACCACGATCCCCAGGCGCTCGAAGTCTATCGCCACTCGGCCGCGCATCTGCTGGCGGCGGCCGTGCTGGAACTGTTCCCCGAAACCAAGCTGGGCATCGGTCCGCCCATCGAAAACGGCTTCTACTACGACTTCGACCGGCCCACCGCCTTCACGCCGGAGGACCTGGAACAAATCGAGCAGAAAATGCGGGAGATCCGCGACCGGGACCTGCCCTACGAGCGGGTGGTCACCAGCAAGGAAGAAGGCCTGCGCAAATACGCCGATGCGTGGATGAAATGCGAGCTGATCGACGAGCGCGCCGGGGACACTTTCACCGAATACACGCTGGGGCCGCATTTCATCGACTTCTGCCGCGGCCCGCACGTGCCCTCCACCTCCAAGATCAAGGCCTTCAAACTGCTCTCCATCGCCGGCGCCTACTGGAAAGGCGACGAGCGTAACAAGCAGTTGCAGCGCATTTACGGCACGGCCTTCTTCACCCAGAAGGAGCTGGATCAGTACCTGCAAAAGCTGGAAGAAGCCAAGAAGCGCGACCACCGCAAGCTGGGCAAAGAGCTGGACCTGTTCAGCATCCAGGACCTCGCGGGTCCGGGCCTCATCTTCTTCCATCCCAAGGGCGGCACGGTGCGCCGGCAGATCGAGGATTGGATGCGCGACCAGTACGTGCGGCGCGGCTACTCGCTGGTCTATACGCCGCACGTGGCCCGCGCCGATTTGTGGAAGACTTCCGGCCACTATAATTTCTACGGCGAGAACATGTTCAAGCGCATGGAGCTGGACGACGCGGAGTACCAGCTCAAGCCCAAGAACTGTCCCTTCCACATCCTGATCTACCGGGACCGGCAGCGCAGCTACCGGGACCTGCCCGTGCGCCTGGGCGAGCTCGGGACGGTCTACCGCTATGAACGCTCCGGGGTGATGCACGGCCTGCTGCGGGTCCGCGGCTTCACCCAGGATGACGCGCATATCTTCTGCGCGCCGGAACAGATCGAAGACGAGATCGTGAGCTGCCTGGAATTCGCGGTGGATACGCTGCACACGTTCGGCTTCGAGGATTACGAGGCCGAGCTTTCCACCTGGGACAACGGCGCCAGCGGCAAGTACGATGGCGCTCCGGAGCAGTGGAAGCTGGCCGAGGACGCGCTGGCCAAGGCCACCAGCCGCCTGAATCTGAAGGTGAAGGTGATGCCGGACGAAGCCGCCTTCTACGGGCCTAAAATCGACGTCAAGCTGGTGGACGCCATCGGCCGGCTGTGGCAGCTTTCCACCGTGCAGTTCGATTTCACGCTGCCGCGGCGCTTCGGACTGGAGTACATCGCCGAGGACGGCAAGGCCCACCAGCCGCTCATGGTGCACCGCGCGCTGTACGGCTCGGTGGAGCGCTTTTTCGGCATCCTGCTGGAGCACTATGCTGGCGTGTTCCCGGTGTGGCTGGCGCCCGTACAGGCCATCGTGCTGCCGATCACCGACCGGCAACTGGACTACGCCCGGCAGGTGCGGGACCGGCTGGACGCCGCCGGCGTCCGGGTGGCGGTGGACGATCGCAGCGAGAAGGTTAACCTGAAGATCCGCGAAGCGCAGCTACAGAAGATCCCCTACATGCTGGTGGTGGGGGATCGGGAAGCGCAAAGCGGCGCCGTGGCGGTGCGCAACCGCAAGCACGGAGACCAGGGGGCCCGCCCGGTGGACGACTTTCTGGCCGACATCCGCCGGTTGATTGACAGCAAGGCGCCCAGCGAATAAGTGATCCTCGACGTCGCTGAAGATCTGGCCGGTTTGGACGAGGCGCTGGAGCAAGCGCCCAACCTTCCGGCGGTCTTCCTGCTGTGGCCCCGGCAGGGCGAGCCTTACCTGTCGAAGACGAACCTGCTGCGGCGGCGCCTGCTGCGCCTGCTGAAGGAGCGGGAAAAGCCTTCCCGGCTCTTGAATCTGCGCCACACAGTGCGGCGCATCGAATACTGGCTTACCGGCTCGGCGCTCGAGTCCGCCGCGCGCCTCTACGAGCTGGCGCGCCTGCATTTCCCGCGCACGTATGCGGACCTGCTGCACCTGCGCCTGCCGCCCTACGTGAAGATCCTGCTGCAAAACGAATTTCCGCGCAGCCAGGTGACCACGCACCTGGGACGCGCGCCGGCGCTCTATTACGGGCCGTTCCGGACGCGCGCTTCGGCCGAGCGGTTCGAGTCCCAATTCCTGGATCTATTCCAGGTGCGGCGCTGCCAGGAGGATCTGGCGCCGTCGCCCGAGCATCCCGGCTGCATGTACGGCGAGATGGGCATGTGCCTGCGCCCCTGCCAGCAGGTGGTGGGCGTGGAGGAATACAGCCACGAAGTCGGGCGGGCCGTGGAGTTTCTTCGGACCGACGGGCGCTCCCTGCTGGACTTCATTATCCAATCGCGCGACCGGATGAGCGAGGAACTGCGCTTTGAAGAGGCCGCTCGCCAGCACAAGCGCCTGGAGAAGGTGCAGGAAGTTCTGCGGCAGCGCGACGAGATGGCCCGGGAGATCGGGCGGCTGGACGGGGTGGCCGTCACCCCCTCCACCGCGCCCAACGCCGTCGAGCTTTGGCCCGTACACCAGGGATGCTGGCGCGATCCCCTCCGCCTGGGGTTCGAAGTGGAAGAGGGCAAAACCGTCTCTCTGGACCACAAGCTGAGGGAGACGTTCGCCGGCTGGGCGCCGCCCAGGCTATCCGGCATCGAGCGGCAGGAGCGGCTGGCCTTGCTGGCCCACTGGTATTACTCCAGTTGGCGCGACGGCGAGTGGCTGCCCGTCGAGAGCTTCGACGAACTGCCGTACCGCAAACTGGTGCACGCCGTCTCCCGCGTGGCACACGGCGACACCCAGCCTGCAAGATGAAGTGCCCGAACCGCTTGTCTAGGCAGCGGCGCGCTGCTTACGCGGCACGGTGGAATCCATGATCCAGCGCATCTGCACCGGTTCGAAGGGAGCCGCGCAATAATCGGAAGCCCCGGCTTCCAGGGCGTCCAGCCAGGCGCTGACCTCCGGCAGACGGGTGACGACCACGAAGGGCAGACCGGGTTTTTTGTGTTTCACTTCCCGAAGAGCGTCCCGAAAACGCGGGTCGTCGCCGGAGCAGAAAACCACGTCCGCTGCGGCATGATCGATCCAACCATCGGAAAATGCTTGTGCCAAGGGGGCATGATGCATTTCGGACAGCACCCGCACCAACTCGTCGCACAAGAGTTTATCGAAGCCGAGCAAGAGTATTCGAGTCATCTGTTCCCTCCTAGAGGCAGACTTCTCTCGGCTTGGAGATAAAGCAAGGGCGAACAACTGCCCACTTAGCTTCTTTTGTAATCCTAAAGCAAAAGCCAAATATCGTCAAATCGGAAATTCTTATCGGCTCCAGTGCGGAATATTACAGCACGGGCCGGACGCCTTCTTCGGTCCACATGAGCACGGCGAAGCGGTGGCGGTTGTGGTCGGGAATGGACATCAACTGACTGGCAAGACGGCTGAACTCGTCGGCGCTGAGCGGGCGGGAACGGACGGGCAGGTGGTCCCGGGCGGGTCCACCCAATTCCGGGTCGGGGACAAACCACTGCGGGCTGACCTGGACGCGCTGCGGGTTATCGAACAGCAAATCGCCGTTGCGGGTCGCCCAAGCCGAGAGTTCCGCGCGATTGGAGACCCCGAGTTTGGCGAACAGGTGCGACATGTAAACCTTTACGGTTCCCTCCGTGATACCCAACTGATAGGCGATTTCCTTGTTCTGCTGCCCCTCGGTGACCAACCGGGCAAGCTGTTGTTCCCTGGGGGATAAACGAACCGTGTTCGCCCCGTTATTCCGTTCCGTTTTGCGGCACGTTTCGACAGTGACTGGCATGTAAGAATCCTCCGGGCTGCGGACTTTTTATCATTTCTCGCCTGCCCTGATATCAGTCTCCGCCAAGCGACAATTTGTCACAATTATGGGAATTCTCGAAAGTTAAGTGTTCTTTCTCGTAGGGAAACCTAAGGGATTAACCTTAGAATGGCTACACGCCGCTGGGGGGCAGGGGCTTACGATTCGATGATGTTGTTGCGGATAGCGTAGCGCACGAGGTCGCCGACTGAGCCTAAGCCCAGTTTTTTCATGATGTTGCTGCGGTGCGCCTCGACCGTTTTGATGCTGATGTTGAGCACGTGGCTGATCTGTTTGCTGCTTTTGCCTTCGGCCACGAGTTGAACGACTTCCCGCTCGCGCACCGTAAGGCGCTTGCCGGTTGGGGCTTCGTCGACCAGTTTGCGATTCAGGTAGCCGTCCAGCACCATATCCGAGACTTTATTGGTGAAGAAGGTGCGGCGTTGGGAGAGGGCCTCGGCGGCGGCGATCAGGTCCCGTCCGGCGTCCGATTTCAGGACATAGCCGCGCGCACCCGAGGCCAGCACCTCCCGGACAACGTGCTCGGACTCGTGCATGGTGAGGATGAGGACCTGGGTCTGGGGCAGGGATTTCAGGATCTGGCGGGTTGCGTCCAGGCCATTTAACTCCGGCATGGTGATATCCATAATCACCAGGTCGGGTTTGAGCCGGAGGGCTTGCTCGACGGCTTCCCGGCCATCGGAAGCCTCGCCCGCCACGATCCAGTTGGGCTGGGTTTCGAGCAGCGTGCGGAGACCCCGCCGAACCAGTTCATGGTCATCGGCAATCAGAAAACTGAGCGGCTTCATCCCTTAAACACGTCCTCACCCAGGGCGCCGACACGGATGAAAGCCGCTCGGCTTTCCGAATGGTAGGGTCAGGCTTCGGCAGCGCTCCCGAAGCTCGCCAGCGCGGCGGTTTCATCCGTGAAAAATTCAAAGATAGAGTATAACTTCGTTACCTGCAACAAATCGTTCACTCTCTTTTGTACGTTTAATAGCTTTATTTTCCCTCCGGCATGGCTGACGGTGGCGTAGGCGCCCACCAATTCCCCGAGGCCGGCGCTGTCGATATAGCTCACATCGCCCAAATTCAGGAGCATTTTCTTCTGGCCGCCGGCGATTAAATCCTTGATGGCGGCCCGCACGACGCCGGAACCCTCGCCGAGGGTGATGCGCCCGCTCAGGTCTACGACGGCGATGCCGCCGGCTTCCCGCACTACCGCTTTGCAACTCATACGATGGACTCCTTTTTCTGTCCGTAATAAGCGCCGGTTCCGTGCTTGCGCAGGAAATGCTTGTCTTGCAGCACGGCAGGCAACGGCGCGAGGCCCTGGTTGAGGGTCACAGTGCAGTACGCCATGTGCGCGATGTGCTCCAGGACGACGGCAATGTGTGCGGCTTCGGCGGCGGAAGCCCCCCAGCAGAATGGTCCGTGGCCGTCTACCAGGACGGCGGGGAATTCCTCCGGATCGAGGCCGGAAAACCGGCGCACAATGGCGCGGCCGGTGTTGGTTTCGTAGCCGGTTTCAATGTCGCCGGCCGGCAGGGGCCCGGCCAGCGGCACCGGCCCGCGGAAATAATCGGCGTGGGTGGTGCCGAAACAGGGGATTTCGCGGCCGGCCTGCGCCCAGGCCGTGGCGTAGCGGGAGTGCGTGTGCACCACCCCGCCGAGGGAAGGGAAGGCGCGGTAGAGCACTAGGTGGGTGGCCAGGTCGGAGGAGGGGCGCAGGGCGCCTTCCACCACCCGCCCGTCCAGATCGGTAATCACCAGATCTTCCGGCCGCATGGCGTCATACGGCACGCCGCTGGGCTTGATGGCCACCAGACCGTCTTCGCGGCAAATGCCGCTGGCGTTCCCGAAGGTGTACAGCACCAGGCCCTGGCGGACCAGTTCGAGGTTAGCCTCCAGGACCTCCGCGCGCAGCCTTTCCAACATGTTCCGGACCTGACCCTCCATTATATTCGGATCATTCCAGTACAATGGGTGGTCGCATGACGCCCGCCGCCCCGCCTGCCCGCCTGCTGTCGCTCAGCCCCGTGGACCTGGCCGTCATCAGCATCTATTTCGGCTTCGTGCTGGCCATTGGCTTCTACCTGAAGCGGCACACGCGCACCGGCGAGGAGTTTTTCCTGGCCGGCCGCGAGATGACCGCGTGGGTGGCAGGCCTGAGCTTTCTGGCGGCCAACCTGGGCTCGCTGGAATTGATGGGATGGGCGGCGGCGGCCTACCAGTACGGCATCCTGGCCACTCACTGGTATTGGGTGGGGGCCATTCCGGCCATGCTGTTCCTGGGCGTGGTGATGATGCCCTTCTATTACATCTCGAAGACCCACTCCGTGCCCGGCTACCTGCAACTGCGCTACGGCGAGGAGGCGCGCGGACTGGCGGCCGTCTCCTTCGGGCTGATGACCGTGCTGATGAGCGGTATCAACATGTATTCCATGGCCCTGGTGATGAAGGTGGTGCTGGGCTGGGACATTCACTTCAGCATCTGGGTCTCGTCGCTGACCGTGGCGGTGTACGTGTTTCTGGGGGGACTGCTTTCGGCGATCTTCAACGAGGTGCTGCAATTCGCCCTGATCTGGCTGGGCTCGCTGCTGATCCCCATCCTGGGGCTGATCGAGGCGGGCGGATGGAGCGGCATGGCGGCGCGCATCGCGCGCAATTTCCCGGGGCAGGACTACACGCACCTGTGGCGCACCATGGGGGCCTTCACGGACAACCCCATGGGCATTCACTGGACGGGCATCGTGTTCGGGCTGGGGTGGGTGATCTCGTTCGGCTACTGGACCACGGACTTCCTGGTGGTGCAGCGGGTGCTGGCGGCGCGCGACCTGCGCTCGGCGAAGCTGGCGCCCATTATCGGCGCGGCCTTCAAAATGATGGTGCCCTTCATCGTGATCCTGCCGGGGCTGCTGGGGCTGGCGCTGCTGCCCATGAAGCTCACCGGCGAGGGGCAGGCGGTGGCCTCCGGCGGGCACAGCTACAACGAGGTGCTGCCGCTGATGCTGGCGCGCTACTGCGGGCCGGGGCTGCTGGGGCTGGGGATCACGGCGCTGATCGCGGGGTTCATGTCGGGGATGGCGGGCAATGTGAGCGCCTTCGCCACGGTCTGGACCTACGACATTTACGGCGCCTTCTTCAAGAAGCGCGCCTCGGACGCGCACTACGTCTCGGTGGGGCGGTGGTGCACCATCCTGGGCGTGCTGGTGAGCATCGGCACGGCCTACCTGGTGATGCAGTTTATGAGCATCATGGACTACGTGCAGGCGCTGTTCAGCTTCTTCATCGCGCCGCTGTTCGGCACGGTGCTGCTGGGCATGCTCTGGAAGCGCGCCACGCCGGCCGGCGGGTTCTGGGGGCTGCTGGCGGGCACGCTGTCCTCGATCGGCATGTGGGCCTGGGTGAAGGTGAACCCCGGCGCGCTGGCGTATATCGCCCTTTCCAGCCACGCGCGGGACATGGCGGAGAACATGTACCGCGGCCTGTGGTCCTGGCTGATCTGCGTAGGCGTGACCGTGGGGGTGAGCCTGGCCACGCGGCCCAAGCCGGAGGCGGAGCTGGAGGGCCTGGTATACGGGCTCACGGCAGTGCCTTCGGAATCGCACCTGCGGCTCTACCAGCGGCCGGTTTTCTGGGCGTGCGCGGTAGCGGTGGTGTTCGGGGTTTTGAATTTCCTGTTCTGGTAGAGGCGGCATATGGGCAAGCAAATGACCATGGGGCTGATCATCGGCAACCGCGGTTTTTTCCCCGACCATCTGGCGCGAGAGGGCCGGGAGGACATGATCCGGGCGGTGAAAGACGCCGGCATGGACGCGGTGGTGCTGGGGCCGGAGGACTCGAAGTGCGGCGCGGTGGAAACCCGCGAGGAAGCCGGGCGGTGCGCGGCGCTGTTCCGGGCGAACCGGGAGCGGATCGACGGGGTGATCGTCTCGCTGCCCAATTTCGGAGATGAGAGGGCCGTGGCGGATACGCTGCGCCTGGCGGAGTTGCGTGTGCCGGTGCTGGTGCAGGCCACGCCGGACGCGCCGTCCCGCATGTCGATCCAGTTCCGGCGGGACAGCTTCTGCGGCAAGATGTCGGCGTGCAACAACCTGGCGCAGTACGGGATTCCGTATTCGCTGACCACGCGGCACACGGAAAGCCCGGATTCGGCGGAGTTCCGCAGAGACCTGGCGTGGTTCGC
This sequence comes from Solibacteraceae bacterium, assembly GCA_021324015.1. GTDB lineage: Bacteria > Acidobacteriota > Terriglobia > Bryobacterales > Bryobacteraceae > JAJPJX01. The sequence continues at coordinate 26,406 of JAJPJX010000175.1, read as the reverse complement.
GGGCGTCTGCCGGGTGGCGAACGGCCTGCGGCGGGTGCGCATCGGGTCAATCGGCGCGCGGCCGGCGGCCTTCAACACGGTGCGCTATAGCGAGAAGCTGCTGGAGGCGCACGGTATCTCCGTGGAGACCGTGGATCTCTCGGAGATCCTGGGGCGCATCCAGCGCATGCCGGACGGCGACGAGGGGGCGCAGCGGAAGCTGGCGGACATCCGCGCCTATGTTTCCACCGCGGGCATCAGCGAGGAGGCGCTGCTCAAGATGGCCAAACTGGCCGCCGTGGTGGAAGGCTGGATGAAAGACACCGGCGTGGCGATGAGCGCGGTGCAGTGCTGGACGGCTATCGAGGAATACTTCGGCGTGGTGCCCTGCACGGTGATGAGCATGATGAGCAACAACCTGCTGCCCAGCGCCTGCGAGGTGGATATCTGCGGGGTGGTGGGGATGTACGCGCTACAGCTTGCTTCCGGCACGCCCAGCGCGCTGCTGGATTGGAACAACAATTACGGCGAAGACCCCGACAAGGCGGTGTGCTTCCATTGCAGCAACCTGCCCAAACACTTCTTCGCGGATGTGCGCATGGATTTCCAGGCGATCATCGCCGGGACGGTGGGCAAAGCCAACACGTTCGGCACCTGCGTGGGACGCGTGAAGGCCGAGCCGATGACCTTCGCGCGGATCTCGACCGACGACCGCGGGGGAAAAATCCGCGGCTATGTGGGCCAGGGCCGGTTCACGAACGATCCCCTGGAGACCTTCGGCGGATACGGAGTGGTGGAGATTCCGCGCATGCAGGAACTGCTGCGGTATATCTGTCGGAACGGTTTCGAGCACCACGTGGCCGCGAATCTTTCGAGCGTGGCGGGGATGATTTACGAGGCCGGGTCGCGGTATTTGGGATGGGACGTGTATTGGCACAACGAGGAAGGCAATTAACGGCATGATTGTCGCGGGCGTGGATTTCGGCACGTTGAGCGTCCGGGTTTCGATTTTCGACAGCGCGCGGGGGCGGCTGGGCTCGGCAACGGCAGAGTACCCGCTGCTGCGCAAGAAGGAGGATCCGGACCATGCCACCCAGAGCCACCGGGACCACATGGCGGCGCTCGAATCGGCCACGCGGCGGGCGGTGTCGGCGGCGGGGGTGAAAGGAGAAGAGATTGCGGCCATCGCGCTGGATACGACCGGGTCCAGCGTGATTCCGGTGGACGCGAACCTGGAGCCGCTGGACGATTACTACCTGTGGTGCGACCACCGGGCCAAGGCCGAGGCGGCGGAAATCACCGAAGTGGGCCGGCGGGCAGGGCTGGAGGCGCTGGCCTGGTGCGGCGGGGTGTACTCCTCGGAGTGGGGCTTTTCGAAGCTGCTGCACTGGCTGCGGCACAACCCGGCCAAGCGCGAGCGGATGGCCACGGCGCTCGAGCACTGCGACATGGTGGCCGCCACGCTGTGCGGCATCCGCGACCCGCACCAGGTTCCGCGGAGCATCTGCGCCATGGGACACAAGTGGATGTGGAACGCGGCGCTGGGCGGGCTGCCGCCGGAGGATTTTCTGGTCCAGGTGGACCCGCTGTTCCGCGGGGTGCGGGCCAAGCTGGACGGGCGCTACGCCACCTCGGAGCAGATGGCCGGGCGGCTCGCCGCGGAGTGGGCCGAGCGGCTGGGGTTGAAGGCCGGGATTCCGGTGCCGGTGGGCGCCTTCGACGCGCACTGGGACGCCATCGGCGCGGGCGTGCGGGAAGGCGACGTGGTGAACGTGGTAGGCACTTCGACGTGCACCATGGCCATCGCCCGGCAGGTGGACCTGATCCCGGGTGTGTGCGGCGTGGTGGAGGGCTCGGTCCATCCGCGGTATTTCGGGATCGAGGCGGGGCTTTCGGCCACGGGGGACATTTTCGACGCGGTGGCGCGCCGGGCGGGCGCGACGGTGGCGGCGCTTTCCCAGGGCCTGGAGCAATACCGCGCCGGCCAGACCGGGCTGTTGCGGCTCACCTGGGACAACGGCGACCGCACGGTGCTGGTGAATCCGGAACTGGGCGGCGTGACGCTGGGGTGGAACCTGACGCACACGGCGCAGGACGAGCTGTTCGCCGCGATCGAAGGCACCGCGTTTCACACGCGGGTGATCCTGGAGCGCATGGCGGAGCACGGCGTGGCGATCCGGCGGGTGATCAACGGAGGGGGCATCCCGCAGCGCAACGAGACGCTCAACCGGGTGTACGCCAACGCGCTCGGAAAGCCGGTGCTGGTGCCGCAGGACGACCCCACCAGCCTGGGTTCGGCGATCTTCGCGTTTATGGCCGCGGGGGCGTTCACCTCGATCGACGAGGCGCAGCAGGCCCTGTGCCCGCGGTACCGCACGGTGGAACCGGATGCGGCGGCGAACGCGGTCTACGAGCACTTGTTCGGGCTGTACCGGAAGCTGTATTTCGCCCTGGGGAAGGCGGACGCGGCGCCCGCGGCGTTGGGGGACGTGCTCCCGGCGCTCAGGAGGCTGGCGGCGCAGGTGCGGCGGCAAGCGGTTTCAGCGTGACGCCGGCGGCGCGGAAGCCGGCGGCCACGGCCTGGACGATGCGGACGGCGCCGGGCGTATCGCTGTGGATGCAGATGGTTTGGGCGTGGGAGGAGAGGCGCAGGGCCTGCTCGACGGCCGCGGCGGGGTCGAGGATCAGCGCATCCGGGAATTTGCGGGCGCGCAGGGAGCCGTCCGGTTCATAGCGCCGGTCGGCGAAGGCCTCGGCGGCCACGCGAAAGCCCAACGCGCGCCAGAGATCCAGCATCTGCGATCCGGCGAGACCCACCAGCACGACATCGCGGCCCCAACGGCGCACGCCGCGGGCGATGCCTTCGGCCACCGCGGGATTCCTGGCCGCTACGTTGTAGAGGGCGCCGTGCGGCTTGACATAGGACAACTCCGGGGCAATGGCGGCCAGGACCTGGATCTGGCCGCAGACCGTTTGAGCGATTTCGTCCGCGGTCATGGGAAGCTCCAGGCGGCCGAAATTGGCGCGATCGGGATAGCCGGGATGCGCTCCGATGCCGACGCCGTACCGGCGCGCCAGTTCGACGGTGCGCCGCATCATATCGGGGTCGCCGGCGTGGGCCCCGCAGGCGACGTTGGCCGAGGTGATGTGCGGCATGATGGCTTCCTCGATGGAAGGGTCCGCGAGTTCCCCCATATCGCAGTTCAGGTCGATGGTCATGTGAGCCTCTCTCCCCGGGTTTCCGGCAGCCCCAGGATCAGCAGGCCCCCGGCCAGGAAGAAGACCGAAGTAAAGGCCAGGGCGCTGCCGATGCCGTAGCGGTCGGCCAGCGCGCCGATGGTGAAGGGCGCGAGCGCGCTGGCCGCCCGGCCTACGTTATAGCACAGGCCCTGCGCGGTGGCCCGGATGGCGGAAGGGAACAGCTCCGCCAGCATGGCGCCGAAGACGCTGAAGTAGCCGTGGCCGAAGAAACCGATGGCGGGGCCCAGGGCCAGGAGCACGGCCGGACGGCGGGCCCACTGCCCGTAGACCGGGACCAGCGCGGCGGCGCCGAGCACGAAGAAGAGAAAGACGGGACGGCGGCCGAAACGGTCCGCCAGGAAGCCGAACAGGATGTAGCCGAAAAAGGCACCGATCTGCATGGGCACGATCCAGGCGGAGGAGGCGACCACGCTCAAGCCGGCGCCGCCGGAGGCCACGGGGCTGGATAGATAGCTGGGGATCCAGGTGAACAGACCCCAGTAGGCGAACAGGACGGTGGCGCCGAGCAGGGAGGCCAGGAGCGCACGGGAGGCCAGGGACGCGTGAAACAGGGCGGCCACGCCGGCAGAGCGGCGCGCGGAGGCGCGCCAGATCTCGGGTTCCGGCACGGCACGGCGGATCCAGAGGGTCAGGCAGGCGGGCAGCAGGCCGAGCAGGAACAGGGGCCGCCAACCGGCGGAGGGGAGAACGGCGGCGGCCAGCAGCGCGGCCAGGATGTAACCGATCGCCCAGCCGGACTGCATGAAGCCGATGGCCTTGCCGCGATGCTCGGAAGGCCAAGTTTCCGCCACCAGCACGGAGCCGGCCGACCACTCGCCGCCCAGGCCGACGCCTACCAGGGCGCGCCAGAGGACGAGCCAGGCGAGGCTCGATGCGGTGGCGGTGAGGGCCGTGAAGCACGAATAGGCGAGGATGGACCAGATGAGCGCGCGGACGCGGCCGATGCGGTCAGCCAGCGCCCCGAACAGCACGCCGCCGAACGCGGAGGTGAGCAGGGTGGCGGAGGCCAGCGCGCCGGCCAGGGCGCCGGAGAGCCCGAACTCGCGGCGGATATCGGCGAGGGCGAAGGCGTAGAGCATGACGTCCATGGCGTCCAGCATCCAGCCGAGCTGGGCCGCGGCGAGCGCGCGCCACTGCCGGCGCGTAATGGCTTCATACCAGCGAATGGAGCCACTCCTCCTGCTCGCGCAACAGGGCGAGCGCCTGTTCGAGGGAGACGCATTCGAAGCGGATCTCGTCGCGCGGGCGAAGCTGGCCGACCGAGTGCATGTCGGCGGAAATGACGTTGGCGATCTTGGGGTAGCCGCCGGTGGTCTGGTGCTCGACGAAGAGGAGGATGGGGCGGCCGTCCGGCGGCACCTGCACGGCGCCGAGGGAGACGCCTTCGGTGAGCATGTGCCCGGCGTGGCGGGCGAGCGGCGGACCATCGAGGCGCAAGCCCATGCGGTTGGACTCTTCGGTGACGCGCCAGGCGGCGGCGTAGAACGGCTCGGGGTCGAACCATTCGGCCTGCGGGCCGGCGGGGGCGCGCAGCAGGCGGCGGGGCGGGGGCGGGGGACTGGCGAGCCGCTTGGGCCGCGAGCAGACGCGGGCGCCGGCGCGGAGGAGATCGCCTTTCTTCAGCGGGCGGCCGCCGAGGCTGGTCATCACGTGGGTGGAGGCGCTGCCGAGGACCAGCGGCGCGTCGATGCCGCCGCGCACGGCGAGGTAGCAGCGCGCACCGCCGCGCGTGGCGCCGCAGCGTACAATATCGCCGGGGCGAAGGGTGACCGCCCCTCCGAGCGGAATGTTCGCGCCGAAATCGGAGCCGGCCAGCGCCACCACGGTTTCGGATTCGAATTCGAAGGTCCCGCCGAGGAGGGTCATCTCCAGGGCGGGCGCGCCCTCCTCGTTGCCGGCGAGCAGGTTGGCCAGGCGTAGAGACAGCGCGTCGGCCGCGCCGGAGGCGGAGACGCCCAGGTGCGCGTAGCCGTAGCGGCCCAGGTCCTGGACGGTGGTGAGGAAGCCGGGGGCGAGGACGCGGATGCCGCCGCGGCTTTGCGAGGGGGAATCCGGCGCGCGCGACACAGGAGTAGGATATCGTTGTTGAGGCCGGGGAAGGTGGGGTCTTGGGAGGCGCGACGGCCTTGAGCGGGAAGCGCAAGAACCGCGGCGCCGATCGAGCGGACGGTCAGGGTTCCAGGCGATTAGGCAGCGTAGGCTTGGCATTCCGATGGCGGGATCTCGCGGGCCGGTCCTCGTTGTGATCGCATTGGCGACCGCATTCCGCGGAGCCCTGATCCACCGGGGCGGTTCTTCGGCAGTTCGTCACTTGCCAACAAGTTCGCTGGTGCAACGTGGGTTAGGTCCACGTAGGGGGTGATTCCCGTCAACTTGACGCCGGAAAGCCCAACTTCCAGGTGGCGTGTCACCTGGGGGCTTACTTCAGTCTGAAATGTTTCTGTATCTCTGCGTCGCCTTCCTGCCAGCTACCGTCCCAGTCAAATTGGATTCGAACCACTTCGGAATCGCGCTGCGCACACTTAAGCTGGAATGCGGCTATGAAGTGCGTGTCCCCTCGCCACTCTGCCGGCAGGTTGTTGGGTTTAATAATCGGCATCAGGGACAGGGCAGGGGCCGCGTCCTCTTCTTTCCCTTTAACGATGGCACACAAGTCGTAATGTACCGGGCTGCCGATGACCGCCTCGGTCGGGTAAAACTCCTGATGCCGTCGGCGCACCGGAATGTCCCCGTCCCACACGATTTGAGGCTGCCCGTCGGGACCGGGCCTTTCGATACGAATCAATCGCAGTTGCGAATGCGTTGCGCGTACCCATGCCCTCGTGTTCCGCACCTCGAAATGGTAATACCGACCATCGGCGACGTGCGTTCCGTTGCGGTCGGTGATTGGGCACATCTCGCCCGCAGGTTTGAGTACCCTGAACTCAAAGACGGGAGGAAAGCATTTGGCACGGAACACCTCTCCGAACAAAGCGACGATTACGGCGCCAATAGTTCCGGCAGCAACGAGCGCGTTTACAACCATATACCAGAAATATTGTGTGTCCGTCACACGGCATCATTGTACTGCGTATCCCGTTAATATCAGATCATGCGGTATGAGCTTGGGAACTTCCGTCTGGATCGTCGGCAACTCGGAACCTGGGGGCCCTGTGGGCAGCGACTTTGCACTCGGTTATTGACACCGGTTCACGTCCGCGCCGCGCTCTCAAGGCGTTTCTCTGAGCTATCCGTTTTCGACGCGCGTTTTTATATCCGAGTACGCCACATGGATGAGCCTGTTTAGGGCTGCGGCGTTCGGGGCCGTTCCCGGCTTCAGCTTCACATGGCGCATGAATTTGCCGGCGCCTTGCAACAAGCGGGCCGGATCCGGCAGGGCTGCGCCGTGAAAGAATCCCACGTTAACGTGCGAAGTGAATACATTGACGTAGCCGAAAGGCGCATCTCCCAAACATGCAACCGGACAGCCGTCGTGCAGAAGCTCCCGGACTCCGTCCCCGCACTTTCGCATTACCTCAAACCACTGATGCGCGATGGCTCCCAATTCACCTGCATGCTCTTTCATCCACGCCTCGATGGCGGGATCGCGCTCGAGAGCGCCGTTGAATCGCAGCAATTCCGTTCTCATCTTTGCTCCACTTTTTGCCTTCGAGATCTATTTTCCGTGGCACCTTTGCCCGCGGAACGAATTACGACCGGATGGCCGCAATCCGGAAATTATGCACACGCGGGAGAGGTCGCCATACCCGCGCTTTCCTGAGTGCTTGTTTGCCCCCGGTTGCGGCCCTCATTCGGCGCAAGCTCCGGGTGGTATCATATTGCAGTAGGATACTTTGTATGCCGCGTGGCAACCCATCACCGAAGCTTGCCATCACCATGGACCCTGACATTCACAAAAACGTCCTTGCGGCAGCCGCCCGCGACGGGGTGAGCGTCTCTGCCTGGATGACCGCTGCGGCGCGCCAAGCACTGCTGCGGCGGGCTGGTTTGGCGGCGGTCGCGCTGTGGGAAAAGCAGCACGGACGCTTCTCGACAGAAGAGATGCATGAAGCTCGCCGCAGCGTGCGGGCTCAGCTCCGAACATCGCGAACGGTACGGCATTCGGCATGAGCACTGTCGTCTACGACGCCGCCGTTCTCGTGGCCGCCGATAGAAACGAGCGGCGAGCATGGGCTGAACACAAGGCCCGTTTGGAACTCGGCGTTGTTCCATTGGTTCCCGCGCCGGTAGTCGCCCAGGTCAGCCGGTCCCCACAGCAAGCACAACTCCAGCGCTTCTTGACTGGGTGCGCGGTCCTTCCCCTTGGCGAGACCGAGGCGCACGAAGCCGGGCGGCTCTTAGGCATATCCAAGACGTCGGATGTTGTTGACGCCGTTGTAGTGACGACAGCCCTGCGGCATAGAGCTATGATTCTCACACGCGACCTGGACGACATAGGCCGGCTCGTCAGGGCGTCTGGCCGCGAAGTCGCGGTCGTCGCTCTGTGAGGTATAGCGAAGACGATCGGTCCAGGATACGTCGTCAGCGAACGCGCAGTTGGCACATCGAAAACTGGCGCTCCGGACGGGTGGTCGGCAATCCGGAAGCAATCCACATGTGGGAGAGGTCGCAACCCCAGCTTCCCCGCCGCTGACCCGCTCGCTGAGGCGCGCGCCGGCGCTGCCGCCGGGAATGACATAGTTACAGATCTCATACGCGTGTTCGGATTTATACTTTTCAACTTGACCTATCACGCTCCGAGAGGCGAGCGCTTTCCAAAAGCTGCGATAGACTTACGTTGCTATGCATCCGAAGCGCACACTGAGCCTCTGGCTGTTGGTCTTAGCCGGCCTGCCCCTCGCCGGGGCCACGGTCAAACCCGAATCGGTTGGACTCTCCGGGGAACGCCTTTCCCGAATTCACGAAACGATGCAACGCCACATCGAGGCGCACGACATCTCCGGCGCCGTCACCCTGGTGGCGCGCAAAGGGCAGATCGCCTGGTTCCACGCGCAAGGGATGATGGACATTGAAGCGAACAAGCCCATGGAGAAGGACGCCATCTTCCGCATCTTCTCGATGTCGAAACCCGTCTGCGGTGTGGCTATCCTGATGCTGCTCGAAGAAGGGAAGGTGCGCCTCAACGATCCCGTCTCGAAATTCATACCGGAGTTCAAGGGCTCAAAGGTCGCGGTGGTTCAGGACCGCCCCGCTAACGCGGCCGCGTCCGATCCGCCGAGGTATTACACCATCCCGGCCGCGCGGGAAATCACCATTCAGGACCTGCTGACGCACGTGTCCGGACTGGCCAGCGGCGGCCCCGCCAGTTCCCACGAATTGCCAAACCTGATCGATTTGGTGGGCGGCCGGACACTCGCCGACATGATGCCGAAGTTCGCCGCCGCTCCGCTGGATTTCCAGCCGGGCTCGCGCTGGACCTACAGTCCACTCGCCGCATTCGACACGCTCGGCCGCGTGGTCGAAATCGCATCCGGGATGAACTTCGATCAGTTCCTGAGACAGCGCCTTTTCACGCCGCTGGGCATGAAAACCACGGCCTTCCATCCGGGAGACGATCGGTGGCCGAGCGTCGTGACGGCTTATCACCGGTCCGCCGCGACCCTGACGAAGACGCAGAACCCGAACCGTTTGCAGAGCAAGACCTATTTCTCCGGCGCCGGCGGTCTCGTCTCCACGGCTGAAGACTACGCGCAATTCGCGCTGATGCTTTGCGCCGGCGGCCAGTGGAACGGCAAGCGGCTGCTCAGCCCGAAGACCGTCGAGCTGATGTCCTCCGTGTTCGTGCCCGACACGCTGCCGGGGCGCGCGCCCGGCCGGGGCTATGGGCTCAGCGTCGAAGTCATCAGCGACGCTGTCGCAGCCGGCCGCCGCGTTTCCAAGGGCAGCTTCGGCTGGGACGGCGCCTACGGCACCCACTTCTGGGTCGATCCGCGAGAGAAGCTCATTGGCGTGATGATGATCCAGACCGACAACCCCGACCGCCAGGTGGACCGGGACTTCGAAAACGCAGTCATGCAGGCAATCGTGGAGTAGACTTCGCGCTCGTGCAAGTGGTCCGCCAGAATGACTGAACCACCAGGCGCCCGGAAGGATTAAGGTTCAATTCCTACCTGGTTGCTGACGACGAACCGGGCTTTGCGAGGTGATCACGTGCAGCGGCAGCGGCAGGGCCGCCTTGACTTGTCCCTCCCCTGGTGCTTTAATCGCTTCCGGCGTTCCCCGGGTTGTGACGGCTCCCGGGACGGAGCCATTGGTGAACCCCTCACCCCCGGATGGCGGCGTCGCCCGCCTGCAACCCGGCTGTGATGCGGTGTTCCGCTGCTCACGGCCTGTTTGACGGGTGTATTTTCCGAACGGCTCGGCCTGTCCGGACAAAGCGGTCGAGTCCAGGTGTTCCCCACAACGGTTTGTGATTGACTCGGCACCTACAGAAAGGAGGAATTGCGCATGGCCATCGAAAGCATTCCGCGAAATCCGTTACAGCCGAACTACCATCCGGCGAACGGAACGCCTTACCACGTCCGCGACGGCGACAGTTGGGCGTCTCTCGCCAGGCGCGCCGGCGTCGATGCCGGGACCCTCATCGAGTTCAATTTCCACACCCGCAACCCCAACGAAGTGAATTGGTACCTGCGGCGCAACGTCGGTTGCCGCAGAACCACAGCGGACGGCAGGAACTACATTTTTTCTACCGACGCGGCCCCTGGAATTGTCTACCTCCCGCCGCGCGGAGGGACCAGTCTCCCCTCCTACACCGTCCCCAACGTCAACCTGATACCGCAAGACAACAACAACGCCTGCTGGTATGCCAGCGCCATGATGGTCGTCAACTGGCGGCGCAATGCCGAGCAGCAAAGCCGCATGGACCTGCTGAGCCCCAGCGAGGTTCCGCAGATCGAGGCAGTCCACCGGGCAAACAACGGGCTCCTCTGGGCCGAGATGCGGAGGTTCGCCGCGCAGTTGGGCCTGACTCCGCTCCCCCTGATGACCCCCACTCCGGAGACCTTGGTCACGTGGCTCCGGACCTACGGCCCGATCTGGACGGACGGAGTACCGGTCGATTCCAACGGCACCATCGTCGGAACCGGGCACGTGGTTGTCCTCGCCGGGATCCGCCCGGCAAGCGGCGGCTCCGAGCATTTCGAGCTGCTGATTTATGATCCGTGGCCGCCCAACCAGGGCGACGTCCGTTGGCGGCCGGCAAGCCACCTGGCCATCATCGAAAGCGGTGTCGCCGACAACCCCAATCGCAACGTCTCTTTCCTGGTGGCGCAGTCGCGATAGGCGCTAAGACTGGTTCTGACATCCAAACGGCGGAACATTTTGTCACGGGCCTGCCCGTACAGCGCCAACTCCAGGGCTGGGGCTACTCGGGGATCGGGACAAATTTCACGCGATCGCCCATTTGCAGGAGGGTGGGCGGGGTGCGGCCGGGATCGAAGAGGGCCAGGGGGGTGCGGCCGATGATGCGCCAGCCTCCGGGTGAGGCCACGGGGTAGACGCCCGCCTGGCTGCCGCCGATGGCGACACTGCCGGCGGGGACGTGCTTGCGTGGGACATCCAGGCGCGGCGTGGCGAGGGACGCGGGCAGGCCGCCGAGATAGGGGAAGCCGGGCGAGAAACCCAGGAAATAGACCAGATACTCCGCGCCGGAATGGAGGGCGATGACCTCCTCCGGGCGGAGATGATGGAACGCGGCTACGGCGACGAGATCCGGGCCGCCCTCGCCGCCGTAGATGACCGGGATTTCGACGGTGCGCGGTTCGGGAAGAGGCATGTGGCCGGCTTCGTCAAACAGACGGCGGATGGTCTGTTCGAGGGCGCGAGGATCCGCCCGCAGAGGGTCGAAGGAAACCAGCACGGAGGCGTAGCCGGGGTGCAGATTGCGCACACCCGCCAGGCCTTCGAGCAGCCTGGTGAGGCGCAGGACGTCGCGGTGCGTCTCCCGCGCGATTTCGCTTCCCAGGGAGACCAGCAGAGAGTGATCGCTTGCAGCCCGGATGTACACGGAGAACCGCGATTGTACCCTGGCTACTGGACGGCGATGGTGATCTGGTTGGTGGTGGTGATGCCGCCCATCTGAAACTGGATGGGCACATTGCCGCCGGGGGCCACACCTTGCGGCACCATCACGTTGACCTGATAGACGCCGGGGAATTGCGGCGAAAGGCCGGAGAACTGCACCTGCGCCTGGACGCCGCCGATCATTACCGTGGGTGTCACGCTCGTGGTGGCGAGGCCGGCCGGAATGTTGCCATCGGGAACCTGCTGATTCACGGCCCCCAGGCCTGTCGCGAGGACCTCGAGGACATCGCCCGCTTTGGCCGGATGCGTGGTGAGGCCGGGAATCGAGCCGGCAGCCGCGGCGAGCGTGCCATCGGAATTGATGGCAATGGCCGGGCCGGTACCGAAGTTGACCGCGAAGATGCCGGGAGAAGACCCGGCTACCTGCACGCTAACCGGAGCGGAAGTATTTCCGCCACGATTGACCATCACACTCGCAGAGCCCTGCGAGGTGCCCCAGGGAACCTGCACGTTGATCTGCCCGGGGGAGACGAACAGGATGGGCGCGGCCTGGCCGTTGAAGGTGACCGCTTGCACATCTCCGCGGGCGGTGGAGAGCGGAATGGAATCGGCCGAGGCCTGGGCGGCGGCCAGGTTGGAACCGAAGATGGCGACCAGCGAACCGGGCGCGATGGGCGCACTTTTATCGTAACTGGCCGCGTTCAAGACACCGCCCGGCGTGACCGTGGGAGTCTGCGCCAGCGCGGCGGAGAGACAAAGAAAGACGCACAGAGAAAACCAAACCCGCCTCATACCGCTCCTATGATGGCAGACAAACGCCCGGGGAAAAATAGCTTTGCCGGGAGTTTACACGATATTTACTCGTTGGCGGGGCCGCGTGTAAATTGCCGCACAGTGCGGGCCACCTCGGGATGCCGGCCGGCGCTGAGATCGGCGGCGAGAACGGCCTCGCCGCGGGCTTCTTGATGCCGTCCGGCCAGCCACAGGACCTGGGCCAGCAGCCAGTGCGGCTTGTACCAGTTGGGGGAGGCGGCAATGGCCGCGCGAAGGCTCCGCTCGGTGCCGGGCAGGTCGTTGAGGCGGCCATATAGGGAGGCCAGGTGGTCGTACGCGTTGGCGGGGTCTTCCGCGGTACGGGTGGCCCGGACGGCGAATTCCAGGGCCAAGCGGTTGGCCGTGACCGCGACCGCGGGATCGGGCGATTGTTGCGCCGCGACCTGCATGGCGCGGGAGTACCAGAGGTCCGTGCGGGCTCCCAGGAGGGCGGCGCGCTGGTAGGCGTCCTGCGCTTCGGCGAGTCTGCCGGATTCGATATCCCGCCGGGTGGCGGCAAGCGCGTGATCGGCGGCGAGGAGGCGGAAGGCGAACAGGGCCAGCACGGCCGAAACCGGGAGAAGCGCGGGATGAGCACGCGGGCGGGGAGTTTCGAGCGGCGGAACGGCCAGCGCCACCAGCAGCGCAAGCGTGAGATAGGAGGCCAGAGCGGTGGGGAGGGTGAAGACGGTGAACTGCTGGGCGCAGAGGGCGGCGGCGAGAGCAGCGGCCAGCGCGGCGGCGAGCTTGGAGGCCGGCGCGAGGCGGGCGGCGTAGAAACCGAGCGCCGCGAGGGCCAGGAGGACGGCCAGGCCAGGGGCCCCTTGGGCGGTCCAGGCGTCCAGGAAGATGTTGTGGGCGGATTCGTGGTAGAAGTCCGGGAACTGGCGGGAGAGCGCGGCGGACTGGAAGCGCGGAAAGACCCCGGTGAAGGTTTCCGGCCCGGCGCCGGCGGGCCAAAAGGCCAGGCCCATACGCGCGGAATCGCGCCACAGCCAAAGGCGCGAGCCGCCCCTGGGGTCTTCGACATACCAGCGGGTGCGGCTGCGCAGGGATTGGCCGGCGGGCGAGTAGTAGAAGGCCACTCCCAACATCAGCACCGCGGCGGCAGCCAGACCCGCGCGGGGGGAGAAACGGGGGCGCAGCCAGAGGGCCAGGAGCACGCCGCCCAGGATCATTCCCAGGATGGCCGCGCGAGTGCCGCTGAGCACGATGCCGGCGGCCGCTAGCAGACCGGCGGCGGCCCCCAGGATGCGCCAGGAGCGCGACGCCTCGGTGAGCCATAACGCGGCCGAGGCAAACATCACGGTAAGCAGGTAATTTGCGAAGTAACTTACATAGCCCAGGGTGGAGGGTGGGCGGACGATGGTCCAGACGCCTTCCCCGATGTGATAACCCGCCTTGGGGAGCCAGGGATCCCAGCCGAAGTATTGCAGGATACCGTAGAGCGCCACCGGGATGCCAGCGCAGGCGACCGCGCGGAGCAGGTTCCGAATGCGCGTGGGATTGCCCGCGGCGTAGCCGGCCAGGGCCAGCGTGAACAGCAGCAGGGCCAGTTGGGTCAGCAGGCCGAAGCGCCTCCAGGTGGAACCGGTGAGCGAAAGTTCCGGGCGCACGGAAAGGGCCGTGGAGACGGCCAGGGACAGAGCCTGTAAAGCGATCAGCGCCACGAACCAGCGGCCCGCGCGGCCGGCGGCCAGCGGCCGGAGGCGGAGCCAGGGGAGTACCGCGGCGGCGCCAAGGAGGAACAGCGCCACCTTGGGAACGACATCGTAGGTAAACAGGAAACCCGGTGCGATTACCAGCGGAACCAGCGCCAGGATTAACATCAGGAGCGCGCTCATATCGGCTACACTGGGTCAGGACGATGGCCCAGCCGTTCGACGCCTACCAGTATCTCACCCACCTGCGTGGGCACTGGAAAGTAACACTTGTAACTTGCGGGACGGCGATGTTACTGGCGCTGACGGTGAGCCTGCTGGCGCCGCGCAAATACACCGCGACGGCGCGCATCGTGATCGAAGCGCCCGCCGGCAGCGACCTGAGGGCGGCCATGGCGGTGAGCCCTATCTACCTGGAGTCGCTGAAGACCTATGAGGCGTTTGCGGCCAGCGACGACCTGTTTTTCCAGGCGGTGGAGCGCTTCTCCCTGCGGGACGGATCGACGCCTATCGAGCAGTTGAAACGCGCGGTGCTGAAGGTCAACATGCCGCTGAATACCAAGATTCTGGAGATTAGCGTCACGCTGCCGGATCCGAAAAAGGCGCACGCGGTGGCGGGGTACCTGGCGGAAGAGACGGTCAAGCTGAACCGGAGCGTGAACCGGCAAGGCGACCAGGAACTGATCGGGGACGCGGAAAAGGATGCGGCGGAAGCCCGGGCGCGGGCAGACCGCGCGGAACAAGCATGGAAGCAGGCGGCCATTGATGGACCAGTAGAGCAACTTAGGTCCGAGTTGGACGCCGATGAGGAACTGCGGTCGTCGCTCGAGGAGCGGATGCTGAAACTCGAGGCGGACTACCCGAACGACGCCAGGGTGGCGCGCCTGCGGGGGCAGTTGAGCGAACTGAACCGGAGGATCGGAAGCGTGCAGCGGGCGCTTGCCAAGCGCTCCACGCGCCTGGATCAACTTGATGCCGGGCGCAAAGGGGCGCAGGCGGCACTGAGGACTGCGGATGCGCACCTCGAGGAAGTCCGCGCCACGGTAGGGTATCGCGGCGAGCGGCTGAAGATCATCGATCCGGGAATCGTGCCGGAGCGTCCGTCTTCGCCGAACATTCCGCTGAACCTGGCGGTGGGGCTCACCGCGGCGCTGGCGGCTTCGCTGGTGTACCTGACGCTGGAATTCAGCTACGGCCGGGAAAAGGTGGAACCGCAGCGCACGAGCTTGAGGTTCGCCGGGCGCCATGACTGAACTGGCGCTGCCGGCGCGGCGATACGGGCCGGCGGCGCTTTTGGGGATCTACGCGGGCCTGGCGGCAGCGGCGGGCGACCTGCGGATCTCGCTGGCGCTGGCGGCGGCGCCGCTAGCGCTCGGGGCGGCGTGGTGGATTCTGCTGCGGCCGCAGCGCTGGATCCCGGTGTTCCTGTGCGCTGCCGTGCTGCTGCCGCCGCTGCCGATCGCGCTGGGGGACTCGGGGCCGCATCCGGCGCTGCTCGTGGCCGCGCTGGGAGGCTTCGCGGGCCTGCTGCACCTGGGCGAGTGGCGGCTGCGCGCGGACGCGATCAGTCTGGCGCTGGGGCTGCTGGTGGCGGCCCTGGTGGGGAGTGTGGCGCTGGCCGCCCTGTACTCGGGGCCGGCCATCGCGGCGGGCAGCCTGGCGCGCGTGCTGCTGTTCGGCATCTCGGTCTACCTGTTCTTCTTCGTGAGGGGGAGGCCGCCGGAGCGCCCCTGGAAGACCGCGCGGCTTTTGTTCTGGGCGGGGACGGCCGCGGCGCTATTCGCCTGCCTCGATTTTCACTGGCAGCTTCCCGCGCCGGCAGGATACGGGCCGCAGTTCATCTGGCTGGCGAGCGGCGTGTACCGGCGCGCGCAGGGGCTGTTCTACGAAGCCAGCACGCTGGGCAACTTCTGCGCGTTCTTCCTGACGCTGGTGGCCGTGGCGTGGCTGCGCCCCCGGCAGGAACTGGGCTTGCGGCGGCGGACTCTGGCGGCGGGCGCGGCGTTGTTCGCGGCGGCACTGGTGCTTTCGTACTCGCGGGCCTCGGTGGTGAACCTGGCGGTAAGCGTGACGGTGCTGCTGTGCCTGCCTCCGCGCCGGTTTCGGCTGGGACGGCTGGCGGGCGTGCTGACGCTGATCGCCGCAGCGGGCTGCGCGGTGAGCTACTACGCGTTTCCGGGGTTCGCGCGGGCTTACTGGGACCGGCTGTGGGGATCGGCGTACTACCTGTTTTCCTTCACCGGGACGGTGCTTTCCGGGCGGCTGGAGAGCTGGCGGGTGCTGGTGGAGTTCTTGCGCGCGCACCCGTGGCACGCGCTGGCCGGAGTGGGTTACAAAACGCTGCCTTATTCGGACTTCATCGGGCGCCGGGTGGTGGCCGATAACATGTATCTGAGCATGCTGGTGGAGACCGGCGTGCTCGGCCTGGGCGCGCTGCTGTTCTGCCACGCGGCGATTCTTCGAGCGGCGTATCGCGCGGCCCGGCAGGCAGACGCGCGCGCGGCCTTCTTCGGGGCGTGGATTCTGTGCTTCTGGGCGGGCGAGACGGTGCAGATGCTTTCGGGGGATCTGCTGACGTACTGGCGCGTGCTGCCGCTCTACTTCTGGGTGCTGGCCGTGGCGGCCGGGGCCGCGGATGAACGTCCTGTTTCTTGATCAGTTCAGCGACCTGGGAGGCGCGCAGCGCTGCCTGCTGGACCTGCTGCCGGCGGTCTGCGAACGCGGCTGGCAGGCGCACCTGGCGGCGCCGGGGGAGGGCCGGCTGTGCGCGGAGGCGCGGCGGAGGGGCGCCACGGTGGACGAGATCCCGTGCGGGCCCTTCCACGCCGGGCGAAAGTCGCTGGGCGACGCGGCGAGGTTTGCGGGCCAGGCGCCGCGGCTGCGGCGGCGAATCGGGGAGCTGGCGCGGCGGTACCACGCCGACTTGATCTACATCAACGGGCCGCGGCTTCTGCCGGCGTGCCCGCGCGGGACCGCGGTGCTGTTTCACTGCCACAGCCGCGTGGACTGGCCGTACACGAGCCTGCTGGCGTGGGGGCTGCGGGGCGCGGCGGTGGTGGGCTCGTGCCGGTTCGTGCTGGAACCCCTGCGGCGCTATTTGCGGGAGGGGCGCAGTGGGGTGGTCTACAACGGGGTCGCCGGCGGATGCCGCGCGCGCCGTGCGCGCGGGCGGCGGGTGGGAGTCATCGGGCGGATCGCGCCGGAGAAGGGGCAGGCAGAGTTTCTGGCAGCGGCGCGGGAGGCGCCGGAGGCGCGGTTCGTAATCTGCGGCGAGGTGCTGTTCGGGGATTCGCGGGCGGCAGCCTACGCGGAGAGACTCCGCGCGCTTGCCCGGGGACTGGATGTCGAGTTCACCGGCTGGCGCGACGATGCGGGCGCGGTGCTGCGGGAGTTGGATGTGCTGGTGGCGCCGTCGGTGGGTCCGGAGGCGACCACGCGGGTGATCCTGGAAGCCTTCGCCGCGGGTGTTCCCGTGGTGGCGTTCCGCACGGGCGGCATCCCCGAAGTGATCGAGGATGGAATGACCGGATTTCTGGTGGAGAAGGGGAGCCCTGGAGCGCTGTCGGCGCGTATCCGGGAAGTGCTGGCCATGCCGGCCGAGCGCCTGGAGGCCGTCGCGGAGCGGGCGTTCGAGGCGTGGCGCGAGCGCTTCACGCTGGAACGGTATCAGGAGGAGATGCTGGAGAAGATGGAGCGCGCGGCGCTGGACAGCGCGCGCACGTGAAACCACGCGCGAGAGAGCAGGAAGGCGGCGTACCTGGCGCGCTTGCGGACGCGCAGCTTCCAGGTCATCCGCGATTCCGGAATGTGGACGGAATCGACCGGGCCGGGCAGGCGTGTGGGGAGAAGACGCCGGCGGAGGACCGCGGCCTTGGAGCGCCTGGTGCTGAGCAAGAGGAGGTGCAGCCCCAATTCCTCTTTGTTGGGCCGGAAGCAGGCTTCGAGCGGGGCGGCGGCGGAGCGCGCCAACCAGCGGTGTACGGCCGCGGGCAGAAGCGCGGCGCTCTCTTCGACGGCAGGCGGCAGGCGGCAGGCGAACCATTCGGCGGACAGCAGGAACGCAAGGGTTTCGAGGCGGCGCAGTTCGTGCGGATGGGACTCGAGCCAGGCAGCCCAGAACGCTTCGTCCGCCTGGCGGGCTTCCAGGAAGTGCGCCAGTTCGTAGACATGATACGGGCGCAGGCTCCCGCGCAGCAGGTGGCGCAGCAGGTGCAGGGCCGCGTAACCGAGAGCGTCCACCGGATGAAAGCGGCCCAGAGGACCGGGCGCGCGCCGCGGCCAGAAGGCCTCCAGGCCAGGCGCGGAGAAGCCCTCGGTGCGCTCGTCCCACAGGCGGAAATGCAGGTCCACGGCGGGGGGCAGTTCGGGATCGAAGAAATCGCCGCGCCACTGCCAGCCGGTTTTGCGGATGAGGGTGGGCAGGTGATCGGTGGGAAACTCTTCGGCACCTTCCAGGGGCTCGTAGCCGAGAGTGAGCAGGGCGTCGCGGGCGGAAGCGGCGGAGTCCGGAGTGTAGAGATCGAAATCGTACTGTACGCGCAAGGCGGGATCGGGCACGTAATCGGGACCGTGCGCGAATCCCTTGAGCACCACGGTCCGGATGCACGCGTGTTCCAGGGCCGTGGCAATTTCGGCAAAGGCGGCGCGCAGGCGGGCCAGGCGCGCGCGATTGTGGGCCAGGTTTTCGGCGATGCGGCGGCGGGCCCACTCGGGAAGCTCGGCGTGGCAGCGCTGGCCGAAGACCAGGGTGCATTGCGCGCGGTCGGCGAAGCGGAGGGCGGCTTCATCGAGCGCGGCGAAATCCACGGCGCGTTCGTGAAAGCGCAGAGCCGCCAGGATCGCGGCCACCCCCTGTGGAACGTGCCGATGCTCTTCCCAGCGGATCACGCGCCGAGCGTCCCCAACTGGCGGAGAGCGGATTCCGGATCGCGGTAGCGCAAGATGTAGGCGGGCAGGGCGGCCAGACGCGCGAGGGAGTCCAGCTGTTCCCGGCGCGCGGGATCCTCGTAGAAAGGCAGCCCTTCGGTCAAGCCGCGGAAGGCCTCCTCGCGGGGAAGGGGAACGAGGGCTGGCGAGGCACCCGGCGAGCGGTGGAGAAACACCAGGCAAGCGATTTGGCAGCGGCGGGCGGTCGAAACACCGAGGAGTTTGGATGTGGGAACCGCGAGGGATTTCGCGGCGCGGAAGGCGGCCGCGGGGAGGCGGGGCCGCAATTCGGGGAACAGATCGGCCGCGCTTTGGCGAAAGCGGATGCGGTGCGGGCTCGCCAGCACGGTGGGCTCGGGGGCTTCGCGGAGCAGCCAACTGTCATTGTCGGAAAGGTAGTCCCAGCCGTGGGTGGCGCAGGCGTAGGCCAGGGTGCTCTTGCCGGCTCCCGCATTGCCGCAGAGCAGGACGCCGCGGCCGGCACGCGCCACGCAGGCGGCATGCACGGGGGTCAGGTACCACTGGGTGAGCGTGTGGTAGGCCAGGGCTTCGAGGAAATAGTAGCCGGCATAGTGAAGGTCGCGCGCGGCGGCCAGGCTCAGGCGGCAAAACGCGAACCGGCGAGTGTGATCGCAGACCGCGAAGTTGTGGGCGTCGGCGACGATGACCAGGAGGTGGCCCTGCGCCTGGTAGGAAGGCGCGGGAGGGAGGTCCGCGCGGGTATCGCTAACGAGGACCCGCACCTGGATGGGCGGCCGGGAGAATGCCTGGGTGGAATCCGGCCAGCTCGCCTCGGCCGCCTGAAGCACTTCAGGGGCGGCGGCGGCCAGTTCCAGGGGAAAGCCCAAGGGGTAGAACCATTGGCGGTACGGCAGCGCGGCACAGTATTCGAGAGGGTCCGTGAGGACGGCCATTGCTACGATGATAAACGGTCCATGCGCGCGGCAATCGTGCATTACTGGCTGTTGAACCAGCGCGGCGGAGAGGCCGTGCTGGAGGCGCTGTGCCGGCTGCTTCCGGATGCGGATCTGTTCACGCTGTTCTACGATCCGGAGCGCGTGAGTCCGGCGATCCGGGCGCGGCGGGTGACGGCGTCCTTTTTGAACCCGCTGCGGCGCCACTACCGCGCGCTGCTGCCGCTGATGCCGCTGGCGCTCGAGCACTTCGACCTGCGCGGCTACGATCTGGTGGTGAGCAGCGAATCCGGCCCGGCCAAAGGCGTGATTGTTCCCTCCGGGGCGCGGCACATCTGCTATTGCCATACGCCCATGCGCTACCTGTGGGACCTGTACCCGGCGTACCTGCACGAATGGACCGCGAGCCGGTGGAAGCGCGCGGCGATGGCGCCGCTGGCCAACTATCTGCGGCTTTGGGATTTCGCTACGGCCGCGCGCGTGGACGAGTTCGTGGCCAACAGCGACAACGTGCGCCAACGCATCTGGAGGTGCTACCGGCGGGAAGCCGAGGTGATCCATCCTCCGGTGGCGGTGGATCGCTTTTACTGGAGACCCGCGGAGGACTACTACCTGGTGGTGTCCGAACTGGTGCCGTACAAGCGCGTGGACACGGCCGTGCGGGCGTGCGCGGGTTCGGGGAGAAAGCTGCGGGTGGTGGGCGACGGCCCGGAATACCGGCGGCTGCGCGGCCTGGCCAACGCGGGGGTGGAATTCTGCGGGCGCGTGCCGGCGGAGGAGTTGCGCGACTTGTATGCGCGCTCGCGGGCGTTTCTGCTGCCGGGGGAGGAGGATTTCGGCATCGCGCCGGTGGAAGCGCTGGCAAGCGGCAAGGCGGTGATCGCACTGGGGCGCGGCGGCGCGGCGGAAATCGTGCCGGCCGAGCCCTGGGGCGGCGTGCTGTACGGAGAGCCGGGAGAGGAACCCCTGCTGGCCGCGATCTCGCAGTTCGAGGAAATGGAGCAGTGGGTTTGTCCGCAAGCGCTGGCGGCCTACGCGCAGCGGTTTTCCGAAGCGGAGTTCGCGCGCAAGATGGAGGCCGTGCTGGGGCTCGGGGAGAAAGAAAGCCGGCGGGCATAGCCGCCCGCCGGCTGGAGGCACGCTGGATTCAACGGCGCAGACGGCGCAATTCAGAGGCAATGGTGCGCAGAAGGATTCCGTGGTAAAGCCCGGCGCGGCGGCCGCACACGTATTCCAGGTCGGAGGCGAGACGCTGCTCGATGCTGGTGTCGCCACGCCAGCCGCGGGCCTGGGCCAGGCCGGTGAGCCCGGGACGCACCTGCCAGCGCCAGGCGTAAGCGGGATAGCAGCGCAGAAACTTTTTCGAATGGTAGGGCGTCTCCGGGCGCGGCCCCACCAGGGACATCTCGCCGCGAAGCACGTTCCACAATTGCGGCAGTTCGTCCAGGTCCATGCGGCGCAGCAGCCTGCCCAGGGGCGTTCGCGGCGGATAATGCTCGTCCGGCCAATCGTCCGGGCGCGGGTGAAAGTCCGACGGGGTAGTGCGGATTTTGTACAGGACGAAGGGCTTGCCGTAGCGCCCCATCCGGACCTGGCCGAACAACACCGGGCCGCCGTCAAAGATCCGCTTCAGCAAGAGCAGGAGGCCGAGGGTGGGGAGCCAGAAAGGCGCGGCCAGGAGCACCAGGAGGACATCCAGACGGCGCTGCGTCCGATCCCATGGCAGAGTGGCGATGCGTTGTACCACTGCGGCTCTCCACTTCCGATGTTGCCACGGCGCCGGCGGGTTCAAACCGCGACCGAGCAGAGTTTACAGGCGATTTTACAGATCTATCAGGACGGCGCGGACCGGGGAGCCGTCGCCGCCCGAGATCTTCAGCGGCAAGGCCACCAGCGTGTAGCGGCCCGGCGGAGCGGCAGCGAGATCCAGGCCTTCCAGAATGAGAACGCCATTGCCCAGGAGGATACGATGCGCAGGGTACTGTTCGTCACCGAACGGATCGACGCTCAGGTAGTCGATGCCGGCGAGGTTCACGCCGCGCGCGACCATGGTCTCGGCGGCCGCGGGGCCGACGTAGACGTGGTCCCGGTCATAGGCGCCGGAATCCCAGGCGGAAGAGTGCCGCGTGCGAAACAACAGGCTCATGCCCTGGACGGACTCGGGAATGTGGCGCGGCAGGACCGCCGGTCCTTCCACCGAAATGACCAGCGCGGGGCCGATCAAGCGCTCGGGCGGGATCCCGGCTGTGGAGGCGCCACCTTCGATGAAATGCAGAGGCGCGTCCAGGTGGGTGAGGAAATGCGTGGTCCAGCGTAGCTCGAGGAGGTTGTAAGGAGAATTCGGGCCGATGCGGCAGAGCGGCTGCATCCCGAGCGGCGGATCTCCCGGGTAGACGAGAGCGCCCGGCTCGATGGTGCGCGAGAGATCGATGATGCGCCCGGTCAAGGCTGGACCGCCTTGGGGTGCGGCTGGCCCAGGACTTCGGCGACTTTGCGGCCGAGTTGTTCCAGGGTGAACGGCTTGATCAGCAGGGCGTGGCCCTTTTCCACGACGTAGTGCTGGACCACGTGGGTACTGTTATAGCCCGACATGAACAGCACCTTGAGATTGGGTTCGAGCGCCAGAAGCTGATCGGCCAGCATGGGACCGCTCATGCCGGGCGCGACGACATCGGCCAGCAGCAGGCCGATCGAATCTCTGGGGTGCTTGAAGAGAGTCAGGGCATGCTCGCCGCTATTGGCCGTCAGGGCGTTGTAGCCATGGCGCTTGACCATCGCCTCGACCAGTTTGCGGACTTCGGGTTCGTCGTCCACGACCAGAATGGTTCTCTTGGCTTCGGCGGACATGATGTTTGGATTCTAGACCCTGCGGAAAGGGCGGGCAAGCCGCGGAAACCGCGCGAATGACGTTATTCTGGTGGATAGATTGCCGGACATCATACATATCATCGGCGGGGGTTTGGCCGGCGCGGAGGCTGCGTACCAGGCAGCCCGGCAGGGGCGGCGGGCGGTGCTTTACGAGATGCGGCCTGGGCGGGCAACGCCGGCGCACCGGACTGGCTGCCTCGCGGAACTGGTGTGCAGCAACTCGCTGAAATCGGAGCAGGAATCCTCGGCTCCTTGGCTGCTGAAGGAGGAGCTCCGGCGGCTGGATTCGCTGCTGCTGCGCGCGGCGGCGTACGCCCGGGTGCCGGGCGGACATGCGCTGACCGTGGATCGCGAAGCGTTCGCCCGGGAAGTGACCGGGGCCATCGCCGCCGAGCCGCGGATCGAAGTGCGGCGCGAGGAGGTGCAGTCGGTCCCGGAAGACGGCATCACGATTATCGCCAGCGGCCCTCTGACCAGCGACGCACTGGCCGTGGAAATCGGCCGTCTGACAGGCTCCAGCCGACTGTTCTTCTACGACAGCATCAGCCCCATCGTGGAAGCGGATTCGGTCAACCAGGAGATCGCCTTCCGGGCGTCGCGCTACGACAAATCGCTGGATGGCACAGGGGACTACCTGAACTGCCCGCTGGACCGCGCGCAGTATGACGCCTTCGTGGAGGCATTGCTGGCGGCGGAAAGCCACTCGGCGCACATCGCCGAGGACGACACGCGTTATTTCGAAGCCTGCCTGCCCATCGAGGAGCTGGCGCGGCGAGGCCGGGACACGCTGCGCTTCGGTCCCATGAAGCCCATGGGCCTGACGGATCTGCGCACGGGGCGGCGGCCGTGGGCGGTGGTGCAACTGCGCCAGGAGAACCTGCGCGCCGACAGCTACAACCTGGTGGGCTTCCAGAACCACATGAAGTACGGCGAGCAGGCGCGCGTGCTGCGGATGATTCCGGGGCTGGAGCGGGCCGAATTCGTGCGCTTCGGGCAGATCCACCGCAACACGTACATTAACGCCCCTGCGCTGCTCACGCCGGCGCTGCAACTGCGGCAAAATCCGCGCATCCTGTTTGCGGGTCAGATTTCCGGCGTGGAGGGGTACGTGGAATCCATCGCCACCGGATTGATGGCCGGACGGCACGCGGCGGCGCTGGCCGCGGGGGAACCGGTGCTTGCGTTCCCGCGTGAAACTGCGCTGGGGTCGCTTTGCCATTACGTCTCCGGCGCGGATCCGGCGAACTACCAGCCGGCGAACATCACCTTCGACCTGCTGCCGCCGCTCGACGAAGCCACGCGGCAGAAACTGCGGCACGACAAGAAGGCGCGGCACGCGGAGGTGTGCCGGCGGGCGCTCGAAAAGCTCGAGGAATACCGGGCGGCGTATGTCTGAGCTGGAGCAGCAGATCGAGCGGTTTCTGGAGGAGTTGGCGCGGCGGAACGTCTCGCCGCACACGCGCAAATCCTACGGCTCGGACTTGCGCCAGTTTCTGGAGTACTTCACCCCGCCCGGCGGCGAGCCGCCCGCGGCCGGGGAGTTTGACGCGCTGAAAATCCGCGAGTGGCTGGCCGATCTGTACGAGCAGCGGCTGGCGGCCGTATCGCTGCGCCGGAAGCTGGCGGCGGTGCGCATGCTGTTCCAGTTCCTGGTGCGGGAGGGCCGCGTAACGGTCAATCCGGGGCGGCTGGTGCGCACGCCGAAGGCGCCCCAGACGCTGCCGGCCGTGCCCACCCCCGAGCAGACCAACGGGCTGATCGACGGCGTGGCTTCGCGGCAACTGGAGCGGCCGCACCCGGCACGCGACCGGGCAATCTTCGAGTTTCTCTACGGCTGCGGCCTGCGGGTGAGCGAGCTGGTGGGTCTAAACCTGGACGATGTGGACCGCGAGGAGCGCTGGATCCGGGTGCGGGGGAAGGGGCGCAAAGAAAGGCAGGTGCCCTTCGGAGGCAAGGCGGCCGAAGCGCTGGATCTCTACTTAGCCGAACGTCCTGTTAAGCCCGGAGAGCGGGCCGTGTTCCTGAATCATCGCGGGGGGCGGCTGACGGACCGGGGCGTGCGCGGCATCGTGAAGCTATACGCGGTGGCGCTGGGCGGCGATTCCTCGCTGCATCCGCACAGCCTGCGGCACGCCTACGCCACGCACCTGCTGAGCGACGGCGCGGACCTGCGGGCCATCCAGGAGCTGCTGGGACACGCGCGCCTCTCCACCACGCAGAAGTACACGCAGGTTTCCCTGACAGAGCTGCTGGCGGTGTACGACCGGGCTCACCCAAAAGCGTAGAGCGCTATGCCCCGTACTTCTCGAAGAAGTGGGCAATCGTCATGATTCCCTTGTAATAGTTATCGAGTTTGTATTTCTCGTTGGGGGAATGCAGGCAGTCGTCGGGGAGGCCGAAGCCCATCAGCACGGTGGGGATGCCCAGGTGGTGGGCGAAGTCGCCCACGATGGGGATGGAGCCGCCCAGGCGGATGAAGACCGTCGGCTTCTGGAACACTTCGCTCAGGGCGGTGGCGGCAACGTGGATGGCGGGATGGTCCGGATTGACTTTCAAGCCGGGCGAGGCGCTGAGCACGCGCACCTCCGTGCGAATTCCCTTGGGGGTCTTCTTTTTCACGAACTCGCGGAAGGCGGCGACCACCTTGTCCGGATCCTGGTTGGGCACCAGGCGAATGCTGACCTTGGCGGTAGCCACCGCCGGGATGACGGTCTTGGCGCCCGCGCCGGTGAAGCCGCCGGCGACGCCATGCACCTCAAAGGTCGGGCGCGCCCAAATGCGCTCCTGCACGGAGAAACCGGACTCGCCGGTCAGCCTGGTGGAGCCGACCTCGTTCTTGAGGAACTGCTTTTCGTTGAAGGGCAGCCGGCTCCAGCTTTCCTTTTCTTCCGGCGAAGGGGGCTCGACGTCGTCATAGATTCCCGGAATCAGGATCTTGCCGCCGGCGTTTTTGCATTTGGAGAGCAACTCCACGAGGCCGAACACCGCGTTGGGCGCGACGCCGCCGAACAAGCCGGAGTGCAGGTCGCGGACCGGGCCGCGGGCTTCCACCTCGGCGTACACCAGGCCCCGGAGACCCACGCACAGGGTGGGGATGCCGTCGGCGTAGAGTTCGGTGTCGGAGACCAGCGCCACGTCGGCGCGGAGCTTCTCCGGATTTTCCGCCACGTATTTCGCAATGGCTTCGCCGCCGACCTCTTCTTCGCCCTCGATCAGGAATCTGACATTGACCGGCAAGGCGCCGTGGACCGCGCGCAGCGCTTCGATGGCCTTGACGTGCATGTGCATCTGGCCCTTGTCGTCGCAGGCGCCGCGGGCGTAGAGGTTGCCATTGCGCAGTTCGGGCTCGAAGGGAGGGCTCTGCCACAGTTCCAGGGGATCGGCGGGCTGGACGTCGTAATGGCCGTAGCACAGCACCGTGGGCTTGCCCGGGGCGTGCAGCCAATCCGCATACACCAGCGGATGTCCGGCGGTGGGGATGATCTCGATGTTCTCGAGGCCCGCGCCCGCCAGGCTGTCGGCCACGAATTGCGCCGCGCGCGCGATGTCGCCGCGATGCTCGGGGAGGGTGCTGATACTAGGAATGCGCAGGAACGTCTTCAGTTCTTCGAGGAAGCGTTCCTGGTTGGATTGCACGAAAGCGTCGGTAGCTGTAGACATGCGTTCTCCATTATAGAACCCGGCTTGGAAACGGCCCGATTTAGCTGGCTGCGCAGCCAGCTTCCAGAGCGGCCGTACGCTATGCCCGGACAGGATCACCGCCGCTGATTCAGAAAAATATTCCCCCTATTTTCAATCCCCCGCGGCGCAAACCGCCCCGCGCCCCCTTCCCCTATACCCTACGCTGAAATTAGGAAAGGCTGGTTCGTTCACCCGGACCGGCCCGATGAGTTCCATGCTGCGCAGCATGTCATCGTCAGTGGGGCGGCCTTGGGCCGCTCCCATCGGTGATCCTGGCG
>JAJPJX010000118.1 GCA_021324015.1 Solibacteraceae bacterium | reverse complement strand
TTTTCTCGGCATCAGAGACGCGGTTCCTCTGATGCAAGAGTATCAGATTACGTCACCGTTTGGGTCTTCACAATACGTCACTGTATTTACGAATGGATGTACTTAGTGAAACGAAGGATGTCCTTCCTGGCATGTTTGGGCGATTGCTGCTTCCCATGAAGCCGGAACAGGTTCTGGCAGTACCCGCAACGGCGCTGACCCGCGCCGGCCAGTTGGCGATGGTCGACGTGGTCCAGGAGGCGCGCCTTGAGCGGCGTACCGTGCAACTGGGCCGCGCGATTGGCAGCCAGATTGAAGTGCTCAGCGGCCTAGTCGCCGGGGAAACGGTCGTGATCAGGAAGGTCCGATGAGCCAGTTGCACGATTCCCTCACCATCCGCATAGTTCGAAAGTTCCTGGAATCGAACCTGTCGATGGTGTTCATCCTGGTTTCGATTGCCGCGGGCGTCGTAGCCCTGATGGTCACACCACGCGAAGAAGAGCCGCAGATTATCGTGGCTGCGGCCAACGTGATGGTTTCGTTTCCAGGCCACACCGCGCAAGACGTTGAGCAACTGGTTTCCACGCCGCTCGAAAGGATGCTGCTCCAAATCCCCGGCGTGGAGTATGTGTATTCGCGTTCCATGCCGGGCCAGAGCATCGTTACCGTGCGTTTCTACGTGGGGCAACCGTTGGAGCCCAGCTACGTCAAGCTCGTTCGCAAGCTGAATGAAAACGTCGACCGCACAGTACCGGGCGCGGCGGGCTGGGTGGTGAAGCCCATCGATGTGGATGATGTGCCGATTGTGACGTTCACTCTCACCAGCGGCGCGCGCGACGATTATGCGTTGCGGCGCATGGCGGATGAGATCGTCACCCGCCTGCAGGGAGTCAATAACGCCGGTCTCACTTACGCCGTAGGCGGCCGCCCGCGCGAGCTTCTCATCCGGCCATCCGCCGCCAGTATGGCCTCCTACCGGATTTCCGCCCTGGACCTGAGCCGCGCGATTCAGGGATCGAACTCCAGCGTGCTGGCAGGAAGCTTCGACCGGAATGACCAGTCTGTACGCGTACAGGCCGGCCAGTTCATCGCGGATGCGCGGGACTTGCAGAACCTGGTCGTGGGCGCATCGAACGGCCGTCCGGTTTACATGCGCGACGTCGCCGAAATTACGGACGGCCCCGGCGAGTTTCTGGATTACGTGCGCTTTCATCGCGGATTGGCCTGGAATCATTCCAAAGAAGAGGGCGCCGCGGGCAGCCTGATTGGCGCGTCAGACACACCCGCGCCTCCGAAGTACGGCGCACAACCGGCGGTCACGATCGCCATCGCCAAAAAGCATGGCACGAACAACGTCTGGGTAGCTGAGGACCTTCTCAAGCGGATGGGCGAGCTGAAGAAGCAGATCCTGCCCGGCGACGTGCAGGTGGTCGTGACGCGGAACTATGGAGTCACGGCCAACGACAAGGTCAAAGAATTAGAAACCGGTTTACTGGTCGCCGTCGCGGTGGTCATGGCGCTGCTGGCGATCGGGTTAGGCTACCGGCAGGCGCTGGTAGTAGCCATCGCGGTTCCTTGTGTTTTCGGCCTGACTCTGATCGTCAACTATTTCCTGGGATTCTCCATCAATCGCATCTCGCTGTTCGCCCTGACGGTAGCTCTCGGCTTGCTGGTGGACGATCCCATCGTAGACGTGGAGAACATCCACCGCCACTTCAGGATGCGGGGAAAAGCCACGGCCGATATCGTTCTGGAAGCCGTGAATGAAGTCAGACCTCCGTTGATCGCGGCGACGTTTGCGGTGATTCTTTCATTTCTCCCTTTGCTCTTTGTCACCGACATGATGGGCCAGTATCTTCGCCCCATGGCCGCCAACATCCCCGTCACGATGATCATGTCGCTGGTGGTCTCATTCACGATTACGCCGTGGCTGGCGTATCACCTGCTGAAAAAGCATGCCGTAGACGAGGCGGAAGGCGCGGTTCCGCCAAATCCCATTTCCGGTCCGCGGCGTTTCTTCAATGCGACTCTTCTGCCGCTTATTCAGGGGCGGCGGCGCGGCCGGCTGTTCCTGCTTTTGACCATGCTGCTGTTTGTCGGCAGTGTCCTGCTGGTGCTGACCCGCCGCGTGCAGGTCAAGCAGTTACCCTACGACAACAAAGATGAGCTGCTCCTGGTCCTCGATATGCCGGCAGGCACGACCCTGGAACGGACGGACGCCGCCGCGCGCGACTTCGAACATTATCTCGCGTCGGTTCCGGAAATCACGGACTTCGAGGCCTACGTGGGGACCGCATCGCCGGTTGATTTCAACGGTATGATGCGGCAATACTTCCTGCGCCGGGCGCCCAATCGCGGGGACATCCGGGTCAACCTCATTCACAAGACAGAGCGCGCATATGCCAGCCATGCCCTGGCGTTGCGGTTGCGCTCCGACCTTACCGCCATCGCGCAACGCGACGGAGTCAAGCTCAAGATCGTCGAGTTGCCGGCGGGACCACCGGCCATGTCCACAGTGGTTGCGGCCGTCTATGGCAGCGCGACGCAGTCTTATGAGGACATCATCGGAGCCGCGTCGATCGTCAAGGCCCGCATGCGCCGGGAATTGGGCGTGGTGGACGTGGATGACACCGTTGACGAAGACCAAACGAAATACGTCTTCGAGGTAGACAAGCAAAAGGCCGCGTTGAATGGCGTCACCACGGATGAGATATCCCGCACGATGGGGCTCGCCCTCGGTAGCCAGGCAGCAGGCGCCGCACAAATTCCTTTCGAGCGAACACCCGTACGGATCGTACTCTGGTTCCCCCGGGCGGAACGATCGAGCACCATCGACCTCTCCCGGATTTACGCCAAAGGGATAGGGGGGAATCTTGTTCCCTTGTCGGAAGTCGGCGCCTGGCGAACGACTATCGAGGATAAGACCATTTATCACCGCCAACTCCAGCGCGTGGTGTATGTGCTGGGAGAGATGGCGGGCCGCCCGCCCGTGGAAACCATCCTCGACCTGACGGCTGACCAGGTCCAGGGGGGCCAGCGGAGTTTCGTCGATATGCAGGCGCCGCCCCGTCCCCTGAATCAGCGAACCATGTTTCGCAAGGGCGGAGGCATCCCGTGGGCCGTGCCCAACGGGATTACCGTTCATTGGTGGGACGAAGGCGAGATGTACATCACCATCCACCTGTTCCGCGATCTGGCGTTCGCGATGCTAACCGCTTTGGTCGGCATATACATCATCCTGATGAACCAGACCGGTTCCTTCCGCCTGCCGCTGACCATCATGCGGGCGATCCCGCTGATGGTAATCGGCGTGATGCCCGGGTTCTGGCTGTTGAATCACATCGGTCAGCACAGCATCGGCGGGTTCCGGAATCCCGTTTTCTTTTCGGGCCCGGCTTTCATCGGGATGATCGCGCTGGCGGGCATCGTGACGCGGAATTCGATCATCATCGTGGATTTCATTCAACTGGGGCTGCTGCGCGGTCTTTCCCTCGAAGAGGCGATCCTCAATAGTGTTTCCGTCCGCTTGCGGCCGATTCTCCTGACCTCCGGAGCAGCGGTGCTCGGCGCTATCCCCATCACGCTGGATACCGTTTTCGGCGGAATGGCGTGGTCGCTCATCTTCGGCTTGATCGTCTCGACGCTGTTTTCGCTCTTCGTGATTCCCGTGACGTACAACGTGGTTTACGCGAACAAGCCCGACGATGGATTGCCCGAGAACATCCGGAGGAAACTGGCCGCCAGCCTGCCGCAGGAGACCATCGCCTCGTGAGGCGGATCGGATTGAAAGCGCTTATGACACATTGGATAAAACTCGTGGCGCCGTTTGCGCTGTTCTCCTTTCTGGCGGCGGCCCAACCGCCATCGAACGCCCAGATGAGCCTGCGGGATGCCGTCGAATACATGCTGGCACACTCCCCGGACCTGAAGGCCTCGCAGACGGAGATCGCGCGCCGGCAAGGGCTGGTAACCACCGCGCACTCCTTCCTGATGCCGCAGGTGGATCTCTCGGCGGACGCCGCGCGCACTCGGTATGAGCACGGCTATCCCTTTGGGACAACGCCGTCTGTACTGCGGTTCGACAACGCTCTCTATACCGGCAGCGCCGACCTGAAGTTCCTGGCCTGGGATTTTCACAAGACGGAGCGTGAACTTGCCGCCGCACGAGAACGGGTCGAGTCCGCGCGCGCCACAGTGGACCGGCGCCGGCAGGAAATCGTCTTTGAGACCGCTCGGCTGTATTTGCAGACCCTGGCCTACTCGGACCTGATCGGCGCGGCCGAAGCACGCACGAAGAGCTTGCAGTCGCTGCTGGACCTCACCAATCAGCTCGTGAAAGGGGGCCGCGCCGTGCCGGTGGACGCGCTGAAGATCCAAACGCGGCTCGCACAGGTGGAAAGCGACCTGGCCACGCTGCGCTCGGGCCAGAGATCGTCGCTGAGCGCTCTGGCCGCCGTCATGGGATTCGAAGGGGAACTTCCACAGCTAACCTACACCCCAGCGTCTTCCCAACTGCCCGCCGCTCCGGGACCCGAGGGAGAGCTGCTGCGCTCGGCTGTAGCGGCGAGGCCGGACATCCTCTCCCAGGATCACGAGATCCGCGCCAGCGAGCGGGCTGAGGAAGCCGCCCGAAAATCCGCCTGGCCGCGAATCGACTTGCGCGCTTCGGCCATCCAGTACGGATCGAACAGCCCGGTGGGTTTCCCGCAACTGATCGGTAGGTTGTTGCCCTCGCTCTCTTCCTCCAATCTACCCTCTCCAGGCAACGCTGCTACCGACTGGGTGCTTGGTGTCCACGTCTCGTTTTCCCTGTTCGACGGCGGCAAACGGAAGGGCCAGATTGAGGCGGCACAGGCCCAACTGGAGGAATCGCGTCTTGCCCGGCAGCAGTTGCAGCTTCGCATTGATCGTGACGTCCGAACCGCCATGGCGGATCTGGAGAGCGCCGAAAGCCGGGTGACGTCCTTGCGCGACTCCGTTACCGAGAGCGAGCGCGTGCTGCACGACGAGCGGCTCAAGTTTGAAGCGGGACGGAGCGTGATCAATTTTGTCTTGGATGCCGAATCCGCCCTTCTCACGAACCAGTCTCTCCTGTCCCAAGCCGAGCGTTCCGTCAGCACCGCGACTTTGGCGCTAGACCTCAGCCTGGGGCGAATCGACATCAACCGGTTGCCCAATCCGTAATCGAAAGCCCTTTCCCTCGAATGGACCGGCGACCGAATAATGAGCCGCTATCGAGAGCAGAACCGTTTTCGCCAGTTTTCAAGGACCCTGCGTATGTTTCAACACGGCAGATCCATTGGCACTGAATCGAGTGCCCAGTTCAAGATGCGAACGAGCAACTCCGCTCTCTTCCAGCCCTGCCGACCACAAGGCGTGACCAGCGGCGTTCGATCTTCGGCCCCGCATCATCCAGTCATCCTTCAACGCGAGGCTGTGACCAAGAAATCACTGCATCACGGAGCGGAAGAGGCCGTGGCCGTCCGGTTTACGCCGCGAGAGCTGTGAGCGTCTCTTCCAAGATTCCTCGGACCAGGGGCACCTTGTACCCGTTGTCAGCTAGCGGGCTTGCGCCCTTGACTGCGGCCGCCGCTGCTGCGACGGCCACCGCGGCATCCAGCGGTTTGCCTATGATGGTCTTCTCCGCGTCCGTGGATCTCCACGGGACAGGCGCCACTCCGCTGAGAACCACACGCGCTGTGCGCACTTTGCCCTCGGCCATTGCCACCACAATTGCGGCGCCTGCCAGAGCGAAGTCGAAGGCACCGCGCTCGCGCACCTTTCGATAAGCGCTGCGCGCACCTGGTTGCGGTGGGTCCAGCAGAATCTCGGTGACGATCTCCCCCGGTTGCAGCACCGTTTCCTTCACGAGACTGTCCGCTGGGAGAACAAAGAAAGAACTCAACGGCACGAGACGCGTACCTCGGCGTCCCGTTATGCTCACCTTGGCATCAAGGGCCACCAACGCGGGCGCCGTGTCCGATGGGTGCACCATGTAACAACTGGCCCCGCCGAAAATGCAGTGCAATTGACTGTCGCCGCCCTCGGCGAAACATGTGTCGCCCCCTTTCCGCCGACACTTGAAATCCCCACGAAAATACCAGCACCTCGGCCGCTGGCAGAGGTTTCCTCCAAGGGTGCCCTGGTTCCGCAACTGGGGAGACCCGACCGAAGCTGCCGCCTGCGCCAGGACCGAGTAGGAGTCCAATATCTGCCGGTGTTCGGCGATCTCGGTTAGCGTAGTCAGGGCTCCGAGCCGTAAACCGCCTCCGGGTCCCTGGCGGATCCCCTTCAGCGCGGACAGACCGTTGAGGCTTACCAGGCGATTCGCCTGGAGTACCTGGTTGCGCAAACAGCCCAAAAGGTCGGTCCCGCCTGCGAGGATGCGCACATCGGGTCGGCTTGCCGCCTCCGCGGCTTCTTTGATCGATGCCGCTCGTTGATAAGAAAACTGGCTAAGCATGGTTCATCCTCTTTTCCTGCGCTCTTCGAGCAGCGTGAGAACATTGGCTGGCGTGATGGGCGCCGCCGTGATCCGTATGCCGGTAGCGTGGTAGAACGCGTTGGCGATCGCCGCAGCCGTGGGAATGGTAGCCGGTTCCCCGATTCCCTTCGTGCCGGTCGTGTTGCACTCGGTATCGTGCAGGTCGATAGGGATGACCGTCTTGTCCGCGGGCACGTCCTTCGCCGTTGGAATCTTGTAATCGTGACAGTTGGCATTCGCCATTTTGCCGGTTACTGCATCCATGATGCGCCGCTCAGTCAAGGCGAAGCCAATACCCATGGTCAAGCCGCCGATGACCTGACTGCGGTACGTCAGTAAGTCCATGACGCGGCCGCTGTCATGTGCCGCAACCAATCGCAAGACTCGCGTCTCACCAGTGCGGATATTGACTTCCACCTCCGCAAACTGCGCCACAAACGGGCGGACGACTTTATCCACTGGATCCGGACCGCGCACACCAACGCCGACCACCACCTGCTGCGCCCGGAGTTGCGTCAGTTCACGCACAGCCAACTTCCTGGTGCCGCCCTGCGCCACGATGGCACCTTCCTGGAATGCCAGGTCTGTCACCGGAAGCTTCAACTGCGCCGCCGCCATTTCGAGGACCCGAGCCTTCACTTCAAGTGCCGCCGATCGTACAGCGGGTGAATCCGCGAACACGGTCTTGCTGCCGCCGCTCGGTCGCGTGAACTCCGTAGTGCCGGTGTCGGCATTTTCGATCTGGATGCGGTCCAGTGGCACTCCCAACTCCTCGGCCACCACGAGCGCCATGACGGTTTTCGTCCCGGTACCGAGATCGGCCGCACCCATATTGAGCGACGCGCTGCCATCAGGGTATAAGCTGACACGAACGGTGGAGGGAGGACCGCTCTGCGAGCCCCACATTCCGGCCGCGACGCCGACGCCCCTGACCCAAGGTCCGCTGCCCTTCGATCGGAGGCGCGCATCCTTCCAATTGAAGGCCCGCGCCCCCTCGGTCAGGCACTCTCGCAACCCAGCCGAGGTGTATGGCTTGTTCTGCTGCATCTGGCAAACGGCGGAGTAATTCTTGATCCGGAACTCCACCGGGTCCATGCCGATTTTCTCAGCCAGGGCATCCATCATCTGTTCCAAGGCCCACGAGCACTGGGGGAAGCCGGGAGCACGGAACGCGCGGTTGGGACCCGCGTTGATGAACGCCTGGGACTCGGAAATTAGCACGTTGGGGCACCGATAGAGGTCGCCGACCTGATAGCCCACGGAAGTGCCGGCCGGGTATGCTCCCACTTCACCCAACCCAGTCAACTGGAGTGCTGTCAGCGTGCCATCCTTCTTCACGCCAGCTTTGAGCTTCATGATGTGAGCAGGCCTGTTCCCGACCGCGCGGAACGATTCTTCCCGCGTCAGGAACAGCCTGACGGGTCGCCCCGTCTTCCGAGCCAGTACAGCGGCGATTACCGTGTACTTGCCGAGGTTCAGTTTGCTGCCGAAGCCGCCACCCATGTAGTGGGAAATGACTCGGACCTTGCTGAGAGGAAGGCTCATCGCGGCTGCCAGCGGAGCCTGGATCCCGAACGGTCCCTGGTTGGTATCCCAGACCGTCAGGTGATCGCCATCCCACCGCACAACCGATCCATGGATTTCGGAGGGAGTATGAATCTCGCAAGAGGTTCGATAAGTTTCCTCCAACACCACGTCGGCCTCGGCAAAGCCCTGCGCGACATCGCCTCGCTTGGTTTCGCGCGGTGCCCCCCAGCGATTGCCGCTTTCCTGAACCGCAGGTGCGCCAGGTTTCAGGGCCTCTTCCATGTCAACCACAGACGGCAGGACATTATATTCCGCGCGGATGGCGCGAACGGCGTCCCATGCCTGCTGCGGTGTCTCGGCTGCCACGGCAGCGATCTCTTCGCCCTCAAACCGGCAATGTGGATCGAACAGCCGGCTCGCGGTCGGACTCCCGGTGCTGCCTGGGGACCCGGGAGGTGCGTACCACGGAATCTGGGCTTCTTTATCCGCGTCAGACAGAACGGCACGCACCCCCGGCATCTCGCGAGCCTTTGCCAAGTCCACACGCTTCACCTGCGCCTGCCCGTGCGGGCACCGCAGGATCGCCGCATGCAGCATATTCGGCAGAACCACATCCGATGGATACTCCGCCGTTCCGCTTACCCGTTCATAGCCGTCCACGCGAGGGATAGGCTTTCCTACGAACTTGGTTTCGCCCCACGGTTTCGCAGTTGTTTCCGGCATGGCTCACCTTCCACCCTTCCTGAGTTCCGCCGCCTTCTGCACGGCGCGGAAAATGTTGGCGTACGCCCCACAGCGGCACACGTTGCCACTGACACCCTCGCGGATCTGTTCGATCGAAGGCTGTGGAGTCTTCCGCAACAGGGCCTCCACGCTCACAACCTGTCCGGAGGTGCAGTGCCCACATTGGAACGCGTCTTCTTCGACAAACGCCTGCTGGACGGGCCCCAATTCTTCACCCCGCATCAGGCCTTCCACCGTCGTAATCTCTGCACCGGTGGCTTCCACGGCCAGGGTCATACACGCATACCGAGCAGCGCCGTCGATCAGGACGGTGCAGGCCCCACACTCGCCCCGCTCGCAACTCGCCTTCGTGCCCATCAGTCCGAGCCGGTCCCTCAACACGTAGAGCAAGGTCCACCGCGGTTCGACGCTCAACGAATGAGAACGGCCGTTGATGTCGAGCACGGTTTTGACCATGTTGCCGTCCGCAGCCTGCCCGACTGCCGCTTCGGCTGCGACTGCACCGGGGACCGTTAGAATGGCCGCTTCCGCAGCGCCGGAGGCTACCGAGTTAAAGAACCGCCGGCGACTCAGCCCGGTTCGGCTCTCCCGTTCGCGGATAGATTTCCTCATCGGATCTCCTATATGGCCGATAATAAGACCTCTACATCTCAATAGCAACGACCACATTCGCCAAGAGGGCAGGCACGTTGAGGAGAAGACCGGTCCGTTTGCGGTGTTAAGAAATCACAGGCTGGTCATCAACTCTGGTGGGCTATGGACCGGCGTTGCCGCGCCGTGGCGGTACTTCAGATCGCCCTTCTCTGACCTCCGGCCGGCGTCGCCAGGGTCCATCAAACAGTCCCGCCGCAAAAGTCCATGAGCTGATCTCTGGCACTTGGGCCGACTGCGCAAGCATTCTCTGCACACACGCGTATTACGCTACTCCGTCAAACGCCGAGAAGATGATGGTTCTTCCCGATTTCGACTACCATGCGTGCCACTGCAGGACAGTCTGGGCCTGGATCGATGTTCCAAAGAGTATCGTGGGGTAGAAGTGTTTTCATATCCGTCAAAACCTGAGTCGACGGGCATACCAGATGAGCACCCGCACAACTCTACTTCTGTGCAGGAGTCATTGGTCGCCGCGTGGACGACGGTTAAGCGGACTCCACCGCTCTTGCGAGAATATCAGGATTCACAACGCGCGATCAATTGTCGCGCCGCCGGGGGTGGCGGCAGCCTGCTCCTCCGTCTTGCTCCTGCGTTCTGCCATGAGCTATAGTCGAACTTCGAGAAGCGCGCAGGTGATGGGGCATCACCTTTAACCGTTCCGGGCAACCGGTCCTGATAGCTCCTACCGTTCGGTAGGAGCTTTTTCATTTTCCAAGGAGTCATGAATGACTAAAATCGTGAGCGTTGTAGGGCGTGAAATCCTTGACTCGCGTGGCAATCCGACCGTGGAGGCTGAAGTATCGCTCTCTGGCGGCGCAATCGGCGTTGCCGCCGTCCCTTCCGGTGCTTCGACCGGAGAGAAGGAGGCCGTCGAGTTGCGCGACGGGGACAAGAAGCGTTATGGCGGGAAGGGTGTTCTCAAAGCCGCGGGTCACATCACCAAGGAGTTGGCCGCCGCCGTCGTCGGGCAGGACGCAACCAACCAGCGAGCCATTGACCAGGTCATGATCGGAGCCGATGGCACGCCGAACAAAGGAAAATTTGGAGCCAATGCGATCCTAGCCGTGTCCATGGCTACTGCCCGTGCCGCGGCGAATGCCCACGGCCTGCCGCTGTATCGATATCTGGGCGGGGCGAATTCGTCCACTCTCCCCGTACCGTGCATGAACGTCCTCAACGGTGGCAAGCATGCGGACAATACCGTCGATTTCCAGGAGTTCATGATTGCACCACACAATGCGCCATCGTTCGCGGAAGCTATTCGGATGGGCATGGAAACGTTCCACGCGCTGAAGCAGGTGCTGAAGGCCAAGAAGTACAGCACTGCCGTCGGCGATGAAGGCGGTTTTGCCCCTGACCTCAAATCGAATGACGAGGCCGTTGAGCTAATTCTGGAAGCGATCACGAAAGCCGGATATAAGCCATCGGCCGACATATCGATCTGCCTCGACCCTGCTGCCAGCGAGATGTGGGAAGACGGAAAGTATGTCCTCTTCAAATCCACCAAAAAGGCGATCACATCGGACGAGCTCGTGCGTCTGTGGGAATCCTGGGCGAATCAATATCCGATCGTGCTGCTCGAAGATGGGATGGGAGAAAACGATTGGGATGGCTGGCGAAATCTGACGGTTACTCTTGGATCGAAGATTGAGCTGGTCGGAGATGACGTTTTCTGCACGAACCCACAGATCCTGCAACAAGGGATCGATAAAGGAATTGCCAATGCCATCCTTATCAAGTTGAACCAGATCGGCAGCGTCACTGAGACGCTGGACACGATGGAACTGGCCGCCCGAAATGGATACCGTTGTTTCGTGTCCCACAGATCGGGAGAAACCGAGGACACCTTCATCGCCGATTTGACGGTTGCGACCGGCGCCGGCCATATCAAGACGGGGTCGGGCTGCCGGAGCGAGCGCGTGGCGAAGTTCAATCAGTTTCTTCGCATTGAAGAGAGGCTCAAGACGCAGGCGCGGTTCGCAGGTCGGGCGGCATTCCGGCGTTAATCTGGCGGCGTCGTCCTGCCATCTGGGCCGTCAGCCGACTCGCCATTAATTGCTCCGCGACCCAGAAGCAGTTCTGGTGTGCCGTCCCAACGTGCGCAAAAGACGACTGCCTGTGTGTCGACCAGAGGCCGGGCAGTTCGACCGCTGTTTACTCCTACATCTGCAACGCGACATCGGGGAGCAACTGAAACCCACTCAACTACCCACCCATTTCGGGCACGGCTCCAGAAATAGAAATCGTTCCAACCCCGCTATCGCTCTGTTGCACACCTCCGCGAACCGCGCAATTTCGCGGCCGAGCAGGCGGACCGTCTCGCCCGGCTGTTCTTCCCGCGTGAGTTCGGTGTAGTGCTCGTCGGCCACGCCCAGGTTGTGCCCGATCACGTGCCGCTTCCCGGATCTTCACGCCGACGATCTTCGTTCCTGGTGCCACAGCTGCACGAAAGCCCTCCCATTCTTCCCGCCAAAAGGAAACCTTGCCGTGAATAAAAACCTCGGTCGGTGGTTCCTGATGTTCCCTTTTGCGCTTGTATTCAGCAACCGCGCGACCGACGAGATCGCGGGCCGCCTCGCGCGATAGGTGGAATCCTTTGGTCTTTGTGTCGTACCAACGGCCCGGCGTGCCCTTGAAAACAAGGCCGTCCCCGGAATCGAGAAACATCTGCGCGCCACACGCGGCCGACTTCTCGCTGGTCCCACGATCGTCCTTTTTGAAGACAAGTCCGATGTAGCAAACGCCGTCACGGATGCCGGTGATCTTCCACGGACGGCCGTCCGCCTTGTAGAAGGTCGTGGTGGCGACGTTCCAGGCAATCTGTGACTGCAATTTCTGAAGTGCCTTTTCACGAGGTGAATCGCCGAGATGCCCAAGGTTTTCTAGGGTTCCTTCCCGTAAGACTTGGGTCGCAATGGTGTGCTTCAGCAACCGGGCCTTTAACCGAAACCTCCTTCGCTCCACTGCTTGCCAACGCTGCAACACAGCCCACCAGCGGGGCGTCCCACAGCCGCGCGGGAGTCGAACCCGCATCGTGTAACGGGTCAGGATCTTCCCCTGCTTAGACCGACATTTTTGTCAAATTAGATTTGCGGGAGCCTGCGGCGAGCGTGGTACGGCCCGGGGGGCGAAGTCGATTCG
>JAJPJX010000214.1 GCA_021324015.1 Solibacteraceae bacterium | reverse complement strand
CGATCCTACGGCTTTCGCACCTATGAGGCCATGGAAATCGCGCTGTATCACAACTTGGGACGATTGCCGGAGCCAGAATCAACCCACAGATTCTGCTGAGGAGGCCCTTTTAACAGGCCCCGGGAGGACGCTACGATGCAGGGCCGAAGGCCATAGCGAACTGGCCACTGATTCCCGGATGGACACTCTGTACTTTAGTAAATACTATGTACTATGCGGCGGTGCGGCACAGGCACCGGTTGCGTTATCGGCTCCAGAAGTCCTTTGAAATCTGAGGCTTGCCCCCAACAAGCGATCGTGTCATCGTGCCGAAGACTCTTTTCTCTTTGTGGATACGGCGAGCCAAGGAGTGCCGCCGTCCCGATAAATACCCGGCGCGATTGGAGCAGCATCCTCATGGCTTTTCTTAACTACGGATAAACTATGGGACGTCCGGTAGCCATTCTGCCAAGCGCGCTTGCTTTTCAATGGCGAACTGAATAACGAAGATCGGAGATACAAGGTAACTTCGGTGATAAGTTCAAGCGATTTCTCTGATCTGATGCACTTCTCAGACTGCCGACGCAGGGAAGCCGCACTCAATGTGCGCCTGCTGCCGCTTCCTGATAAACCCGGTAAGCCTCCTCAAACATCTCCTCGCGGCTCTCGAAGCGGCTCTCGTCATAACATGCGAGCGGATGAGCCAGAGCATTGAAGGCGCATTTATTACAATACGTGCACGGCTTCTGCGGTCCGGCCTGGCCGGCGGCAAACTGATTCACCAGATCCGGATTGGCCAGCAATCCCCTGGCAATCGAGACAATGTCGCAATGACACGCCGTTAGCGCGGCGCGGATCGGTTCGGCGTGCTGCCATCCGCCGACGCAGATTACCGTCAGGCCGGATGCCGCCTTGATGCGCGCCGCGTCGGCCTGATTCATCCCTTCGATCAGGGCAGGCACCAACCTTCCATGGCGCCGGAATGGCATTCGCCTCCCCCAGTTCCATGCGAACAAGCGGCGAAACGGTTTGAATTGCAGCAGGAAAAAAGTGGTCGGGACGCGCGTACCCTCGTAATACATCAGGTTGTAGGTGTGCCGGGCGTCATCGGCCGGCAACGCTCCCGCCGGAATACGTGGGTGCGGAAAAGTGTCTCCTTGCGACAGGTGGATGGCGTCTAGCCCGGCCTCCGCGAGCCAGCGGGATACCTCGACGGAGTCGTCGATGGTGTTTCCGGCAGTTCGGCTGAAGGGCGCGGTCCAGGCATTGTGCTCGTCTCGCGCGCTCAGTTTCACGGAGACAAAATAGTCTCGCCCGACCTCGGCGCGCACCGCTGCGATCACCTCCAGGAGCATTCGCGCCCGTGCCTTCAGGCCGCCGCCATATTCGTCGGTGCGGTCGTTAATGGCACTCGATAGAAACTGGTGCAGGAGATACCCGTTGCAGGCGACGATTTCGACGCCGTCCGCTCCGGCGTCGCGGGCGCGCCGCGCCGCTCGCCCATACGCCTGCACCACCTCGTCAATCTCCGACGGATTCATGCGGCGGGCGCGCAAGCCGTGCACAAGGTCCGGCTTGTCGGTTGAGCTCATGCCCGGCATACCGAAGTACTCCTTACGCGCCAGGTCGCGCTGCCGGCCCGAAAAATGTAGTTGAATGATGTAGCGGCAATCGTGCTTGTGGATCTCCCGGACCAGGGTACGCCAGGAAGGGACCTTGTGGTCGTCGTCGATGCTCGCATACCCCGGCACCGCGATTCCGTCCGGCCGGATGCCTGCGTTGGATGAAATGATCGCGCTCACCCCGCCCCGCGCGAAGCGAGTGTCCCAGGCAATGCGAGCGCCGGACATGGATCCGTCATAGTAATCGATGCGGCCGCCGATGCTGGACCGGATAATCCTGTTTTTGAAGGTCAACCCATTCACCGTCAAAGGCTGAAAAATGGGGTCGAGAGAGGACTGCCGCGTCATAGATCCTCCTTTCGTGTGCTCCTAGAGAAAAGTGACCGCGAGGATCGCTATCGAGCCGGTGGAGGGCTCAAGCAACCCCACTGAGCGGGTATCGACCAGGACGCTCGGGCCAAAGTAGGCTGGGTCAAGCCCCGGGGTCTGGATGCCGCCGCCAGAAAATGCCGCAGATGAGAAGGTAAGAGCAGATGTAACGGAATCCGCCGAAGCCATTCCCGCTGTCAGTACGCCGACGCACACCCCGCTGAGTGATCCACTCATCTTCGCGGTAATTCTCCTGGTAGCGTTGCTTTGCTTCGGAAGAAGTTATCAGAGGACACAACTGAGCGTCAATAGAGAGGGAGCGCCCGCTGTGAACACCGAATCGAACCTAAGCCTCGTCAACGCGCGCTGGTCTTCACTAACGACTGCTGCAGACTGCGCAGCGGCCAGTTGCTAAGCCGGCACGGCAGCCCCGGCTGCCAGCATCCAGCTTGCGGGCTTTGCGTGGGATGTTCGGCAAGGCCGGGCCTCAGACTGGATCGCGGCGGATGCGCACCGTCAGTAGCAGGAGGCCGGCGGTCAGGTAGCCGCAGGCCAGGAAGATCATGGCGGTGGTGTAGGAATAGTTGCTGGTCAGCAGATAGCCGACCACCGAAGGTCCGACAAAGCCGCCCAAGTTGCCGATGGCGTTGATCAATCCGATGGAAGCCGCGGCGGCGGATTCGCCGAGAACCAGGGTCGGCAGAACCCAGAAGGGGGGCGGGAACATATAGCCAGCGGCGCTGGTAAGGCACAGCCACAGCAAGACCAGCGGAAAAGGCTGCCCCGGCAGAGCGCTCAGAGTGAAACAGGCGGCGGCCACCAGCAAAGGGATGGCGGCATGCAGTTTGCGCTCGCGGGTGCGGTCGGAGTCGCGCCCGGACCAGAGGACCGAGAGGAAGCCGGCCACGTAAGGCAGACTGGCGAAGGCGGTCGCCACCGGGATGGAGAATCCGGAAGCCCGGCGCAGGGTGGTCGGCAGCCAGAAGGCATAGGCGTAGGAGCCAATATTGGCGCAACTCAAAGCCACCGCCAGCAGCAGCACGTCGCGGTGTCTCAGGGCCTGCCAAGCGCTGATGTGGCCGGCCGCCCTCTTCCGCCGTTTCTCGGCTTCCAGCTCGCCGGCAATCCAGGCGCGTTCTTCCGGCTCCAGCCATTTCGCTTCGCGCGGATGGTCGGTCAGGTAGAAGATCGTGATCAGGCCGAGCAGCACCGCGGGCAAGCCCTGGAGGATGAAGATCCAGCGCCACCCGGCGAGGCCGAACCAGTTGGCTTTCAACAGCGCCGCCGAAATGGGTGCGCCCAGGGCCAGGGATACGGGTATCGCGGTGATGAAGCCCGCCATGGCGCGGGCGCGGTCCTGGCTGACGAACCAGTGCGTCATGTAGACGATGATGCCGGGAAAGAACCCAGCCTCCGCCAGGCCCAGCAGAAAGCGCGCCAGGTAGAACTGGCCCGGCGTGCGGACAAATCCGATCCAGACGGTGCAGAGCCCCCAGGTGATCAGAATGCGCGCCATCCATTTGCGCGCGCTCCAGCGCTCTACCAGCAGCGCCCCGGGAATTTCCAGGACCAGGTAGCCGATGAAAAAGATACCCGCGCCGAAGCCGAAGACCGCCTCCGAGAAGCGCAGGTCGGCGGTCATGTTGAGTTTGGCGAAGGCTACATTGGCGCGGTCCAGGTAGGCGACGATGTAGAGCAGGAACACGAACGGCACCAGGCGGCGCGAGATTTTGCGCCGCGTGCGCTCGGCCAGCGGAACGGCTTGGGCGGCTGCAGGCATGCTGTCACTACCAGTTGCGTGTAAAGCCGGCGGTCCAGCCGCCATCCACCGGCAGGACCGCGCCAGTGATGTAGGAGGACTCGGACGCTGCCAGGAACAGTGCGGCGTGGGCGATGTCCTCCGGAGTGGCCGGCCTGCCGAGAGGGATGAAGCTCAACAGGCTTTCGGCCAGGCTCTGTTGCTCGGGATTGTAGAACAAGGCGCGGGTGCCCGCGGTGAGCGTCGAGCCCGGCGCGATCACGTTGGCACGGATGCCATGCGGCGCCAGTTCCAGGGCGATCGACCGGGTGAAGTTGATCACTCCCGCCTTGGCGGAAGTGTAGGCCAATTGCATGCGGGCGGGAACCATGCCCATCACGGAAGAAATGTTGATGATCGTGCCGCCGCGGCGCGCCACCATGCCGGGGGCGGCCGCCCGGCAGCAGTGAAACACGCCGTCCAGATCCACGCTCAGCACGCGCCGCCATTCGGCTTCCGAAAACTGTTCGATGGTACGCCGGTCGGGACCAGCCGTGTTGACGCCGGCATTGTTGACCAGAATGTCGATGCCGCCGAACTCCCGCTCCGCAACGGCGATCATCTGCCGCACCTCTTCGCTGCGGCTCACGTCTGCCTGGAGGAAGACCGACCGTACGCCGCCCTCGCGGATTTCCCCGACCGTCTGTTCGCCGTCCGGGTGTACGTCGTTGACAGCGACAGCCGCGCCGTTGGCGGCCAGGGCCAGTGCGATGGCCTTTCCAATGCCCATGCGGGCGCCAGTCACCAGGGCAACTTTTCCCTGCAAATCCACTTTCATGCGGGATCCTCCTTAACCCAGCAACTGCCTGACGGCCGCCGCGATTTTCGCGGGCGACGGGAGCATCTCGGCTTCGAGCGCCGGATGGAACGGGTGGGGCACCGGCAGCGCGCAGACCCGGTGAATCGGGGCGTCGAGATAATCGAATGCCTCTTCGCTAACCAGGGCCGATATCTCCGAAACGAAGCTGCAGGTGGCCGGTCCCTCTTCGACCAGCACCAGGCGTCCGGTCTTGCGCACGGAGGCGAGCAGAGTTTCCCGGTCGAGCGGCGCGACCGTGCGGAGATCGATGACTTCGGCGCTCACGTGCGGCGCCAGAAGCTCGGCGGCCTGGAGGGCCTTCCAGACCATCAGGCTGACGGCGGCGATAGTCACGTCGGCCCCCTCGCGGCAGACCCGCGCCTGGCCGAACGGGATGGTGTATTCGCCGGCGGGAACCGGACCCTTGGTGTTATAGAGGGCCTTGTGCTCCAGAAAGATGACGGGGTTGTCGTCGCGAATGGCGGTTTTCAGCAGGCCTTTGACGTCGGCGGCGGTGGCAGGCGTCGCCACTTTCAGCCCGGGCACGTTCGCAAACCAGGGGTAGAAGCAGCGGGAATGGTGCGGGCCGGCGCTGCGCACCGCGCCCATGGCGGCGCGAATCACCAGGGGAACCCGGATTTTCCCGTTGGAGGAGTAGTGAACCGTGGCGGCCTGCTCCACGATCTGGCCCATGGCTTCCATGACCATGTCCAGGAACACGATGTCCACGATGGGCCGGAAGCCGGCCATGGCCGCGCCCACGCCGAGGCCGGTGGTGCCCATTTCCGAGATGGGCGTATCCCGCAGGCGATGGTCGCCGAACTCCGACCACAGGCCGCGCGCCTGGCGGAAGTTGCCCCCGCGCGGTCCGATGCCCTGCCCCATGTAGAACACCTTGGGATCGCGCCGCATCTCTTCGCGGAGTGCTTCGATGCCCGCATCCACGTAGCTGATCTCCCGTTCGGCCGGCGGTTCCTGGCTGCGCGACTCTATGGCTGGTGTGGTCACTGGATCTCCTTGGACGGCTCAGGCAAACACG
Organism: Solibacteraceae bacterium; assembly: GCA_021324015.1. Taxonomy (GTDB): domain Bacteria; phylum Acidobacteriota; class Terriglobia; order Bryobacterales; family Bryobacteraceae; genus JAJPJX01. The sequence continues at coordinate 65,755 of JAJPJX010000214.1, read as the reverse complement.
TGCTCCAGAACGGTCTCGGGCGAGGGCTCGGGGCTGTTGCGGGCGAACTCCTCGGCGGCCCGCACCAGGGCGCCGGCTTCTTCGTCGATGCGCTGGAACTCCTGTTCGCTGGCCAGGCCGGACGCGATCATCCGGTCGCGCAGCGTGCGCAGCGGGCAGCGCTTTTTCCAGGCCTCGACTTCTTCCCTGGTTCGATACGCGGTGCCGGGGTCGCCCTCATGGTGTCCCACCGTGCGGTAGGTTTTGCACTCGACGAGCGTGGGGCCCCCGCCCGAGCGCGCGCGGGCGATGGCCTGGCCGGCAACTTCGTACACCGCCAGGACATCGTTACCGTCCACCTGCACGCCGGGGATGCCATAGGCCGGCCCGCGCGTCGAGACATCCGTGTTGCGGGTGGCGCGCGCGAAGGCCATCTCGGTGGCGTACATGTTGTTCTCGCATACGAACACGGCCGGCAGGTTCCAGGCGGCGGCCAGGTTGATGCCCTCGTGGAAGGCGCAATTGTTGACTGCGCCGTCGCCGAAGAAGGACACGGCCACGCGGTCCCCGCCTTCCAGGCTGGCCGCCAGGGCGGCTCCGGCGCCGATGGGGATACCCGCGGCCACAATGCCGTTGGTGCCCAGAAAGCCGTATTCGGGCGCGTAGATGTGCATGCTGCCGCCGCGCCCCCCGCAGCAGCCGGTGGCCTTGCCCCAGATTTCGGCGAAGATCTCGCGCGCCGGAATGCCCTTGGCGAAGGCGTGCCCGTGGCCGCGGTGGGTGCTGGTGACGTAGTCCGAGCGCCGGAGGTGGGCGCACACACCCGCGGCCACTGCCTCCTCGCCCACGTACAGATGAATGAATCCGGGCATCACGCCCGAACGATAGACTTCCTGGAGCTTCAACTCCAGTTGCCGGATCTCCGTCATGATGCGATATAGCGCCAGAGCCAGCTCTTTGTCGACGGCCACCTTGCCTCCTCGTCCGCCGGCGGCGAACGCATCAAAGTTTAGAACACGAGAGCGGCGGAGTTGTCAAGACAGCGGCGCTCGCGCGCAGGCGGTTGTCGCATACAATAGCGTTCCTGGAGGGAAGAAATGGCGGCTGAGCTGGTGATGCCTCAACTGGGGCTAACCATGACCGAGGGCAAGGTCCTGCGCTGGTACAAGCAGGCGGGGGAGACTTTCGCCGCCGGGGAGCCCCTCTTTGAAGTCGAAACCGACAAGGTCAACATGGATGTAGAGGCCACCGAACCGGGGCGCCTGGTGGAGATCCTGGCGCCTTTGAACGAGACGCTGGCGGTGCGCACCGTTCTGGCACGTTACGAGAAAGAAGGCGCTCCGGCGCTGGCCACCGGGGCGCGGCTGCCCGTCTCACCCCGGGCGCGCAAGCTGGCCGCGGAACTAGGCGTGGATTTGGCGCGCCTCAGCGGCTCCGGACCGGGCGGAAGAATCGTGGAGCAGGACGTGCGGCGGGCGGCCCCCGCGGCACCGCCGGCCGAGACGCCGTCGCGCCTGAGGAGCGCCACCGCCGAGCGCATGACGCGCAGTTTCCAGTCTGCGCCACATTTCTATCTCACGCGGGAAGTGGATGCCTCCGAGCTGCTGCTGCTGAAGAACATGCTTTCGGCCGCGGCTGCCCGGCGCGGCGCGGGCAGGATCAGCATCACGGACCTTCTGCTGAAGGCCCTGGCCCTGAGCGTGGTGGAACACCCCGCAGTCCGGGCTAGCTGGGTGGAGGGCCGCATCCGGCGGCACGAACGGATCTTGCTGGGGGTGGCGGTGGCGCAGGACGCAGGGCTGATCGTTCCGGCCATCCAGGGCGCCGACGCGCTCCCCATCCTGGAACTGGCGCGCGAACGCCAAGCTCTGGTGGAACGGGTGCGGTCGGGACACCTGAGAACGCAGGACTTTGGCGAGACCTGTGCTACGCTCTCGAATCTCGGGATGTACGGGGTGGATCAGTTTCAGGCGATCCTCAATTCGCCGGAAAGTTTGATTCTGGGTGCCGGCCGAATCCGGGAGCGGGTCTGCGCGGTCCACGGCGCGGCGGCCGTGCGCCCCACGCTGCATTGCAGCATCTCGGTGGACCACCGTGTGCTCGACGGGGCACAGGCAGCACGCTTCCTGGGAACGCTGGCGGACATGCTCGAAAACCCCGGGGCACTGCTCGCCTGAGGCCAAAATCGTGGCGCGAATCCACAGCCCGGTATTGTCAATTTCCACATAGCATTTTCGATCTGCGAATCTGCAATCGAGCGCTTGACAGGCCGCAGACGCAGGTGCATATTGAGAGTGGAGACGGAGGTTTGAAAGGGCCTTCCCTCCGGGAATCCCCCTTTCTTAAGGGGGCGATCCCTCGTACGAGGGAGTTCTTAAAAGGAGGAAGTTACATAGAACCAGTCCACATGAAGGGCGGCTACCGACTTCCTCGGCTGGCCGGCTGTTGAGCCTGACGCGCCGCAACGAATTATCGGCAGGCGCCGCGGTACATGCACCGCAGTCATTTTGAGCTGCGACGGCCGGTGCGGAGTGAGCGCAGTTTCTCAGGAGGATTCGGCGGCTGCCCTTTTCGTTTGTAACTCCTCCGTAAGCCTTCCCTTTCCAGCCCTTCCAGTTCCGCTAAACTAGTGGTTTCGTGAACGCCGTCGAATTCCAGGGTGTTTCCAAAAGTTACCCGATCTATGCGGCTCCGGGCGACCGGCTAAAAGAATTACTGACTCTCAACCGGCGTCAGTGCCACAAGGACTTCTGGGCGCTGCGGGACCTCAGTTTCGAGGTGAAGCGCGGCGAAACCTTCTGCATCGTGGGGGAGAACGGGTCGGGAAAGAGCACGCTGCTGCAACTGGTGGCCGGAATCCTGCAGCCCAGCGCGGGTACGGTGTCGGTTCGCGGACGGGTTTCCGCCCTGTTGGAACTGGGGGCAGGCTTCAATCCGGAGTTCAGTGGCCGGGACAACGTGTACCTGAATGGATCGATTCTGGGGCTCACCACCCGGCAGATCGATGAGCGCTACAAAGAGATCACGGACTTCGCCGAAATCGGCGACTTCATTCTCCAGCCGGTAAAGACCTATTCGAGCGGCATGGTCGTGCGGCTGGCGTTCGCCGTGGCCATCAGCGTGGATCCGGAGATCCTTCTGGTGGACGAGGCGCTGGCGGTGGGCGACATCTATTTCCGGCAGCGCTGCATGCGCAAGGTGCACGAACTGCGGCAGCGCGGCGTCACCATCCTGTTCGTCTCGCACGCCGTGGGCGACGTCAAAGCCATCGGAGACCGGGCCTTGTGGCTGGAGCAGGGACGCAGGATGGAACTCGGCGATACGGATCGCGTGGTGGCCAAATACCTGGCGGCCATGGTGAAGAAGGATTCCGCCTATCTGCTCCTGAAGGCGCGCCCGGAAGCGCCCCACCCGGAAGCACTGGTGCGAGCCCCGGAAGTGGCGGAGCACATCCCGAATATCGATCACCGCTATGGCGACGGGCGGGCGGAGGTGCTGGGCATCACGGCGCTCGACGAACATGGCCAGCCCGTGCACTTGCTCGAGCCGAACTCACGGCTGGTCGTGCGCATCAGCGTGCGCGCCAAAGAGGAAGTGCCCATGCCCATCGTGGGGTTCATGATGCGCAATCACCTGGGGGTCGACTTTGCCGGCACCAACACGGCGCGCGAGGGGCACGAACTGCCGGCCATGCGCGCGGGCGAAATCTACACCGTGGATTTTCACGTGGATCTTCCGGAACTGTATCCGGCCTCTTTCTCCCTTTCCCCGGCCATCGCCGACGGCACCCTGCTGGGCTACAAGATGTGCGACTGGATCGATAACGCCATGGCGCTGCAGATGGGCCACTCCGAAGGGCAGATATACGGCTATCTGCATCTGCCCTGCCGCGTAGAGGTGAACTCCCGCCTGAGTCCGGCGGAACCGGAGGCGCGGAGCGCCGGTCTGGCGGAGAGCAGGATTGGCTGAGTTCACCGGCGAACGCGTGATTCCGGACGAGGTGGATCCGGATCTGCTCAACGAGCACCTGGCGCGATACGCCTTTGCCGCGCGGCTGGTGCGCGGCAAGCGGGTGCTGGACGCGGGCTGCGGCGCGGGCTACGGAGCGGCCGAACTGGCCAGAACTGCGGTTTGCGTCGCCGGCGCGGACATTTCCGCAGAGGCCGTGGCCTACGCCCGTGAGCATTACCGTTTCCCCAACCTGTTCTTCGCGCAAGCCTCCTGCGGAGCGCTGCCCTATCCGGACGCGAGCTTCGACCTGGTGGTGGGGTTTGAAGTGATCGAACACCTGACGGACTGGCGGGGCTTCCTGATCGAGGCGCGGCGAGTCCTGGCGCCGAACGGCCAGTTCATTGTCTCCACACCGAACCGCCTGTATTACGGCGAATCGCGGGGCGGGGTGGCGAATCCGTTTCATCAGCACGAGTTCGACTACGAGGAGTTTCGCGGGGAATTATCCGCGGTGTTCCCCTACATTTCGCTGTTCATCGAGAATCACACCGAAGGCGTGGTGTTCCAGCCGGTGGAGCCGGGGGGCACGGCCGAAGTCCGCGTGGATGGCGTCGCGGCCGAGCCGCGGGATGCGCACTTTTTCGTTGCGGTCTGCGCGCATCGGCCGCAAACCGGCAACCCGGCGTACGTCTACATTCCCGGCACGGCGAATGTGCTGCGCGAGCGCGAGCGGCATATCCGGCTTCTGGAGGAGGAACTGCGGACGAAAAACGATTGGCTGGCTCGGTCCCGGCAGGAGCATCAGGAACTGGTGGACCTGTTTCGCCTCCAGAAAGACGAACTCGAGCGCAGCAACCGCTGGGCCGAGGAGCAGAACCGCAAGCTGGAGGAGAAGGGCGCCCGCATCCTGGAACTTCAGGAGGAGGTCGTGCGGGAGCAAGCCGCGGCGCAGGCGGTCGTGGAAGGCTACGAGGTGAAAATCGCTGCCCTCGAGCAGGAATGCCGGAACGCCGCGGAGTGGGCACAGCGCACCAGACACGAACTGGACGAGAAACTCCAGGAGCTGGCGCGGTGCGTGGAGCATCTGACCGCCGCCGAGCAAACCGTCGTAGAGCGCACCGAGTGGGCGCAGCGGCTGGAGGCCGAACTCCAGCACCTACAGGCCCAACTGGCGATGGTGCGGGCCTCCCGCTGGGTGAGAACGGGCCGCAAGCTCGGACTGGGTCCCACGCTCCCCGAGAGCTGATATGGCCTTGCTGCGGCGCCTGATCCGGGCGTTACCCCTGCTGTTGATTTCTCCCTTCCTGCTGGCGGCCAGCACGCTTACCCTGGCGGCCACGGACTTGCTCTGGCTCCTCTTCGGACGCAGGAAAAAGAGCGGGCAGGGGCCGGAAGGCGTCTCCCGTAAAGCGGCCAGCGTGGTGATTCCCAACTGGAACGGGCGCGACCTGCTGGAGAAGTACCTTCCCACGGTGGTCGCGGCGCTCGCGGGGAATCCGGAAAACGAAATCGTCGTGGTGGACAACGGTTCCACGGATGGCAGCGCCGCGTTCGTGCGGCAGAACTTCCCCGGCGTGCAGGTGCTGGCGCTGGAGCAGAACCTGGGCTTCGGAGGCGGATCGAACGCGGGGTTTCGCGCGGCGAAAAACGACATCGTCGTGCTGTTGAACAACGACATGCGCGTGGACCCCGGCTTCCTGGCGCCGCTCCTCCAGGGCTTCGCCGATGGCGAGGTTTTTTCCGTCTCGTGCCAGATTTTCTTCAGCGATCCGGACAGAAGGCGCGAAGAGACCGGACTGACCGAAGGCTGGTGGCAGGATGGCTCGCTGCGGGTGCGGCATCGCATCGATTCGGAGGTGCGGGACCTGTATCCGTGTTTTTACGGTGGCGGCGGCTCGTGCGCCTACGATCGGCGCAAATTTCTCGAACTGGGCGGCTTCGACGAGTTGCTGGCGCCGTTCTACCTCGAGGACACCGATATCGGATACCTGGCCTGGAAGCGCGGCTGGAAGGTCTTCTACCAGCCCCGCAGCATCGTTTACCACGAGCACCGCGGCACCATCGGGAGGCGTTTCCGCCCCGAAGAAATCCAGGCCGTGCTAACGAAGAATTTCATCCTCTTCTGCTGGAAAAACATGCACGAGTGGCCCCGTCTGATTTCGCATCTGTTTTTCACCTATGCCGGCGTGCTGCTCAGCGTGGTGTTCGGCGACGAGCCTGGCCGGGCCAACCTGACGGGTTTGTGGCGCGCCTCGCGGCAAATGGGGCGAGCGGCGCGGTCCCGCTGGATGGCGCGCAGCCTGGCCGTAGTGAGCGACACTGAAACCTTCCGCCGGCCGCTGGGCGGATATTTCCGCGACCGGTTCGACAACCTGCCGCGCGCGCCGGAGCGGCCCCACGTGCTGTTTGTTTCGCCCTATCCCATCTGCCCGCCGGTGCACGGCGGCGGCGTGTTCATGTACCAGACGCTGCGCGAGTTGAGCAAGCTCTGCGAGGTGCACGTGCTGGCGCTGCTGGACCATCCCGGGCAGGAGGCGGCCAACCAGGAACTGCGCGAGTTTTGCGCATCTGCCGAATTCCTGGCACGGATGGAGCCCGCCTCGCGCGCGGTGGGCTCGCTGGCGCCGCACGCTGTGCGGGAGTTCGAAAGCGACGAACTCGCGTGGCGCATCCACCGGCAGATCTACCAGCAACGCATCGACGTCCTGCAACTCGAATACACGCACATGGGCCAGTATGCCGGCAGCTACCGGCGGCTGGCGACGGCGATCTTCGAGCACGACGTGTACTTCCAGTCGGTGGCGCGCGGCCTGGAATACCTGGCCGGGCCTCTGGAGCGGATCAAGGCGCGATTCGAATACCTGCGGGCGCTGCGGTACGAACTGCGCCTGCTGCCGCGCCTGGACCAGGTGCAGGTCTGTACGCGCGAGAACCGGGCTTACCTTCTGTCCTTGCTGCCGCGCCTCAAAGATCGGATTCGCGAGGGATTGCGCGCGGGAATCGACACATCCCGGTACCGGTTCCAGCCTCGCGGCCGCCGGCCGCACACCATGCTGTTCCTGGGCAGCTTCCGGCACGAGCCGAACCGCGTGGCCCTGGACTGGTTCGTGGGGGAGGTGCTGCCCCAGGTGCTGGCGCGGCAACCCGCGGCGCAGCTCATCGTGGTGGGGTCGGATCCTCCCCCGCGGCACACGTACGAGGGTCTGTCCGCCGCCATCGAGTTCCGGGGATTCGTGGACGATATCCGCACGCTGCTGGAAACCTGTGCGGTTTTCGTTTGCCCAATCCGCAGTGGTTCCGGGGTGCGGGTGAAGCTGCTGGAGGCCTACGCCAGCGGCATCCCGGTGGTCTCGACCTGGGTGGGAGCGGAAGGCCTGGGCAGCCGCGACGGAGAATTCTGCCGCCTGGCCGACGACCCGGCAGAATTCGCCGCCCGCGTGCTGGAGGTGTTTGAGAACCCCGAAAAAGCGGCGGAGATGGCTGCGCGGGCACGAAACGAAGTGGTGTTGAATTGGGATATGGCCGAGCGCACGGCGGAACTGGCGGCAGGCTATGCGGAGCTGCTGCTGCGCAAGCGGGCCGCCGCAGACGGATGACTTACGGTTGCGTCTGGGTGCCCGCCATGTCCAGTTTCAATTGGTTGACGATTTGCGTGGCTGTGCGATCCAGTTGGTGGGAAGTGGTGTCTTTGGGTCTTTGGTACGTGGACCACAGAATCTTCCGCGTTTTGACTTCGACCAGAAAGATGGTGCCCTTGGCGCGCCCGAACGAAGAGTTCGTTCCCGGTGTGGCGAGCTTATTGGCCACGTCGCCGAAAATCGGAGAAGGTCCCTGGCTGTCCTGCTCCTTTTCCGCCTGCTTCTCCTTTTGCTTCTGCTTGGCTTCCTTGTCTGGCGGTGGTGGGTACAGATCCTGCAAGCGGTCTTCCAGCGGCTGCCCGATCCGGTCGGTCAGCACGGCTTCGGCGCGCTGCGGATCCGTCACCACCTGGAGCACGTGCAGGTTGGTCAGCCGGTTGGCGAGATACTGGTCCATGCCGTTGGCCATGGGAAGCAGATACACGGAATGCAGGCTCGCCAGTTCCGCCGCCGAAAGCGGCAGGGCCAGGCAGGACAACCAAAACAAAAACCGCTTCATTGCATTCACCATGATACCAGGGGAGCCGGCCGAGGCCACGCATGTATAAGGGACGAAGCATCACGGTGATCATTCCCTGCCTGAACGAAGAGCAGGGCATTGCACGGGTGCTCGAGAGCATGCCGGACTTCGTGGACGAGGTCATCGTGGTGGACAACAACTCGACCGACCGCACCAGCGAGGTGGCCGCCTCCCTGGGAGCCAAAGTGATCCGGGAAGAGGTTCGCGGCTACGGGCGCAGCTACAGGCGCGGGTTTGCCTGCGCCACCGGCGACCTCATCGTCACGCTGGACGGCGATCACAGCTATCCGGTGGACGCGCTCTCGTATCTGCTGGAAGCTTTCCTGCACCTGGAGGTCGACTTCCTGAACGCCTCGCGCTTCCCCGTGCGCGACCCGCGGGCCATGAGTCTCAAGCATCACGTGGGCAACCTGATCCTTTCCCTGGCCATGTCCCTGCTGTTTTTCCGCTGGGTGCGGGATTCGCAGTCGGGCATGTGGGTGCTACGCCGCTCCATTCTGCAAGACATGCGGCTCGAATCGGACGGTATGGCCTTCTCCGAGGAGATCAAGATCGAGGCGCTGCGGAACCCGCATGTGCGCTTCGGCGAGATCTCCATCCTCTACTCGTCACGGCTGGGGGAGAAAAAGCTGAGCCCGTGGCGCGATGGCTTCCAAAACCTGCTGTTCCTGGTGCGGAAGCGCTTCGGCAGGCGATGAAAGCGGACGATGTCACCGTGATCGTGCCGGTCTGGAACCGGCGGGAACTGCTGGACCGGCTGCTGGACTGCCTGGCAGCACAGAGTTGGCCGCCCGGCGAGATCCTGGTGGTGGATAACGGCTCCGAGGATGGTGCGGCGGAACTGGCCGAGCGGCGAGGCGCGATGGTGATCCGGATGGGCCGGAATGCCGGCTTCAGCGCGGCGGTGAATCGCGCGATTCGCGCGTGCCGCACCCCGTTTCTGGCGGTAGTGAATAACGACGTGGAACCCGCCGCGGACTGGCTGGAACAGCTCTGCCGCGCGGCCGGGGAACATCCCGAGGCATGGTTCGTCTGCGGGAAGATCCTGCACGCTCGGGAACGGGACCGCATCGACGGGACGTTTGACCTCATGGCCCGCAGCGGCTGTGCGTGGCGTGCCGGAGCAGGGAGACCCGCCTCCGTGCTTTCGGTCCCGCGCATGATCCGCTCCGCGCCCGGAACCGCCGCTCTGTTCCGGACCGAGTTGTTCCGCCGCGTGGGCCTGCTCGAGGAGTCCTTCGAGTCCTATCTGGAAGACGTCGATTTCGGGGTCCGCTGCGCCTGCCAGGGGTTAAGTGGCTGGTACGCGCCTCAGGCGCGAGCCTGGCACCACGGAAGCGCCACCCTGGGGCGATGGAATGCCGAGGTGGTGCGGCGGATTGCGCGAAACCAGGTTCTGCTCGTGGCGCGGCATTACCCCGCTGAGTTGCTGGCGCGTTACGCCTGGGCCATCCTGGCGGGACAAGGACTCTGGGGTCTCACCGCTGCCCGGCACGGCGCCGGATGGAGCTTTCTGCGCGGCAAGGCCGCCGGCCTGCGGCTATTCCGGAGCGCCCGCAGAGCCGCCACGCGGCCGGGGGCGGCGGCGCTCGCGGAAATTCTCGAGCAGGGAGAACGGGAGGTATGTAAAATCCAGCGGGAGACGGGAATGGATCTCTATTGGCGTGTGTACTTTTTGCTTACAGCGAGTGGGGCAATCTGACACATGGCCGGGGAAACGGACGCGCTGCCGGTCGGAATCGTCATTGTGACGCATAATTCGGAGCCAGAAATCGGCGCGTGCCTGGACGCCGCCCGTGCCACGGGCGCCGAGGTCGTCGTAGTGGATAACGCCTCCGGCGACGGCACGCGGGAAGAGGTGCTTCGCCGGGGCGTGCGGCTGATTGCCAACACCGCCAACCGCGGGTTCGCCGCAGCGGCAAATCAGGGGATTTCCGCGCTTCAGGTGCCCTTTTTCCTGCTGCTGAACCCCGATGCGGTGATCCTGGAGGGGCTGCCGGCGCTGTGGCGCTCCTGCGCCGAACCAGGAACCGGGCTGGCCGGCGGGAAACTCGTAGATGCCGGCGGGCGGCCGCAAGCGGGGTTCGCGGTGCGGCGATTCCCGACGCCCGCCGCGCTGGTGTGTGAAGCAATACTATTGAACCGGCTCTGGCCGTGCAATCCTGTGAATTGGCACTACCGTTGCTACGATCTCGACCTTAACCGCAAGGCGGAGGTGGACCAGCCCGCGGGAGCGTTCCTGATGATCCGCCGCAGCGTTTGGCAGCAATTGGGTGGTTTTGACGAAGGCTTCTATCCTTTGTGGTTCGAAGATGTCGATTTTTGCCGGAGAGCCAGGAGCGCGGGATATGCCATTCGGTACGTTCCGGAGGCTGTAGCCAAACACACAGGGGGGCATTCCCTGCGGGCGGTCACACTGGAGATCCGGACACTTTATTGGTATCGTAGTTTTCTGAGGTACGCTGCCAAGCACTTCCGGCCGTGGCAGCGGCGGCTGGTGAGCTTGGGCGTGATCTTCGGAGCCGCCCCACGAATGTTGGCGGGAATTGTCACCAGCAGGACTCTAAGGCCCATCGCTGTCTACGGTGAAGTAATCAGGCTCGCGAGCTTGTGCTTTCTGTCCCGCCGCGGTTTTTCGGCCGGCGAGGCGGGACAGGTGGGCGAATAGCGCTTTCCTATAGTTTTTCGGGTGCACGGATGTTCAGACCGATCGGCGTTAGTTCAGGTTCGAGTTCATGTCGCACAACGACTTCGTATCCGTCACGATAGTTACATTCAATAGCGGCCGGTTTATCAAGCGATGCCTGGAGTCGGTACTGGCCCAACAGTATCCGAACAAGGAGGTGATTGTCGTCGACAACGCCTCCACGGACGGCACGACGGATATCCTGGAACAGTTTGAAGACCGGTGCCAGGTGGTCTACAACCAGGAGAACCTGGGATTCGCCGCGGCTCAGAATCAAGCCATCGCCATCTCCGGCGGCGACTGGGTGCTAACGTTGAATCCGGACGTCCTGCTGCTCCCAAACTTCATCTCCGCGCTGGTGGAGGCCGGGCACATCGACCCCAAGGTGGGGACGGTGTGCGGCAAACTCCTGACCATGAGCGCCACCTTCGAGATTCCGGCGAGGCCAGTGGTGGATTCGACCGGGATTTACTTCAACCCCATGTTGCGGCACCTGGACCGGGGCAGCCAGGAGGTGGATAACGGACATTACCGGCAATATGAGTACGTGTTCGGAGCGACGGCTGCCGCGGCGCTGTACCGGCGCGAGATGATCGACGATGTGGCGCTGGATGGGGAATTCTTCGATTCCGATTTCTTTGTCTACCGCGAAGACGCGGACGTGGCCTGGCGCGCTCAGTTGATGGGCTGGCGCTGCATCTACGCGCCGTTTGCGCGGGGCTATCACGTGCGCAAGGTGCTGCCGGGGAATCGCCGGGCGCTGCCGCCCGAAATCAATATGCATTCGGTGAAGAACCGCTTCCTGATGCGCATCAAGAACATTTCCCCGGATATCTATTGGCGCAACTGGTTCTCCATCACCGCGCGGGACATTACTGTGGTGCTCTGCTGCCTCCTCTGGGAGCACCATTCGCTGCGCGCCTTCTGGTTTCTGGGGCGGAACTGGAAACGCGTACTGGTCAAGCGCCGCGAGATTCAACGCCGCCGCCGCGTGGACTCCGAATACATGGCCAGTTGGTTCAAGTACAAGCCGGTCAGCAAGCAAGCCCCCAAGAAAGTGGTGTCCCGCCTGGTTTCCCGCTCCCAGACGGCGAAGACGTAGGGGTACGTGCGCATCGCCATTCTTGGCACTCGCGGGATTCCGGCCAGGTACGGCGGCTTTGAAACATTCGCGGAGGAACTCTCGGCACGGCTCGTACGGCGCGGCCACAGAGTAACCGTCTACTGCCGCGCCCGCCATCCAGAGCCGCAACACCAGGGCGCATGCCTGGTTTACCTGCCCACCATCCGGCACAAATATCTGGACACGCTGGCGCACACGTTTCTTTCCACCCTGCATCTTTTGGGGCGACGCTGCGATGTGGCCTTGTACTGTAATGGCGCTAATGCCTTGTTCGCCGCCCTGCCCCGCTTGTTCGGGATGCCTACCGCGCTGAACGTGGACGGCCTGGAGCGCAAGCGCAGGAAGTGGAACCGTCTGGCCAAGAGCTGGTACCTGATCTCCGAGTGGCTGGCCACGTTTTGCCCGAGTGTCGTGGTCACGGATGCCGAGGCCATCCAGCGGTACTACCGGCTGCGCTGGCACCAGGAGAGTGTTTTTATTCCTTACGGCGCCGAGACCGGGAAGGTCCCCGCCGGCAAGGCGCTGCAGCAACTGGGGCTCGAGCCGGGCCGGTATTTCCTGTATGTCAGCCGGCTGGAGCCGGAAAATCACGCTCTGCTGGTGCGGGAGGCTTTCGAGCGCGTGCGGACGGAAATGAAGCTGGCCCTGGTGGGCGATGCGCCGTATGCCGCCGGGTATATTCGCCGGGTGAAGGACACGTGCGACCCCCGCATTCTCTTCCCCGGCGCGGTGTACGGCGCCGGCTACCACGAGTTGGGCTCGCATTGTTTCGCCTATATCCACGCCACGGAAGTCGGGGGCACGCATCCCGCCTTGATCGAGGCCATGGGCCGCGGAGCGCTGGTGCTCTATCGCAAGACCGCGGAGAACACGGAGGTGGTGGGCGACGCCGGAATCCCATTCGAGGAGCATGACCTGGCGGAAAAGGTCGAGCTGGCGCTGTCCATGTCCGGCGGAGAACGCGACGAGCTACGCTGCAAGGCCGAGCAGCGAGTGCGCGAGCATTACTCCTGGGACGCCGTCACGGACGCCTATGAGCGCCTGCTTGTCCGGCTGGCGGGCGGCAACAGGGTATAAAGGGAAGACATGCAGACCATTCCGCATCGCTCCTACGCTCTGATTTCACAGGAGCAGATCGCGCTCAACTATCGCAGCGTGCGTGCGGCCGTGGGGCCTGGCGTCGAGGTGTTGGGAGTGGTCAAAGCCGATGCCTACGGCCACGGTGCGCTGGAAGTGGCGCGCGTCCTGGTGGCCGAAGGGGCCCGATGGCTGGCGGTCAGCTCGGTGGAGGAAGGCGTGAACCTGCGCACCGCCGGGATTAATACCCGTATCCTGGTGATGGCCGGGTTTCTGCGCTACGAGGGCCCGGCGGTGGCGGAATACGGTCTCACGCCCGCGGTGCACTCCCTGGAGGACATCGCTGCGGTGGACGAACTGGCGCGGCAATCCGGAAAGCCCCTCGCCTACCATTTGAAAATCGACAGCGGGATGGGGCGGCTGGGTACGCGCGCCGAGGCGGCGGAGATCCTCGCCGCGCTGGACCGCACGCGGCACGCGCGGTTCGAGGGCCTGATGACGCACTTTGCTTCAGCGGCCGATTACACCTCTCAGCAAACCGGCGAGCAGATCGCGCGTTTTGAAGCCATCCGGAGGGAACTGGTGAGCGCCGGACTACGCATCCCGTACGTGCACATGGCGAGCACCAACGCCGTCGGATATGGCCGTCGCGAGGCTTGGCAGAACCTCGTGCGGGCCGGCCACGCGCTCTATGGATACGTTTCGCCGGCGCGCGGAGAGGCGCCGCCGCGCATCCTGGAGGTGCGGCCGGCCCTCACCTGGAAGGCTAAGATTCTGGCGGTGAAGGATCTCCCCGAGGGCGCGCTCGTTGGCTACGGCGGCAGCTTTCGCGCACCGCGGCCTATGCGCATCGCCGTGCTGGGCGCGGGATACGCGGATGGTGTCTTTCACCGGCTCTCGAACCGCGGCAAAGTGATCGCCGCCGGGAAGCTGACTTCCATCCTCGGGACTGTTTCCATGGACCTGACCACCGTCGATATCAGCCACACGACCGCGCTGGGGCCCGGGAATGAGGTGACCCTGCTGGGCCGCGAGGGCGAAGTGAGCCTCGACGCGCAGCAGATCGCCAAGGTGGCGGGCACGATTTCCTACAACATTTTGTGCGGGATCAGCGGGCGCGTAAAGCGCGTATACGTATAGCCCGAGGGCGATGCGCTCGTGAGACTCGGCGCGTCAGCGCCTGGTCAGGTCAATCACGTCCAGGACCGTATTGGTTGCATCCGCGACGAGCAAAGCCCAGGTGCCTGCCGTCACGCGGCGGCAGCCGGCCGGAACAGGCGACAAACGCCTCTCGAGGTCCACGGGGAACGGCACAAGCTTTTTCTGAAGTCCTGGCGGCAAGGCACCATTCCGACGCAACTGCTTCTGCAAACCTGGGGGCAGATCGCCAGCCCGTTTCGCGAGTCCGGGCGGGAGCCCGCTCGCTGGGTGGAAATAGTCCACAATCATACGCGCCTCTCCACTGCCGAAACGAATAGCGGCCTGGCTCGAATCACCTGCAGCGCCTTTTCCATGGCCCTTACCCTGGCCTTTCCCTTGAGCGGCAGCGGCAACGCCAAAAATCAGGATGAACGCGAGGGAGCACAACACGCGACGCTTCATGATTCAATTACAGCGCAAAAGCCATCCTCATGTTAGAAGTTCGCCAACTGCTCGAAGTCAAGATTGCCCCCCGAGAGCACCACGCCGATCGATCGGATGCCGGCGGGGAGCTTGCCGAAGAGTACCGCCGCCGCTGCCACCGCGCCGCTTGGCTCCACCAGGATCTTCAGTCGCAGCAGCAGGAATTTGACGGCCGCTCGGATTTCTTCTTCGGAGACCAGCAGGATGGCTTCGGCCAGCCGCCGGACGACCGAGAAGGTGATTTCTCCGGGCTGCTGGGAGCGCAGTCCGTCCGCGATGGTGTCGGGCAGAGGGATGGAGACGCGCTGACCGGCCTGAAATGAGAGATACGTGTCGTTGGCCCGGGCGGGCTCGGCCCCGAAAACCCGGATCCGGGCGTTGATCTCCTTGGCCATGATGGCGCAGCCGGACAGCAGGCCGCCGCCGCCCACCGGGGTGATGAGGGCATCGAGAGCCTGCGCCTGTTCCAGGAGTTCCAGCGCGACGGTGCCTTGCCCGGCGATCGTCAGCGGATGATCGAACGGCGGCACCAGCGTGGCCCGGGTCTCTTCCAGCAGCCGCGCGGCGATAGCTTCCCGGCTCTCCTGAAAACGGTTGTACGTGACCACGCGGGCGCCCTGCGCGCGGGTGGCCTCCAGCTTCGAGCGCGGTGCGTCTTCCGGCATGACGATCGTGGCCATAGTCCCCACGTGGCGCGCCGCAATGGCGGTGGCCTGCGCGTGGTTGCCGGAGGAATAGGTGATCACCCCGCGCCCCAGCTCCTCCTTGGGGATGGACAGAACCAGGTTGGAGGCGCCCCGGATCTTGAAGGCGCCGCCCTTCTGGAAATTCTCGCACTTGAACACGGCGTGCGTACCCGCTTGCGTGTCGAAACTCGCGCAGGTCAGCACAGGAGTCCGCTGCGCCAGAGGGCGGATACGCTCCGCGGCGGCGCGAATGTCGGCAGGAGTTGGAGGATGCATTCTTTAACGGGCGGCTTCGAGCTCCAGGCGGCGCTGCTTGAGCCAGCGCAGGCGGCCCTGTTGTTCCTGATACAGGGTGCCGAAACCAGCCCAGTAATACCCGAAGACGAACAACAGCAGAAACGGAATCGACAGAAAATTGTTGGTATCGATGGCGAACAGGATCATGCCCACGAAGTATGTACCGATGCCGATTTCGATGTAGGGCAGCCAACCGCTTTTGCGGCGGTACTTCTTGGTCTCGAGGTTGACCGGCCCCTGTCCGATGGCGTACTTGGGGGTGCGCACGAAGCTGGTCTGGATGCCGAACAGGGCTTCCAGCACGGCGCGCGTGTTGATCACCGTCAGCCCTACTCCTACGGCCATGAGCATGGGCAGAAGAAACAGGGAGCGCTTCCAGGTGTGCGGATACAACTCGCG
This sequence comes from Solibacteraceae bacterium, assembly GCA_021324015.1. GTDB lineage: Bacteria > Acidobacteriota > Terriglobia > Bryobacterales > Bryobacteraceae > JAJPJX01. The sequence goes on along the minus strand of JAJPJX010000214.1, from coordinate 49,776 downwards.
GTAGGCGATCACGTAGAAGGCGGAAATCGACCAGAAGGACGCCGCGATCAGGGGCAGGTCCAAAAACACCATCTGCCACACGCCCATATAAAAGCGCACGATCATGACCGGCAGCATCAGCGCCGAGACGACGATCATGAGCGGGTAGGAGATGTTCGGGGTCAGGTGCAGGAAGGCCTCGGCCTTCACGCGCCACGGCAGCCTGGCGCGCAGGATGGAGGGCAGCAGTTTCCTGGCGCACTGCGTCAAGCCCTTGGCCCAGCGCGACTGTTGCACCTGGAAGCCGTGCATTTCCACGGGAAGCTCCGACGGGCAGTCCAGGCCGGGAATGTAGACGAAGCGCCAGCCCCGTAGCTGCGCGCGGTAGCTCAGGTCGGAATCCTCGGTGAGGGTATCGTGCTGCCAGCCGCCGGCATCTTCGATCATCGTCCTGCGCAGGATGCCCGCGGTGCCGTTGAAGTTGAAGAAGTAGCCCGCCCGCGAGCGCGCGCCGTGCTCCAGGATGAAATGCCCGTCGAGGAGCATGGCCTCCACTTCGGTGAGGAAGTTGTAGTCCCGGTTCAGATAGCTCCAGCGGGTCTGCACCACCCCGACGCGGGGATCGGCGAAATAGTGGATGGTGCGGGTAAGGAAGCCGGGGGGTGGGATGAAATCCGCGTCAAAGATGGCTACGAACTCTCCGGTGGCGGTTTTGAGCCCTTCCTGCAACGCGCCCGCCTTGAAACCTTCACGGTTCTTGCGGTGGTGGTACTCGATCGGATAACCCAGGGCGCGATAGCGCTCCACCAGGGCTTCGGCGAACGGGTGCGTGTCGTCGGTGGAATCGTCCAACACCTGGATCTGGAGCAGTTCGCGGGGGTACTCGATCTTGGCCACTTCGTCGATCAGGCGCTCGACCACGTAGCGTTCGTTATAGATCGGCAACTGGATGGTGACCGGGGGGAGGTCTGCAAATCGCTTCGGCGGATCGCCGGTGGCGTTGGCGCGATGCTTGAAATAAGTGCGGATGATATCGTAGCGGTGCAGGCCGTACACGGAAAGAATGAGAAGAACCCCGAAGTAGGGGATCAGCATGGACCAGTCGAACCAGCCGAGTTGGTGAATTCCGGCGAAGGTGTCGTCAAACAGGCTGCGCACGAATCGTGCGGCGGGCGTGTTCGCCGCCAGGAACGCCACGGGAACCGGAACAGAGATCATATGCAGCTGCTCCCACACTGCCGAACGGAAACTGTATGGCTCGCAGTGCCGGCCGGTGTCCTGGAGGCCATCTTTCTCCGCCTGCGCTGGTACGGAGACCTCCGCGAACACGTTGTGGAGACCATCGCCGCCCTCTTGCTTGGAGGGGCTTTCTACCTAGTCTCCTGCCACTTCTCAATCAAGCATTCTCATGGTACCAAATCGTTCGCTGGGGGAGGGGACAGGCTGCGGGCGGCAGGATGGATCCTGGCGGCGGGTATATTGTTCCGCCTGACCGTCTGGCCTCTGCCCCCGTCGCTCAGCGACGACCCCTATCGCTACCGCTGGGAAGGCGAGCTCCAGGCTGCCGGCGGAAATCCATACCAGGCGCGGCCGGCTGATGCGGCCTGGGCGGCCCTGCGGGACAGCGCCTTTCCTCGAGTCGTGGGCAAGGACTTCAAAGCGGTTTACGGGCCGCTGGTGGAGCAGGCGGAACTGTGGACTTACCGGGCGGTCTCGGCGCGGGTGACCGGCCCGGAGCGCCAGGTCTTCTGGTTCAAGCTGCCCTTCGCGGCCTGCGATATCGGCGTGCTGGCCGTGCTTTGGTTCTGGCTCCCGAGCGCGGGATTGCCGCGCGAGCGCATTCTGTTGTATGCCTGGTCACCGCTGCCGGTTCTGGAATTCTGGGCCGCCGGGCATAACGATTCGCTCGCGGTCCTGCTGGTGGCTGGCGCCTTCCTGGCCGCCCGCCGCCACCGCTGGACCTGGGCGTTTTTGTGGCTGTCGCTGGCGGCTGCCGCCAAGCTGTGGCCGGCCCTTCTGTTGCCGCTCTTCCTGGACTGGGAGGGCTGGCGGCCGCGGCGCTGGCGGCAGGCACTGATATTCCTGCCGGTGGCCGGTTTGCTGGCCTGGCCCTACCGCAGCAACGTGTGGGAAAACGCCCGCTTCCTGAGCGGCTTTGTGAGCGGCTGGCGCAACAACGACAGCTTCTACAGCCTAGTTTTGTGGCTGGCCGGGGATCCTTACATCGCAAAGAAAATCGCGGGTGCGATCATTCTCGGCGGAATGCTGGCGGCCGCCGCGTGGACCGCGCGTCAATCCGGCGCGTTGAAGCGGGAGCGAGCCGCCCTGGCGCTGCTCTTGCTGACGCTGATGGTCTCGGCCAACTGCCACCCCTGGTATCTCACCTGGATCCTCCCGCTTCTGGCGTTCCTCCCAGTCCCCGCCTTGCTGCTCTGGAGCGCGCTGGTTCCGCTGGCTTACGCTGCCGTGATCGACTGGTCCATCCTCGGCGAATGGCGCGGGTCCACCTGGGTGCGATGGTACGAGTATGTGCCCGTCTTCGCGCTTCTGGCGGGCACGTGGCTGTTGCGAAAGGTCAGGCCCCGCTCGCACCGCTCCTACGATTCGTCGTCGTGCTGAGCGGACAGGCGCGTTACCACCGACAGATCTTCGAGCGTGGTCACATCACCTGCCACCGCGTTGCTGGTGACGATCTCGCGCAGCAGACGGCGCATGATCTTGCCGCTGCGGGTCTTGGGCAGGGCGTCGGTGAAGCGGATCTGCTCCGGCTTGGCGAAGCTGCCGATTTCGTGCGCCACCCAACGGCGCAGGTCTTCGGCCAAGTCTCGGTGGTCCCAGTTCCCGGCCTTCAGCGTGACGAAAGCCGCCACTGCCTGCCCGGTGATCTCATGCGGCTTGCCGACCACGGCCGCTTCCGCCACCGCCGGGTGCCGCACCAGCGCCGACTCCAGTTCCATGGTGCTGAGGCGATGCCCGCTGACGTTCATCACGTCGTCCACGCGGCCCAGGACCCAGAAATAGCCGTCCTCGTCGCGCCGCGCGGCATCGCCCGTCATGTACACGCCCTCGATACGCTGCCAATATTGCTCCTCGTAGCGCTTGGGGTCCTTCCAGAGCGTGCGGAACATGCTGGGCCAGGGGCGCCGGACGATCAGGAAACCCTCGCGGTTGGTCCCCACCGGATTACCTTGCAGGTCCACCACGTCGGCCAGAATGCCGGGCAGCGGCAGGCTGGCCGAACCGGGCTTGCAGGGCACCGCTCCCGGAAGCGGGGAGATCATGATGGCCCCGGTTTCGGTCTGCCACCAAGTGTCCACGATCGGGCAGCGCTCCCTGCCGATGGTCTTGTAGTACCACTCCCAGGCCGCGGGATTGATGGGCTCGCCCACCGAACCGAGCACCCGCAGACTGGACATGTCGTGCCGGTTGGGCCACTGGTCGCCCTGGCGGATGAAGGCTCGGATGGCCGTGGGCGACGTGTAGAAGATGTTGATCCGGTACTTTTCGATGATGCGCCAGAAGCGGTCGGGCTGCGGGTAATCGGGAGCCCCTTCGTACATCACGGAAGTCGCGCCGTTCGAGAGCGGGCCGAACACGATATAGCTGTGTCCCGTCACCCAGCCGATGTCGGCGGTGCACCAGTAAGTGTCCTCATCGCGCAGGTCGAAGACCCACTTGGTGGTCATATGCACTCCCAGCAGGTACCCGCCGGTGGTGTGCACGATTCCCTTGGGCTTGCCCGTCGTGCCCGAGGTGTACAGCACGTAAAGTGGATGCTCGGAATCCAGTTCTTCCGCCGGGCAGGATTCGCTGGTGCCGGCCTCGAGGTCGCTCCACCAGAAGTCCCGCCCGGCCTGCATGGGCACGTCGCCGCCGGTGCGTTTGTGCACGATGATCTCGCGCACCGTGGGGCAATCCGCGACCGCTTCGTCCACGGTCTGCTTCAGGCGAACTTCCTTGCCACGACGCCAGGCGCCGTCGCAGGTGATGACGATCTGCGCCTCCAGATCCTGAATGCGTGCTTTGAGCGCTTCGGCGGAGAAGCCCCCGAAAACCACACTGAAGGTGATGCCCAGCCGGGCGCAGGCCAGCATGGCCACCGGCAACTCAGGCACCATCCCCATGTAGATGATGGCCCGGTCCCCGGTCTTGAGACCGCGGTTTTTCAAAACATTGGCGAAGCGGCAGACCAGGCGGTGCAGTTCCTGGTAGCTGATCATGCGCTGGTCGCCGGGTTCCCCCTCCCACAAAATCGCGACCTTGTTCTTGCGGTGCGTAGCCAGATGCCGGTCCAGACAGTTGTAGGAAACATTGATCTTCCCGTCCACAAACCAGCGAACGAACGGCGGATTCCATTCGAAGACATGCGACCACTGCCGGGACCAGGAAAGCTCGCGCTCCGCCAGCGCGCCCCAGAACTGTTCGGGCTGCGACTCGGCCTGTTGGTACAGTTCGCGATAACCCTCCATGCCCTGCACGCACGCGCGCTTGACAAAGTCCGGACTCGGTGGATAAACGTTTTGATCGGCCATAGCGACGGCCTTTATCTTATCAAGACTCGGCGCGAGAGCGGCCCGACGCCGGCCCTGGCAGAGGGCGCCGGAGCGCACCGGCACGAAATGGGCCCGGAGGCGGGGCCACGTTTCATGAGCGAGTCTCTCCTCCGTTGCCGCTTCGACCGCGCAGCAGCGCTTCGATCAACTTCTCGAGCTTCTCTTCGGTAGCCGCTTGCCGCAACTCCACCGCGTGCCGCTCCCTGCGCTCGCGGATGGCCGCTTCGATCCCCAGCCGGATCCCGCGCCGCAGTTCCGCGCGGATCTCCGCCATTTCTCGGTCGTGCCGCGCTTCGCAATCCGCCTGAATCTGGGCCAGCAGCTCCAGACTATGTGTGAGAGCTTCCAGGCGTTCGTCGAGGCTCATCAGTTCCGCTCCCGGATTCTAACACGCCAAGCAGCCAAGGCCTATGCGCAGGAGACTACGGCGCGCCCCAGAAGTTCCCCGCGGCGCATCTTTTCGAGCAGTTCAGGCGTCTCCGCGAGCGCGTGGGTCTCCGTGTGCGTGCGCACCACGCCTTGCTCCGCCAGCCGGAAGACCTCCTCCAGGTCCCGGCGCGTGCCCAGGTAGCTGCCGCGCACGGTCAGGCCTTTGAGCACAGTGTCCGTGATGGCAAGTTCGTACTGGGTGGTGGAGAGTCCCACCAGCACCAGGGTCGCGTTGCGCTTCAGCCCTCGGAAAGCCTGCTGGATGGCCGCCGGGGAGGCCGTGAACACCACCGCGGCGTCCACGCCACCCCATTCCTTTTGCAGGGCCCTGCCCGCGTTGTCCGCCGGGACTTCGGCTTCCGCCCCGCAGGCGCGGGCTAGGCCCAGTTTTTCGGCGGAAACGTCCACGGCGGCCACCCGCAGGCCCCGGTGGCGAGCGAACTGCACGGCCAGGTGCCCCAGCCCACCCATGCCGAACAGCGCGATCGACTGCCCGGCCGAGAGACCCGTCTCCCGCAATGCCCCGTACGCCGTCCATCCGGCGCAACACAGGGGTGCGGCGGCCTCCGCCGGGAGCGCCTCGGACACGCGGACCAGGTGCTCAACGGGCGCCACAGCGTAGCCCGCCAGAGCGCCGTGCATGCTGTAGCCGAAGTTGAGTTGCCGGGCGCAGAAGCGCTCGCGGCCGGAGCGGCACCATTCGCAGTTCCCGCAGGTGGAGGCCAGAAAAGTCAGGCCCACCCGCTGGCCGGCGGGCCATCCCCCCACCCCCGGCCCAAGCGCCGCGATGCGCCCGATTCCTTCGTGGCCCAGAATCAGCGGCGCCAAGGGCAACTTTTCCAGGCCCGATACGAAAAGATCCGAATGGCACAGCCCGCAGGCCTCCATCTTGACCAGCGCCTGGCCGGGACCGGGCTCCGGGACGGCAAATGTCCTCACCGTAACGGGGCCGCGGGCCTCCGCCAGGACCACGGCTTGGGTAGCGATGGGGGGCATCATTCAGACTCGAACAGGCGCAGGACGCGCCCGTATAGTTCTTCCACTTGCGCTTCCGTGCGGGCTTCGGCGGCCAGGCGCAGCAGCGGTTCGGTGTTGGAGGCGCGCACGTGGATCCAACTCTCCGGGAGGAGGAGCTTGAGACCGTCGGAGCGGTCCGTCTGGGCATCCGGGAAGGCCTCTTCCAGCGCCTGCATCAGCGAGCCCAATCGGCCATGCCCGTAAGCCACCGTGCCCAGCTTGCGGTAGAAACGCGGCAGACGCCCGGCCAGCGCGGAGACGGACTCCCCGGTCTCCGCCATGCGGTCCAGCAGAAACGCCATGCCCGTGTAGCTGTCCCGGCATAGGTGCACGGCCGGGAAAATGATGCCGCCGTTGGATCCCTCGCCGCCGATCGCTGCCTTGGTGGCCCGCATCATCTCCACGACGTTGGCCTCGCCCACCGGCGTGCGGAAGACCCGGCGGCCGTGCGCGGAAGCCACGTCGTCGATCACCGCCGAGGTGGTCAGATTCACCACGACATCCCCTGGCAGGCGGCGGAGAGCCACATCCACCGCCAGGGCCAGCACATCGTCGTTATCCAAAACACGGCCGGTCTCGTCGGCTACCGCCAAACGGTCTCCGTCGGGATCCTGGCCGATGCCGATCTCGCAGGCGTTGGCGCGAACCAGTTCCGCCAGGTCTCCCAGCGTATCCGGCCGCGGTTCAGCGACGCGCGGAAACGGCTTGGTGGGGTCCACGGAGATGGCGTACAGCTCGCAGCCCAGGGTGTCCCGCAGGAACGCCGAGGTCACCAGCGACCCGGCGCCGTTGACCGCGTCCAGCGCCACGCGAAAACGCCGGCGGCGGATGCGCTCCACGTCCACGTGGCGTAGAACCCGCTCGATGTGCAGCCGCGGCGGCGTCTCGTAATCCCGGGAGACGCGCCGCATCTCGGCGTTGACCGCCCGGCGGAAATCGCTTTGGTGGTACAGGTCCAGAAGCTCGGAGCGCTCGTAGTTGTTGAAAAATAGGCCCTGGGGGTTAAACAGCTTGAGGGCGTTGTATTCGGACGGATTGTGTGAGGCGGTCAAAGCAATCCCGCCGCGCGCGTGGCTCGCTCCCACGTAGATCTGGATGGTCGGGGTAGGCAGAATCCCCACGTCCACCACTTCGCAACCCGCGGCCAGCAGGCCGCAGGTCACGGCGTGCTGTAACATTTCGCCGCTGGCGCGGGTGTCGCGCCCCACCACCACGCGTCCGGCGCCCACGTAAGTCGCGAACGCCTGCGCGAACGCGCACGCCAGCGATGGGGTCAGAAATTCGCCCACCACGCCGCGAATGCCGGAAACGCCGATTTTTAGCAGGTGTTCGCGGGGCATACGCTCCTACGCATAGCTCCTCACCAGTTCCATGAGGGCTTCAAACAGGTCCCGCGGCGGTTCGCCGCGCTGCTCGCAGATCACACGCACGATGGGTTCGGTCTGGCTGACCCGCACGTGGAACCATCGTCCGGGCCAATCCACCCGCAGCCCGTCGACCACGTTCGCGCGGCCGTCGCGGTAGCGCTCTTGCAACTCCATCAGCAGGGCCGGGACGCGCTGCGTGACCAGCGGCACTTGGCCCTTGAGGATGTGATACCGGGGATAAGCCGCCAGGATCCCGCCCAGGCTCTGGCCGTGCTCCCGCATCATCGCCAGGATGGCCAGCATCGAAGCGATCCCGTCGTAGACGAAGCGGAACTGCGGCATCATCACCGCTCCGGTGCCTTCGCCGGCCAGCGCAATCTGTTCCGGGCGATAGCCGGAGAGCGCGTCGATGGCCGCCTGGCGCCCCACCGGCACGCGCACCACTCGGCCGCCGTGCCGCGCGGCCACCTCTTCCAGGAGCGCAGTCGAGGAGAGGTTCGTGATCACCAGTTTGCCCGGTCCCCGGGGCAGCAGGTAATCCGCCAGCATTGGCAGCACCAATTCCTCGGAGACGGGCGTGCCGTCCTCGGCGGCCAGGGCTACGCGGTCGGAGTCCACGTCGAACAGGAAGCCGGCGTCGGCGCTCAGCGGTTTCATCAGGGGCGCCAGTTGCAGGGCCACCGCGTCCCGCGTGGTGGAAGGCTCGTGCGCGAACCGGACGCCTTCGATCTTCTCGTTGATCAGGATGAATTCCGTGCCGAAGCGCTCGTTCACGCGCCGCAGGATCAGCGAAGAAGTGCCGTTGCAGCAGTCCACCACCACGCGGAAGGAGCGCAGCGAGGTGAAGTCGTACACCGACGCCAGTTCGTCCAGGTAGGAATCAATAGCGCCACTCTCGAGGCGCAGCTTGCCGATACGGCGCCACTCCACGAAATCGAACTTCTTGAGGTGGTAGATGTCCAGCAGTTCGCTCGCCTCCGCGGTCGAGAGATAGGTGCCCTGACGGCCGAGAAACTTGAGCGCATTCCACTCAGCGTTATTGTGGCTGGCGCCGATGGAAACGCCCCCGGCGGCATCCAGGCGCCGGATGGCGTGCTGGATCACCGGCGTGGGCACGATCCCCAGGTCGACCACATCCCGCCCGCAGGCCTCTAGGCCGGCCACCACGCCCTCCCGCAGCATCAGCCCGCTGGCGCGGGGGTCGCGGCCGATGACCACGGCGCCGCCCGGTTCCAAAAACGTGCCGAAAGCGGAAGCGAAGTCCAGGACGTGCCCGGCGGTGAGCGCCGCGCCAACCACTCCGCGCAAACCCACGTGCGAGATGCGCAGCGAGCCGCCGGCGTCCATTATTTCCCTACCAGCCGCAGCCGGCCGAAGGCCTCGGGCTCGTGAAACGAAGGCGAGTGCGTGGGTTGCCAGGCAATGTACTTCCGGTTCGGATCGGCCCCCTGGCAGCGGTACAGATTCGCACGCATCTCCAGACCGTTCGCCGGCGGGCGCGAATCGATGGAGGCCAGCGGAATGCGCATCACCCCGTACCAGATCTTCTTCTGCGCATCGATGCGCGCGGCGGCCCGGATTCCCGAATCCCACTTGATGCCGGCTTCCATGTGCGGCGAATCCTTGTCAATATCCAGGTCCACCCACTCGGCCTGCGGCGAGATCTCAAATTCCTTGTAGCGGCGGATGTTCTGGAAGTCCGTGCCGACAAAGAACTCCGCCACATCCCAATTCCAGAGATTGTTGGTTTCGGCCGTGGTGGAGGGGTTGGGCTTCAAGTGAAGGGTCTCGTAGGGGCAGATGAACAACAGATAGAGATTCCTGTCCGTCCAGCGGGAGCGGATCTCCGTCCGGTAGGCCGGCAAGGGCCGGTCCAGCGAACTGCGATCGGCAAACACGCCCTGAATGCCTTTCCATGGCTTGGCGTCGGGGTCCGTGGTTAGCTCGAAGTCGGACTTGGAGTAGTGGCTCAGGATGACGCCCGGCCCATCCGCCAGAGCGGCCGTCGAAGCGGCGAGAAACAGCAGGAGGAAACTCTTCATTCTTCCTCTACTATACTGTCGGACATGTACTGGCAGAGATCCCTATTTTCCCTGGCGCTGGCCGCGGCAGCGTTCGCGCAAGCCCCCGCGCCCCCGATTCCGGACAACGTCACGATCCAGAAGAACATCGCCTATGACCGCTACCCCGAGACGGTGCTGGATATCGTGCAGCCCAAGGAGCCCGCCGCGGGCAAACGGCCCGGCGTGCTGGTGATCCATGGGGGCGGCTGGGTGAACGGCACCAAAGAAGGAGTCTTTCAGAATTTCTGTCTCCCCTACGTGGAAAAAGGTTTCGTCTGCGCCAACGTGGAATACCGCCTGGCCAAGGCGGCTCTGGCACCCGCTGCCGTGACCGATTCGCTCGACGCGGCGCAATGGTTTTTCAAGAACGCTAAGAAGTACAACGTGGACACCAAGCGGATCGTGGTGACGGGCGGCTCCGCAGGCGGGCACCTGGCCCTGATGGTCGGGCTGACGCCCAAGTCCGCCAAGCTGGGCCCGCCCGCGCATGTGGCCGCAGTGGTGAATTTTTACGGGATCACGGACGTGGGCGATCAGTTGGACGGCCCGAACAAGCGGACGTACGCCGTAACCTGGCTGCCCGAGCAACCCGGGCGCATGGAACTCGCCCGGCGGGTCTCCCCCATGACGTATGTGCGGAAAAACGCGCCGCCCATCCTCACGCTGCACGGCGATGCCGACCAGACGGTGCCGTACGAACAAGGCGTGAAGCTGACCAAGGCACTTCGGGATGCGGGCGCGGATGCCGAACTGGTGACGGTGCCGGGCGGCCGGCACGGCTTCCCCAAAGAGAAGATGCAGGAGCTCTACGACCAGCAGATCTGGCCGTTCTTGAAAAGGCACGGAATCATGAAGTAGCCGCGGCCGCCGCCGTGCCCGGGCGTACTACCGCATGGTCTCCAGGTATTCTCCGGTGCTCGCGTCCACGTACACGGAGAAATTGCTGGTACCCACCGACTCTCCCCAGACCACGCGCCAGGCAGGGTCGGGATACTTGTCGGTCTTCTCCAGGACGAAGGTGATGGGCTTTCCGGGATTCTTTTTGTCGTAGTCGGCGCCTTTTTTCAGGGCTGTCTGATAAGCTGCGTCCGTGTCGATCTTTACCGCGGCCATCAGGAACGGCTTGTTGGTGCGTGAGGGGCCGGACCAGCCCTGGTCCAGGCCCGCAAACACGCCCTTGTGAAGATTCCCCTGGGCTTCAATGACCGAGTAGGTATAGTTGCGGGCCTTACTCAACCGTTGAGAGGTGAAGGTGACTTCCCACGCCGCCGCCTTGCCCGGCTCCGCCTTCACTTCCTGGAGGAGGATACTGTTCATGCGCAAGGGTTGGATGTCCGCGGACCATCCCCTGGCAGCCGTGTACATCTGGTACAGTGCCCGCTGCCCGGTCACGGGCTCCGCGGGCTTTTCCTCGGCCTTTTTCGTAGCCGGTTGCGGGGTCTCCGAAGAGCAGGCGGCGAGGAGTAGGAAACAGGCGCAAGCCGTAAAGAGCGTGAACTTTTTCATATCTAAAGGAGTCCTGCGACCCCCATTCTAGCGAACCCCCCGCGCCCATGCCATAATAGGCTGACAACCGGGAGGTGCTTTCATGTTCCCGAGCATCCGCTTTCGATCCGTAACGGGGCTGGCGGTCGGTATCGCCATGACTCTTTCCCCAGCATTCAGCCAGCGAGGCAGCCAGGGCCCGCCGGCGACTTCGACGCCCAGCCCTGGGGCCGGTGGGGGTGGCATCACCCGTCCGGGACCCGGCCAGGGAAATACGCCGATTCCCGGGCAGCAGCCAGGACAGCAGCAGCCTGGCCAGTATCCAGGAAACCAGACCTACCCGGGAATGCAGCGGCCCATTTATCTCAGCGGGAAAGTGATGCTGGACGACGGCACCGCGCCGCCGGACTCGGTGGTGGTGGAGCGCGTCTGCAACGGCGTGGCGCGTCCGGAAGGCTATACGGATTCCAAGGGCCGGTTCAGCTTCCAGTTAGGCCAGAACCCCTCCATGATTCCGGACGCCAGTTATGACTCCGTGAACCCCGGAGCCGGCATTCCGGGATACGGCTACGGCGGCATGTCACGCAGCGGTGCCGGCAACCTGGGCGGCAGTACGATGGGCCAGACTCCCGGGGGGCGCATGATAGGCGAGCGGGACCTCATGGGCTGCGAACTGCGCGCGTCGCTTGCCGGCTATCGCTCGGAAAGCATCAACCTGTCCAACCGGAAGACTTTCGACGACCCCAACGTGGGAACCATCATCCTGCACCGCATGGGCAATGTGGAAGGCACAACCATTAGCGCCACCAGTCTGCAGGCACCCAAAGACGCCAAGAAGTTTTACGAGAAGGGCCGGGAGGCGTTGAAGAAGGGTAAGGCGGCCGATGCCGAAAAGAACTTCCAGAAGGCCGTGGATGCGTATCCCAAGTACGCAGCTGCCTGGTACGAACTGGGCGCCTTGCAGCAGCGGGATCAGAAAATGGATGAGGCTCGCAAGTCCTACCAGCAGGCGCTTGCGGCGGACAGCAAGTTTGTCAGCCCTTATTTGCAGTTGTCGCTGATTGCCGTCCAGGAGAAGAAGTGGGAGGAGGTCGTGGACACCACCAACCGGGCCATCCGGCTCGATCCGGTGGATTTCCCGCAGGCCTATTTCTTCAACTCCGTCGCCAACTACTACCTGCACCGCCTGGACGCCGCGGAAAAGAGCGCGCGGGAAGCCGAGAAGCTGGATTCCCAGCACCGCTTCCCCAAGGTCAACCAGGTTCTGGGCGTGATTCTGGCCGAAAAGCGCGATTTCGCCGGCGCCGCCGAGCAGATGCGCAGCTACCTGAAATTCGCTCCGGAAGCGCAGGACGCCACCACGGTCAAAGGCCAGCTCGCGGAACTCGAAAAGCTGTCGAACCCCACTGCAAAGGCTGCTCCGCAGCAGTAAGCCGCGGGCCTCAGTGGCCGGCGATGTTACCGAACCGGTATTCCGGTTTCGGCGGCGTGGGGCGGAAGGCGCGGGCGTAGCGCAGGCGCACAGTTCCGGGAATTTCTTTCAGGGCGCGGCGGGCGACCTCTTCCAGATGCTCGGGCGCCGCGAGGGCGCGCAGGTTGACGGCCAATTCGTGGAACCTCTCCGGGTCCGCCAGCAAATCTCCCGTGGGGACGGGAAGGGCGCCGTTCGTGCAGATGCCCACTTTCAGCCAGCCGGAGGCGGTCCGATCGAAAATCTTCAGGTGCGCGATCTGAATCTGCGCACGCGTAAGGCGTTCCTCGAGTTCGTCGAGCAGGGGACCGGCCAGCGCAGCGGGACTGCGCGCCTCGTGGAGTTCCACCTCGGCCTGCAGATTCAGCCAGCCCAGCGCCGCTTCCGCCTCCGCGTACCGGTCATAGTCGATGTCCAGGATGCGTGCTCCGGCGGCGCGGCGGCCTTCCAGCACTTCGCGCAGCCACTCCGCTACGCCTTCACCGATTGCGGCGCAGAGCCGGAAGTCCACCGGAATGGGCAGCGGGCACGGGTCCGGGAACAGGTCCTGTTTGGTCAGGCAGACCAGGTCTGCCTCCGCCAACTGGTTCTGGAACAGGTAACGGACATCGGCGTCCATATGGCCGCCGGCCCATCGCTGTGCGGCCACTGGGTCCAGCAGCACGGTGAGAGGCGACAGCCGGTACCGCGCGCCGTGAAGAACCTTCAGGGGCTGCAGGATGGTGGCCGAGAGATCCATGCAGCTCCCCACCGGCTCAGCGAAGATCACGTCGGGATCGTAGGCCGCCAGTTCCCCAGCCGCGGCCATCAGATCCGAAAACCGGCAGCAGAAGCAGCCGCCCGCCACCTCGCGCGCCTCCAGCCCCTCGGCACGCGCGGCGCCGGTGTCCACTAGCCCGCCGTCCTGGTCATTCAGGATGACTCCGACGCGCAGGTTTCGCCGGCGCAGCAGAGCGGATGCGCGGAGGATCAGAGTGGTCTTTCCGGCCCCCAGAAATCCCCCCACGAGCACCAGATGGGGCCTCTGCAAGATCAGATCTCCGCCACCAGGCTGCGCCCGGGCCCCACGCGCACCTCCTGCGCGAGGGTAAGCAGCGCGAGCCCGTTCTGGCCGTGCCGCTCGTGTTTCACTGGAGCCGATCCCAGCGTCACCCGCGAGGTGCCTTTCCCCGGTGCGGGGAACTCCACATGCCGCACCCCCAGAGATCCCTCGCTTACCGACACCCTCAGGCGGCTGCGCGGCGCACGGGAGAGGGCGAAGCTGCCCCAGCCGGAGCCGGCCGACCAGAACGAGCGAAACTCCCCGACATGGACAGGCGGCGCCGCCACCACGTGCCGTTCCGGCCCGCGATAGCGAAATCCGCTCAGGGCCAGCAAGCCGGACCACGAAGCCATGGCGCGCGCGTAATGATGGCCGCATTCGGCTTCGTCCCAGGGATTGCGGCGGATGCCGTCGTAGCGGCGGCGAATATCGGCAATGCACTCCAACCCTTGTGGAATCATGCCGGAGTAGAGCATCAGGGCGGCGGCCGAATACTCGAACCCGGTCATCACTTCGGCGTAGTAGGGGAAGGGAATCCGGGGCCGCTTGCCTTTGCCGTAGTCGCAAATTACCAGGGCCGCTTCGTCGTTCAGGGCGAAAGTGCGCTGCACGCAGTCGTGCTGAGCGAGCCGGGCTTTGTGGTTGTAACGATAGATGGACTCCAGCGCCTTGCGGACATTCGCGGGAGAAAGCAGAGATCCCAGCCCGGCGACTTCGGCGAGATACTGCCCTACGAGCTGATCCACCAGGCATCCGTCGCCGAGCTGATACTGCGGGTGCTCAGGATCGTCGGCGCCCATCCCGCTGCGCAGGTGATCCGCGATTTTGGCCGCCGGGTAGCCGCGGATCTGCTGAATGTAATACTCCCCGTTGAACAGGTGCGCGTCCATCCAGCGGCTGCCGTTCTCAAACAGTTGCCGGTATTGCGCCGCGGTTTGCGGCTCCCCGGCCGCGCGCGCCATCTCTTCGGCGGCGCGGAGGGCGCCCAGGTAGTAGATGCCGCAGAGGGGATTCGGCCCGTAGAACTCCACGTCGTAGGTGTTATGCTGGACGCCTTCGAGCACGCCGTCGCGGTCGGCATCCCAGCCGCCGGGCACCCAGGCGAATTCGAGCGCCCGCCTGGCCTTGGGCCAAAACTGCCGCAGAAAATCCGCGTCCCCGGAAAGCTGCCAATCCAGATAGACCTTGATGATCTGGCCCATCTGCGCGTCGGCGGCGGCAAAACCGGAGCGCTCCACGCCGTCGGGCAGCACCTGCCGGAAATGCATGGCGCCCCGCTCGTCCATGGAATATCCGAAGGCGCTGCGGCGCAGGGAATGGGAAAGCGCGGGAAACAGGTGCGCCGTCGCGGTCTCGTAGTTCCAGACGTGCGTGCAGTTGCCGTAGCAGCAGCCGATGTGATCGTTCACTCCCTCGAAGGCGTGGAACTCGCCGTCCGCGGTACGGAAGCACGTGGTGCTGGCCAGAGTCGAGAGATTGGACATGGCCGCTTCCTTGACCGCGCCGGGAAGGGTGGTTTCGCGGATGGCGGCCACAAAGCGGCCGGTGCGTTCCTCCAGGCGCGCCAGGTTGCGGGCCGCGTATTGCGCCGCCGTCCATGCGTCCGGAAACCGGGTGGCGTACCAGTTGCCGATGATGGTCTTCTCGGACCCCTTGGGCGCGCGCCAGCCGCAGCGCTCCGGCGTGCGGTTGGGGAAATGCCAGGCCAGCAGAAACACAAACCGGCCCTCGCCGCCGGGGGCCAGCTTGCGCTGGAAACACACGGACCCCACCGGGCCGATCCGGGGAGCCTCCGGGCCCAGCGAACCGTCGGCGGTGAAGTCGTCCCAGAAGAGCAGTGGGCTGTTCCACCAGCGGCCGGCCGGCCAGCCGCGCAGCAGCGTCACCTCTCCATCGCCTTCGGGCAGGACCACGAGGGCGAAACTGCCGGACCCTGGGTCGCTCTTCTCCAATCCCGGGTTGTGCATGAGCAGGCCCACGAGGCCGTCTTCGCGGCGCGCCTCGTTCACCCGTGTGTCGGCCGGAACGGCCTGGCGGGCAGCCGCCTCCAGGGAGTGCACTGGGTTCTCGATGCTGAAGGCGATGGAAACCGACGCGGCGGCTTTGCCTGTGTTCTTCACACGGTAGCGCAGCACCGCCACGGGCAGGCCGGATTCGTCCGCATCCAGGGGGATGAAGGGCGTGCCGGCTTCGAGCGAGACTTCGACTGGCAGAGTGCGGTCGTGAAACTCGATGCGGGCGCGCGGGAACTCGCCGGTGAACACCGCCCGCTCCAGCCGCGACAGCCCCGGGGCATTCCGCGAGCCTAAGCCGTCCTGGCCTTCATAAGGCGGCTCGATCCGGGACTCCAAAACGTGGGCGACGGGAGCTTTCCCGGATTCCTGGACCCAGATGCTGGGGAACGCGTAGGCTGGCGAGTTTCCCTTGTCGGCGCGGTTGAAGATCTCCCAATCCCGAAGCTGCCCGCGTCCGCCCAGCCCGATGCTGCCGGCGCCGATGCCGCCCAGCGGGAAACAAATCATTTCCAGGGCCGCCCCGGTGAACACGCGGGGGTAGGCGGGCTCCGGCCCTCCGCCCGCGGTTGGCGTAGCCTGTGGGGACGCTTCGCGCGCCGTGTCTCCTCCCTGCCCCGGGGAGGTGGCCCCGGCTGCCAGGGCCACCGATTTCATGAACTCGCGCCGGCCGGTGTTCTGTGGTTCGCGCATGCGCTCCTGCCCGATCTTCTGTGGTTTTCCGCTCTACAATTAAAACACCAGTTTCAGAGCAAACGCTGTCGACGCGGTGACAGAAGATGGTCCGAGGAAGGAACACCATGGAAATTCGATATTGGACAATGCTGGGCTGCGCGCTGCTGGCAGGAGTGCTGGCCGGTAATCCCTTGCTGGCCGCGGGCCCGAATCCGCACTGGAAGGAGCGGCTGCGGGAACTGATCCCGTTGTACGGCCACCGCAATTGGATCGTGGTGGCGGATTCCGCCTATCCGGAACAGGCCCGGGAGGGAATTGAGACCATCGTTAGCGGCGCGGGCCAGGCCGAGGTGTTGAAGACCGTGCTGGAGAGCCTCTCGGCGGCGAAGCACGTCCGCCCTATCGTCTACACCGATGCGGAGCTAAGATATGTACCGGAGCAGGAAGCCCCCGGCGTGTCGGCCTACCGGCAGATGCTGGCCGGGCTCTTTTCCGCTCAGAAGCCCCGGCAACTGCCGCACGAACAGATCATCGCCAGGCTGGACGAGGCGGCCAAGACGTTTCGCGTACTGATCCTGAAGACGAATCTGACGATTCCGTACACCTCGGTGTTTCTGCAACTCGACTGTGGCTATTGGAGTGCAGACTCGGAACAGCGGTTGCGCGCCGCCATGAAAGGGCACGCCGGAAAATGACCGCAGCGGCCTGATGCGGCCGATGCAGCCGGCGGCTTCTTGACATTGGCGGTGGCGGTAATTTATTCTAGCGATTCGTTTTGGCCACGCCTGAGACCGGTCTAGTTATGGGGAACAACGCGCACGGCGAAACCGAAACTGTCGATCAGTTTCTGGATTCGACTTTGGAGAGCGTGGACACTGCTGAAGAGATCGCGGTCCAGGTGGGCCAAAAGGCAGGATTCGACGAGGACGATCTGAACAAAATCGCGATGGCCGTCCGGGAGTCGATGGTCAACGCGGTGGTGCACGGCAACCGCTACAACAAGCGCAAGCGGGTGCGCTTTTCGGTGACTCAGAACTCGGACCGGTTGACGGTGAAGGTGGCCGACGAGGGGGAAGGCTTCGATTACGAGAACCTTCCGGACCCCCTGGCCGAGGAAAATCTGCTGCGCCACTCCGGCCGCGGCATTTTTCTGATGCGCGCCTTCATGGACGAGTTTGCGATCCGGCGGTTGGCGCCTGCGGGGATTGAAGTGACGTTGATCAAGTACCGGGCGCCCAAGTAAGATCCAGTTTCAAAGTTTCAGACAGCGAGAAGCCAGGAGGCATAATCCAGTGAGCGTGAAGTTGAGCACAAGGCAAGTAGGCGACGTGACGGTAGTGGATGTGGCCGGAAGGATTACCTTGGGTGAGGGGTCCAGCACGCTGCGCGACACCCTGCGCGAGATGGTGGCCAGCAATCAGAAAAAGATCCTGCTGAACCTCGGCGAGGTTTCCTACATCGACAGCTCAGGGATTGGCGAACTGGTGTCCGGCTTCACTACAGTGACCAACCAGGGCGGCCAATTGAAGCTGCTTAACCTGACCAAGCGGGTCAAGGACCTGCTGCAAATCACCAAGCTGTACACGGTCTTCGACGTCCACGACGACGAAGCCGGGGCCGTGCGCAGTTTCAGCTAGAAGGAGCGGGGCTGCCGGTCAGCCCCCTCCCACGAACTGTACGATTTCCAGCTTCGCGCCGGCTTCGAAGCGTGTTCCGGCCCATTCTGGTTGACGCACGATCCGCCGGTCCAACTCGACCGCGACGCGGCCAGGCTCCAATCCCAGCAACTCCAGCAAGCCTGAGATGTTCAGGCCCCGCGGAACCGTGTGCGTCTCTCCGTTGACGACGATCTCGATCAGTGCGCTGTCGCTCGATGGCATGGGAGTTTCCGCTCGGTTGACACCCCGATTTGTCAACCATTATAGTCAAATTTAAGGTCCTCCCGATCCCGGTAAGAAATTTGAATGCCCACTTCGTACGCTGAAACTTACTTCCCTGTTCTGCTGCAAGCCGTCATCGCGATGGCGGTCGCAGCCGGCATGTTGGGGGCCTCCTACCTACTGGGGAAGCGCGTGCGCAACCGCGTCAAGGACATGCCGTACGAATGCGGGATCGAGCCCACCGGCAGCGCGCGCGAGCGCTTCAGCGTGAAGTTCTACCTCGTGGGCATGCTCTTCATTCTGTTCGACATCGAAGCCATTTTCCTGTATCCCTGGGCAGTGGTCTACCGGGAACTGAAGATGTTCGCCTTCCTGGAGATGCTGGTGTTCATTGTTCTTATCCTCTCCGGGTTTTTCTACATCTGGAAGAAGGGGGCCCTGGATTGGGGAGAGACGGGCGAACGGCGCTTCCGTAAACCCTAGCGAGATCGCATGCTTCCCGAACGCCTCAAAGAACACTCCGTAGCGGCCGCCGTCGAACAGTTTGATCCGGATGCATTGGTGGGAGGCAAGTTCGACCGGCAGGAACTCACGTTGGAGATCGCCCCGGAAAAGATCGTCAGCGTGTGCGGTTTCCTGAAATACGATCAGCAGTTTGTACGTTTGAGCACGGTGACCGGCGTGGACCGGTATCCCGCGGAGCCCCGCTTCGAAGTGGTCTACCACCTTCATTCCCTCGAGCGAAACCAGCGCTTACGCGTCAAGTGCCGCCTGCCCGGCGATCAGCCGGTCATCGATTCGGTGACTTCCGTGTGGCGTTCGGCCAACTGGTTCGAACGTGAGACCTTCGATTTGTTCGGGATTCATTTCCGCAATCACCCCGATCTCCGGCGTATCATGCTGCCGGAGGATTGGGAAGGCCATCCCCTGCGCAAGGACTACCCGGTGACCGGCAGCCGGGTTTAGACAGGAAAGATCGTGAGCGATACGGCAACACCCGACGTAAGCACCACCGCTCCGGAACAGGAACAACAAACCGCGAAGCCCCGGAGCATGACGCTCAACATGGGGCCGCAGCACCCCTCCACCCACGGGGTGTTGCGCCTGCAGCTGGAACTGGACGGCGAGACCATCATCTCCTGCCGGCCGGACATCGGCTACCTGCACACCGGCATTGAAAAAGAGTTCGAGGTCAAAACCTATCAGCAGGCGGTGACCCTCACCGACCGGATCGACTATCTGGCGCCGCTGTCCAACAACCTGTGTTACTGCCTGGGGGTGGAAAAGCTGCTGGGGCTGGAGATCCCGCCGCTGGCGCAGTGGATGCGCGTGATGCTCACGGAGTTCACGCGGCTGAACAGCCACCTGGTGTGGCTCGGGACGCACGCCATCGATATCGGCGCGATGAGCGTGTTCCTGTACTGTTTCCGCGAGCGTGAAGAGATCCTGCGCATCTTCGAGAGGTTCTCCGGGCAGCGCATGATGACCAGCTACTTCCGCGTCGGCGGTCTGGCGCTGGAACCTCCTCGCGGCTGGCAGCACGAGGTCCGGAAGTTTATTGACGTGTTCTCCAGCCGTGTGGACGAATACGAGGAGCTGCTCACCGCGAACCGGATCTGGATTGGCCGCACGCAGGGCGTGGGCTACCTTTCCGTCGAGGACATGCTGGACCTGGGCGTGACCGGGCCGATGCTGCGCGCCGCCGGGGTCAAGTGGGACACGCGCAAGGACCAGCCTTATTCCAGCTACGATCAGTTTGATTTCGAAGTACCCACCCGCACGGAAGGCGACGTCTACGCCCGCTACCAGGTGCGCATCGAGGAGATGCGCCAGAGCGCCCGCATTATCCGGCAGGCGCTGGAAGGCATGCCCTCCGGGCGCTGGACTGCGGACGCGCCGCACGTGGTGCTGCCCGAGCGGGAGAAAATGAAGACCCAGATGGAGGCGCTGATCTATCACTTCAAGATCGTGACCGAAGGCTTCCGGGTTCCGGAGGGGGAGGTCTACCAGGTGATCGAGTCGCCCCGTGGCGAAGTGGGCTATTACGTAGTCAGCGACGGCACCGCCCACCCCTACCGCGTGCACGTGCGATCGCCGAGTTTCGGCAACCTGCAGGCGGTGCCCCGGATGGTGGCGGGCACGCTGATCGCGGATGTGATCGCTTCCATCGGCAGCATGGATTTCGTGCTGGGAGATTGCGACAGGTAAGGGGCCGGGATGCAAGCGATTCGGTCCGAATGCGGCACTGCAACCGGGTTGTGCTCTGCCGCTCTTTTGCGAAACCAATGACTCTTTCTGCTGAGCTGGAAGCGCGGTTTGACAAGCTTCTGAAAAGCTATCCGCCGGGACGGCAGCGTTCGGCGATGATCCCCATGCTGCTGTACGCGCAGGACGAACTGGGGTCGGTCACCCCGGAACTGGTAGAGGAGGTGGCGCGGCGCGTGGGCGTCGAACCACTGCAGGTGGAGGAGGTCATGAGCTACTACTCCATGCTGCACCGCAAGCCCCTCGGCCGCTACCACGTGCAGATCTGCACCAACATCAGTTGCCTGCTCACCGGGGGCGAAGAACTCTGGCAGCACGCCTGCAAGAAGCTGGGCATCGGCCACAAAGAGGTCACCGCCGACGGGCAGGTTTCGCTCGAAGAGGTGGAATGCATCGGCGCCTGTTCTTGGGCTCCCGCGCTCCAGGTGAACTATGCCTTCCATCACCAGATGACCCCCGAGAAGCTCGACCGGCTCCTCGACAGCCTGAGAAAGGCCCAATAACCGAGCATGCTCTACAACGAACCCAGCCCGCATGAAGTCAAAGTCCTGACGCGCCGGTTCGGCCTGGAGAACTCGGCATCGTTGGACACCTACCTGGCCACGGACGGTTTCAAAGCCTTCAAAAAAGCGCTGGAGATGACGCCCGAACAGATCATCGAGGAGGTCAAGATCTCGAACCTGCGCGGGCGCGGCGGCGCCGGATTCCCCGCCGGCTTGAAGTGGAGCTTCGTGCCGCGCAACTCGCCCAAGCCGAAATACATCGTGGTCAACGCCGACGAAAGCGAGCCCGGCACGTGCAAGGACCGCCTGCTGATGGAGAACGATCCGCACCAGTTGATCGAAGGCGTGCTAATCGCCGGCCTCGCGGTCGACGCGCATGCCGGCTACATCTACATCCGCGGGGAGTATCGCTACCTCATCGAGATCATGGACCGGGCCATCGCCGAGGCCTATTCCTGCGGCTACCTGGGCAAGAATATCCTGGGCTCGAACTTCCACTTTGACCTGTACACGCACACCGGCGCGGGCGCCTACGAATGCGGCGAGGAATCGGCCCTGCTCGAGTCGCTCGAAGGCAAGCGTGGCGTGCCCCGCATCCGGCCCCCGTTTCCGGCCGTGGTGGGCGCCTTCCAGTGCCCCACGGTGCTGAACAACGTGGAGACCTACTGCGCCGTGCCGGCCATCATCCGGGATGGCGGCGCGGCCTTCGCCGCCCTGGGCGTGCCCAAGGCCGGCGGCACCAAGCTCACCTGCCTGAGCGGGCATATCAACAAACCGGGCGTCTACGAACTGCCGCTGGGGTTCCCGGTCATGAAGATGATCGAAGAGGTGGGCGGCGGTATACGCGGCGGCAAGAAGCTCAAGGCCTTCATTCCCGGGGGCTCTTCCTGCCCCGTGCTGACGGCCGAAGAATGCCAGGACCTGACCATGGACTACGACGCCATGGCCCGGAAGAAGACCATGCTGGGCTCCGGCGGCGTGGTGATCATGGACGAAGACACCTGCATGGTGAGGGCGGCGCTGCGCATTATGCGGTTTTACGCCCACGAAAGCTGCGGCTGGTGCATTCCCTGCCGCGAGGGCACTACCTGGATCCGCAAACTGCTCCAACGCTTCCACGACGGCATGGGCCAGCGGAGCGATATCGCGCTGATCGGCGACCTGGCCAAGAACATGTTCGGCCGGACCTTCTGCCCGCTGGGCGACGCCGCGGCCATGCCCACGATGTCGATTGTGGAGAAGTTTTACCACGAGTTCGAGGACCATCTGGACGGCAAGCCCTGCCCGTACGAGAAGGCCCGCCAGCTCGTGATGGCGTGAAAGTCTTTCCATGGCTGATTTGGTAAATCTGACGATTGATGGGAAGCCGGTGCAGGCCCCTCCGGGCACGCTGGTCATCGATGCGGCCAAGCGCGCCGGCATCGAGGTGCCGGCCTTCTGCTACTACGAAGGGCTTTCGCTTCAGGCCGCCTGCCGCATGTGCCTGGTGGAAGTGGAGAAGATGCCGAAGCTGATGACTTCCTGCACGCTGCCGGTGGCGGAAGGCATGGTGGTGCGCACGGAGACGCCCACGGTCGCCGCCGCGCGCAAATCCATGCTGGAGTTCCTGCTGGCCAACCATCCACTGGATTGTCCGGTGTGCGACAAGGGCGGCGAGTGCGAGTTGCAGGACATGACTTTCCGGTACGGCGCCGGAGAGAGCCGCTTCAGCGAGAACAAGGTCCACAAACCGGAGAAGCAGTGGTCGCCGGTGGTCTTCTATGACATGCCGCGCTGCATTCTGTGCTACCGCTGCGTGCGCATCTGCAACGAGGGCATGGGCGTCAACGCCCTGGGGATCGTGAACCGCGGGGTGGTTTCCGAAATCGCGCCCAACAAGCAGGACCACCTGGAGTGCGATGAGTGCGGCATGTGCATCGACATCTGCCCGGTGGGCGCTCTGACCAGCGGCGCGTACCGCTACCATACCCGCCCCTGGGAGATGGAGCACGTCGGCACCATCTGCGCACACTGCGCCGACGGCTGCAAGACCACGCTGGGCGTGCGGAACAACCAGATCATCCGCGGCAATAACCGCGACCGCTCGGGCATCAACGACGAATTCCTGTGCGTGAAGGGGCGTTACGCCTTCGATTTCTACAATCACCCCGAGCGTCTGCAATCGCCGCTTTTGAAGGTTGACGGCAAGCTCGAGCCGGTCTCCTGGTCGCAGGCCATCGAGACGGTGGCGAAGAAGTTCCAGCAGGTCCGCGAGGCGGGCGGGAAGTTCGCCGTCGTGGGCTCTAACCACACCAGCAACGAAGAGGACTTCTACCTGCAAAAGTTCGGGCGCCAGGTGCTGGGGACAGGCAACATCGATCATCACCGCACCGGCGATGTGCCGGCGCTACTGGATGCGCTCAGCGGCAAGACCGGCAAACTCGCCGTCTCGGCCGATCTGTACCAGCGCAAGGCCGTGCTGGTGGTCGGCGCTGACCTGGCGCTGGAGCACCCCTTCCTGTCCTTCCAGATCCGCGCCAACTACCGCCATCACCAGGCGCATGTCTACGTGGTCACGCCGCGCCCCGTGCGCGAGGACGCGGTGGCCGCGGTCAGCCTGCGCGACGCCTGCGCGGATGTTTTCGGTCCCCTGGAGTCCCTGCGCGCCAAACTCGCCGCCGAACCGGAACTGGTCATCGTCTTTGGCGATGTGGTCAAGGGCGAGGCGGTCCGCCGGCTGGTGGATTTCGGCGAGTCGTTGGGCATCCCCGTAAAATACGTCGCCCTGGTGGACTATTCGAATTCTCGCGGCGCGGTGGATATGGGCCTGTTGCCGGATGCCGGCGGGCTGGCCTTGCCGGAGATGCTGGCGGCCGGGGACCTGGACGCGTTCTGGGTGGTGGGCGCCAATCCGCTGAAGGCCGGCGAACTGCGCTCGCGGAGCGCGTTTGTGGTGGTCCAGGACATGTTCCTCACCGAGACCGCGAGGGCTGCGGACGTGGTCCTGCCGGCCGCCTGCGCCTACGAAAAGAACGGCACGGTGACCAATGTGTGCGGCGAAGTACAGAAGCTCAAGAAAGCCCTGGGCACTATGGGCACCAAGCCGGATCTGGAGATCATCGGGCTGATCGCCCGGGAAATGGGCGCCGCCCCGGTAATGGGCCCCTGGACCGCGGAAAAAGTGTTCGACGAGATTCGCAGAAGCGTGCGGGGATACGACATCCCGGTGCCGGTGGTCGCCGCCGGCGGAGCCGCCCAAACCATGCCGGTGAACGGCCGTATCCCGCTGGATGGCCGGCCTGATCTGATCCGGTCCGCAAGGGATAGTCTGTTCACCTCCGGTACGCTGGGGCGCTATTCTAAAGTACTGAACTCCGTCGTAGAAAGTCGCAATAACCGCTGATGGACTTCCTCCTCCTGAGCCTGATTAAGGCTGCGGTGGTCGCTGCCGTGCTGCTGACCACGCTGGCCTACCTGCAGTGGGTGGAGCGCAAGGTGATTGCGCACATCCAGGTGCGGCTGGGACCCTCGCGCGTAGGTCCGCACGGCCTGCTGCAGCCTTTGGCGGACGTGATCAAGCTGATCACCAAAGAAGACCTCATTCCGCCGCACGTCAACAAGTTTTTTTACCTGGCCGCGCCGTTCCTGGCCATCACCATGTCGCTGCTGTCGATTTCCGTCATCCCGTTCGGCTCCGAAGTGCGGGTGCTGGGACAGACCACGTGGATGCAGCTTACCGATCTGAACATCGGCGTGCTGTTCATCCTGGCGGTCTCCTCCATGGGGGTCTACGGAATCGCCCTGGCCGGGTGGGCTTCCAACAACAAGTATTCGCTGCTGGGGGGCTTGCGCAGCTCGGCTCAGATGATCAGTTACGAGCTACCCCTGAGCCTGGCCATCGCCTCGCCGCTGCTGCTCGCCAACACCCTGAGCCTGCGTGAACTGGTGCAGAAGCAGGGAGGCTTCGAGTTCGGCTTCCTGCCCCGCTGGAACATCTTTCAAGGGCCTTGGCCGCAGATCATCAGTTTTCTGATCTTCGTCATCGCCGGATTTGCCGAGACCAACCGCGTGCCCTTTGACCTGCCGGAGGCGGAAAACGAACTGGTGGCCGGTTTCCACACCGAATACAGCAGCATGAAATTCGCGGCGTTCTTCATGGCCGAATACGCCAACATGATTACGGTTACTTGCCTGACCACCATCCTGTTTCTGGGCGGGTGGCAGCCGCTGTTTCCCGCAAGCATGGGCTCGAATCTCGTGCCGCCAGTGATTTTCGTGCTGGCCGGCCTGGTTGCGCTGTACCACGGCCTGAATCCGGCGCGGCGCA
Source organism: Solibacteraceae bacterium (assembly GCA_021324015.1). Lineage (GTDB taxonomy): Bacteria > Acidobacteriota > Terriglobia > Bryobacterales > Bryobacteraceae > JAJPJX01. The sequence continues at coordinate 24,729 of JAJPJX010000214.1, read as the reverse complement.
AGGATCGCTTCACCCTGCCCGTGTTCGCGGTGGTCTTCTTCGCGCTGGCGGCGGTCTTCCTGCTCCCGGCCGCGCGGGAGGCCATCCTGCCGCTGTTCTGGTTCGCGGCCAAGACCGGCTTCCTGTTGTTCGTGTTCATCTGGATCCGCGGCACGCTGCCGCGCTTCCGATACGACCAATTGATGGCTTTCACCTGGAAGTTCCTTTTCCCGGTGGCCGTCCTGAACCTGCTGGTCACCGGACTTCTGGTGGCCCTGGTTCCCTGAGATGGACTCCTGAGATGGACGTCATTCTGTTTTTGGTTTTCGCTATCATCGCGGTGCTCTGCGCCATCAACGTCGTGGTGCAGACCCACCCCATCGCGAGCGCCCTTTCCCTGATCGGCGTGATGGGCTCGCTGGCTGTGCTGTACCTGCTGCTGGGCGCCGAGTTCATCGCCGCCGCGCAGGTCATCGTGTACGCCGGCGCCGTGATGGTTTTGTTCGTGTTCGTGATCATGCTGCTCAACGCGGGCGAGGAGGTGCATCGCGGCCGCTCCTTCGTGGTCCAGGTGCTGGGCGCCCCGCTGCTGATCGCCCTGCTGGGGCTGCTGGTCTACTTCGCCCAGCGGCTCTTTCCGGGCGCCCCCATGGTGCGTTTCGGAGCCTTCCGTGGCGGCACGGCGGTGGCCGTCGGCCGCGCGCTCTTCACCCAATACCTGCTGCCCTTCGAGGTCACCTCGGTGCTCATCCTGATCGCCATCCTTGGGGCCATCGTGCTGGCGCGAAAGGAGCTCGACTGAAATGAATGCGGTCCCCCTTTCCTGGTACCTCACGCTCAGCGGCGTGCTCTTTACGCTGGGCGCCGCCGGTTTTCTGTTCCGGCGCAACATCATCACGGTGTTCATGTCCATCGAACTGATGCTCAACGCCGTGAACCTGAGCTTCATTTCCTTTTCGTATGCGTTCCGCAGGGTCGACGGCCAGATCTTCACCTTCTTCGTCATGGTGGTGGCCGCCGCGGAGGCCGCCGTGGGACTGGCCATCATCCTGACCGTGTTCAAGAACCGCAACACGCTCAACATCGACGACCTCAACTCCATGAAGGACGAATACCAGCCGGCGCAACCGGAGGAGGCCTCCGAAACGGCCCCGGTGAGCGTGCCCTGAAGGCCGCCGGAAAGATATACCCGAGATGCAACTCTGGCTCATCCCTGCATTCCCCCTGGCGGGTTTCCTGATCAACGGCCTGCTGGGCCGCCGCGCCTCGAAAGGCTTCATCAATGCGGTAGCCATCGGCTCCGTGCTACTCTCCTTCGCCTGGGTCCTCAAGACCATCATGGGCCTGGGCGACGTCAGTTCGCGCTATGTGGAGCACTACTTCACCTGGATCCAGAGCGGCGCCCTCCAGGTGAATTTTGATTTCGCCGTCGATCGCCTCACCGTTGTCATGCTGCTTGTGGTCACGGGCGTTGGCGCGCTGATCCATATCTACTCGGTCGGCTACATGGGGCATGAGGGCGGGTACTATCGCTTCTTCGCGTACCTGAACCTGTTCATGTTCTTCATGCTCACGCTGGTGCTGGCCGCCAACTACCTGGTGCTGTTCGTGGGCTGGGAAGGCGTGGGCCTGTGCAGCTACCTGCTGATCGGCTTCTATTTCCTCCGGCAGAGCGCCACCAACGCCGGCAACAAGGCTTTCATCGTCAACCGTATCGGCGACTTCGGCTTCTCTTTGGCCATTTTTCTGGTCTTCCTGAATTTCGGCACCCTGGATTTCGGCGGAGTCTTCGCCAATGTGCCCGGCAAGCCGGAAACGTTGCTCAACACCATCGGCCTGCTGCTGCTGGTGGGCGCTTGCGGCAAGTCGGCGCAGATTCCACTTTACGTCTGGCTGCCGGACGCCATGGAAGGTCCCACGCCGGTCTCCGCCCTCATCCACGCCGCCACCATGGTGACCGCCGGGGTGTACATGGTGGCGCGATCCAACGTGATCTACATCCACGCGCCGGTCGCGCAGGAGGCCGTGGCCCTCATTGGCCTGGCCACCGCCTTCTTCTCCGCCACCATCGGCCTGCTGCAGAACGATATCAAGAAGATATTCGCCTACTCCACGGTCTCGCAGTTAGGCTACATGTTCGTGGGTGCCGGCGTGGGGGCGTTTTCGGCCGGCATCTACCACCTGGTGACGCACGCCTTCTTCAAGGCCCTGCTCTTCCTCGGTTCGGGCAGCGTGATTCATGCCCTCTCCGGGGAGCAGGACGTGCGCCGCATGGGCGGCCTTGCTAAGAAAATCCCCTGGACCTTCTGGACTATGCTGTGTGCCGCCGTAGCCATCGCCGGAGTTCCTCCCTTTTCCGGGTTCTACAGCAAGGATATGATTCTGGCCGCGGCGTACCAGCGGGCCCCGTGGATCTATTGGGTGGGCGCTATCACCGCCGGCCTGACCGCGTTCTATGTCTTCCGCGCCATCTTCCTGGCGTTCTTCGGCGCCTACCGCGGCCACGAGCATCCCCATGAATCGCCGCCGGTGATGATTCTCCCGCTGGCGGCGCTGGCATTCCTCTCCCTGGCCGGCGGGTTTCTGTTCGACGTGCCCCAGTTCCTGGAGCGGCTGTTCCCGCCCATCGAGGAATCGCACGACGTCACCCTGGTGGCTGTCTCGGTGGCCATCGGCCTTGCCGGCATAGGCCTCGCGGCGCTGTTCTACGTAGTCAAACCGAGCTTGCCGGATTCCCTGGCAGCCAGCTTCAGCGGCGTGTACAAGCTGATTTACAACAAGTACTTCGTGGATGAGATCTATGACGCCGCGGTGGTTAAGCCGGTGGTCAACGGATCGCGCAGCCTGCTCTGGAAGGGAGTAGATGTGGGCCTCATTGATGCCGGGGTCAACGGGCTGGGCTGGAGCGCGCGCGGCATCGGCGGCATCCTCCGCCTGCTGCAATCTGGGAGCATTCGCAGTTACGCCACCTGGGTGGTTTTCGGTTCCGTCGTCCTGATGGTGGCCATGGCCATGGCAGGAGGCGTCCGATGAACTTGCTGGACCTGGTCCTGCTCTTGCCACTGGTGGGGTTCCTGGCCGGGCTTGTGCTGCCCCGGGCCAGCGAGCACCTCATCCGAGTCAGCGCGCTGGTCTTCTCGCTGGTGACTTTCGGGGTTTCCGTGGGCTTGGGCTTCGGTGTCCGGGCCGGCGAGCAGTTTGTGACCGACGTCCCCTGGATCCGTTCGCCCAACATCCACTATCACGTGAGCGTGGATGGCTTGAGCGTCTGGCTGATCATTCTCTCCACGTTCCTCACGCCTATCTGCGTCGCGATTTCCTGGAAGTACATTCAAAGCCGCGTCAAGGAGTTCTACGCCTTCCTGCTGCTGCTGGAACTCGGACTGGTAGGTGTGTTTGCTGCCCAGGATCTGTTCCTGTTCTACGTGTTCTGGGAGATCTCGCTGGTCCCCATGTACTTCCTGATCGGCATCTGGGGGCACGAGCGGCGCATCTACGCGGCGGTGAAGTTTTTCCTTTACACCATGGCGGGCTCGATGCTGATGCTCGCCGCCATCATCTTCCTGTACAACCGGACGGGGACCTTTGATTACCCCGGGCTGATGGAAATGCTCTCCAGCGGCAGGCTCTCGCTGTCCGGCGGCGAGCAGATGCTGCTGTTCCTGGCCTTCTTCATCGCTTTTGCTATCAAGGTGCCGTTGTTCCCGCTGCACACCTGGCTGCCGGACGCCCACGTGGAAGCGCCGACAGCCGGTTCGGTGATGCTGGCCTCCGTCATGCTGAAGATGGGCTGCTACGGCCTGGTGCGCTTCTGTCTGCCGATGTTCCCAGGGGCGGCGCGCTCCTGCGCCCCCTGGATCGCGGTGCTGGCTATCATCGGCATCATCTACGGAGCGCTGGTGGCCATGGTCCAGCCCAACATGAAGAAACTGGTGGCCTATTCGTCGGTGAGTCACCTGGGCTTCGTCGTCCTGGGAATCTTTTCGTTTACGCAGATCGGCCTGGACGGCGCGGTCTACCAGATGCTCAACCACGGCATTTCGACCGGCGCCTTATTCATCCTGGTGGGGTATCTGTACGAGCGCCGGCACTCCCTGTTCATCAAGGATTTCGGAGGCGTGGCCACGCCCGCGCCCTGGCTCTCCGCCATCTTCCTGGTGACCACTCTCGCCAGCATCGGTCTTCCGATCCTCAACAACTTCGTCGGAGAATTCATGGTCTTGCAAGGCTCAGCCCAGGCCAATTACACCTGGACGGTATTCGCCGCCCTGGGGGTGATTCTCTCGGCCTGCTACATGCTGTGGCTGTACCAGCGCGTATTCTACGGCGCGGCCGGCCAGGAGGTGAGCAGCCACGTCCACGACTTGAGCGCCCGCGAGTTTGCCGGCATTATCCCGCTGGTAGTGATGATGGTGTGGATGGGCGTTTATTCGCAAAGCTTCCTGCCCCCGGTGAGCGTGGCCGACGGGCGGGTCCTCGATCAAACCAAGGTAAACGTGCGATTCCAGGTGAAAACCCCGGCCCTCAAGTCCCAGACGGCGGAGGTGGCCCGTGTACGCTAGTCTGGTTCCCACCTCGGCGGAGATGATCCGGTTCCTGCCGGAATTGATTCTGACCGTGGTGGCCACGCTGTTCATGGTGCTGGACCCCCTGCTGGGGCGCCAGTCGCGCCACGTCTACGGGCACTTCTCCATCCTGGCCCTGCTGGGCGCCATGGCGGCGGCCGTCTACGTTTACCGCGACCCCGGCGCCGCGTTCTCGGGCATGCTGATGGTGGATGGCTTCGCCACGTTTTTCCGGGTGGTGGTAATCGGCGTGGGCATTCTGACCGTTCTGCCGTCGTACCGCTACCTGGACCGCGAAGATGCCGAGACCGGCGAGTACCACGCCCTCCTGCTTTTTTCCATCGTGGGCCAGTGCGTCATGGTGACGGCCAACGAGCTCATCATGATCTTCATCGGCCTGGAGATCTCCTCCATCGCCAGCTATGTGCTGGCCGGATATCTGCGAGACGACCGGCGCGCCAATGAGGCGGCGCTCAAGTATTTCCTGTTGGGCTCCTTCGCCACGGCCTTCTTCCTCTATGGGGTGGCCCTGATTTACGGCATGACGGGCAGTACCAACCTGGCCACGGTGCGGCGTGCCATCCTGGGCGGTTCTCTGGGTTCGGCTCCCATCTTCATCGGCGTCGCCGCCGCGCTCATGTTTGTGGGCCTGGGTTTCAAGGTCTCCGGCGCGCCATTCCAAATCTGGGCCCCGGATGTTTACCAGGGCGCTCCCACGCCGGTGGCCGCCTTCCTCTCGGCCGGGCCGAAGGCCGCTGCCTTCGCCATTTTCCTGCGCATTTTCCTGACTGCTTTCCAACCCATCGGCCCCGGCTGGGAACCGCTGGTGTGGGTCAGCGCGCTGGCTTCCATGACCCTCGGCAATTTCGCGGCCCTCACCCAATCCAACATCAAGCGCCTGCTGGCCTATAGCTCGATTGCGCACGCCGGCTACGTGCTCGTGGCCCTGGCGGCGCGCTCCAATGTCGGCACGGCAGCCGCCATGTTCTACATGGCCGCCTACGCCTTCATGAACATCGGCGCATTTGCCGTGGTCAGCCACCTCTCCGGCAAGGGCGAGCGCTACCTCAAGGTGGAGGACTTCGCTGGCCTCGGCGCCAAGCAACCCGGCACTGCGGCGCTGCTCTCCATCTTCCTGCTCTCGCTGATCGGCGTGCCCCTGACCGGCGGCTTTTTCGGCAAGTTCTATATCTTCAAGGCGGCGCTCGATTCGCACCTGGTCTGGCTGACCGTGCTGGGCCTGCTGAACAGTGCGGTGGCGGCCTACTACTACTTGCGCATCTTGGTGATGATGTACATGCGCGAACCCGGCGAAGCCGCCAGCCGCATACAACCCCTCACCCCGGGCCTGCGCGCTGCCCTGGTTCTGCCAGCCCTCGGCACCCTGGTTCTCGGAATCTTCCCCGGCTGGGTGCTCGATTTCGCCGGCAGGTCTTCGGTCTTCGTGAGGTAGGCCGACGCCGCGGGCGGCTCAGATCAGCACCGGGAGTTCCCGTGCCTCAATCAGCCTGGCGACCGCAGCGATATCCTTATCGAGCGCCCGGTCGGCTTCGACGAAAGGACTCACGGAACGGATCGCCCGGTAGATGGGCCGTGTACCCGCGCCCAGCCGTCCGCCTCCTTGCCGCAAATCCACAGCCTGGGCGGTCGAAAGCAGCGTGATGGCCACCGCGTCACGCAGCAGCCGCGTGATGTCCATGGCCGTGAGCGCGGCGTGGGTCCCCAAGCTCACGATGTCCTGGTTGAATTGCTCGGTGGGCAGCGTGTGCACCAGGCTGGGAGCGCTCCAGTGGCGGATCGCCGTGACCAGGCTGGAATGCACGATTTGCATCCCTTTGAAGCCCTGGTACACGCCCGGATGCGGGCTCAGCGACGGCGGCAGGCCGTTGGAGAAGCGTTCGTCCATCAGCAGTGCCAGCACCGAGTGCAGCCAGTTCGCCAGGTTGGTCAGGTCCAGCTTCAGGCCGTCCATCGCCCGCGCGATGTGCCCCCCGTAAAAGTTGCCGGTGTGATACACCCGGTCGGAAACCGGATCGATGAGCGGGTTGTCGTTCACTGAATTGGCCTCCCGCTCCACCACCGTGCGCGCTTCGAGCAACGTCTCCTGCATGGGACCCAGGCCTTGCGGCACGCAGCGCAGGGAATAGGGGCTCTGGATCGATTCGCCGGCCGCGACCACGTCGTGCCGCGCCTGGGCCTGCCGTTCGGCTTCGGCCACCCGGTGGCGGATGTCGTCGAGCGGAATGGCCAGCTTGGAATCGAACAGTAGCGAATTCAGCATCTCCGCCACGGCCACCTGTCCGGGATGATGCTTGGCCATGTGAATGGCCGGGTGGTAGTAGTCCGGCGAGGAGCGCAGCGCCTCCACGGCCATCGCCATGGCCCCGAGGGAGAGCCGGAACAGGTAGGACGCCTCGTCCACCACCATGCACGCCACGCCGGTCATCACCGTGGTGCCGTTCAGCAATGCCAGGCCTTCCTTGGCCTCCAATCGCAACGGCTCGAGTTTCTCCTGCGCCAGCGCTTCGGCGGCGTGCACGCGCCGGCCGTGGTAGAAGACTTCGCCACGCCCGGCCATAGCCCGCGCAATGTACGCGGAAGGGCATAAATCGCCGCTCGCGCCCACCGAACCGAACCGTGGCACCACCGGCGTGATGCGGCGGTTCAGCAGGTCCAACAGTTTTTCGATCACCACCAGGCGCACGGCCGAAAGTCCGCGCGCCAGCGCGTTCGCGCGCAGCAGGATGGCTGCCCGCACGGCTTCCTCCGGAAGCGGTTCGCCCACGCCGCAGGAGAGGAACTCCAGCAGGTTCTGCTGGTGGTGCGCCAGTTCGTCTTCCGGAATCACGAATCGAGCATTGCCGCCGAATCCCGTGTTGACGCCATAGACCACTTCACCCTGGGTGAGCTTACGCTCCAAGGTCTCGCGCCCGCGCGCAATGTTCCGCCGGAACTCCTCCTCGGCGCTCAATTCGACGTGCCGGTAGTGCCGGGAAATCGCGATGATATCTTCGAGGGTAAGAGAATGAAGAGAAAGCTGAATGGCCGTAGATGACGCGGTAACGGTTGCCATGGACCCTCAGAAAGCACCACTTGCATGTGGTGTCTTTCTATTCAAGAGTATGCCACCATCCGCATCGACTGTCAATCCCGGCTTTCCCTCATTCCGGCTTTCCCTCAAAATGATGCGCTGAGAGACCGGATCAGGGAGTACACTAACGAAGGGACGAAGGCTGCTCCCATCGAATATCGGGGCAGGCCCCGGGCTCCGACACACCTGATGTCGCTGCGCGGCCGCAAGGAGAAGGGCCGCGCTGGTTGCGAATCTTTACTGGGCGGGGCAGAGATGCCAAACTCATCCGAGGGTTCCACGCAGGGAGGACTGCATGGCGACCTACATCATCCTCATGAAATTCACCGCGCAGGGAACCAAAGACTTGAAAGGTGCACCTAAACGCATCGAATCGGCGATCAAGGACTGGGAACTGATGGGCGGCAAGGTGTTGGCCAGTTACTTCGTGATGGGGGAGTACGACTACGTAGCCATCACGGAATGTCCGGACGACGAAGCCGCTGTCACGGCCAGCCTGGCGGTGAGCGCCCGTGAGCATATCAAGACGGCGACGATGCGGGCCTTCCCGCTGGTGGAGTTTGCCAAGCTGGTAGAAAAACTGCCGTAGGGCAAACTCCTGCAATTACAGCAGATATAAGGACCTAAAAATAGCTTAACAGGCGCCACGGTTTGCACTATGATGGCCGTGGGAAGCGAAACAGAAGGCATGCAAGCGAAACCGCCCTCGTCTCGTTTGCACGAGGAGCGGCGCCGTCGTGCCGGGCGCACGATGGCCAGAAGGCGGCGAGAACAAGGGTATCGCCGCGGACAATCTTGGGAAGGGAACTATGGGAAAGGAAGCCTTAAGCATCGTTGACCAGCGCACGCAGGCTGCCTATGAGATCCCGATCCATGATGGGACCATCCGGGCCATGGACCTGCGGCAGATCAAGACCGGACCCGAGGATTTCGGGCTCATGAGCTACGACCCCGCTTTCATGAACACGGCGTCCTGCCGAAGTTCGATTACGTTCATCGATGGGGATAAAGGTATCCTGCGCTACCGCGGGTACCCCATCGAACAACTGGCGGAGAAGTGCAGCTTTCTGGAAGTGGCCTATCTGGTGTTGTCCGGCGAACTGCCGACCGAGCCCCAACTGAAGGAATGGGTCGCCGACATTACCCACCACACCATGCTGCACGAGACCACCAAGAAGTTTTTGGAGGGATTCCGCCATGACGCGCATCCCATGGGGATGCTGGCCAGCACGGTAGCGGCGCTCTCTACGGTTTACCCGGAGTCGAGAGAGGTGCTCGATCCCAAGGTGAGAGCGCTGCAGATCCGGCGGCTAATCGGAAAAATGCCGACCATCGCCGCGTACACCTACCGGCACAGCCTCGGCTACCCCTATGTTTATCCGGACAACGAGCTGAGCTACACCGAAAACTTCATGAACATGCTGTGGAAAATGGTGGAGCCCAAGTATATCGCCAATCCGGTTTTGGCCCGGGCGCTGGACATCCTGTTTATATTGCACGCCGACCACGAGCAGAACTGCAGCGCCAACGCCATGCGCTCGGTAGGCAGCTCGCACGCGGATCCGTTCCTGGCCACCGCGGCAGCGGCGGCGGCGCTATCCGGTCCTCTCCACGGAGGGGCCAACGAAGAAGTCCTCAAGATGCTGGACGAGATCGGTTCCAAGGACAAGGTCCCGGCATACATCGCCAAGGTGAAGGCCGGCGAGTTCAAGCTGATGGGTTTCGGCCACCGCATCTACAAGAACTACGATCCTCGCGCCAGGATCATCAAGTGGGCCGCGGATAAGGTATTTGAGGTCACCGGCCGCAATCCGAAACTGGAGATTGCGCTGGAGTTGGAGCGCATCGCGCTCGAGGACGAGTACTTCATCAAGCGCAAGCTCTACCCGAACGTGGATTTCTACTCGGGGATCATCTACCAGGCCATGGGCTTCCAGCCGGCGATGTTAACGGTGCTGTTCGCCATTCCCCGCACCGTGGGCTGGCTGGCCCAGTGGCAGGAGATGCTGTGCGATGCCGAGCAAAAGATTGCCCGCCCCCGGCAGGTATTCACCGGACAGGCGGCGCGTGATTTTGTGCCGTTGGAGAAGCGCGGCGTGACGGCCGCGCCAACCGCGGCGTAGCGGAAACCACCCCTGGGGCCTCCCGGGGGCGGTTTCATCCTGTACGGGCCTCCACTGCCGCCACGCGCCACGCGGTGGGCTTTTCGTCGAATTTCCACGCGGGCGCGGATCTCAAAAAAAAGGTGCGCTCGGGACCATTCGGCTGTATACTAATCAGGTCTCGTTGTGGCCCTTCGGGAGGAGCCTTCCTTAGTCAGGGCGGAAGGCATCAGGCAAAACCGAGGGGCGCCGGAGCCAGGTGATTTCCATGTTGAAAGACAGGCTAAGTGTCAGGCTACTTGTGTTGTCCGCGGGGTTAGCCGCGGGATTACTTTTCGCGCAAGGCGAGCGCGCCACAATCAGCGGCACGGTCATGGATTCGACCGGCGCCGTAGTTCCCCAGGTAAACATCACGGTGCGCAACGAAGCCACCAACATTCTCAACAAAGCGGAGTCCAACGCCACGGGGCTCTACGTGGTGCCGGCGCTGCCGCCGGGCACTTACGAGTTGACGGCGGAAAAACAGGGATTCCGCACGTTCAAAATTTCCGGGATCCCGCTCTCGGTCGGCCTCACGGCCACCGTGGACGTGAAACTCGAAGTCGGCCAGGTTTCCGAGGCCGTACAGGTGGTCGCCTCGGCGGTGCAATTGGAGGCGCAGACCTCCGGCATGGGTGAGACGGTAGGCACGCGCGCGGTTACCGAACTGCCGCTGCTGGGCCGCGATCCACGCCAATTGTCCGCTCTGGCTCCCGGCGTGATCCCCACGCGCGGACAGGTGGGCGCGGGCGGTTCGACCATCGGATACGCCGGCAATTCGCGCATTGCCGGGGGCCTGGCCATGCAGAACGCCATCTTGATGGATGGCGGCGACACGCGCGGATTTACTTCCGGCGGCCAGTCCTACACCTATCCCATCGAATCCGTGGCCGAATTCAAGATTCAGACGGCCACTTATTCCGCGGAGTTCGGGCGCGCTGGAGGGGGGGTCATCAACGTGGCTTCCAAGTCCGGCACCAACGAGTTTCATGGCGTCGCCTACCTGTTCCTGCAGAGCCAGATCCTTAACGCCAACTCCTGGTCCAACAACCGGACCAGTGTGCCTAAGGGCAAGTTTCAATATGACATGTTTGGAGGGGCCCTCGGCGGACGCATCATTCGCGACCGTACCTTCTTCTTCATGAATTACGAAGGGGTCCGCCAGGGCAGCCCGAACCAATTCCTCGCCTCCGTGCCCCTGCCCGCGTGGAAGAATGGCGACTTCAGCAACGCGCGCGATGCCCAGGGCCGCCCCGTGGCGATTTACGACTATTTGACCACGCGCGCGAACCCGGCGGCTCCGGGCACCTATATCCGGGACGCATTTCCCAACAATGTCATCCCGGCCAACCGCATCGATCCGATTTCCGCCAACATTGCCAAGTATTATCCCGATCCTAACGTTCCGGGACAGGTTTTCGGCCAAATCAACAACTACCTCAGAACCGGCAAGAATGTGAACAACATCGACGGCTGGTTCACCCGGCTGGATCATTACATCAGCGCCAAGCACCGCCTCTTCGGCCACTTCGCCGGCAACCAGAATGACAGTTTCCCGTTGGGTCTGATCGACAAAGCTTTCCCCGCCACGGGCGTTAGTTCCAACCCCGTCCGCAACGCCGGCATCAGCCTGGTCTCCAATTTCACGCCCAACTTCCTGGGCGAGTTCCGTATCTCGTACACCCGCCTGCAGAACGCCTCAGTGCCGGCGGGCGCAGGTTTTGACATGGCCACCCTGGGTTTTCCCGCCAGCGTCGCCAGCAAGGTAACCTACAAGCAGTTCCCCGAGATCGACATCAACCAGTATTACACCAGCAGCGGCCTGACCGTCTCCACTTACAATGCTCCGGAAGTGACCTGCATCGGCAGCGGGCAGGGCTGCGGGTCCACCGCCAGCCTCAACCCGCAGGACACCTGGCACGCAATCTACCAGGTTACCTGGATCAAGGGGCGCCACCAACTCAAAGCTGGCGCGGACTTCCAGCGCATGAAGCTGAACGCCTTCCTTTCCCGCAACTCGGGCGGCCAGTTCGTCTTCGACCGTACCTATACAGGCGGACCCAATCCAGCGGTGACTGCCACCAATGCGGGCAATGGATTTGCCACCTTCCTGCTGGGCGTCCCCATCGGCGGGGCCATGGAAACCACACCGTTCATGTCTTTGTTCCAGCGTTACAACTCGGGCTACATCCAGGATGACTGGCGGATCACCAACCGGCTCACTCTGAACCTCGGGTACCGCTACGAGTTCATTTCTCCGTATGGTGACAAGTACAGCCAGATCGGCCGCTTCAACGTCAACGCCGTCGATCCCGTGACCCACATCAAGGGCCTGTACCAGTGGGTTCCGGCGGGCGGCTATCACAGTGACCCGAATTACAACACCCCCGGCCCCCGGGTCGGCCTGGCGTTCCAGGTCGATTCCAAAACGGTCATTCGCATGGCCGGAGCCATCTTCAATGCCGCCAACAACGGCCTGAACGCAGCCGCCACGGACTTCGGGACCGGCCTGTTCACCAGCAACTCCGTGTCGTTGGGTGCACCCAATCCCATTCCGTTCACTCCCCCGGTGGGCGGCAACTGGTCAAACCCCTTCGCCGCCGGATTCGTCCTGCCGCAGGTGGGCGTCACCAACTTCCTGGGCCAGAACATTCGCGTGGATTTCGCCGACCACCCCACCTGCTACATCGCCAACTGGAACTTCTCGATCCAGCGCCAGGTCAACCCGAACCTACTCGCGGAAATCGCCTATGTCGGCAGCAAGGCCACGCACCTGTTCTGGAACCGCATGGACAATGCCGTGGATCCTCTGAATCTCAATACCTACGGGCCCAACGTGGATAAGGTTGTGCCAAATCCCTATTATGGAGTGATCCAGGGTGGCATCGGTGCTTTCTCGACCGTTGTGCAGAGTCAGCTCCTGCGTCCCTTCCCGCAGTACCAGCAGATCCTGGCGGTCCGCCGCCCCTATGGCGACTCCCGGTACAACAGCATGACGGTCCGCGTCGAAAAGCGGTACAGCAAGGGGTTCACGCTGACGGTTGCGTACACGCTTTCGAAGCTAATCGCCTCCACCGCGGAATCCAACTCCTGGGTGGTGGGTCCCTCCGACGCCCTCTACAATCCGAACTACAATCGCAGCATCGAAGCCAACGACGCGCCGCAGCGCCTGGTCATCGGGCACGTCTGGGATCTGCCCTTCGGTCCCGGCAAACCCTACGCGCAGAAAGGCATCCTTTCGCGGATCGCAGGCGGCTGGCAGTTCTCCGGAATCACGGTGCTGCAATCCGGACGGCCCATTCTCATCACCGGCCCGCAGAACACCAGCATCCCGGATTTCAACTACACCAACGGGCGGGCCGACCGGCTGCACAGCGGCGTGCTCAGCAACCCGACGCTGCAACATTGGTTTGACACTACAGCGTTCATCGCGGCGCCGCGCTACACCATGCCGAACGACAGCCTGAGCCAGCCGGACCTGCGCACGCCCTGGACCAACGCCTGGAACTGGTCGTTCTTCAAGAACAACCAGATCAAAGAGCGATACAACCTCCAGTTCCGCGCGGAGTTTTACAACATCTTCAACCACCCGCAGTTCGACTGCCGCGGGGCGTGCGCGGACGTGACCAGCCTGACCTTCGGCCAAATCACCGAAGGCGGCGGCAACCGCCAGATCCAGTTCGGATTGCGCCTGCTCTTCTGAGCAGGCGCATCCGCTCCTTCACGTCAAGGCCACTAGCCGGGTACCGCCTGGCGGCTCGCCGCCCGGCTACTTCGCGCTGAGCATGTTGGCGAACAAGCGGTAGGCGCCGGCGACGCCTGCGGGAAGCTCGCGGAACCAGGAGTAAGCGCTGAAAATATAGACGCCTTTGCCGTAGCGCGTGTAGAGCACGCCTCCAGCGAGGGATTTTTCGTTGGGATCGTGGCAGACCAGCACGGTCTGGTAGCGCGGGTCCCATTTTTCGGCGAAGTAGAGGCCGCGCTCCTGCACCCAGCCTTCGAAATCCTGGGCGGTGATCCGGTTGGGCGTCTGGAGCAGGGGGTGCCCGGGATCGGGCAGGCTCACGGGGGCATCCTCGACGGCCACGCGGCCGCGTCCCTCGGTAAAGGGATAGGGCCCCAGTTCAGGCAGAGTGCCATCGGCAGTGTTGTACTGCACGATGAGGGTGCCGCCCTTCTGCACGTAGTCCAGCAGGCGGCTCTGGTTGGCGCGCAGGTCGGGGCGCACGTTATAGGCGCGAACCCCGGTGACGATAGCGTCGAACTCGGCCAGGTTGCGCTGCTCCAGGTCGGAGGCGCTCAGGAGGGTGACTTCGCAGCCAAGCTGGCGTAGGGCGTCGGGCATTTCGTCCCCCGCACCCATGATGTAGCCTACCTTGTGCGCGGTTACCCGGATGTCCGCGCGCACCAGCTGCGAGGCGGCCTCCGGGAACACGGTCTCAATGGGGATGTGCGGATAGGAGATTACGCGCATGCCGGAGTCGATACGGTGGCCGTCCACCTGGGCCACGGCACGCAGCATTGCGCGGGAGGCTCCGGCCGGAGGCGTCACGCGGAACGTCAGGTCCTGCTGCTGGCCGCTCCCGGCCAAGTGGAACGGCTGCGTCGGCGGGTCGGCCTGCCAGCCACCGTCCAACTGCAGGCGCAGCTCGCCCGCCGTGTTCGGGGCATTGGCCTGCACCGCGACCTGCAAAGTGCGCGGCCCGTTACCGGGAAACATGACCACTCGTTCGGCCGGATTCACCACTACTTCAGGAACCACGATGAAGGGGCGGGTGAGCTCGCCCAGCACGCGGTCCACGTAGCGGTAATCGACGGGGCGCACCAGCACCAGGTGCGAGCCCCCGGCCGCCAACTCGAAGCGGGCCTGTAGCAGCGGCGGCGAATCGGGCACGCCGATCAGCTCCTGGCTGCCGATGACGTAGGTGTCGCCCTCGCGCGCCTGGCGCAGCCAGAAGGGCTGCGAGGGCGGCTCGTCCGCGGGCACTTTGCGCTCCAGGTTGCCGGTAAACGGCTGGTTGTATTCCAGCCGGCGCGGCTGGAGGTCCAGGCTGGTGGTCTCGCCGAGCCCTTCCAGGCGGACCCGCTCCAGCGTGAGCGGGTAGGAAGACCGGTTGAGAGCCGTAACGCGCACCTGGAAGGCGGCGCCGGGGACGGCGGTGGGGTGGCCGGTTTCGGCGGCCAGCCACAAGCCGGCGCAGGAGGCGATCGCCTCATCGAATTCCGGCAGCTTGGCCTCGGCCCAGGCGTCCTTCAGGTCCGCCGCCAGGCGGCGGGCCTGAAGCAGCAGCGGGATGATGCGCTCCGGGTGTTCGGGGCGGAACTCGCGGTGGGCCTGGGAGAGCAGCGGTTCGACCGCCGCGCCGCCGGGCACACGGTTCCAGGTGGTGTCGATGCCCTCGAAAGGGTCGCTCCGGGCCGGATCGCCGGCTACCGGCACCAGGAAATTCCGGGAGGGGCCGCGCCGGCGGGGGGCGCCCATGCTCTGGCTGCGGTGCATACTGCGGCTGCGGCCGGCAATCTCGTTGTAGGACTCACCCAGCACCGGGTTGAAGTCTCCGGTATCGATTTCCAGGCGGCCGGGGGTGGCAGCCGCGGCGCGTTCCTGGTCGCGGGTGAAGCTGAACACGTTAAACAGCAGGCGCCGGGCCCGCCAGGGCCGCACCCGGCGCAATTGCTCGGGGAAGCGCTGCGGATCGGCGGCGGCAAAATACGCTTCCTTGCCCAAAATGGCGGACGCCTGGTGCTGTCCGTGGCCGTCGCGGGGCGTGCCGGAGAAGCGCAGGATAATCACGTCCGGGCGGAAGCGTCGGATCACCCAGACCATGTCGGAGAGGATCTTTTCCCGCCCCCATTTGGAGAGCGCCTCGTCGGCAGACTTGGAGAAGCCGAAGTCGATGGCGCGGGTGAAGAACTGCTCAGCGCCGTCGATTTTGCGGGCGGCCAGCAACTCCTGGGTGCGGATGACGCCCAACAGGTCGCCCTGCTCTGACCCGATGAGGTTCTGGCCGCCCTCGCCCCGTGTGCAGGAAAGATAGCCTGTGCGGAAGTGCCGGCCACGCGCGAAATAGGCCAACACAGCGGTATTCTCATCATCTGGATGCGCTCCGATCATGAGCACGCTGCCGGCGGTCTCGAGCCGTTTGAGCCGCTGTTCGATCTCCGGCGTGCCGGACAGACTTTGCCACGCCGCGGCTGGTACCGCAAGGCACAAAGAAAGGAGAAAAAGAGGGAACGGGCGCGACTGAGTGCACATCTGACTTAATGGTAGACCATTCCTCCGCGGAGGTTGACGGAGAATGGCGCCGAGGAGGGGGCGTGGAGACCGGGCGGAGGCTGGCGGGATGGTGGCCGGCGCTGCGCAGGCGGTGGAGATCGCCCGCACAAGCGCCACAGGAAGGGGCTGCGCGCGTCGGTTTGGCTTTGGGGGGCGGATTTGCCCGCGGGATCGCGCACATCGGAGTGCTGCGGGCGTTCGAGCGTGCCGGAATTCCAATTGCTTGCATTGCCGGAGTGAGCGCCGGCTCCATGGTGGCCGCCGCCTATGCCAGCGGCGCCTCGTCCGAAGAGATCGCCGCCATGGCGCGCTCCATGCGCTTCGGCGACGTGGCCCGTTGGACCATCGCGCGCCTGGGCTTCGCGGGGAGCGACCGGATGGCCAAGTTCCTGCGCCGTCTGCTGAAGCATGACCGCTTCGAGGAGATGCGCATTCCGTTGGGGGTGGTGGCCACCGACCTGCTCTCCGGGGAAGCCGTACTGTTCCGGGACAGCGGCGACGTGATTCTGCCGATCCGCGCCAGTTGTTCCTACCCCGGGCTGTTCCAGCCGGTGCCTTATCAGAACCGCCTGCTGGTGGATGGGGCCATGAGCATGGAAATTCCCGCGGCCATGACGCGGGACTTGGGGGCTACTCGGGTGGTGGCGGTAAACCTGCCCCTCGAGGTTGCCGCTGCCCCGCCTCCCAACATGTTCGCGGTGGTGAACCGCTGCTTCCAGATCATGCAGCGGCGCGCCGAAGGAGATTGGCGCCGGCTGTCCGACGTGGTGATTACGCCGCACGTACAGGGCGTGGGATGGGACGGGTTCGAGAGTGCCGACCGGCTGATCGAGGCCGGCGAGCAGGCGGCGCAGGCAGCGCTTCCCGCCATCCGGCAGTGGCTGGTTCTGGAGCAGGCCACCCGGATCCTGCCTCCGCACAACGCCTCGCCGCAGGAGCAGCCCCTGCGCGCATAGCGTCTGCATCAGGATAACCGGGTTCATCGCCCCGGCGGCTTCCCTGCTATTCTGCAAGGCGCCGGGCCGGCATGCCTCGGCGCCGGGAGGCAGGCGGCATGCCGGTACTGTTCCAGGGCCTGCGCTACCCGCCCGTCGCGCCACCAAAGTTACACCGGTGGTGGCTTTGCGGCACGAATAGGGCCCGGCAAGGGCGCTGTGTGGGCTGCAGGCTTGACAAGCCGAAGAGTACAACTGTATCCTATCAGTGGTACAGTTCGGTGATTTTCAAACTGAATCCTTCGTCGGGACAGCCGTTGTACCTGCAGTTGATGCAGCAGGTCCGGCACGCGGTCGCTACCGGCGTCCTCCAGGATGGCGACCTCATGCCGGGTATTCGGACTCTCGCCGAAGAACTCGTCGTCAGCCACAATACGGTCGCCAAGGCTTACACCGAACTCGAACATGAAGGCTTGCTGGAATTGCGGCATGGTTCCGGCGCTTACATCTCGGCGAAGCGAGGCGTGAAGTCGCGCGCCGACAGAGTGCGCGCCGCGCAGCAGCGCGTGCGGGAATTAGTCAACAGCTTGCAGGCGGAGGGCCTGTCCAACGAAGAGATCTTTCGCCTTTTTGAGGCGGAAGTCCTGTTTCCGCACGATCTTCCGCCGCGGCTCTGAGGAAACGATGACCAGCGACAACGTGATCGAGACGCATGCCTTAGCCAAGCGCTATGGCGATGTGGATGCCGTTCATGCCCTCAGTTTCCAGATACGCGGGCCTAGCATCACGGGATTCCTGGGGCGCAATGGCGCCGGCAAGAGCAGCACGATCAGGATGCTGCTCGGCATGATCAAACCAACGGCTGGGAGCGGAATGGTGCTTGGGCACCGGATTGACGATCCGAAGCAAAGTCTTCTGATTCGCCGCCGGACCGCCTATATCGGAGAAGAAAAGGGATTGTACGCCTACATGACCGTCGAGCAGTTGGTGCGATTCACAAGTTCTTTCTATCCCGATTGGCGGCCGGACATCGAACAGCGTCTTTTAAGGATGTATCAACTGCCGCTCCGCCGCAAAGTGAAGGCGCTCTCCAAGGGCATGCGAACCAAACTGGCGCTGTTGCTGGCGCTCTCCCGCAGGCCGGCGCTGCTGATTCTCGACGAGCCCACCGAAGGGCTGGATCCCGTGTCGATCGAAGAACTGCTTCAAATGTTGACCGGTATCGCCGCGGAGGGCACTACCGTGTTCTTCTCTTCTCACCAACTGGCCGAAGTGGAAAGGATTGCCGATTCCATCCTCATTATCGAGCGCGGCAGGCTGGTGCTCGACGTTTCGCTCGACCATCTGCGGGAGAATTACCGGCGCGTCACGGCCGGCTTTCCTGCGCGGCCGCCCGAAGCGGAATTTCGACTCCCTGGGGTGGAAAGGGTGCGAGCCAGCGGACGCCAGATCACCGTGCTCGCGAGCCGCAATGCGGACGCTATCGTGGAACGTGCGCGGAGCCTTTCCGCAGTCTCGGTTGAGGTTGAACCGGTGAGTTTGCGCGAGATCTTCCTGGATGCTGTCCGAACCGATGCGCCCGCGGAGGCACGGTGATGCTCTGCTACAAGATGTGGCGCGAGACGCGCACGCGCCTGCTGATCAGCGCAACCGCGCTGGCCTGGGTGTGTTTGGCCATCGTTCTCACCCAGAAAGGCAACCGCGCTCACGCGGATCCGCCGCTCAGCTATGCCGCGTACATCTGGAAGGCCGTCTACAAAGGCTACGTCCGGGATTTCTTTCTCATCCTGGTGATCGTGCTGGGGGGCGGCGGCATTTTGCAGGAGCGCGCGCATGGAACAGCCGGATTCACGCTTTCACTACCCGTCAGCCGCTGCCGGTTGACGTTCGTGCGCGCCGCAGTTGGGCTGGCCGAGGTGGCTCTCCTGGCTCTTATGCCTGCCGTCATGCTCGGGGCCTTGTCGCCGCAGGTGGGTGAATCCTACCAACTGACCCAGGCGCTGCGATTCAGCGTTCTTTGGACCATGGGCGGGGCAGTCCTGTTCGGCACGTCCGTTTTGTTGTCGGGCATCTGCGCCGAAGAATATTCCGCTTGGATCGTCTGCTTTCTTTCCATGATGTTCTACTCGGCGGCGGTCAATATCACGCCGCTCCAGCGGATTCCGTGGCTCAACTTCTTCAAGATCATGAGCGGCGCGGAAATGCCCTATTTCAACTCCGCCGACCACCTCCTGGTAGGACCGCTCCCCGGGCTGCCGCTGCTCATCTTGCCGGCGATTGCGGTGGGATTTGTGATCATCGCCGCCCGGCTCTCGCAGCGGCGGGACTATTGATTCCAGCGCAAAAAGGAGAAAGTTTCGATGCTCTGGTACAAAACGTGGCGCGAGAACGAACTGCGATTTCTGATCAGTGCGCTCGTGTTGAGCGGAATTTGCACCGCAGCCGTCCTCTTCGAGAGGATGTTCCGCGCCCAACTGCACGCAACCAGTGCTCCGTTGAGTTCATACGCCGGTTATATCTATCTGCGGATCTATGGAGGCTTCGCGAGAGGAACGTTCCTCGTGCTCGCGCTCGTGCTGGGGTTGGGAGGGTTGCAGCGGGAACGGGCGCATGGCTCCACGGGCTTCACACTGATGCTCCCGGTCAGCCGAGGGCGTCTCACGGGAGTCAGGGCGGCGGTAGGCCTGGCTGAGATCCTGGCGCTTTCCCTGCTTCCCGTGATTCTGGTACCTGGGCTTTCTCCTTTCGTGGGAGAATCCTATCCTTTGTCTCAATCCTTGCAGTTCAGCCTGCTTTGGGTAAGTTTCGGATCGGTTGTATTTGCCGCCGCGTTCCTGTCATCGGTCATCTTCACCAGCGAGTACTCGGCACTGGCAGTTTCCCTCGCGGTGTTTTTCATCTACCCTTTGGTCGCGCGCCTTCCCCCGCTCAGGCCATATCCCTTGCACATACACTACATCATGAATGGAACCGGGATGGCCTACTTCGACCCGCGCACCGATCTGTTGGTCGGGCCTTTGCCCTGGACGGTCCTGGCCGGGGCCGTGGCGATCACGGCGGCTTTGGTCGCTTACGCCGCCGTGCTCACCGAAAGGCAAGACTTCTAACACATATGTTCCGGCGGAACACGCCCCCGCCGGCCGCTCCTTGGATGTACAAACGAATTGTACAATTTGCATGCACGCGCGAGTTGCCGCAGGAAACGCCGCGGCGGGTGATTCGAGAGGAGATTCAGCGAGACCGATATGGCAGTCCCTGCTGACCTGAAGATCGTGCCTGTGACCTGCGCAGACGGCTTAGACGCGGTGAAGGCGCTTTTCCAGAAGTATTGGGATTCATTCGGCTTCACTCCCTGCTTCCAGAATTTCGATTCGGAGTTGGCGACCCTACCCGGCAAGTACGCGCCGCCCCAAGGACGCCTCGCATTGGCCCTCGTCAGCGGTGCGCCTGCCGGATGTGTAGCGCTCCGCCCGATAGACGCGACGCGGTGCGAAGCCAAACGCCTGTATGTGAGGCCCCGGTTCCGTAGCCAAGGTATAGGCAGGGCGCTCCTGGAATGGGTGATCGCCGAAGCACGTTCCGCGGGATACGCGGAGATGGTGGGCGACACGATGCCTGTGATGGAACGGGCGGTCGCGATGTACGAGCGGATGGGGTTCGAGCGCACCGGACCTTACGCCGAGCCGGCCACGGCAGGGGCGATCTATATTCGGCTGACCTTGTGAACGGGGCGGCGGCCCGGTGATGGCCGGGGGTGATCCGGCAACGCACCGGGCCGCGAGTTTCCGCGCTAGAACTCCAGCCTGAGACCCATGGTGATGAGGCGCGGGCCGTCCTGCACGCCCTGCGCGCGGCCGAAGTTGGGACTGCCCACCACGCCGTTGATGTTGCCGAAATCCGTGCGGTTGAACAGATTGATCATGTCCGCGCGGTACTGGAAACGCACCGATTCCCAAATGAAGAAGTTCTTCTGGATGGACAGGTTCTCGTTCAGGAAGGGCGGGTTCCGGAAATCGCCGTAATAGAAGGCGGCGTTGCCGAGCGTGTAGGCCGGCGCCACTGTGAAGGGAGCGTTGCTGCCGTAGTTGAACCAGCGCACGTTGGGATTGTTCGGATCCAGAGCCGTGCGCGAGACGCCCGTGCGGATGGGGTTGCCCGTCACGTTCGCCTTGGTCAGCGGGGTGAACAGCGCTCCGTTCCCGAGCGGATTGCCCGGCGTGGAGACCTGAACCAGCGAACCGCTGCGGTATTGCTGCGCGCCGGAGAGCACCCAGCCACCCACGATCAGGTTGGTCAGCCGGCCGGCGGAACTGAGAAACCGCTTGCCGCGGCCGAAGGGCAGCTCGAAGGCGGTCAGCAGGTTGAACACGTGCGTGTAGTCGAACGGCGAGTACGACTTGGCTTCGGGGATGTTGTAGGAATCCTGCGCGTTCACCTGCGAGTTGGTGAAGATCTGGCGGTACGTCATCAGGTCCAGGTTCTTCGAGAATACGTAGGAGCCCTGGAGGGTGAGGTTGCCGAAGCGGTGCTGGATGCTGGTTTGCAGTGAGTCGTACCAGAGCTTGCCGACGCCCGCGTTGGCGTCGTACAGGGTGCCGAACTGCGGGTAGGGACGCAGCGCCTGGGCCAGCGTGGCGCCGCCCTTCCAGCCGGCGGCGAAGCCGGGGAACGGCTCCTTGAAGCCGGCCGCCACCACCGCCGGGTCGTTGATGTTTTTGGCGAGCAGCGGACCTAGAGACAGGTAGCTGGTGGGCAACTGGTTGAGGAACACCGTGGAAGCCAGGCCGTTGCCGCGCATGCCGACCCAGGCCGCCTCCAGGAGGTAATGATGCACCTCGTGCTGGATGGTGAAGCTGTAGTTGTACACGCGGGGCGCCTTGCCGAAGTTGGGACCCATGCGGTAGATGTTGCTGTTGAAGTTATCGTAGCTGGGATCGATCACCGGAGGATGCTTGAAGCCCGGCGGCGGCTGCACGCCTCCCTGGTCCCACAGGAACGCGGCATCCACGCCGTTGGAGATCTGCGAGAAGGAGCCGTTGAAGCCGTCGGTGCAACCGCACCCGCCGTTGCCCAGGGTCTGGTAATAGATACCCCAGCCGCCGCGCAGCGTGGTGTTGGAGGCCAGGCGGTAGGCGAAGCCCACGCGCGGGCCAATGTCGGAGAAATCGGTGGGATACAGGTGCAGGGTGCCCTGCCGGCCCGGCCCGGCGCCGGCGAACTCGAGCGCGCCGGGAAGGCCGCCGGCCTTGGGGTTGGGGATGCTCAGGCTCAGTGAAGTGTAGTTCCCGCGGGCGTCGTACCAGCCGACGGGGACCTCGTAGCGCAGGCCCAGATTCAGGGTCAGGCGAGGCGTCACCCTCCAGGTGTCCTGAACGTATCCGCCGTAGTACTGATAGCGAATCTGCCCACCGGTCACCGGCTGGGCTGTGGCGTTGGCCTGATCCACGGCGCCCAGCAGGAAGCTCGCGAAAGCATTTCCGGTGGTGGTCAGAGCCGTGGGCAGGGCGGTTTGCGCGCGGGAGAAATAGTAGAAGCCGTTGGTGCCGGCCCAGTCGTCGCCAATGGTGCGCAGGCGCCGGATGTCATAGCCCATCTTGATCTCATGCTTGCCCCGAATCCAGCTCAGGCCCTGATTGAACTCGGTGGTCCAGTTCCACTGGCCCCCGTTGTTCACCTTGCCCTGGTTCATGCCCCACCCGGTGAGGTTGTCGGTTTCGAAGTTGATCACCGGGGTGGCGTCGGCCACGCCGCTGAGCGGCAGGCCGATCTTGGAGGCGAAGCCGTTTTGCAACGGATTGTTCCAGAACTGCTGCGTCCGGCTGAAACCGAAGGTGGTGTGCAGGAGGAGGTTCGGACGGATCACCAGGTCGTGGTTGGCGCGGTAATTGTCCGGCTGCTGGTAAGACTGCAACCCGTTGCTCAGCGGGCCGGGCAGGTTGGCGACGGAGTTGTCCGACTGGTTCTCCTTGGTCATGAAGAAGGCCACGCGGTTGTTGGGGGTGATGGCGTGATCCAGCTTCAGGGTCCAGATGGTGTCGCTATGCACGCTGCTGCCCAGGAACTGGTAGTTGCCGGTCACTGCCGACGAGGTGGGGTCCGGGATGTAGGACAGGATGTTCTTGGAGATGCCGCTCCAGCGGCTTTGTGGTACCAGGTTGCCGGCAAACGGGACGCGCGTGGCCACGCCGTTCGCAACCGCGGTGGAGCTGGGATCGTAGATGGGCGCCACCTGCGAGAAATTGCCCTGCTTCATCAACGTGGTGGGAAGCGTCTCGCCGGTGGCTAGCAGGATGGAGGCCGGCCGGAGATCTTCCGCGATGCTGAAAAAGAAGAAGGTCTTGTTGCGCCCGTCGTAGACCTTGGGAATGTAGACCGGGCCGCCCGCCGCTCCCCCGACCTCGTTATACCGCTCCTTGAGGCGGTACCCGGGCGGCCGCCCGGGCACGGAGTTGCTGCTCCAGCCGGCGGCTTCCCAGATATCCCGGCGCATGTTCAGGAAGGCCGCGCCGTGGACGTCGTTGGTGCCCGACTTACTCACCATCAACTCCAGGCCGCCTCCCAGCCTTCCGTACTCCGCGTTATAGGTGCCGGTCACCAGGCTCATCTCCTGGTAGGCTTCAAAGCCGGGGAAATTGAAGACGGTGCCGCCGGATTCCGGGATGGTGAGGCTGGCGCCGTCGATCATCACGTCGCGGGCGCGGCCATTGGAACCGTCGATGCTCAGCTCGGCAGCGGAATTGACGCCCGGCATGTAACCCAGGAAAGCTTCCGCGCTGCGCAGGCCGCCGGTGTAGATCGGCAGGTCCATGAGCAGGCGGGGACTGAGGTTGACGCCCCGCTGCGCGGTGACGGTCTCGAGCAGCGGCGCGGCGGCGGTCACCTCGACGCTCTGTTGCACGCTGCCGACCTCCAACTGCAAATCGAGGGTCTGGCGGATGCCGACCCGCACTTCGACGCCGGACTGCACCAGTTTCTTGAAGCCGGTTTGTTCCACGGTCACCGTGTAGGGCCCGGCCGGCAGGTCCGGAAACACATAGAGGCCGGCGCCGGTGGTGACGGCGTTGAACTGGCGGTTGGTGGGCTCGTGCGTGGCGGTGACCTTGGCCCCCGCCACCACGGCGGAGTTGGGATCGGTCACCGTGCCCGACATGGAGCCCGACGTGGACTGCGCGGCGACCCAGAGCGCCGTCATGCAGACCAAAGACAAAATTGATACACAACGTGGGATCAATCTCATTCGCATACCTTTCGCCCGCCTCGGAAGAGCAGCGTGTCGCCCGATAGACCGGTCCTCTGGCGGGAAGCCGCGGCATGCCGAGCCCGACCCGAACCTTACACGCTCCGATTTTTAAAAAGCGCCCCTCAGCTTCCGAGACGATGTAACCCTTCAGCAAGTCTTCCCAGAACCACTCGCGTGATTCTGGCTTCATCGATTGTACAACCGAATACTTACTTTGTGGCGAATCTGTTGATTTTTATCCGGGATGGCGAGGTCTATGGAGAAGCAGGAGCGTTCTTAAGAGTACAGAATGCCGCAACGCCACCTGAGGGGGCGGGTCGCAGCCCTCAGGCGCTTGATAGCGCTTCAGGCGGTTCGGAGCCGGCTAGCAAAGAGGGCCGGCGGCCATAATAGTGGACTCGTCAGAAGAATTCATGGGTAAGCTGCGGCTCGGGCAGTTTGCCAAGTGAGTGGTAGAGCGCGAGTTCTAGGATGCGGAAGGTACGGAAGCCGTACGATCTT
>JAJPJX010000007.1 GCA_021324015.1 Solibacteraceae bacterium | reverse complement strand
CGCGGCTTACACGACGACTGTACCATTCGGGGAACTATAAGTACGCGTGGGCCATTGATCCTGGCGCGCGCCGCTTTCTGCCTCCCTCACTCCCCTATCCGAAGCCAGGAGGGTTCCCCAATGGCTCACACGTTTCCCCTGTTCGAGTCGATTTGGATCCCAAGCCGCGAAGTTGCGGTGACACCTGAGGTCACGGCGGCGCTCACCAACGGCGCGGTCGTGGCCATCGGTGTTTCGGGCGGCAAGGATTCTGCAGCCACGGCCTTCGCCACGACGGACTATCTCGACGAGATCGGCCACGGTGGTGCCCGCGTGCTGATTCACAGCGACCTCGGGCGTGTGGAATGGTGCCAGTCTCTTCCAGTGTGCGAGCGGCTGTCCCGGGAGCTGGGGCTCGAACTGATAGTGGTCCGGCGTGAGCGCGGAGACCTTCTCGACCGGTGGCGGATCCGCTGGGAGAACAACGTCCGCCGCTATGCTCAACTCGAGTGCGTCAAGCTCATCATGCCCTGGTCGACTGCGTCGATGCGGTTCTGCACCTCCGAACTCAAGACTGCCGTGATCAGCCGGGCGCTGGTTCAACGCTTCCCGAATCGGACGATCCTGTCAGCGGCTGGTATCCGTCGGCAAGAGAGCCCGAAGCGTGCGAGATCTCCGATCGCAAGGGAGCAGCCAAGGCTTCGGAACCTCACGCAAGGCACCCGCGGCTTCGACTGGCACCCAATTTTGGAGTGGACTACGCAACAGGTATTTGAGTACCTGGAGCAGAAGCAGTTCCCGCTTCACGAAGCCTATCAGGTGTACGGATCCACTCGCGTGTCGTGTTGCTTCTGTATTCTGAGCTCGCTGCACGATCTGATAGCCGCTGCTCAATGCAAAACCAACCACGAAGTCTACAAGGCCCTGGTGCGGCTGGAAGCAATATCGACGTTTCCGTTCCAACCCGCACGATGGTTAGGCGATGTGGCGCCACACCTCTTGAGCGACGAAGAACGTTCACAGGTGGTTCAAGCGAAAGAACGGTCGGAGCGACGCCAGACTGCGGAAAGCCGCATTCCGGAACACTTGTTGTACACCGAGGGCTGGCCGCGTTGTGTGCCCACGCAAGGGGAGGCCTGCCTGCTTTGCGATATTCGCCGGACCGTGGCGTGCGCCGTTGGAATCGAAGTCGAGTACACAGACCCCGAACAGGTGATCAGGCGCTACGAGGAACTGCGCGCTGAGGCGGCTAGAAGTAGTGGGCACTCACTGCCTCGGGTTGCCCGCACTCCCGGGCTTCTCGATTTGTCCAACCAAAACAGAATCCGCAGACAGAGGGAAGACAGCCATGCGTGATGTCGAGACCACGATTCTTTCGTACGGCATGGGTGTCGAGTCCACCGCGATTCTCGTGAGGTGGTGCTTCGAAGAAGCCACAAGGCCGTGTCCGCTGGATCGCTTAGTGGTGATCACCGCCCAGGTGGGCGACGAATACAAAGACACGGGTAGGGATGTGGAGACGTACATCCTGCCGATGATGCGTCGGCACAGGATCCAGTTCGTTCAAGTTGCTCGCCATGGACACCGGGAAGCGGATGGGATTAGCGTTCTCGACGACTCACGCGAGCCGACCAAGGTATTCCTGGATGGTGACTACAAGCTGTCCGACGAGTTGAAGCGGAACGGGACTGTTCCACAGTACGGGGGCGTCCATCGCTGCGCGCTGAAGTTCAAAGCCTGGGTAATCGAGCAGTGGCTTGAAGCGAATCTCCGCGGCCGCGCACACCACGCGTTTGGCTACAACTCGGAAGAGCGACGGAGAATCAACCAGAGCGAGCACGCGATTCGCGAACGGATTGCCTTCGGATTCAATGCCGACGAGATCAGGCGGATCGGCCGCAGCTGCGAGTACAACACGCTGACGCGGCAAGCGTTCTATCCACTTTTGGAATGGGATTGGAACCGCGCAAAATGCCTCGACTACATTCGCGAGAAGGTGGGCGTGACCTGGCGCAAATCGGCCTGCGTTTACTGCCCGTTCAATGCGTTGAAGGATGGGGCTATCGACCGGCACCTGGAGCATCCGGACCAGGTCGCCGACGCTCTGGTGCTCGAACACATGAGCATGGCCCTCAACCCGCGCGGCACGTTGTATAAAGGGACAAGCCTGATCCAGATCGCAGCAAATTCCGGCGAGGATGTGGCGCTGAACAGTTACCGCGACAGGATCGAGGCCGAAAAATGGGCGCGGTACAGGGTTCGTCGAATCTACCAGAGGAAGGGTCAGGCCGATCGGGCCGTCGAGAAACTGGATGTGTTCGTCACGGCGTCCGAAGCCCGAGTCCACCTCGACGAGTTCGCAGCCTACCTCGGGCGGCCTGTGGAAGAACTGCGTGGCATTCCTTACGTCTGGCGCCTGCGAAGAAGCGAATATGCATTCCCGACGCGTGAGGAGTTCTGGACAGTCGCCCCCGCCATCGTCGAAGAGAAAGCGCGAGGTGGGATTGCGTCGTTTGAAGCCAAGTGGAGCAACAACCAGATGGCTCTGTTCTAGAGAGGATGGTTAGTTTATTCGTCTTTTGTTCGCCAGCGCGGTATACTCTTCTCGTGAGCCGATGGTGCACTGTCACCGTCATCGATCCCGACGGCCGCCGGCACAGCCTGGACCTGCTGGCGGATTCCACGTACGATGCAGCGCACCTCTTCGTGGTGGAAGCGAAAAAGGAACGAGCCGTAGGACTGCCCATGCCTACGCTGGCGACAGTGTTTGAAGTAGTTGCCGACAGCCAGGTGTATCACGTCAATGGCAAGGCGCTCCAACGCTGGATCGTCGAGCGACGACAGAAATTGAACGGTCCGAAGGGCTACCTATTCGGGCAGCGCCCGGGCCTTGTATGACCAGTTCTCTGGGAGCCAGGTGCCAACAGGCACCAAATCGCGGCGACACTAGGATTCATGGTTGAGGCTGAGTACCGCTGGCCAGTTCCACCAACGCGTCGAGCACCATAGCTTGATAGCGCTTGGGGTGCCCTCCGATCCATCTCTTGATCTCTTGAGGAGGGCATGCTGATTCAGCGAATGCGAGGCTTCTCAAATCATCGAGGACGGTCCCGAAGTACAGTCTGCCTCCCGAATGCGTATCGAGAATAACGCCGGCGCGCGTTATACCCCAGGAGTGCTGCAACCACCGTCCGTCAAAGCAAAGATAATATCCGGTTCCGATATTCGAGCAGCGGCCTGCCAACCAAAGACGGGCAGCGTTGTAGTGGCACTGATTCGGGAGACCCCCAACGATTCGAACGTGGGCCTTTTTGAATATCCGTCCGTGGTCGACCAGGTCTGACATGTACGTATCCGGGTTGACCACAACATCTGAGCCGTCGATCGCAAGAAGCTTGCGCCGGAGTCGCGTCGCGAGGTTGGCGGCCATTCTCAAAGTTTACTGTCTCCCCAGACCTGCTGCGTTCCGACCCGGTGAGCCCGACAACGCGCTATTCGTCTCGCAGCGCATCAGCAGCTCGATGGTCGCCGCACTCCGCGCCGGCCACCAACTCGCGAACATCACGGTCACGGCCAATGTCACGGAAGCCGCCGCGAAGATCCGGGGATCGGTCGCTTTGAAGGCTGGTCATCAGCCTGGTGAGCGGGTACGACGCCTCGAGCCCGGCTATGATCCCCACCAGTCCCAGCGTCATTCCTTCTCTGACGACCATCCTGACTACGTTGCTGCGTTGCGCTCCCAGCGCCACGCGCACCGATCTCGCACGTGCGAGCCGCCACCGAGTAGGTCACCACACCGTAGATGCCGACCAGCGCCAGCACGAACGCCGCCAGCGCAAATGAGCCGAGCAGGAAGAGATTGAACCGCTACGAGGAGATGGAATCGGCCCGCAGCGGCAGCAGCGAATTTCCGATTTTGGAGGACCACCGATGAGGGCGATCGCTAGAGAGAAGCTCGGGTATTATCCGTTATCGCCGGCGGAAGCGGGGCGGATCCGGACATTTCTAGCCTTAAAACCGGGTGCTGATCCCGTGAGCATCCTCGATCCATGCGCTGGCACAGGGGCGGCGGTTGCGACGATTACTACCGGGACAGAATCACTCCTTTACGGAATCGAGTTGGACGCGTTCAGGGCACGGGAGGCCGAGCGCCTGTTGAATTCCGTCGTCCACGGGAACCTATTTGATACCCACTGTTCGGTCGAGTCGTTCTCGTGCATCTTCGAAAATCCACCTTACGATTTTGAAGTGTCCGAAGGACGCAACACACGCATGGAGCGGCTGTTCCTTGAGCACACCTATCGCTGGCTGAAACCCGGCGGCGTGCTCGTCTTCGTTATACCCGGCGATAGACTCGCAACCTGTGTCGACGTTCTATCCGTTCACTTCCGCGACAAGGCCCTCTACCGACTGCGCGAGCCGGAAGCATTGCGCTACAAGCAAATCGTAGTATTTGGAGTACGCCGCTCAAGGCGAGAACGGGACCAACTGAAGGATTGGGACGTCAGCCGCGCGAAGGCGAAGTTGTTAGAGATTGCGCGGAAGCATGAAGAGTTGCCCATATTGCCCGATGTGCCGGATCGGCAGTTCACGCTCCCGCCCAGCGGGCCGGCGCAACTTGTTTATCGCGGGCTTCCTTTGGACACACTGGAGGACCTACTGCCTAGTTCCAGAGCATACCGGCAAGCAGCACGAGTCCTGTTTGCGCCCGAGTTGCGTGCGACGGGACGGCCGCTCACGCCTCTACACGGCGGCCACGTTGGCACGATAAGGGGTGTCGCGGATTTTTGTTGCAAAACGTTCGGAATACGGGTATTTTCTAGGTGGCGACATTCCATAGTGGAAATGTTTTATCGGAAGCGCTTGTTCCACCCGTTCATTGCTCCCGCTCAGTAACCAGTAGACGGTCGTCGTCAGCATCATTTCGTCTCTCCCGCCTTTGGCATTGCGTCACCGGCGGCGAGGCGCGGGCTTCGGTCTTCTCTCGGAGGAACGTGCCATGCTGAAACTGGTTTCGACCCCGAACCTCGGCCATCAGTATCAGGTCGTTCGTTCGGACGGCCTACCGGATGTATCCCTGACTCTCTTCGCCAATGATTTGCTGAAATCGTTGTCCCCATCGTCCGTGCCCATCTACATGCGCGAAGTGCTTGCCGCCGTCGATTGGGCCCAGAGTGATGCGATCGTGCTCCGGAACGGGTGGAGCATTCTCGGACCACCTGCGGAAGTTCGAAACATAGCCTCCTCAGCAGAATCTGTGGGTTGATTCTGGCTCCGGCAATCGTCCCAAGTTGTGATACAGCGCGATTTCCATGGCCTCATAGGTGCGAAAGCCGTAGGATCG
>JAJPJX010000150.1 GCA_021324015.1 Solibacteraceae bacterium | reverse complement strand
CGGCGGCGTCGATGACTTCCCAGACGTTGATGCCCATGCGGTCGCACATCAGCGCGATCTCGTTCACCAGGCCGATGTTGATCATGCGGAAGGTGTTTTCCAGCAGCTTGACCATTTCCGCGACCTGGGTGGACGCAACGGGGACCACGGTCTGCAGGGCTTGCGAGTAGAAAAGGCGGCCCATTTCGGTGCAGGCCGGCGTGACGCCACCGACGACCTTGGGAATGTTCGACGTCTGGTAGCGCGGATTGCCGGGATCGACGCGCTCGGGTGAGAAGCAGAGGAAGAAGTCCTCACCAACCTTCAAGCCGTTGGAGGTGAGCATCGGCAGGACGACTTCGTCCGTGGTGCCGGGGTAAGTGGTGGATTCCAGGATCACCAGCGAGCCCGGGCGGAAGTGCTTGGTGATCTCCTGGCAGGACGACACGATGAAGCTCATGTCGGGGTCCTTGGTTTTGCGAAGCGGCGTGGGAACGCAGATATTGATGGTGTCGAGATCTGCGACCACGGAAAAATCGGTGGTGGCGCGGAGCTTGCCCGCATCTACCAGAGGCCCCAGTGTGCTGCTGGCGATATCGCCAATATACGAATCGCCCTTGTTGACGCGGCTCGTTTTCTCGCCGCTCACGTCGATGCCGGTTACGTTGAAGCCGGCTTTGGCGAACTCGACAGCGAGGGGCAGGCCCACATATCCGAGACCGACAATTCCGACCCGCGCGGTGCGAGCCTTAATCTTGGTCTCGAGCGCCTGGGCAGCAGCAACCGCTTGTGTTGTCTTCATTGGAATTGCCTATTTTCGCATGTAGAGTCGCAGCGCCGAAGGAATCGAACGGCTAGTTAGTCCTAGTCCGTGTCGCTGGAGAGGATGGATCGCTCCCTCACGGTCGCGGTTCGGTTCGCGTGCGAAAGCGCGCGTGAATTTAGCGGCTTACGACGCGGTCCGCTTTTGCCCCGGGATATGCCGACAGGAATGTCGGCATGGCAGGCGATCGTCAGGGCTTATGCGGGAACGCGGTGGGCTCCAGACCCGGTTGGCGCGGCTTGTGGGGCTGCGTCACCGGCAACGGCGCTACGGCCGCAAGTGCGCGTGCAGCATTGACGCGTCCCCAGCCGAAGGAGGAGTCGAAACCGGGGGCGCCAATGTCATCGGCGGTTGCGGTGAGCACGCCGAGCAGCTCCTGATTCGTCAATTTCGGGTTCGCCGCGAGGATCAGCGCGGCCACACCGGCGGCAATCGGGGAGGAGAACGAGGTGCCGTTCCAGTAACCGTAACCGCCGCCGTTCATGGTGGTGAGGATGTTGGTTCCAGGCGCGGCGAGTGTGATCCAGTTTCCGAAGTTCGAAAACGCGGCGAGCTTGTCGTTATTGTCGCTGGCGCTGACCGCGACCACGTGCTTACAGGCGGCCGGGTAGTACGGCGCCGACGTGCTGGCGTTCATTGCGGAGGCGAAGATGAGCGCCCCTTTGTTCCACGCGTAGTCGACGGCGCTCTGCAAGGCACTCGAAGAATCGGTGCCGCCCACGCTGATGTTCATGATACGTACACCCCGGTCAGCGGCATATTGAATGGCGGCTGCGATATCGGAGTAGGCGGCGTAATTGTTGGAGTCCACGACCACGAGGGGCATAATCAGGCTGCCCCAACTGACTCCGGCTACGCCGATGCCGTTGTTGGTAGCGGCGCCGAGCGTGCCCGCCACCGCGGTGCCGTGCCCATAAACGTCGGAAGTATCGCCATTCGAAGCGACGAAACTCCAGCCGGCAACGATCTTCGTTTCGAGGTCGGGATGATGGGCGTAGACACCCGAGTCAATGACCGCGACGACGACAGATGGAGAGCCGGTGTTGAGAGTCCACGCCGTAGGCCCTGCGATTTTCTGGAGGTACCACTGTGAGAGGTAAGAGGGATCGTTGGGAGTTTCGGACGCGGAGCCGGTGTGCGCGTAATGATCTCGCTCCACGTATTGGAACAAGCCGGTTTGTCGGAGCGATTGGAGGATGGCTTCGCTCGACGCTTCCGGCACGTCTACCACGTGCATTCCGAGCGCGGGAAGATGGCGTCGGACAGCGGCTCCGTGCAGGAGGAGCGTTCGTTCGATGAGGGCAGGGTCTGCGGATTCCGCGGGAGCCAGCAGAAGGCGGCCGGCAACGTGCTCCGGCACATCCGCCGCGAGAGCGTGAGATGCCGCAAGGCAGGTGAAAACCAGAATACCTACGTACCGTCTTTGGGGGAGCACACGCCTCCTTGTGAGCCGGTCGGGGTCATCCAATGAGGCCGGGCAGGAGGTTCAGCAGGAGAGCAGGAGCGCGAAAAGCCACAATCCTCGCGGCGTAATCAATTTCACATTAGCGGACGAAATGTACGTAAGTCAACATTTCTCAAGCGGGGTAGTACTGTGGCTCAAATGTGGGAAATGCCACTCAACTTTTCGCGTAAGACGCGTGCGGAGTAGGGTTTTGGGCGGAAGTGGTGTAGATGGGTGGAAGTTCTCTTCTGTATTAAAACAGTTGCTGCTGCGGGTGGAGAGTGACCCAGCGTTCGAAGGCAGGCAGCGCGAGACTCTCGCGAACTGCGGTGCGCAGCCGGGCGATCGCCACCTCACGCCGGGTAGCATCGGGAACGCGGGCGAACCAATCCGGCTGCTCGCGGCGAATCGTCTTCATGTGATCGCGCAGGGCGCTCTCGAGACGCTCGCCGGAATAGTGTTCATCGAGATGGCGCGATACCTGATCTTCCGCATACGCATCGTATTCGTTGCGCAGCTGCAGCATGCGAAAACGCTGCTCGTTCGACGCATGTTCCTGCTGCTGCCGCAGGCGGCGCTTGCCCGCTGTTTCGAAGTCCGCCGGCACCGAAAGGTTGTTCTCGACGGCCCACACCAGAAACCCGGCGGGGTTTGCGATTTTGCCGCGCCCGCGGCGGTCCTGCTGAATCAGATGCTCGGCATATTCGATCTGGTCGGACACTGGTTGCTCATCTGCAATATCGAGTGCCAACTGCCGCGCCTTCCTCTCAGCTACACCACGTTCGATCAGTTCCGAAACCCATCCGGGTAAACGCGCTTCGAGAGCCGCCCGCGCTTCCGGATTCACGACCGCTGAAAAATTTGGCAGCGAGAGCAGACGTTTCCCTGGAGAGAGCGTGAGCTTGAAATCAGCGCCCCGCGCGGTGCGGACGAGCTCCCAGCTCGACAGGTATTCGATATTCACCAGCTCGTCAAGCGACGGCGCCAGCACGGAAGCGGCCTTCGAAAGGTGCGGGTATGCGCGGATGTTCAGCAACTGGCACAGGTCGGGGTAACGCTTCTCGATCGTCTGGCCGCGGCTGGCGTAGAACCACACGCTGAGGTGACCGAAGAGGGCTTTGGAGATGTCGCGCTTCAGTTTGAGGTAAGCGTTGAAATCGAGCGGCAGGAGATAGCCCTGGTTGAGATTCGTCAACTGCCACTGCGAGAGGTACACCTGGTAAAACTCGGACCGGCTGCCATCGTTCAACTCTTCACCGACCAGCACGACGCGGTCGAAAACGTGGAAGGTATCGGTCGCATACTGACGGCGGTCGGCGAGGAAAATCGAGGCTTCGGACATGATGGTGGTGGCCACCATGCGCTTGCACCAGTCGTTGATCTCGTCGTAATGAAAGCCGCCCTTGCGCAGCCGCAGCAGCTTGATCATGTCCGAGCCGCTGAACCGTACGGGATTGGTCACCTGTCCCTGAAATTCCCGCTGATCCAACGCAATTTTCATGAACGCCATGTACTTGTCGCGGTCGGCCGTAGTCGGCAAACCGAGGCTGGGAATGCCTTCGATGACGGCTTTGGCGTGGATCCGCTGTCCATCCGGACGGCGGAAGATCTGCAGGATGGTGCGGGAAATGGCTTTACTGGCCGTGGAGGCGAAGAAGCCGAGGGAGTGGAGGCTTTTTTCAACCCGAACCAGATCAACCTCTTCCACAACCACAGGCAAGAGGGACTGGTTCTCGTTCTCTGGTTCAGGCATCGCGAAGCATGTACTCTCGGCGTTATGACTGCTGGTGTGGAGTCTACTATAAAGCGGTTTGAAAAACCTTTAGTATCTAGCAACCCACGTGTTTCAAATGGTTTACAGTCGTACTTTTTCCATGGACCTACACTGCGGCTGTATCGTACCTACACCCTCGCTTCCAGGCGCCTTCACCTCTTTTGCCGCCAGACTACACCGGATTTCCGGGGTGCTTCACCACATTTCCACCGGCCTACACCACCCTCCAAGGGGCGCTGAAGGGCGAAACCGGCCGAAATTTCCACGCAACTACACCGGTTTCCACTAGACTACACCGGTTTCGAACTGGGAATCTGACGAAACGAAGCCAAAATTTCCACGAATCTACACCGTTGTCCGCGGCTCGATTTCCCTAATTTTATCCACAATCTTTTGCACATCTTTTCCACTTATGTAAGGCCACAGCGGAAGGGACAGAATTTCGCGGCACGCCCGTTCGGCGATTGGAAAGCTGCCGCGCTTGGGAGCGAATTCGCGGAACGCCGGCTGCTGATGAAGCGGAACCGGATAGTGGATTCCCGTGGCGATACCATTCGCCGCCAGGTGCTTTCGAAGCCGCTCTCGACGCCGCACGCGGACGACGTAAAGATGGCAGACCGAGCCTTCGCGCCGTGCAACCGGCCGAACGCCGGGGCAATCGGCAAGCAGCCGATCATAGAGATCCGCCAGCCGCGAGCGCTCGGCATTCCACTCCACCAGCTTCGGGAGAAACGCGCGGAGGTAGCAGGCCTGCATCTCATCGAGGCGCGAATTGACGGCGCGAATCCGGCTGACCTGGTCGTTGCGGCGGCCGCCGTCGCGCAACTGCCGCACGCGTTCGGCGAGCGAGCGTGAATTCGTCAGCACCGCGCCGCCGTCTCCGAGGCACGGAAGGTTCTTCGTGGGATAGAAGCTGAACGCCGCGGGAGCGGAGTAGCGCAGCGGCGCACCATGCGCCTGGCACGCATCCTGAACCACGGCGACTCCGCGGGGCAGGGAAGGGAGCGGCGCGGGCTGCCCGTACAGATGCACCGGCACGACGGCGCGGGTGCGAGCGGTGACGCGACTGGCCGCATCGGCCGTGTCGAGGAGCAGCGTTGCGGGATCCACGTCGGCGAATTTCAGACGATAGCCCGCCGCGAGCACGGCCTGCGCCGTAAAAGGCGACGTCAACGCCGGCACGATGACTTCGCCCGGAGCAAGGCGGGAGGCTCGCAGGGCTAATTCGACCGCGGAAGTTCCGCTTCCCACGCACACGGCAAAGCGTGCATCGAAAGCGGCGGCCAGTTCCTGTTCGAAACTCTCGACCTGCTCACCGAGAATGAAGTGCATGCGCGTGAACAGGCGCTCGAGATTGGCGCGCCACGCCGCCTCGGTGGCGTCCAGCAGTGGACGCAAGTTGACCATGGGAACGCCGGCCTTTGCAGCGCTCATGAACGCCTGGTCGCCATCACCGCGCAGCGCGAAAGATAGTGCGGCAACTCCGGCCCGAAATATTGAACGGTGCGGCGGATGCCTTCTTCGAATGGAATCGTGGGTCGCCAGCCAAGGTCCTTCCGGATCCGGCTGGAGTCCGTGGAATAACTGCCAATGTCGATGGTCTTGTGTTCCGGCGGAAACGGTTGGTATACGGGCGCCGGCGCACCGGCGACGCGAGCGATCGTTTCGGCGATCGTCGCGAGGGGCAGCGCCGCAGCTCCGCCGACATTCCAGAGCCGCCTCGGAGGATTGTCGGCAGCACCGGCCATCAGGAACGCGTCGACCACGTCATCCACATACACCGGGTCACGGAGTTGGCGGCCGTCGCCGAAAATCCGAATGGTCTCGCCGAGCAGTCCCACGCGCAGGAAATGGCCGAGAAATCCCTGGCCCGGAACGTTGAGCGCCATGCGTGGGCCATAGACATTCGTCAGGCACAGGATGCGAGCGTCCAGGCGTCCCATTTCGGTCCACAGCTGGTGATACACGGTGGCGGCATACTTGTGAACGCCATTGAAATCGACCGGACGCACGGGGTGCTGCTCGTCGACCGGAAGATACTGCGGCACGCCATAGATCTGGCGCGTGCTGGCGTAAACGATGCGGCGCCCCGGCGCCTGACGCGAGCATTCTTCGAGGAAGTGAAGTTGCGCGGTAGCATTCAGGTCGGCATCGCGCGACGGGTTCTGCATGCTGTGGACGTGGCTGATCTCGCCGGCCAGGTTGAAGACGAAGTCCACGCCGAGAAGTTCACCGGCAAGAGCGCCGGAATCACGGATATCCGCATGGATGACGCGCACGCCCGGCGCCTGCGCAAGGTTGTAGGAATTGGCGCCGCAACCGGGCACCGAAGAGTCCACCACGGTGACTTGGGCGCCGGCTTCGGCCAGCCGCACTGCGACGTTGCTCCCGATAAATCCGAGACCGCCGGTTACAAGGACCTTACGGTGTCGGTACGCGACACTGGGGTTTTCGATGAGCCCTTTGTAACGCATCGCTACACGGCGATGCAAGTGCGGCGACTGTCTTTACGGGTTCGCCCAAATGAAGTTAATCAAGTCTGCTCTCCCACCGCGAAGCTCGCCGACCTTGCGACTTCGGTATGCGACACTGGTCTTTTCGATGAGCCTTTGGTAACCCATCGACACGACGAGATGCAACTGCGAGCAGGCTCTACTCCACGGCGCAACCTCTCGCGGTGGTCCTTGGCGGTCTCCATTCCGCTGGCCGCGGCACTCTTCTACTGGTCCGCACGCGGCGTGGACTGGCGCAATGTCTGGCAGGTGATGGTGACGGCTCGCCCGGCGTATCTC
Organism: Solibacteraceae bacterium; assembly: GCA_021324015.1. Taxonomy (GTDB): domain Bacteria; phylum Acidobacteriota; class Terriglobia; order Bryobacterales; family Bryobacteraceae; genus JAJPJX01. The sequence continues at coordinate 2,588 of JAJPJX010000150.1, read as the reverse complement.
TGGGGCGCAGCGGCCGTTACCTGCTGCTCCCTTTTCCTGCGGGCAGTGCGGTGGCGCGTTCTGCTGAATGCGGAAGCGCGCCTCGGAATCGGCACAGTTTTCCGCGCCACCATGGTCGGCTATCTGGGAAACAACTTCCTGCCCGCGCGTGCCGGCGAAGTACTGCGTAGTCTTCTGATCAGCCGCGAATCGGAGCTCACGAACACTTACGTACTAACAACGGCGCTGAGCGAGCGGCTGATGGATGTGATCGCCGTAGTGCTGGCGGGCTCGCTGGCGCTGCTGGGCATCCACTCCAAGCCGGCATGGCTCGCAGACCTCTCGCACACTATGATTTTCGTGGCCGTCGCGGGTGCGGTGTGTGTGGCGGTGCTCCCGCACACGGGAAATCTGATCGAGATTATTCTGGGCCGTCTGCCACTGCCAGAAGGCCCGCGGAAATTCCTGCTGACAACCGCCGGCCAGGTGTTGCTGGGACTGAGGGCGTTTCACGACTGGGGCCGGCTCACGGCGTTTGCGGCGCTGACGGTAATGGTGTGGTCCGCGGACGGTTTGGGTGTGATAGCCGGCGCGAGGGCCCTGCACCTGACGGTTTCGTTTCCGGTGGCCATGCTGCTGCTGACGGTGATGGGGCTCGGGAGCGCGCTGCCATCGACGCCGGGGTACGTAGGGATCTATCAGGTGGCGGCGGTGCTGGTGCTGGGCCTGGGCGGCATCGGGCGCGACCAGGCGCTGGCGTATAGCGTCATGGCGCAGGCCGTGAGCTATGTCGTAGTCACGGCTCTTGGCCTGCCGGCGCTGTACGCAAGCCGAAAAGCCTTGCGCGCAAAAGCAACCCCTGTCGTGGCGGCTCCGTAAAGAGACGCCATCAGATTCTTCTCGCAGCGAAGTACCACAGCAGTCCGATCCACTCGTGCAGGGCGTCTTCGTTTTCCGTCATTGCCCGCGCCTTCGGCAGAAGGTCCGTCCAGCGGAAGCGGTACGGGAGAGCGCGATAACAGCAGGGCGCGGGGACGACGTCCAGACCCTGGCGGCGGAAGCAGGCTTCGGCGCGAAGCATGTGGCGGGCCTCGGTGACCAGCGCAACCGTGCGGATGCCGCGTGCGCGCAGCAGCGCGGCGGAGTAGACCGCATTCTCATACGTGGAACGAGACGAGTTTTCGCGCCAAATCATGGAGGGCGGGATGCCGCGTTCTTCCAGGACGCGAGCCATGACGCCGGAAACCGAAACGTGGAGAGCGTCCAGCGGACCGCCGCTAACGAGGATCGGGAGAGGACGCCAGTGTGTGTACAGCCACCCCGCATAGCTGGTCCGCAGCAGCGTGCCGATGCCGGGAAGATCCTCCGGCTGGGAAGGAGTGTGGGCGTAAACAGCGCCGCCCAGCACAACCACGGCCTGGGCCTCCGCTGCCGGGTAGGGCCGGACCGGATACCACGCTTCCAGCGTCGCATTCAAAAGGGCGGCAAAAGGCGGCCATGACCAGAGAAACAACAAGACGCAAAGGATGGTGATGCGCCGGTGGAAACGCGGCGAACTGCGGCCAAACACCGCTAATAGAAGCGCCGCAAAAAGGAGCAGAGGCAAGACGGGTGGAATGTTGGTCAACGGATTACCTGCCGCCGGGGTACAGGAGACATTAGCGGGTCGCCGCGGAATCCGGACTGACCATGAGCCCGGACTCGTCGACAGCCTCGAGGTTGGAGCCGAGCACTCGCGTCAATTGGTGCAGGGTATCGTCGTTCCATCGCGAATCGGGAACTCCGGTCAGGAACCAGGAAGAGCCGTTGTCGGCGAGGATGATGCCGTACTTCTTCAACGCCGTGAGAACCACCTGGACATCGGAGGGGAAACCGGAAATATCGAAACCGGCCTTGAGCCGGAAGCGCTGGCCCATCGGGGGATACTGCGAGCCGGTGAGGCTGGAAGCTTCATGGCGGGCGGGCCATATGAACTCGCCTCGCGTCTGGGGTGCGGTGAAGCGGATGGCGTGGGGAATGACTCCGGCGGCGACTTCGTCATAGCGGACGAGGCCGGGGAGGATGGGGAGGCCCGCCGCATCCGAGGACGTCCATCCCGACGGCCGGAGCTGGTTGGAGTTCAGGCTGAATACGGCGCCGGATCCGGCCTGCCACCTACCGTCGGGTTGCGGATACGACGAATACATCTCGTAGAGCGTACAGGTCGTGTTCTCGAGGACAAGGACATGGCGATCGCCGGGGCTGGACCCCCCGCCCTCGATGGGAGCATTCGCCGGGACCGGATAAGGGCCTGAATCGCTTTCCGTCGGAGAGTCGAAAGAGACGGCGACCTGGGGCTGTGTTCCCGGAACAACGATGAAGGGAATGCCGCCGCCGGCGGCGGAAAAATCAGGATGAAGCCCGGTGGAGGCCCCGATGGTGGCCACGTAGGCATCTGAGTTCGGGTCGACCGGAAGGGTGTCTACCGGGGCATTCCAGACGTTGTTGGCGGGGAACATGGAGCAGCCGCTGATGGTCTGGCTTCCGAAGTTCGCGATGAGCGTGGCAGGCGCGGTTACGGTGAGCGTTTGCGGAGTAGTGACGCCGGCGAGGGGTGAAGTAAAGCCGGT
>JAJPJX010000022.1 GCA_021324015.1 Solibacteraceae bacterium | reverse complement strand
TGCTCGCGGCGCCTCGCACGGTGTATAAATACTCTTGTTCTGGTTCCACCCCGTTGGCCGGTTTTGAAGTGTCCACCATTGGCCGGTTTTCAGACGTCCACCGAGGACGAATCGTTCGCGTTCGCCGGTCTCCGGGTCCGTACAATAGCCGTACAGCGTACCAAGCCCGAACGGACGATCCGGGTAGAGCATCAGCGCATTCATGCCCGTGCTGATCACCGACTGGTTCCCCCGATGGTCTTCAAGGGCCTGCTTGATGTCGGCTTCGATTTGCTCGTACGTCTTCGCCAGAACCGGATCCATCTCGACGCTGACAACCTCCTCCTCGTAGGAAGGCAGAGCGTCGGAAATGTCCTCCAGCGAGACAAACGCCCCCAATTCCATCAGGAATCGGCCGAACAGCAGCGGTGATGCGCCGGGCCGCCGCCGCACGCGAGTGGTGACCTTGGGCTTGTCGGAGCAGACGTTATCCGCCGGCGTAATCGTGGTGACTTTCTCCAACACACCGTAGGTCTCGGAGAACGAGCGAACACCTGCATCTCCGTAAGCAAAGCCTTCTTCAAGCATCTTCTTCGGATGCAGCCTGAAGAGAATGTTGAACAGTTCGTCCGCGTAGCCGCCGTTGAGCGTGCCCGTCAGAATGATCGTCCGATCCGCGCAGGAGGCGATGGTGCCCAGTGCCGCGCCTTGCGCGGTATCGCCCTTAAGTTCATGAACCTCGTCGGCGATGCCGTAGTCGAAGAATCCCTTCATGTGTCGGCCGATGAAGTCCATCGGCGCACATCGCCGAATCTTCGTCCCGTCAGCCTGCCACAGCGCACTGAAGAAAGGCCGCCGCCCTTTTTGTACGCTGGATTGCTCATCGGGCATAACGAATTCACTTTGTTTCACTTTGCGGAAGTCCGCTCTGCGAAGCTGATCGTCGTCGGTAAGCACGGGCCGGCCGGTATCCGGGTTTACGACGGCGCCGTTGAATGGCCCGCTCCTCGGAACTTGGAAGGCGTGGCGCCAGTGGTAGGAAAGCTTCGCTCGGTCTCTTCCCACGATGAATACCGCGGGGCAATCACAGGTGGAATTCCATCGTGCCCGAGCTGATCGATACTGCTTCCGAAGCCGGAGATCACTCAAGTTCGTCTGCAAACCCTCCCTGATGACCCGGCCATTGCGGAGCCGGACCTCGTTGACGCCGGCGAAGCCGTTCGAACCGACGCCATTTCGCACGCCATCGATCAGGAACACACGAACCCGCGGCAGAGTCAAGAAGCATTCCCTCGCCATCTTTGTCACCAGTTGAGGAGGAACCATCGCGAGCGCCGTGAACTGTTTTCCCTTCGCGTGAGCCAAAATCGCGCCCAACGATATCAGCGTCTTTCCGGTTCCACACTCGGCAATGGCACCCGCCGATCGTTCCGTTTCGAGGCGCTTGGCCAACCCTGCGATCGCTAATGCTTGGGCTGCGTAGGGAGTTCGACGAAGTCGACGCAATTCCGATGGCAAGGGATCTTCGGGCTGATGAAGAGGCGGAAACTGCTTCAATATTCGGTCTTCGAGCTGGTGAGCGAACTGGCGTAAATACGTCGAGATCGAGTCGATCTGTTGCATTGCTGACTCCTGGTGTGCGCAGGTGACAAAGTAGGCGGCTCCGCCAATTACCATTCGGCGGTTGCTTTGGAATTCGCGCAGAGACCTGCGGCGGAGGATGGAGGCGGACCGTTTACCTCAACTGTGGTTCGTACGGCGGCGGTCCAAGCTCGAATGTTGCCGGCAGCCGCCAAGTGCCCGATTCACGATTCTCTGGAATCCGAATTAGTCCGCGCTTGAGGGCATGGCCTGTCCATCCGAGAAACCTCTTTTTCGTTCCCCTAACCAGAACGGGATGGCAACCAACGCCGATCAGACGCTCGATGGCCTGTTTCCTTCGGAGTTCGTTAGTGAACCACTCGCTCCACTCGGGCAAGACTGGAATGCCGAAGCGGGCACCGAGCCGGTAGAGGACAAATTCGGGATCGCCATCGCAGAGGACTGTCCGCCGCGCACCCGGATTCCCTCCCGTACAGGTCTTCGCGAGTTCGTCGGACAGAGCCACAAGGTGCCGAATTGGCCTGCGCCGTCCAGGAACACTCAGCGAACTCCTGAATACCACGGCCTCTGCGCCGACGCTGACCATCAGGCGTTCAATTTGTGGCCCTGTCAGATAGAAGCGAGCTTCCTCTGAGAGAGCTGCCGCTATCGCGGCGATCTCCTGGTCATTTCCGAAGACGGACAGAAGGTGACAACGGGCAGATCGGTTGTCCGGTTCGTGCTCAGCAATGGCGCGATCCACATGTACCCGAACGTCAATTGTCGTGTCCCGTGTGACCTTCGTGAATTGCAGCGTTCCCATTCGAAGGTGCGCGTTCTCCATTGGTGTTTGTTCCTTCCTTCAGAACCGCTGTCGTACCGTTGGAATAGATCAGAGTCAGTGACTGCGTAAAACGCTCGCGTTCGCGAATTGTCATCACTCCAGCATCGTCGGTGTCCTCGAAGCGATCTGTTACTTTGATGGATTCCCAGCGGGCCGCGTGCAGATCGTCGCCCTCGCCGAAGATTCCGTTGAGCAGTCCGGACGTCGTCAGGAGGCCGTTTCCTCGTTTTTGATAAGAATTGGGCAAGTTATTGAAACTAAAGGCGAATACTTGATGGCTAAGCCGCATACGCAGCATCATTCGTCTCCACATTGCCTGTGCACAACTTGCACAGGCGACGGGCTGCGGCACCAGTCGCTGCAGTCAAGCTTGTCGGAAAGGAAGCACCACGTCGTCAGGATCTATGGCTGGCAGGGCAGAGGGTGTGATCCGTCAAATTGACCGCACCCAAGCTCTGATTGAGGTGTGATCCAGGAACCGATTATGAGATCATCCCATTGGCCGCGTGTTGGCGACTGCGCCGGGCTGGTTCCGGCAAGCGACTCCCAAAATGCGAGCCTCGCCCAAATCACTCCAGACGATGCGTGGCTCTCATTCCTGATCGGCCCTGCCGGTCGGAACCGATTGAGGGCCGCGCGGCTGAGCCTGCGGTTCTGCAACAGCAGGCTCGCCGGCGCTTGGGAGTAACGGAGTCAGATACCTTTTTCTCGGGCGTCGCTTCACTGCGAGTGATAACTGCTCTCAGCGAACTGCACCCGGAGAAGTGATGGTCCCGCTGTACGAGCCGCAGGCGTGATATGTCCCGTCGCTACTCAGCCTCGAATCTTTGTAGAGCGTCTGGGTAAAGCTCCCTTGGACCCCGGCGAATCGACCCGTGCCACCGGTGATGGTGTAAATCTGCGTGGACTTACGGTACGTGTCTCCAGGCTCCGCACCCACAACCTGGCAAGGGGCCATATCCACAAACACGCCCGAGCCGACTTCTGTCGTAACGATGGTGTCTCCATTGGCGGCGATCCAAGTGACGGTCCCAGTGCTACCGGACGGCCCGGTTGCAAGTACCTGAGTGGATGAGAATTGACCGACAAGGGTGCCAATTCCAGTGATGCTTTGAGTGACAAAGGGTGGGCTGATGGTGACGTTCCCTTGGAACGTGCCCTTGAATGGTGCTTGTGTCTGTGCCGCCGCCGGGAGGGCAAGCGCCGCCGTCAGAATCATCCCCGCTATGGGCAGGTAGATCTTGGTTCTCGTGATGGTTTTCATATGCGCGTTCATCTCCTTTCAGGTTTTTCGATCAGGCGCCGGTTCGAATCCGGCTCTCCGTCCGCTGGTACAAACGGAAACGAGCGGCGATAGCGGTCACGGTTTTGGTATATTTCTTTTGTTCGAAGGAGAAGGGGCTGGCCATCGGCGTAACCTCTGCTGAAATCACGACTTTGTTGAAAGCCTGGAGCGGCGGCGACGAAGCGGCCCTGGGCCGGTTGGCGGAGCGAGTATATCCTGAACTGCGCCTCATGGCTCGCCGATATATGAAGACCAGCGGTCCGGAAAACACCCTCCAGGCCACCGCACTGGTCCATGAGGTTTACCTGCGCCTGGTGGACGTGACCCATGTGGAATTGCGCGAGCGGGCGCAGTTTTTTGCAATGGCTGCGCAGATCATGCGCCGCATCCTGGTGGATGCCGCGCGCGCACGCGGGGCACACAAACGCGGCGGCGGCGCGCGCAAAGTGAACCTGGATGAAACAGCCCTCCTGTCGAGCGCGCCGGACCGATCCATTCTGGCCCTGGATGAGGCCCTGACAGCGTTCTCGCAGGTTGCCCCGCGACCTGCCAAGGTCGTCGAACTGCGTTATTTCGGTGGATTGACCGAGAACGAAATCGTCGCGGCTATGCAGATCTCACCGCGCACGGTCAGGCGCGATTGGGATCTTGCCAAGGGCTGGCTGTTGCGGGAGTTAGGCCATAAAATAGCGGATCCATCGCCACATGACGCCGGAGCGCTTCCAGCAAATTGAAAAATTGTACCAAGCGGTTTGCGGGGGAACCGCCGAGGAGCGCACGGCGCTCTTGGCCCAGACAGATCCCGAATTGCGCCGCGAATTAGAGTCGCTTCTCGCACCGCGCACTGGCGGCGAATTCCTGGATCGGCCTGCCATTCAGAACGTCCCGGAACTGCTGGCGGACCTGACGGTCACAGGATTGACTGCGGGGGCTCGCCTGGGACCCTACCAAGTGGAAAGCAAGCTCGGCGAAGGCGGCATGGGGGAGGTGTTTCGGGCAGTAGACACGCGATTAGGCCGGCCCGTCGCCATCAAGTTCGCCCGCGAAGAGTTCAGCGCTCGTTTCGAGCGCGAGGCGCGTGCGATTTCGTCACTGAATCACCCGAACATCTGCACGCTTTACGACGTTGGGCCGAACTATCTGGTAATGGAACTGGTGGAGGGCGAGACCTTAGCGGCCCGGCTGAAGAGCGGACCCCTGCCGTTAAAGACGGCGATCCTTTATGCCCCGCAAATCGCGGCTGCGTTGGCGGAGGCGCACGTCTAGGGAATCATTCACCGGGATTTGAAGCCGGGCAACATCATGATCGCGAAATCCGGCGTGAAGGTTCTGGATTTCGGACTGGCGAAATCCAGCGTGGACGAAGCGGTCACGTCCAGCCAAATGGTGATGGGCACTCCGGCCTACATGGCGCCGGAACAGCGGGAAGGCAAACCTGCCGATGTGCGGACCGACATTTACTCCTTCGGCTGCGTCCTCTATGAAATGTTGACCGGGGGAAGAGTCACGGCACAGCGAAGGCGCATCCCCTCGCGCAGACTGGAAAAGATCGTACACCGGTGTCTCGAAGAGGATCCCGGACGCCGCTGGCAATCGGCTGCCGGGTTAGAGCGAGAACTGGCGAAGGTAACCGTCGCCACAACCGCCTGGAAAGCCGTTGCGGCTGCGGCCAGTATTGTCGCAGTATTCGCCGCGGCATACGCCTATCTTCAGGGCCCTCCGAAACTCACCGAAAAGGACACTATCGTTCTGGCCGGGTTCGAGAATAAGACCGGCGATCCGGTCTTCGACGACACGATGCGACAAGGGCTGGCTGTTGAGCTTCAACAATCGCCGTTTCTCAGCCTGCTCCCGGAAGCGCGAATCCAACAGACGCTGGCTCTTATGGGCCAACCGAAGGATGCGCCCCTAACACCGGAAATCGCGCAGCAACTCTGTGAACGCACCGGCAGCGCCGCGATTCTCGAAGGCTCCATCGCTAGCGTTGGCAGCGAGTATGTGCTGGGCTTGCGCGCAAGAACTTGCAACACGGGCAGCATCCTGGATCAAGAGCAAGTCCAGGCGGCCAGGCGAGAGGACGTCCTCAATGCTCTCAGCCAGATCGCCCGTAAATTCCGAACCCGAATTGGCGAATCGCTGGCTACAGTGGAAAAACACTCGACGCCGCTCATCGAGGCTACAACGCCTTCGCTAGAAGCCTTGAAAGCTTACACCACCGCGATGAAAGTGCACCTCGCCGGCGGCGGGTGCGCGGCGGGCATACCTTTGTTCCGGCGTGCCGTAGAGATCGATCCCAAATTCGCAATCCCCTACGCAAATTTGGGGCTCTGCTATAGCGCTACGGGAGAATCTGTGTTGTCGGTCGAGACCACTACAAAAGCCTGGCAACTGCGAGATCGAGTCAGCGAGCGGGAGAGGTATTTTATCGATTTCCTATACGACCGGAACGTAACGGGAAATCTGGAGAAGGCGTACCAAACTCTCGAGTTGTGGCTTCAGACCTATCCCCGCGGGGACGAACCACCAAGTCCCCACGATCTGCTAGGGGGAATTTCCGCCCAGGGGACGGGCCGTTTTGAAAGAGCGATCGAGATATCCCGGGAGTTTATGGTGACCCGTCCTGAGGTTGGCATTGGGTATGCCGATCTTGGGTCGAGCCGTTTCTTCCTCGACCGCTTCCCCGAAGCCGAGAGCGCTCTTCAGCAAGCTGATGAACGCAAGCTGGAGCCCCGTAATGATCTGGTGATGCGATACAACATCGCGGTGTTAAAAGGCGACAAGGACCAGATGGATCGGGTAGTAGCTCGGGCCAGGGGCAAGCACAGAGCGGAGCACGGCGTGGCCCACGCGGAGGCTCTTGCTCTCGCGCGGTCCGGCCGATTACGGGCCGCACGCCTGTCGTCGAGCAGGGCCGTGGACCTGGTCCTGCAAGAGGGAGAAGAGGCGCGCGAACTGGCGGCGACTTACCAGGCCGCACGAGCGGTTTGGGAGGCCCTTTGCGGAAACGGCGCTGATGGGCAAAACGCGGCCAACGCGGCGCTCAAGCTTGCCAGCGGTCGGGACGTCCAATACACCGCCGGCCTTGCGATCGCTCTTTCGGGGGATTCTTCTCGATCAGAGGCGCTCGCCGGCGATTTAGAGAATCGCTTCCCGGAGGATACCTTCGTTAAGTTTACCTATGTGCCGGTTCTTCGCGCGTTAGCCGCACTGGGGCGGGGCATGCCAGCGGACGCAGTGGAGCGCCTCGAAATCGCTCGGCAATATGAGCTGGCGGCCAACGGCCTTAATTTCAGTTTTTATCTTGGCGGTTTGCACTCGGCCTATGTGCGCGGCGAAGCTTTCATTGCCCTACACCGGTATGCGGAAGCGGCGGCCGAGTTTCAGAAGATTCTCGATCATCGCGGCATCGTGGGAGCAGATGCCATCGGCGCGCTGGCGCACCTGCAACTCGGTAGGGTGTTCGCTCTATCGGGAGACAAGGCCAAGGCGAGAGCTGCCTATGAGGCTTTCCTCACGCTTTGGAAAGACGCAGATCCCGACGTCCCAATCCTGAAGAAAGCCAAAGCAGAGTACGGCAGGCTGTAGTGACGGCGCTGTAACCTTTGGCTGCTCAATTCCTTAATCGCCTTAGCAGAAGACTCGTGAGGATAAGATCATGACTAACGGCCAGACCATGCACACACTGCCGGGAGCATCAAAATTTCCGACGACCCGGTGGACCCTGGTGGTTGCTGCCGGCGATCCACAGCGGAAGGAGGCTCGGTCCGCCATCGCTTGTTCACTGCAGCTTGGCATATTCGGCCTTGGCTTGTTTGAGAACCGGGATGCCGGGATCGGCGTCCTTCCAGAGCGTGAAGAACGCATCGTATGCACTTTTTGCCTTGCCCTTGTCTCCTGAAAAAGCGTACACCCTACCGAGCTGTAGGTGTGCGAGCGCGCCTATAGGATCCAGCCCCACGATCCCGCGATGATTGAGGATCTTCTGAAACTCGGCGGCGGCTTCCGCATACCGCCGCGTAGCAAGTAAAGCCTCGCCGCGCACGTAGGCCGAGTGCAAACCGCCAAGATAGAAACTGAAATTAAGACCATTCGCCGCCAGCTCATATTGACGAGCGATTTCGAGGCGCTCTACGGCGTCCGCTGGCTTTCCGCGCCCCAGCGCGGCCAACGCGCGAAGGACCGGCGAGTAGGTAAACTTCACAAAAGTATCTTCCGGGAATTCCTTTTCCAAATCGCCGGCAACCCGCTCCGATCGGGAAGAATCTCCCGAGAGAGCCAGGGCAAGGCCGGCGGCATATCGGACGTCCCGGCCGCTGGCAAGCTTGAGCGCCGCATTGGCCGCGCTTTGTCCTTCGGCCGCATTTCCGCAAAGGGCCTCCCAAACCGCTCGAGCGGCCTGGTACGCCGCCGCCAACTCGCGCGCCTCTTCTCCCTCTTGCAGTACCAGATCCACCGCGCGGCTCGACGACAGCCGGGCGGCCCGCAACCGGCCGGACCGCGCTAGAGCGAGAGCCTCCGCGTGAGCCACACGGTGTTCCACTCGCTGCTCGCCCTTGGCCCGGGCTACTACCCGATCCATCTGGTCCTTGTCACCCGTTAACGCCGCGATGTTGTATCGCATCACGAGATCGTCGCGAGGCGCCAGCTTGCGTTCATCGGCTTGCTGAAGAGCGCTCCCGGCTTCGGGAAAGCGGTCGAGGAAGAAAAGACTGGACGCAAGACTGCCGTACGGGATGGGCACGCCGGGATCGGCGGCGATTAACCTTTGGGACGCCTCGATCGCTCTGTCAAACCGGCCCGTCCCCTGGGTGGAAATGCCCCCTAATAACCCCCGAGGGCTCGGAGTCTCCTCTTCGCGAGGATACGTCTGATGCCACAACTCGAGGGTTTGGTATGCCTTTTCCAGATTTCCCGTTACCTGCCGTTCGTAGAGGAAATCGATGAAAAACCGCTCCGGTTGGCTGACGCGATTCCGTAGTTTCCAGGCTTTTGTGGTGCTCTCGACCGCTAATACGGACCTTCCGAAAGTGCTGTAGGCGAAGCCCAGATGCGCCCAAGCCGTCGCGAACTGTGGGTCGATTTCGACAGCCCGGCTGAATAAAGGTATGTCCGCGGTGGTCCCCCCGTGCAAAATCCCCTTCAACGCAGTGCTATAAGCCTGGAGGGCTTCGAGTGACGGCGTCGTCGCCTCGGCGAGCGGCGTCGAGTGCTTTTCCACCGTAGCCAGCGATTCGCCAACCCGGGTCCGGAATTTACGGGCGATCTGGCTGAGAGAGTTGAGCACGTCCTCCCGCCTGGCCGCCTGGATCTGCTCTTGATCCAGGGCGCTGCCACTGTTGCAGTTTCTTGCGCGCAAGCCCAGCACATACTCGCTTCCAACCCTTGCGATGGAGCCTTCCAGAATCGCGGCGCTGCCGGTGCGCACGCAGATTTCCTGCGCGATTTGAGACGTCAGCCGCGCATCTCTCGACTGGCCCATCAGAGCCAGCGTCTGTTGGATTCGCGCTTCCGGGAGCAGGCTGAGAAACGGCGATTGTTGAAGCTCAACAGCCAGCCCTTGCCGGAGCGTGTCGTCGAAGACCGGATCGCCGGTCTTATTCTCGAACCCGGCCAGGACGATAACGTCCTTCCCGGTCAGCTTCGGAGGGCGCTGAAGATAGGCGTATGCCGCGGCGAACACTGCAACAATACTGGCGGCGGTTGCAACGGCTTTCCAGGGGGTTGCGCCGGCGGCCGCCTTCGCCAGTTCCCGATCGAGCCAGGCAGCCGATTGCCAGCGCCTTCCAGGGTCCTCTTCCAGACATCGGTTGACTATTCTTTGTACTTTTCGTGATGGAACGCGCCTCCGCCGGGCTCCGGCCCGCCCGCCGGTCAACATCTCATAGAGGACGCAACCGAACGAGTAAATATCGGTCCGCGCATCGGCAGGTTTGCCTTCCCGCTGTTCCGGCGCCATGTAGGCCGGCGTGCCTATCGCCATGTGGCTGGCCGTGACGTTTTCGTCCGCGCCCGATTTCGCCAATCCGAAATCCAGAACTTTCACGCCGGATTTCGCGATCATAATGTTGCCCGGCTTCAAATCGCGGTGAATGATTCCCTTGACGTGCGCCTCCGCCAGCGCAGCCGCGATTTGCGAGGCGTAAAGGAGCGCCGTCTTTAACGGAAGGGGTCCGCTCTTCAGCCGGCCCGCTAAGGTCTCGCCCTCCACCAGTTCCATCACCAGATAGTTCGGCCCAACGTCGTAGAGCGTGCAGATGTTGGGGTGATTCAGTGACGAAATCGCACGCACCTCGCGCTCGAAACGGGCGCTGAACTGTTCGTAGGCGAACTTGATAGCGACAGGCCGGCCGAGGCGCGTGTCGACAGCGCGAAACACCTCGCCCATGCCGCCCTCGCCGAGTTTGCTTTCGATACGGAACGGCCCGAGGCTCGCCCCGGCGGACACTCGAGTGAGGGTCAAACCCTCCAGCGTTGGCGGGGCATTGTGAATGGCAGGCCGATCCAGGAATTCAACGCCAGGGCGCTGTGCGAGCAGCGACTCTACTTCGCGCCGCAATTCGGGATCGGTCTGGGCCAACAATGCCGCGCGCTCCTCCGCGGGCCTCTCGCGAGCGGCCTGGTATAGCTCTTCAACTTGATGGAAGCGCTCCGGAGTCATGTGTTGGTGGATCTTCTATTTTATGGCTTAACTCTCGGAAGAGCCAAGCCTTCGCAAGATCCCAGTCACGCTCGACTGTGCGCGGTGAAATGTTCAAAGCCGCGACGATTTCTTTCTCGGTCAATCCGCCGAAGTATCGCAATTCGACCACCTTGGCCTGGCGCGGGGCAATCCGCGAGAACGCCGTAAGGGCCTCATCCAGGGCCAGAATGGATCGGTCCGGAGCGCTCGACAGGAGGGCTGTTTCATCCAGGTTCACTTTGCCAGCGTCGCCGCCGCGCTTGTCTGCGGCGCGTCTGCGCGCGGCGTCCACCAGGATACGGCGCATGATCTGCGCGGCTATCGCAAAAAACTGCGCGCGCTGCCGCCATTCGACCTTGGTCACGTCCACCAGCCGCAGATAAGCCTCATGGACCAGGTCGGTTGTCTGGAGGGTATTGCCCCGGCGTTCGTTTTTCATATACCGCCGGGCCATGTGGCGCAATTCGGGATAGACACGCTCCGTCAGCCGGCCCAGGGCGGCTTCGTCGCCGCCGCTCCAGGCTTTCAATAATGCCGTGATTTCAGCAGAGGACACGTCGGTGGACAGCGCGTTCTCCTCCAGGCAAAAAAAATATACCAGACCGTGGCGGCATTTGCTGAAGCCTTCCGCCTGTACCGGCGGAAGGGGAACAAGAATTATCCCCCCCAAACCGCAGACAGGAGATACGCATGAAACACATCGCAACCCTGGCGCTGATGCTCACTCTCGGCGCCGCAAGCGTCTACGCGCAACAGCATCCGGTAAACATGAGGTTTTCGGGAAGTGGCGGGCCCAGCCCGATCGATCTGAAACAACCCAACACCGTTAACTTTGAAGAGCATGTCGCTGGGAACGGTTCGCTGGGCCCGTTCACTTATCGGGATCTCAGGGCCGCCTCGATTCCTCCGCAGAGCATCGGCGCTTGCCCGGGCCCTTTTCTCCCAGCGGCGTTCGGCGGGGGCATTTTTCGCTTTGAAGATGGGAGTCTATTGACGTTCAGTATCAAGCCAAAAGAAGGGGGTGATTGCATAGATATGGTGCAAAAAGTAGCCCGTTGTACTTTGACCCTGGAAATCACGGGTGGGACCGGCCGTTTCCAGAATGCTTCCGGCGTCCTGACGTATACCGAGACCGCGGCGCTGCTGGCGGTAGCTGATTTCTCGACCGTGCCACCCACCGTCTTCATGACAACCGAAACGGGGGAAATTACGGGAGCGATTTCGGTACCCGCCGGACAGGAAGGGCTTCCAGGCGCGGCGCGATAAGGAGGCTACACTAATGAAACACATAACGACTCTGTCACGACCTCGGCTTTGGAAAACAGCGCTGGCAACTCTGTGCGCTGCCGCGTTCTCTCACATGGGTCTGGCGCAAGTCCCGACGCCCACAATTCTGCGGATCGACACGGCAAATGTTGTCTTGTATATCGAAGACACATCTGACCCTTCAAAGTTTGCCACTGATCCCAACGTGACCACGCCAGGACACCCGAACAACTTCTTCCGGAACGTCATGATCGGCGATATTCGAGCCGTTAACGGCCAGCCCGTGTTGGGAACTTTTACCAGCACGGGGCCGGGGGGCGGGTATGTTCGTACAGCCCCCACGCCCGGGCAGGCGATCGCTGACACGGTGCGGAATGGAGTACAAGTGATCAGCTTCGAAATCTTGAAGAGCGACGGAACCCCGATCGGGACCATCATGGCCAGCGGATTCCCCGCTGGCGCTCCGCCACCGGGATCTCCTTCGAATGTCAGCGGGAGCAATTTCGTGGTTACCGGCGGTACGGGAGCATTCCTTGGCGCCCGCGGGCAGGTGGGCGCGGGGAACAACCCGCCGGGTGTGCCGCCAATGCGCGGCGCCTCAATCACGGAAGACCCCGCCAACCGGCGCCGGAATGGAGGTGGGTCAACTCAGTTGGTAGTCCAGTTGATCCCCATGGAGAGCCCTGAGGTTGTGATGTCCTCTGACGGGCTTGCCATCACCCATTCCAGCGACTTCTCTCTCGTCACCGCGTCCAAGCCGGCGGCGGCAGGGGAGATACTGTCTCTTTTTGCAAGGGGTCTCGGCCCGGTCAATCCGGGAGTTGACCCTGGCGCGCCGTTTCCGTCGAACCCTTTAGCGGCCGTTAACTCACCAGTCGAGGTGACCGTCAATGGAAAGCCCGCGGAGGTATTGAGCGCGGTGGGCTATCCTGGCTCTGTAGGCGGATACCAGGTGAATTTTCGAGTGCCTCCCGATGCTGCAAAGGGACCTGCAAGCATTCAGGTAAGCGCGGCCTGGATTTCAGGGACGGCAGTGAGTATTCCGGTGCAATGACCGTTGGCAACGAAGCCGGTGGCAAAGGCGGGCTCACACGTCGTACAAGATCAGGTTGTGCGAGCGTCGAGCACCCGCGGCCCAGTCCCTTTGCAGTGATTCTGGTCGCGGCAGTGCTGGCAAGTGCTGGAGGCTCAGGCCTGAGGCCTCGCCTCGGTATGACTTCGCGGCGGGTAGACATTTCCTTGGACGATCGTCGACCTGGATCTACCGCCTTCCAAATGAATGCTTGAACGAACCGGATTAACAGTGCTCAGGTACTTGGCCGCGTAGTCGTGTCGGATCCTGGCGGTCAGCGGATCTGGAAGTGCGAAACATCCGGTATGGCCCCCATCGTTTTGTCGCTTGCCTCAGCGTTCATCGCAGAAGCGATGAACGTAAGTAATTGGCGGCCTGTGCCCGAAAGGCAGAAGGACAACCCCGGGGGGCATGTGTCAATGCAGTATCGCGGTTTCGCCTGAAGCGAAAACGATCATCAGCTCATTACTGAATCGTTCGCGCTCCCGGACGACAATCGTCCCGTCTTCCTGCGTCTCCTCTGATCGATCCACCACTTTGACGGCCTGCCATACTGCGACATGCAGGTCCTCGCCAGAACCGAAGATCCCGTTCAACAATCCGCTTACGGCGCACAGCGCTACATGACCGCTATGCAGCGGTGTTAGTGGTCGTGCCTTGATTGTGGCTGGTTCGGGGAACAGGATTCGAGCAGCTTGCCGGTAGGCTGACGAGCGCGGCAGCAGGTCCTCAATCGGGTCCAATGGAAGGCCGCGGTATTCCAGTTTGGGCGGGTCGCCTTCGGGAATCTCGTATAACGGTGTGCCGACATCGCCCAAAGGGGTAAGGCGCTCATACTGTCCTCCGACGTTCACCAACTGAGCGCGTCGCGCGACAATCTCATTGTCCCTCAACTGCTCACGCTCGCGCCGGCTGCGCCGTTTTGCCAAGACGACCACCTGGCGATAGCGCACACACTCTGGATCAGTAAGGCGGAAGACTCGCGTGTCCTTAAACTGCGATGCCAGGATCTCGGCGCACTCCCGGAGGTGAGGTGCCGGAACCACAAGGATCAGAACACCGCCAACTTTGAGCCAGCGATACGTATGCGCAAGAAACACCCGTTCCGTACGCTCGCTTCGAGTGACCCCTGTGGTCCAGTCGTAGGGCGGGTTTAGGAACAGTAGCCCGGCTGATTCAACTGGACAATGTACCTCAAGGCAGTCGCCATGAATCAAGTCATCCACGACGGCGAGCGCCAGTTCCGCTCGATATGCATCCAACTCGACTCCGTATCGACGGGCGGAGGTCCCTCCGGTAATCTCCGAGAACGCAGTCCCGTCGCCGATGCACGGATCAATGGCGGAATACGCCGAAACTGGGCAACACAGCCAAGCTCTGATACGCCGGGCTTCGGAAACTGGTAGAGGAAAGTAGCCGAGCCGGAGCCTTCCTTGGATTCTCATGAATTCCTTCCTGGTAGGCCCTATACCAATATGGGTATAATGAAGTAGAGATGGAGAGCCGCCCCTCTTTGAAGCCGCTGCACTGGGTGGGAAGTTCAAAGCGGGATTTGCTTTCCTTGCCGGGGCCGGTCGTAGACCTCTTTGGATTCGCACTCTACCTGGCCCAGGACGGCAAAAAGCACGAGCAGGCCAAGCCCCTCAGAGGTTTCGGCTCTGCCGGTGTCGTTGAGGTTGTGGAGGATTGGGACCGAAGCACATTTCGAGCCGTCTATACCGTGCGTTTCGAAAGCGCGGTATTCGTGTTGCATGTCTTTCAGAAGAAGTCCAAACGCGGCGCAGCCACGCCCAAAGCCGATATCGACCTGATCCGCGAACGGCTCAAAGCTGCGGAGCAGATCGCAAAGGAGCTACAGCGATGAAGAAACAACGGGTCGTGCGGGGAATTCCAGTCGAGCAAGGATCAGGGAACGTGTATGCCGATCTCGGCTACCCGGACAGCGACACTATGCTGGTAAAGGCCCGATTGACCGCCAAGATCGCCGAAATTGTCCAAAGGCGCGCGCTCACCCAAGCTCAAACCGCCGAGATTCTGGGGCTGACGCAACCCAAGGTTTCCGCTCTTCTGAAAGGACGGTTTCGCGGCATTTCGGAGCATCGTTTGCTGGAATGCCTCACTCGACTGGGCCTGGATGTCCATATTGTGATTAAGCCGGCACCCCGGAGGCGATCGAATGGCCGGTTAACGCTGTCCGTAGCGTAGCCGCGAGAACGGGTCACCCGAGGATGGGAGCAGCAGTCGTGCTCTCTCCCGCTGCCATCATTTGAGTCCACTGCTGTTCAAGTCGGGCGACGCGCATTTGGAGGTGGTGCCAGTACTCCGTCGGCATCTTCAGTTCCCGAACCTCTTCGATCACGTTCGCGAAGTAGCTGAAACTGGCGATCAGCTCACCGCGCTGCCGGTTGATCAGTGTCACGTATTTACGTGCACACCCCAGGAGTACCGCGTGCTCGACATCCTCGATAGGAATGTGACGGTCGAACAAAGATGCCGCCAGCCGGGCGTCAGCCTCGGCAAACGTGATGCCTATGCAGCGTCTGGCGGCGAGCAGGCGCTTCGTTTGCTCGATGAAAGCTGGGAGCGCCCCGCCGCTTGTGGATGGCAGCACTCTGTCGTATGGCCAGAACGCATCACAGATCTCAATCTGACCTCCAACATGTTGGTTCACGGCAGCATGGATGCTACAGACTCCCCTTTGCCGGAGTTCATCCAGATATGTCACCACCGACCGCCGACTCTTGCCAACGGCCTTCGCCAGGCGAGCCTGTTCAGCACATAACTGCCCACTCCTGCGGTCGGCGTGAAGACAAAGATAAATGTACAGCTTGAACGCGCCGTCGGACAACAGCTCCAGCGCGTGGGTGACTTCACGGCCCGCCGCAAACCAACCGGTCGGATGTTTCAGCTTTGGGGGCGGGTCGCTCATTATGGCTCGCTTAGGCGAAGGATCTCTTCCCGAAGCCGGTTCTCGACGTCTCTCTGTTTCCCGGCGGCGCTCTCCAGCGAGACGACTCTTGCAACCAGGACGTCCTTGCACTCGCGCCGCAGGCGTGAGATTTTCGAACGCAACCCGTGACGTTCTTCGGCTGGCGCGTTCTGGATGATCTGTCTGAGGCCCGGGTCCGGCAGGCATGAAACACGCGGCCGCGGACGATGGGCCACGTAGATCTGATACGCGAGGTCGTTCCTTTTAATGGTGTTAGTCGAAATCGAAACACCGCAGGTTGAACGGATCGTGTCGCGAATGGCATCCAGCGTGATCTTGCGACCCTGGCGGCGCAACTGATCGACAGCCTCCTGGACGCGGGCGGCGGTTTCCTTCGTTTTCTGCTCCCAACGAGGGCGCAGCCATTCCGGTGTTGGGCGTTTCGACATCCGCGGCATCATTGCTTTCCATGCTCATGACGGACCGTAACACCCTGCGATTGGTCCGCCCGCGCGGCTTCGATCAGCGCCATTTCTTCCAAAACCAGCTTGCAGTCGGCAACCAGTTGCTTCAGCTTTGCCTCTTCGGCAGGCAATTGCTCTCGCCCAGCAAAGCCGATCTGCACCTCCGCCCAGGCCATTTTCTGTTCGATCTGGTATCGCTTAGCAGGATCCGGAGCGTTGCCGGCGCACCCCACACAGGCGAACTTCGCCGGACACATGTTCGCCACGACACAGGTACCGCCGAACACCTCGGTGAGGGCGCCCAGTTTGCCTTCTGCATCTTCCAGCATCCGCCCGATCTCGTCGGGGCTGCGCAATGCCTCTGCGCCGACGTCGATACGGTCCACGAAGATCATCTCCGCCGCGCGGATGACCTGCGTAGGCGTGGGTCGCGAATAGTATTTCGTAACGGTCTTGTCCCGCTGGTGCAACAACGTCGCGATGATGTCCACAGGAACCTTCAGTTCTGCCATCTCGTTCGCGAAGGCGTGCCTGAGAAGGTGCGACGTCAGGTGAACTACCGTTCCGTCCATCGCCTGCAGCAATACGCCGTGCAGGAGAAATCGAATGAGCGTATTTAGAACCTGCAGGTCAACGCTGTGGGTATTCCACTGCAGCACGTATCGGTCCGGAGGTGTTTTGCCGTATTCCGACTTCACGACCGGCAGTAGGGTCGTGCCCAACCGCGCACATTGAAATCGGATCAACTCTACGAGATGATTCTTCGTATCCTCGTCGATGTAATAGTCGGCGCGTTCCTTTCGCCCTTTCGGGACCATCCTCAACACCCATCGCGTTGCCGCCTTCGGACCCACATTGTCGAGTTGCTTGAAACACTCGGGGCTTTGCGCAATTTGCTGGATCTCTCCTCCGCGAGCACCGGTGATGGTGCCCATCCGCACCGTCAGTCCCCCGAACAGCGCTGCGGCGTAGATTCCCTCATACGGCAGGAACTCGTGCCCTTCCTTAGTGTGAAGATAATCCAACGGCCGATAGTCCGCGGCGCCCAGCGCTAGGATTCCGCCATCCGACCACGGAACGCAACTTTGGTATCCCCACTTTCGGTCAAACTCCTGGCGTCTCTCCGGCAGTTCGGAATCCGGGCGCATCTCGACACGCCGAAAGACACGGTGCCGAAAGATTTCGAGAAACCAGAATGGTTCGGCGGGACAGGCTCGTTCCAGCGAAACCGTTGCGTTGTACTCCACATAATGTGGCACGCGCGCCGCTGAGTATCGGCCTTCCCGCCAAAGCCTCTGGTTGGTGGTGCAGCGCGATTCGGCGTAGCCTAACGCGATGGCATGCTCCCGGACCGATACCGCATCCCACAGCGTCAACTCCACACGCTGCCGAACGGCGCGGCCACTCGGCGTTTGTACGGTCTCCTCATAGCTGAATTCGTGAGGGTAGGCAATACGATTCTTTTCAACGAACGAGATTGCTTCTCTCACAGCCGTGTATAGCCTTCGCACTTGGTTGCAGCGAATGGCGGCGACGAATCTGAGCCGATAAAACTGTTGCTGAACGGCGTCGGTTTTGCTTTTGACGCGCTCCTGCTGCTCGCGATGAACACTGGCGCACGCAGTGTGTCGCGCTAGTTTCCTCCGGTCAGTCAGCGGCTTGATAAAAAAACGGGACATCCGCTCAAGTTGTTCCTGGGTCAACTGCTCAGCGTACTCATCGTAGACGTTTCGTACGGCGCTCCACTCTCCGATCAGAGTGCGCCGCTGGTGATCCGTCAGCCCCTTGCCGACCTCACCAACATGAATCCGGAACAGCAGATCATTCGCATCGATCGAGGCCACGTCTTCGATCGTTTGCTCGATCATCACCCTTCGCATGATATAGGCGAAATTGCAGATCTGATTACGCATTGAAAACTGGTTGCGATCTGCGCGGAGAATGGCAAACAACGCCATAGCGTCACGAACTGACTGATTTTCAATCCTGCCCAGGTATGCGAGCACCGATAACGAAGGTGTTGGCCACCGACCGTCGTTGTCCGGATCAAAACAGGTGTGCGGCGCACCGGTGATTGCTGGACTGACAACCTTCGCTAACTCGGCTAGGTTCGTAGGCACAGTACGCGGACCACGCACCCCTTGCTGAGGCAGTCCCTTCTGAACCCGCCAAGCAACTACTCCTGGGCCCATCGCGTGGTCATTCCAATTAGGTAGGTAACGTTGGAGTACCCGGCGGTTCGGGATGATTCCCTCCTCCCACAAGGCATCACAAAGGGGAGCCAATACAGCATTCGGGATCTCGCGGTTTCGTGGCCAGGCCGGGCCGAGTTCAGCCTCTATTCGTCGCGCGACCTCTTGAGAAGTCATGCATACACTCCGGTCAGCAAGGCCAGTTCGGGGTCGTTGCGCCCAGTGGCCTTGATCTGCTCAACGGGCTGATACCGTGCGAGCTCCGACGGGTTCTTCCGAATAGCGTCCTCCCGTTTCTTCATGGCAGTATGAATACTGGTCAACGTGGTCGTAACGAAGCTGGCATCGCGGGCCACGTGTTCATACGCCTTCAGTGTTCGCTCCGCAGTTCGCCACGCCACGTACTGAACCAACTCGCCCTTGCGGCGAACGACTTCGCCTTCATCCTTAGCAGTCTTCTCGATCGTGCGGAGCGCATTCGTGACGAACCAATGCCTGGCCAGATGCGGGCTCGCATGAATGCCCGCTACCTTCAACGCTGGCGCCCAGTGCCCCCGCCGGAATATCTTGGCTTTCATCGGCGTGCCGCGGTCATTGAGAAACAGCGGGATTTTCTCCAGCGCTTCCGGGTCCAGTTTCGCGAGGTCATTGAGTGCGAGCCGCTGCCGGTCGTGGGCGCGACGCCCGTCACGGTCGTCATCAAAGTACCGGCGGCAGAGTTTCGCCGTCGCCGGCGACACCACCAGCCTCTTTGTTCTGACACCGAAACTGCCTTTGTTACGGGCCGTAAACTGATTCAGGAACTGGCTCACCGACCAGTCGAGCGCGGTTAGGTCGAGGACCTCGCTGATGCGAGCTCCCGATTCGAACAGTATTCGCACCACGCATAGTTCGAGCAGGCCCCAGCCGTATTCCTTGCCGGCACTGTATACGAGGTGCGGGAAGTCGGGATCGTCGATCGTCCGAGGAATCCACTCGTTGTCCATGCACCGAAAGTAGTTTGCGGAGAGCCGAATTCCGAATGGTGGATCCACACCGCTCGTCGGCGGCATTGGATCTCGCCCCTCGGCGGCCCGAACCGCTTGCCGATAACCGTTTCGCAGATCGGCCTTGACCTGTTCCATTTGCTCCTGGATCAACGGATTCGGATAGCTGTAACTGCCGCTCGTTATCAGGTAATCGTAAAGACGCCTAAGCGCAGCGAGGAGAATGCGAATGTTGATTCCGGTTTCGCTCGTCTGGCACACGTAGGTGACCTTAACGCCCAGCCTGTCAGGTCTAGTGGTCAACTTGCATTTAGCGGCGACGATCAAATACTCCCGCAATATGTTTCGGCTCTATAGCAGAATCTGTGGGCAGAGCGACGACTGAATTACCTGGCTGACAAGCTGTTTGACTGCGACGAATGGGAGCACTT
>JAJPJX010000165.1 GCA_021324015.1 Solibacteraceae bacterium | reverse complement strand
GATCCTACGGCTTTCGCACCTATGAGGCCATGGAAATCGCGCTGTATCACAACTTGGGACGATTGCCGGAGCCAGAATCAACCCACAGATTCTGCTGAGGAGGCGAAGTTCACAGCCTCAAAACTCCTCCCAGCGTTCAACGGGAGTTCTGCTGCCCCCTGTTCGTCACCCAAATCGATCTCCACCTTAATGCGAACGGGCTGCCGAAGGTCATGGTTGTGGACTACTGCCTGAAAGCCGCCCAAATCCGTAAGTCCACCCGTGATCGTCACATCAGGATTGATGTTCCGGCGTTGGAGAATCTCGCGTAAGTAGTGCAGATCCTGAAGTACGGTGCTCTTGCCTGCGCTATTTGGGCCGAAGAGTAGAGTTATCGGTTTGAAGTCAATCCGTTGTTGGAAGCCAACGCCTTTAAAGTTCTCGAGGGTGATTGCCTTGAGTCGCATATGGCTCCGCTTCTACGCATTCGAGCGAGCGCATTACAACCGCCCCCGAAATGCTCTTTGTGCTAGCGAATTGAAGAGTTGCTCTCCGCTAGACGCGGGTATCGAGGTACATGATTTCATCGCCTGGATCTTTTCGGACAAAAGAGCAAATCTTCGCTGACTTTCAACCGGTGGAAGGCGAATCTCTAGGCCCTTTATGATACTGAGGTTGAGGCCTGGCATAATTGCTCCTTTATTGGCTCGCTCGATTTGCCTCCACATCAACGGGTCCGAGTGAATCGCAAATGAAAGGAATTCAGGCAATATTTTAGAGTGATCCACGGTGATAGTAGCCAAATGCTTCGTGGTGATAGCTTGCGATATATCATCTGGGATGACTGCAGAGCGGCCGACAGTTCCCATAATCGTAATAATCACGTCGCGCGGATAGACACGATAACGTTTCAGTTGTTCGTACTTTGCTTCAGTGATAAATCGGCGCTCCCCCCAGCAGAACCGGTTGTTAACTGCGTTATCGATTCCGAGTACGGCGACACCGTCTTCCACGAATTCGCTGTGTCGCAAGTCACTGCCAAATGGCCCGGTCCTGATCGCGCCTGCATGTTGTGCAGCGAGCTCTCGAATCGGGTACGTAGGCCAGGTTTCATAATCGTCGTTCTTGTGCCCTACCAAGTAAATGAAGGCTGCTCGGAGGAAGCTGTCTGCCAGGGCGAGCAGATCTTCACTCTTACGACGGATAGCATCTGCCTTATCGAGGATCTCAGCTATCCGGCGCTGTTCTCCGAGGGGCGGAAGATCGATTTCGAATTCCGCAACGATGCGCTTCGAGACCTCCTTAAACGTGGATCCTGCGCCGAGAGCGGCTATTTGAGGTGCGAGCCGTTGCATAGTCCAAAACAGGAATTTAGGCTCTATGTCTGAACCCGGAACGAGGCTCTTAAAACCCTGGTTTGTGCACATTTCCCTGCCAGCAATTGCGACCAAACCGATCGGGGCCCTTGAGCTAAATAGGACCGAGCCCTTGGGCAGCAACGTAGCTGAACAGCTTTCGTAACCGAGGCTGGAGATGTGTTCTTGTGTATCCTGAAGCACTGAGCCTACCAATCCGCTGATGTCCTTGGGAGTCGCCCATGCGATCCGGCCGTTCCAGTATTCCGGCCTTGCCCTTGAAGGCGTAGCTCCGGATACGATAGTGCAGAGCTTCGACAGAGGCATCCGTCTCCAACCCATTGGTGGCGGCACGAGATTCATGAAAGTAAACCCTCCAGATCCGCAATGTCGGATTCAATGGCCCTATTGAGTGTGGCCATGCGCTCCAAGATTGCCTTCGGGGGATCATAGTTCTCCTCCTCGTACACAGATCGCTTGTATCGATTTACCGAGAGTTCATAGTTCGTCTGCCTTACCTCATCTGCCGGCACGAAAAAGCCTTGCGCCGTTCGATCTGTATGTGTTCTCGGATCGCGCTCGCGCCAGCACCGTAGGCAATTCGGCAGGTCATTTTCCTCAATCTCTTGACGCTTATCGTCAAGGGAAAAGCCGTCGGCTTGGACATCATAGAAGAAAATGTGGTCGGTTCGGCCGCCTTTCGTGAAAACAAGGACTGCAGTTGAGACACCTGCGTATGGCTTGAACACTCCAGAGGGGAGCGAGATCACGGCCTCGAGCTGGTTATCGTCGATCAGCATTTTTCGCAGCGTCTTGTGGGCAGTAGACGAGTTGAAAAGTACTCCATCGGGGATTGGCACATCAGTCCAGCGGTCCAGGAACCCAATCCGTCGCAACAGCTCCGGTCAGCGTATGACAGGCAAAGACACGCGTCCGTGCGCGATCGACCACGACGTGGGACAGAGTCGCCTGTTCGATAGATAGGAACGGGCCCACCTCATGTCCTCTTGGGGTGATCACGCCCACGGTTCCGGCGACCACGAGCGCTAACACATTCCTGGTCGACGCAAAGACGATGCCAGCGCCGGCCATCAGGAGCGCGCCGATGACCATGGTTCGACGTCTTCCGAACCGATCTGCCCTCGTCGTCAGCCACAGCGAAACGATCGTATCGCCGATTAACGTCAAGGTCAGGAGAACACCCGTCTGCGCATCTGTGAGACCGAGTTGGGTCAAGTAGATGACGAGAATCACGGAAAGCGCGCCGTAGGCGAACAATCGTGCTGGCAACCCAAATGGGTGCTACCGCGCTAACCGCGCTAGTTGTAACGGGACAACTCGTGTTTTCTGTGACCGTCGACCACTTCGGCTGGATCGGGTTCGACCCGCATCCGGCGAGCTGGCCGAGGATTGGCGGATGCGTTCTGATGATCGTTGCGCTAGTGCTGATCGCAGAGTATTGATCGAGTTAAGCCTCCTACGCGCCCCTCATGCGGACCGCCAGCGAGGACCGAGTGGCAGGCTACTCCCGAACGGCCGTGCCGACGGCCGCGCTGGAAGACCGTCTTCGGCGAAACAGACGACTCACGAAACCGTCTGCGCAATCTCGGTTTCTGGTTTGCCCATGCCGAGGGCCACGGGAATTAAGCGCCGGCCGCGTGGGGTCATCAGAATCGGGAAGACTCGTTCTGCTGCGCCCCGCATCACAGCCTCCCGGAGGTGTGTGACGCCCTCCGCTTCCCGGAGATGGCGCCGTTCGACCTACGCCTGCTAACGATGTCTTGGGGTTCGAATAGCTCCACCGAAATTATTGGGGTTCAGCCGACGTAAACTTGAGGAATGACTTCAGGAGCAGAAGAGAAGATGTTGGGAGGGCTGCTGGTGGTGATGGACGCACTTGAGCACTCCGACCTCACGCTGACTGGGAAGTGCGCTGCATTGGAAGCAGCAGCTGGCCTTGGTAACGCGTCCCTTCTCGAGAACGCTGAACCTGTCGTCCGCCTGAAGCGCGCGCTCAAGCACCTCAGACTCTCTTCGCTTCAGCAGCGAGCGGTGCTGCGGGTTGCTGGGCGTTGGATGTCCGGTGAATGGCCTGCATTTAGATCAGTGGTGCACAGTACTGCACACCACCGATGAACGAAGCCTGCACGAGAACAGCAGTGCCGTTGCACGAAAAGGGCAAGAAAAGGGCAACGCTGTTTTTCACGCTCGACAGCACACAAATCGAAATGTCCAAGTAGCTGATTTTTGGAGGAATTTGGTCGGGGCGAGTGGATTCGAACCACCGACCTCCTGGTCCCGAACCAGGCGCTCTAGCCAGGCTGAGCCACGCCCCGAAACCATTAGTGTAATCTGTTGCGGCCTGCTTGCACAAGCGTTTACGATCAAGGCGTGGATGCAGGGGAGAAGCTGCGCGGGCTGCCTTCGGTGCACGAGGCCGCGGAACGGCTGGCAGCCGACGCTCCGGGGGTGCCGCACGCGCTGGTGGTGGACGAGGCGCGCCGTGCGCTAGAGGAGGCCCGGGCGGAGATCCGGGCGGGGCGCGAAGCCAACGGCGCGTTCGTGGAACGGCGCGCTGCAGCGGCACTTGAGGCTCTCGCGCGACCATCCTTGCAGCGGGTGATCAATGCCACCGGCGTCGTGCTACACACCAACCTGGGCCGGGCGCCGCTGGGTCCCCTGGAACTGCCAGCCGGCTACACCAACCTGGAGTATGACTTGGCGAGCGGCCGGCGCGGCAAGCGCGACGCGCACACCGGCGCGCTGTTCGAGCGCCTGCTGGGCCGGCCGGCCATCGCGGTGAACAACAACGCCGCGGCCGTTTTTCTGGCGCTCCACGAATTGGCTGCCGGCTACGAAGTGATCGTCTCCCGCGGGGAGCTCATCGAGATCGGCGACGGTTTCCGCATTCCGGATATCATGGCGCGCTCGGGCGCTGTGCTGCGCGAGGTGGGCACCACCAACAAGACCGGCATCGAGGACTACCGCGCGGCCATCACCGAGCGCACGCGGCTGCTGCTGCGCGTGCATCCCAGCAACTTCCGCATTCAGGGCTTCACGGCGCGCCCTGCGCTGGCCGAACTGGCGGCGCTGGGGCGGGAGCGACAGATTCCGGTGTACGAGGACCTGGGCAGCGGTTGCGTGGCAGACCTGCGGCCGTATGGCATCGAAGAACCGGTGGTCGCGGAGAGCCTGCGCGCGGGAGCGGATTTGGTTTCCTTCAGCGGGGACAAGCTGCTGGGGGGGCCCCAGGCAGGCATCCTGGCAGGCCGGCCAGCACTGGTGGCGCGGCTGCGGCGTAATCCTCTGTTCCGCGCCCTGCGCGTGGACAAGATGATCTACCAGGCGCTCGAAGTCACGCTACGCCGCCTGCTGCTGGAGCGCTGGGACGAGATTCCAGCGCTGCGCATGATCCGCCAAACGGAAGCTGAAATCCGGCGGCGCGCCGAAGGCTTGCTGGCGCGGGCCAGAAATGTGCGGGCGGAGCTGATTCCCGGCGAATCCGTGATCGGTGGCGGCGCCACGCCGGAGCAGGCAATCCCCACTTGCTTGATGGCGCTAGCGTGCGCCGATGTGGTGGCGGCCGCGCGCAAGCTACGTTCCGGCGAACCGCCGGTCATTGCGCGCATCGAAGACGACCGCCTGCTGGTGGATCTGCGAACCGTGTTTCCGGCGGAAGAAGAAGAACTGGCCGTGGCCCTTCAGGCTCTTTCCTGATACGTGCCCTCGGCCGTGTTCACGCGGATCTTTTCGCCCTGGTTGATAAAGGGCGGCACCTGCACCACCAGCCCGGTTTCGAGCTTCGCCGGCTTGGTGACGTTCGAAACCGTGGCGCCTTTGAGGCCCGGTTCGGTCTCCACCACGGTCATGTCCACGGTGGCGGGCAACTCCACGCTGATGGGCTTGCCGTCGTAAAATTCCACGTTCACGTGAAGCTGCGGAATCAGGTAGCTGATGGCGTCGCCCAGGATCTCCTTGGTGAGATGCATCTGCTCGTAGTTTTCTGTGTTCATGAAGTAGAAGTACTCGCCGTCGTCGTACAGGTACTCCATTTCGTGCTCTTCGAGCAGGGCGCGCTCGACGCGGTCTTCCGAGGAAAACCGGTGCTCGATCATGGAACCGCTGCGCAGGCTGCGCATTTTGGCTTGCACGAAGCCGCGCAGGTTGCCGGGGGTGCGGTGGTTAACGCTAAAGATGGAATACAGCTCGTTGTTGAACTTGATCACCATCCCCGGGCGCATTTGTGTTGCCGAAATCATGAAGAAACCACTCCTTCGAAGCTGTCAGATGGGCGCTACAGGCTTGAATTCAATAGTATAGCACTCAGAAGGGCTGAATTTCCTCGCGCACCGGATCGAAGTCGATGCGGCGCTTCTGCATGTAGGCGATGTTGCCCAAGTGGGAAGCCTGGGCGGAGCGGTGCCCGATGAGCACGTCGCCGTTGGGCAACTGCCGCGAGCGGACGCAGTCCAGGAAGTTGGTCACGTGATCAAGGTCCAGGTCGGAGTAAGCCTTGACCACGGTGGGCTGCGCATTTTTGCCCACGGGATGAAATTCGAAGCGGCCGCGGTCGATGTAGAGGCGCCCTTCAGTGCCGCACATCTCGACGGCGGCGCCGGTGATGCCGGGAGCCAGGGTAGCCTCGAAGGTAGCGGTGTACTGGCCGGGATACTCGAGCAGAACGTTGATCGTGTCTGGCGCGGTGCGGCCATCTTTGTAGTTGTAGACGCCGCCAGCGGCCGCGGCGGAGATGGGCACATCCTGGCCCATGAACATGTGCACTACATCGATCCAGTGGGTGAACAGGTCGGTGACCTGGCCGCCGCCGAAATCCAGGTAGGCGCGCCAGTTCCAATACTGCTGCGGGTCCCAGTCGCGCCACTTCAGCGGACCCAGGTAGCGGGCCCAATCCAGGTTGGAAGGCTTCTGCCGCAAGTAGTCCGGGGCGCGGCGCAGATGATAGGTGTTGCCGTGCCACCAGGTGCGCGCCAGGGTGATCTTGCCGAGCCGGTTGGTGTCGAAGTACTCGCGTTTGGCTTGCAGGTAGTGCTTGCCGGAGCGCTGCTGCATACCT
This sequence comes from Solibacteraceae bacterium, assembly GCA_021324015.1. Lineage (GTDB taxonomy): Bacteria > Acidobacteriota > Terriglobia > Bryobacterales > Bryobacteraceae > JAJPJX01. The sequence goes on along the minus strand of JAJPJX010000165.1, from coordinate 17,636 downwards.
ACCTGGCAGATGCGGTCGTGGATGCGGGCCGCCTTGACGATCTGGGGTCCCTCCTCGATCTTGAGGGTCAGGGGCTTCTCCACGTAGAGGTCCTTGCCGGCGTTTAGCGCGTCGATAGCGGTGCGCGCGTGCCAGTGGTCCGGCGTGGCGATCAGCACCACGTCGAGTTCCTTCATCTCCAGGAGCTTGCGGTGGTCGGTGAAGCTCTTGGCGTGGGGGGCCATCTGGCGGGCTTTGTCGATCTGTTCGCTGTAGATGTCGCAAACGGCGAGCACGTCCACGTGGGAGTCTTTCTGGAACTTCGACATGTCGTGGCGGCCGCGTTCCCCCACGCCGATGGCGCCCAGATTGATGCGGTCGTTGGCTCCCCTCACGCGCGAATACGAAAGTGCGGTGGCGGCGGAGACGCCGCGCAGGAAATTGCGCCGGTCCAGGCTGGTTTCGGACATACGTCGATTATATCCGCTGGGCGAAACGCAGGCCGCGCGCGTTAGTAAGCCAGAAGCCGTTCGAACTCGGAGACCAGGCGGTCCACCTGCGGGAGCGTGGCGGCCTCGAGTTGCGGATGGTAGCCGATCCAGGTATCCAGCGCGCCCACTCTCCCCACGGGTGCATCGAGGCGGCTGAACAGTTCGCCGGCGATGCGCGCGGCGAGTTCCGCGCCATAGCCCCAGGAGAGACAATCCTCGTGCGCCACCAGCACGCGGCTGGTCTTTTCCACGGAGCAGCGAATGGCCTCCCAGTCGTAAGGCTGGAGCGTGCGGAGGTCGATGATCTCGATACTGGCTTCCGGATCTCTCCTTTCCACGTCCAGGGCGGCTTGCAGGGCTTTTTGCACGAGCGCGCCGTAAGTGACCACGGTGAGGCAGTTGCCCGGCTTGACCACTTTGGCGCAGCCGAAGGGGATGAGATAGTCCGGCCCTGGATGCGGCGAGCGGTTGTAGGGCTCGCGGTAGAGCCGCTTGTGCTCCAGGAACAGCACAGGGTCGTCACAGCGCAGGGCGGTGCGCAGCAACCCGCAGGCGTCCAGGGCGTTCGAAGGCATCACCACGCGCAAGCCGGGCAGGTGCGTGAACTCGACCTCACCGCACTGGCTGTGGTAGACCGCGCCGCCGTTGAGGTAGCCGCCGATGGCCACCCGGATAACTGCCGGGCAGGAGAAGGCGCCGTTGGAGCGCCAGCGCACGGTGGCCAGTTCGTCGCGAAGCTGCATCATGGCAGGCCAGATGTAGTCGAAGAACTGGATTTCGGCCACGGGTTTCAGCCCGCGGGTTGCCATGCCCACGGCGCGCCCCACGATGCCGGCTTCCGCCAGCGGGGTGTTGAAGGCACGGCGCGCGCCGAACTCGGACTGCAAGCCGGCCGTGACCTTGAACACACCACCCTTGCCCTTCACCTCGCGCAGGTTTTCCTCGCGGCTGCAATCGGCCACGTCTTCCCCAAGGACCACCATGCGCGGATTACGGCGCATCTCCTCGTGCAGCGTGAGATTGAGTTCGTCCACCATGGTGCGCGGCTCCCCGGAGAGATGCGCGGGGGTGCAGAACTCCGGGCTGGCGGGATCCACGGTGTCGGAATAGAGGTGCGCCAGGGCGCTTTCGGCCGCGGGCGGAGCGGCGTGCAGCGCTTTCTGGGTGGCTTCGTTCACCTCCACATCGATTTCGTGGGTGATGCGCTGGAGCATGTGCCGGTCGATCACGCCTTCCTCGATGAGGAACTTGGGAAAGCGGAGTACCGGGTCGAGGGCGGCTTCGGCGGAGCGCTCGGCGGCGGTGCGGTACAGCCGTTCGTCGTCGGAGAGGGAGTGCGAATAGGGCCGGATCACGTGCGCGTGCACCAGCGCGGGTCCTCGCCGCGAGCGGCAATATTCCACTGCAGCTTTCAGCACGCGGTAGGAGGCCAGAAAGTCGGTGCCGTCCACTTCTTGGCGGAACAGATCGGGAAAGCCCGCCACCAGGCGGGAGATGCTGCCGCCGGCGGTCTGGTATTCGATGGGCACGGAGATGGCATAGCCGTTATCCTCCACCAGGTACAAGACCGGCAGGCGGGCGAGGCAGGCGGCGTTGAGCGACTCCCAGAATTCGCCCTCGCTGGTCGAGCCGTCGCCGCCCGTCACCAGGACGATCTCGTCGGATTCCGGTTCGAGAAATCGGCAGGCTTCGGCGCAGCCCACGGCTTGCAGATATTGCGTGCCGGTGGGGGAGGAAGAACTCACGATGCGATGGGCTGCGTGTCCCCAATGCGAGGGCATCTGGCGGCCGCCCGAGGCCGGGTCTGCGGCGGCGCCCACGGCGGAGAGGAGCATCTCGAAGGGCGTGACGCCCAGGGTCAGGCACAGGGCGCGGTCGCGGTAGTAAGGATAAATCCAGTCGTGCCCGGAGCGGAGCGCCATACCGGCGGCCACCTCGACAGCTTCGTGACCCGCGCCGCTGATCTGAAAAAAGATGCGGTTCTGGCGCTTAAGCGTGATCTCCCGGTCGTCCAGGCGACGGGAGGTATGCATCAGGCGGAAGGCCCGGATCAACTGCTCCGGCTCAAGTCCCTCGAAGCGCTCGGCGGCGGCTTGGCGGGTAGGGGTCGTAGTGGCCAATCGGGACCTCCTCCACCAGTGTAATCAGATGGCGGGTGAAATGGCCTGTCCTACGGATTGAGTTTCCACGGCGGGATGCGGGCGGCGGGCCAGTGTCAGCACGGCGAGGGCGGCCAGGTACAGACACCCGCCCACCAGTAGAGTCTGGACCAGGCCCAGGTAGATCGCGCACACCAGGGCACCCACTGAACCCAGCACGCTGGCGGCGGCGTTCAGCGACCAGGCCCAGCGGAGGGACGGTTTGTGCCACTCCTCTAGTAGCCGTAGCCCGGTGGGGAAGGGCATGCCCATGACGAAGCCGGGAGGCGCCAGCATCGCGATGGTGAGAAGCATCTTGAGCGCCAGGGGCAGGCCTACCAGTCCGGCCAGGATGGACGAGGTGAGAGCTGCCAGCGCGGCCACCAGCACGGCGATGACCGCCAGGGCGCGCGGCAGGGCGTCTGGGCGGCGCAGCCAGTGGCGGCTGAAGTAACTGCCCAGGCCGCTCGAAACCAGCATCGAGAAAATCACCACAGTGAGGGCGTAGGTGGGGTGTCCCAGGAAGAGCACGAACTTCTGGATGAGCGCCACTTCGATCAGAATGTAGCCGGCGCCGATGAAGAGGAAGAAAAGCAGAAATGCGGGCACCCCCTTTTGCCGCGGCAAGCGGGCTCCCAGGATGGCCGGCGGCAGCGCCAGGATGATAAGGGTGGCCACCAGGCTGACGGCCATCAGGCCGAACAGCAGCGGCACGGCGCGGTTGATCTTATAGTCCGCCGTATCGCGTGCGGCGCTGGTCAGGAAGGCCCACAGGTCGCGCGGCTGGACGGTGTAGAAGAAAAATGGCCGGTTGTCGGTGACCGGCGAAATATCGAAAGGATACTCGCGCTCGTAGGCGCGCGGATCCCGGCTGCGCAGCAGGGCGGCAAACTCGCTGCCGTTGCCCGGGCCCGGCGTCAAGCCGGGAAGGTAGACTTCCTGCATGGCGGCGGCCCTCAGGGCGGCGTGCGCTCTCTCGATGTCGGCGGGGGACAATGGCTGGCGGGCGATCAGCACCGTGTCGCGGGCACCCCAGCCCTGCACCGACCCCTCGCGGCCTACGATGACGTGGCGCCAGGGCGCATTCTCGCCCAGCCTGCGGAGCGCTTCCATGGCTAGGGCGACCAGGCGCAGAGACTCGCGCGGCGGTTCGAAACCCCAGCGGGTAAAGGCTGCTATCCCATCGCCGGTGAGGTGGCTCAAGTAATCCGCGAAGGCGTCGGTAGTGTAGAGGTTGTTTTCGGAGAGCGCGAAGGCGCCGGCCGCCGTGGAGGCCCAGGTATCCACCAGGGTAGCTTGCAGCACCTGGTACTTTTCGCCGCTGCGGCGCACGAAACTGCGGCCGTCCTCCACCACGATGTGCACGTCCGGACGCAGATACAGGTTGCGGCTGAGGGCGGGAAACTTCTGCCGCATGATGGTGGTGGCGATGATGGGGTTGATCTCGACGCCGGTGATGTCGTGGCTCCCGGAAGCCAGCGCACGGGCTACGTCCCAGCCGCCGCCCGGGCCGATGATCAGCGTCCTGGCCCCCGGACGGAGGTTGTAGGGCAGGGCAGGGCCCTGCTCCAGCAGGTCGTGGCGCTCGCGCGCGGTGAGGTGCGCGAAGTCGAAATTGGCTATGCCGGTGGAAGCGTCCGCATCGATGTAGATCATGGGCATACCGGAGTCGTCCCCGGTCGCCAGGGCGATGCGTGAAAAACTGTTCCACTTCACGAAGATTTCGTGTTTTAGCTTTTGCCCCTTGGCGTAGCGCACATCCAGTAATTTGCTGGCGCCGTTGACGAAGACAAACGCCACCAGCGCGAGCGCGCAGGCCACCGAGCCGGCGCGGCCCCGCCGGGAGCCGGCCATGTGGTGCCACACGGCGGCTGCCGCCGCGAACAGCACGGCTACCGACAACACCGTCCCCGGACCGCCCAGGTGATTGAGCAGGGGCACCAGGAGCAGGCAGCCGCCGGCGGCTCCGCAAAGGTCGAAGAAATAGACCCGGTCGACCTTTTCGACGGTCTCGGAAATGGCCAGCGAAACAATGCTGCCGGAAACGAAAAAGGGCAGCGACGTGGCGAAGTACACGAGCAACAGCCTGAGGTTGCTCAACCCCCCGGTTTGGGAGAGCACCGCTATCAATGCCAGCACCACGAGCAGACCGTTGAGTAGGCTCAGTCGGCCCAGCTTGAGAAACAGGGAGCCGTTCCAGCCGCTCACCACGTAGGAAAAAACACCTCCAGCGCCCAGCCCGAACAGCGCGATGGAAATAGCCAGGAAGGCGAAATGGTAGTAGAAAACTACCGAAAATATGCGTGTGAGGGACAACTCCAGCAGCAGCGTCGCCAGGGTGGTAAGGGACACCGCCACATACAGATGCGGCCAGTGGAGAGCGGGCGGGCTCGGGGTACGGGGCAAGAAACCATTTTAACAGCGGGTGCGCGGGCGGGCATTCGCATCGTCGCGCCGTCGAGTGTCCAGCTATGCTGGCGGTGGATCTGATGCCGGGCGGGGGCTGGCGCGAGCGCCGGCCGGGGCCAAGGAGCCGGCCCCACGCCCAGCGGTGCCAGGGTATTTTCTGCAAACTTTTTAGCCGCTCACTCGTACTATCAATCGATGGCCCCAATCTGGTCCGATATTCGGTTTGCGTTGCGAAACCTTCGCCGCAGCCCGCTTTTCACGGCAGTGGCGGTTGCCTCCGTGGCCCTGGGCATCGGCGCTAATACCGCGATCTTCACTCTGGTTGACCAGCTCATCCTTCGCCTTCTGCCGGTGCGCGACCCGCGCCAGCTGGTGATGATCTGGTCAACCGGCCCGCACATGGGAAATAACCGCGGCATGCGCGCGGCGTCCTACCCCATGTACCAGGATTTCCAGCAGAAGGCGCCGGCGTTTTCATACGTGTTCTGCCGGTATTTCGCGCCCACCTCAATCAGCTTCGGCGGCCGGACCGAGCGCATTAACGCCGAATTGGTCTCGGGCAACTACTTTGAAGCGCTGGGGGTCCAGCCGGCGCTGGGCCGCGTGTTCTCGCCGGAACAGGATGACCGCGTCTACAAGGGCCACCCCTATGTCGTGCTGAGTTACCAATACTGGGTCTCCCGTTTCGCCGCCGATCGTTCCGTGATTGGCAAAAAGGTCATCGTCAACAACTACCCGATGACCATCGTGGGCGTTTCGGCTGCCGGATTCCTGGGGCTCGACCCGTCGCAATCGCCACAGGTTCGCATACCCATTCAGATGAAGCCGCTCATGACGCCCGGGTGGGACGACCTGGGGAACCGGCGGAGCCAGTGGATCAACATCTTTGCCCGTATGAAGCCCGGCTACACGGTGGAATCGGCGCGGGCTTCCCTGCAGCCTCTGTTCACGCAAATCCTCCGCGACGAGCTGGCACAGCCGGCGATGGCCGATACGACACCCTATTATCGCGACCAGTTTCTGAAACGCAAAGTGGTGATGGAAACGGCGGCCAACGGCTTCTCCTATTTGCGCCACGAGTACGGGACGGCGTTGATCGTGCTGATGGCGATGGTGGGGCTGGTGCTGCTGATCGCCTGCTTCAACGTGGCTAACCTGCTGATCGCGCGAGCCATGGCCCGGCAAAAAGAAGTGGCGGTGCGGCTCGCGATGGGCGCTTCGCGAGGGCAGCTTCTGCGGCAACTGCTGACCGAAAGCCTCCTGCTTTCCGCGGCGGGCGGGCTTACCGGCCTGTTGATTGCGGCAGCGATGATCAGGGCGCTGCTGGCGTTTTTACCCGCGGGGGACATGCCGCTGATGCTCCGTGCCACGCCCGATTTGCGCATCCTGGCTTTTACCGCCGCCCTAGCGGTGGCCACAGGTTTGCTGTTCGGGCTCGCCCCCGCGCTCCAAGCCTTGCGCCTGGATTTGTGGCCCACGCTGAAGGACGTGGTGGGCGCGGTTACCGGAACCGGAGGCTCGTTGCGCCTGCGCAAGGCGTTAGTCATGGCGCAGGTGGTGTTTTCGTTCCTCCTGCTGGCCGGTGCCGGCCTGTTTGTGCGCACGCTTGCCAACTTGCGCGATACCCGCTCGGGCTTCCGCGACATGGAGAATCTGATCACATTTCAGGTCGACCCTTCCCTGAACGGATACGGTGTGGATCGCCTGCAAGCCTTCTACAGGCAGGCCCTCGAGGAGATTCGCTCGATTCCCGGCGTGCAATCGGCGAGTTGCGCCGTGATGCCCGTTCTGCACGGCTGGGAGTGGGACTCGACAATGTCCGTGGAAGGACACCGGGTCGCCGATGGGGAGGATATCCAGGCCTTCATGAATGCGGTGTCGCCAGGGTACTTCCAGACCATGGGCGTGCCCCTTCTGGAAGGGCGCGATTTCGACCGGCGCGATGAAGGAATCAAAGCGAAGGGACCCGAAGATTTCGGCATGTTTCGCACGGCCATCGTCAACCGCAAATTTGCCGAGCATTTTTTCGGGAATCGCAGCCCGATCGGACGGCATCTCGGCTTCGGTAACGGGCCCAAAACCAAGCTCAACATCGAAATTGTTGGCCTGGTTGAGGATTCGTTGTATGAAGGCCCGCGCGAGGGTGTGCACCGGCAGGTGTTCGTGCCTCTCTCCCAGTCCAATTTCCCGGCGGGCGCAGCGTTCTATGTGCGCACCTCGATCGATTCCGCCCGGATGTTTTCCGCCGTGCGCAAGAAGATCCGGGCACTGGACGGCTCCGTTCCGGTCTTCGATCTGAAGACGCTCGACCGGCAATTGGACGAGACGCTGGGTACCGAGCGGCTGATTGCCGCGTTGGCGGGGGCGTTCGGCGTGCTGGCCACGGTGCTGGCCGCGATCGGGCTGTATGGCGTCATGGCGTTCGTCGTGGCGCGGCGCACCAAAGAGATCGGCCTCCGCATGGCGCTGGGCGCGGCGCAAGGCCGCGTGGTGTGGATGGTTTTGCGGGAATCGCTGGGAATGCTCGGTGCTGGGCTGGCCGTCGGCGTGCCCGCTGCGTTTTTGCTCAGCCGCCTGGTTTCCGCGCAGCTTTACGGCGTCAAGGCGAACGATCTCGGTACGCTGCTGGCTGCGCTGGCGCTGCTGGCCGCGGTGGCGGCCGGCGCGGGAGTCCTGCCGGCGCGCCGCGCCAGCGCCATCGACCCGATTCAGGCGCTGCGGTATGAGTAGTGGGACAGGAGCCATCAGTAGCCACCTTTTCCGAGCCGTCTTCTTAGCGTCGTAATGCCGGTTCCGGTGGCAAGAATGCTGCCACTAAACGAACCGCTCAACTCCTGGGACACGATTCATTCTGCGCGATATTTAAGAGTTAAACGCCAGTTCTTCGTTTAAGCTCCTGGCGGAACCACGAAGCGCCGTCTCAATCAGCTCCGGAGGACCGAGAACAAGGAACTGTGGTATTTTCAATCGGTTGCTCAGGGATCACGAGTCAAGTCGGATGGAGGCCTTATCGGTTCCACGGAGTGATGCGACTGCGGTTCCCACATTTCTGCGCCGGACGCAATTGTCTGCCCCGCGAAGGTGCGGAGCATGTGTCCTGCGCTATTCCCCGGTCAGCGAAACGTACTGTACCGTGCCCGCGCTGTCCGTGACCGCCAGCGTCCCTGTAATGACGTACCCGTTGTAGCTCCAACTCACGTGGATGGTGCAACTCGCTCCCGGAGCCAGCGTGCCGCAGTTGTTGGTCTGCCGGAACTTTCCTGTAATCTTTATCGACGTGACCGACGTGGAAGTAGGCAACGGATTTGTTACTGTCACGGTCCCACCCTGGCCCTCGAACAGGATCAATTGCGGCGGTGAAACCGTGATTAGCGCGCCGCTTCCAGCCACAGAGACGGACTTGCTTGCCGCACCCGCCAGAGCGAACTCCACCGATCCCTTCCGCACGCCACCCGCAGCCGGCTGGAATGTGACGGTTGACGTGCAACTCTGACCCGCGGAAAGCGCCGATGGACAATTGTGGGTTATTGGGAAATCCGCCAAACTCGACATAACGGATGTGACAATCATCGGCGCCAACCCAATGTTGCTCAGCCTTGTGGTCTCAGCCGGACCGGCCACACCTACCAGTTCCGTCGGAAACGTCAAGCTCGGTGGCGTTACCGCCGCCACTGGGACACGCTTGGTTTCGCTCACTGCCACGGTCCCGTGCGGCAGGTTCAATCCTCCCACGCCCGTTCCCGCAGATCCCAGAACGATCTCGTTGTCGTAGCTCAGCTCGAAGAGCCGGTCGATCCGATTGTTCTTCGTATCCGCAATGTAGATCGCTCCGTTCGGATCCACAAAGATTCCCGACGGAGCTTCCACGCCGTTAAGATAGAGCAGGTAGTTGACATTGAGTGAAACTTCATTCGCTCCGGTAATGTTGTCCGCGCGAATGACCTGATTTTGCAGCGAGTCCGTTGTGTAGATCCTCCCTGTCGAGTCCACCGCCACTCCATCCGGTGTCAGGTAATTAACGGGGAACTGCCACACGGCCCAGTTCGTTCCCAGCATGTCGGAAAACTCCACCACCCGGGCGTTCACAGTGTCCGCGACATAAATGTTTCCCGCGGCGTCGGTGGTCACCGCCGCCGGACTGCTGAACTGCGCCGTTCCGTTCCCCGGCGTTCCCAGCGAAGTGAAGTTTATTCGGGTGATGTCATCCATGCGCACGATGCGGTTATTCCCGGTATCGGCAACATAGATCTTGCCGCCCGAGTCCACCCACAGCCCCTCGGGATTCGAGAACTGCCCCGGGCCCGCTCCGCACGTGCCGTACGAAGCCCAGTTTGCGCCCGTCATGCTGTCCATGCGGACGATGCGGCAGTTCCCGCTGTCAGAAACATAGATCTTCCCCTCCGCATCAACTGCCACCCCCCAGGGCGACTGAAACTGCGCAGTGCCTGATCCCGGCTTCCCGATACTTCTCCAATTCGAGCCCAGTATGTCGGACGTCTGCACGATCCGGTTGTTCCCGGTATCGGCAATATAGACCGGTTCATATTCCTGGGCGGTGTCAATCATCCCGCTCTGGATCGTGCCGGTCAGCGGGTCCAGCGGTGAGTTCAGGGTCGCCAGAGTCTCCGTCACCGCGCCCACCACCGCCACCGTCTTCCCTTGGATGGTCTGCGATGCCGAAAAATTCGCATAGAGCGCGTAGTTGTAAAAATAAACCCGGTTCACTTCGCTCTCAATCAACGTAAAAACCCCCGTCGTAACCACGCCCGTAGCCATGACTGTCCCGTTCGTCGATTGCAGCGAAAAGCTGCCTCCTGTACAGGACCATTCCGAAGTGAAACGAGACTGCGAAAGAATCGGTGCCAGATTACACGTGATCGAGACCGTCCCCGCCGGACTGCTCAAGGTTGAGTCGCTGATCGTCAAGCCAGTGCTGCTCTGGCTCACCGTTCCACCGCTGTTGTTATAGGAAAGCTGCGCTGCCGACAAGGTACATGCCGCCGATAGAAGGACCGTGCATTTCCAGTGTGCTTTCATGTTGGCCCTCTCCCGAGATTTGCAGACAGGCCGTTGGCGCGGCAAGTCGATCAATTATATCCCCGGCCAGTCGAAGGTGGGCTTCCCCCACGCCTCACAGCGAAAACAGGAAGGGCTTTCCGTGTTCCAGTTGCTGATAGCGCACTTCAGGGGCGTTCATGGCGAGGGATGCGCGGAACTGCCCGGGCTCGACGGAGTTGTCCGGGAACATGTCGTAGTGGCAGGGGATGGCTACCTTGGGCTTGATCTGGGCGGCCAGGCGTGCGGCTTCGTAGTGCGACAGGTTGTTGAACCCCCCGTTGATGCAGGTGATCATCGCGTCGGGCGCGTGGCGGGCCGCGGAGGCCAGCAGTTCGGAGTAATCCGTGTCGCCGGTGACATAGACGCGCGGGCCTTTGCCGAACTGGAAGACGAAGCCCATGTGGTTCAGGTCGCTGTCGTCGGTGGGCAGAGCGAAGGCTCCGCGAATGACCACGTCGCGGAACTCGATCTCGCAGGCCGGCCAGGCGGGCACGATGCGCCCGGATTCCACGCCTTTCTCCCGGTAAACCTCGCACGTGGGATGCGGACCCACGAACTGCGCGGTGTCCTTGTGGCACAGCCGCCCGATGGTCTCGGGATCTGTGTGGTCCAGGTGATTGTGCGTGCAGGTGTACAGATCCACGTTCGCTTCCTCGGGCGGGATGAGGACCGGTATACGGCGCTCCAAATTGATGCCGGAGCCGGCATACGCCTCCGCGCAGCTATTGGTCAAGTAAAGGTCCGTGGAAACCAGGGTTCCTTCGGTCGTCTTGAAGATGAATCCGTTCTGCCCCAGCCACCAGATGGCCACCGCGTTGCGCGGCACCTCGTAGCCGCGGATTTCCTGCATCAGGCTCATGCCGCACATTTTGTCAGATGTACGTTGCAATGCGCCAGCCGTTGCGGGAGATTGAAACCATGCCAGTGCCCATCGAGTTTCTGCGCGGTCTGCTGGGGGCGCTGTGCGTGTTCTTCGCGCACTTCTTGGGGCGCTCCCTGGTGCGCGTGTCGCAAGGCAAGCAGAAGCAGTCAAAGGCCGTGGGCTGGGGCGTGCGGACGCTGATCACGGGCGCCGCGATTCTGTTCCGGCATCCGCTGGACGCCGTGGCCGTGGTGGTTTTCCTGCTGGCGGCCCTGGCCACGGGTCTCGGCGCCTGGGACGAATACCGGCCGAAGCGGGAACCGGAGGATCTGACCAAACAGATCTTCGAGCGGGACGACGAGCAGAAGTGAACTGGGGGGCGGCTACAGGGCGGCGGGCTTCTGCGGGGCGCCCTTTTGCAGGAAAGCCAGGTACTCTTTGGAGTCGGTGGTGAGGCCGGGGAAGCTGGCGACCACTCTTTCGTCCGGATCCAGAATCGCGTAATACGGGATGGCGATGGTGTTGAACCGGGACTGCTCGAGGTCCTGGTTGCGGCGGGAAGCCTCATCGGTGCCGTCGGTGTAGAGTTCCACCAGCACAAAGCTCTGCAAAGCCGCGGCGATTTCCGGGCGGGTGAACATATTGGCCTTCATCCAGTGGCAGTTTGTGCAGGCGTAGCCAGTGAAGTTGACCAGCACGAGCTTGCCCTCGGCGCGGGCTTTCGTCAAAGCTTCGGGAAGCTGGTTTTTCATCCACACCAGGCCACTGCCCGCGGAAGCGCCACCGCCCAAGGCGGAAGGGCCGGAAGCCTGCGGGACGTACGCATCCAGGTCGCCCAGGCGCCCGCCGAACATTCCCGGCGCAAGGCTGATGGAAAAGATGAGGAAGGCCATGCCGGTGAGCAGGCGGCCCAGGCCCATGGTGTCGTCACGGGAGATGCCTTCCAGGCGCAGGAAGCCCAGCAGGTACAGGCCGGCCATGGCGAACAGCACGATCCAGGCGGCCAGGAAACGTTCGCGCGTGAGCACGTTCCACTGCAGCACCTGGTCCACGCTGGCCAGATACTTGAACATGGCGGCCAGGATGACGAAGCCCATCACCACCTTGACACGCGCCAGCCACCCGCCGCTCTTGGGCATGCGCTGGAGATAGGACGGAAACAGGGCCAGCAGGAAAAACGGCAGCGCCAGGCCGGAGGCGAAAGCCACCATGCCGGCCAGGGGCCGCAGGCCGCCGCTTTGCACCGAGGCGGCCAGCAGCGTGCCCACGAAGGGGCCCACGCAGGCGAACGAAGCCAGCGAAAAGGTCAGCCCCATGAGCAGCGTGCCCACGGTGCCGCCTTTCTGGGAAGCGCGGTCGAGGCGCGTCAGAATCGACGAGGGAATGGTGATTTCGAAAGCCCCGAGCAGGCTCAGGCCGAAAACCAGGAAGACCAAGGCGATAAATCCGTTGACCCAGATGTTGGAGCCGAGTTGCACCACCCCGAACGGCCCCAGCATGGCCGTGGCGAGCACCCCCAGGCCGGAAAACAGCACCACGATTCCCACGCAAAAGAGCGTCGCGTGAAACACGCTTTCGCGGCGGGAGGCCGACTGGCGGTTCAGGAAGTACGACATGGTGATGGGGATCATCGGAAAGACGCAGGGGGTGAAAATGGCGGCGAGGCCGAAGCCGAAGGCCACCAGCAGGAAGGCGCCAAAGCCCTGCGCGGCGGCAGGCGTGCTCGTAGGCGCCGGGGCCGCAGCCTTGCGCACTCCGGTGAACTCCGCGTACCCGGCGGGCATCGGGATTGTGGCGGCCGGAGCCGCGGCATCGATGGTCAGCGTCGCCCGGGCCGTACGGCGCACGGGCGGAATGCACAGCCGGTCGTTGCAGGTCTGGTAGCGGGCCTCGGCGGCGATTTCCACCGGGCCGGCCGGCGCGTCTTTCTTCAGCTCCAGTTCAATCAGGAAATCCACCTGGTCTTCGTAGGTTTCCGTTTCCTCGTTGAAGTTCTTGTCGAAGGCCCGGCGGGGAGGCGGCGCAAACACGCGCACGCGCTCGGAGACCGCGTTGGGCGCCACTTTGACGGTGGTGGGAATGGCCGCCGCCGTGGTCATGGAATAGACGTGCCAGCCGGGATCGATTTTTCCCTGGAAGTGCGCCAGAACCCGGGAGCCGGGTGGGGCCGCAGCCGGCTCGAGCGTGAGCGACCACTTCACCTGGTCGGGCTTTTGCGCCTGCGCGGCGCCGCCGAGGGAAAGCAAGGCCACTAGCGTGGCTGCAAGTTTCATGACGATTCGGCCCTCCCCAACATTGGATGGCGAAGCCGGCCCGCAGGTGGCAGTCAGTGGGCTTTGGCGGCCAGCCGCTCCACCTGAAAGCGCCGTAGCTCGTTCTCGATGCGGTGATTGATGTTGCCGCTCGAAAACTCCGCCGCCACCCGGATCGCGTTCTTTACGGCGTTGCCGTTCGAGCGGCCGTGGCAGATGATGCACACGCCCTTAACTCCCAGCAGCGGCGCGCCTCCGTATTCCGAATAATCCACCCGCTTCTTGAAGTCCGTGAAAGCCGCGCGCGAAAGCACGTAGCCGATCTTGCGGGTGATAGTGGCGGCCAGCGACTCCTGGAGCATCTGCTTCACCATGTCCACCAGGCCCTCGCTGACTTTGAGCGCCACGTTACCGATGAAGCCGTCGCAGACGATGACGTCCGCCTTGCCGGTGTAGATATCGCGGCCTTCCACGTTGCCCACGAAGTTGATAGGCAGGGTTTTGAGCAGTGGGGTGGCCGAGCGGGTGGTTTCGTTCCCCTTGTGCTCCTCCTCGCCGATGGAAAGAATGGCCACGCGGGGATGCCGGGTGTGCAGGATGAGACGGGAATAGATCTCGCCCATGACGGCGAACTGCGCCAGCATCCGCGGGGAGCAATCCACGTTAGCGCCTACATCGATGACCACCACCGGGTGGCCGGCCAGCGTCGGGAAAACTCCTGCCAGAGCGGGGCGGTCCACGCCCTGCACGACACCCTGCACCATTTTAGCGGTGGCCATGACGGCGCCGGTGTTGCCGGCCGAAACCAGGCCCTGGGCTGCGCCGTCTCGCACCAGCCGTGAGCCTACCCGCAGCGAACTGTCGCGCTTGTTGCGCACCGCCCGGGCGGCGCTGTCGTCCATGGTGACCTGTTCGCTGGCGTGCAGGATTTCGATGGGCAGATCGCGGTGGTCGTCGTGGAGGGCCAGCTCGCGGCGGACAACGTCTTCCTTGCCGACCAGAATGACCTTGACTCCCAGGGTCCTGGCGGCTCGCACCGCCCCTTCCACCTCGGACGTGGGGGCGTTGTCGCCGCCCATGGCATCTACCGCAATGGTGACCATGACCGGACCGGGAGACCTATTCCTCCGCGACTTCGATGACTTCGCGCCCCTTGTACTGGCCGCAATGCGGGCAGACCCGGTGCGGCAGTTTGGGCTCGTGGCAGTTGGGACATTCCGACAGGCCGGCGGACTTCAGGCTGTCATGGGCCCGGCGGTTCTGAGTGCGCCGGTTGGAGTGACGTCTTTTCGGATTCGGCATGCTAGTACCTCAAAAAATATTACCCGCTTGCGCGGCAAACTTCCAAATACATGTGAGGGCAAACGGGTGAAACCGCCCACCCGGCTACCAGTTGCGCAGGGCTCCCCAGCGGTCGTCCGCTGGTGTCACCCGGCAATCGCAGGCTGTCTCGTTGCGGTTGGCGCCGCAGACCGGACAAATCCCCTTACAATCCTCTTTGCAGGTGCGCTGCATCGGCAGCAGAAGCAGGATCTGCTCACGAAGGATGTCCTCGAGTTCCATGCCTCCCCCCTGGTAGAAGCCAATCTCGATTTCGCCTTCCTCCAGGCCGACTTCTTCTTCGCGTTCAATATCGGAGACCGGCCGGTAAAACAGATCGAACGCCGGTTCGAGCACAAAGCGCGCGCGCCCCAGGCAGCGGTCGCACGGACTTTCCATGGTCACCGTCAAACTGCCGCGCACCCGGACTTCACCGGCAGTGTTGGGTAACAACTCCCCTGTCCCCGCTGCGTGCAGGGGACCTGCTTGCTCCACTCCGGCGTCGGTGAAATCGATTTGTCCCGGCGCAAAGGTTTCGTCAAAACGAACCTTGCGCACCTCCATCTCTTTGATACTGAGGAACATAACCCAACCGAAATGCCGGGGAAGACAATTTGATTATAACCCAGAAAGCCGCTTTTGTCGGAGGGGTTTACTGGGTGGAGGAGGCGGGAAGGAAGCGCCGCACGCCGAAGTCGTAAGTGGCCGCTCCGAGGATGCCCCCGAGAATCGGGCCGGCAATCGGAACCCAGAAGACGCCGCTGCCGTCGGTGAGGCCGTTATTGCGAAATCCAGCTACAACTGTAAAGAGACGTGGGCCGAAGTCCCGGGCAGGATTGATGGCGTAACCGTGCATGCCTCCGAAGGAGATGCCGATAGCCACCACTACCAGGCCGATGAGCGCGGGCGCCAGGTTGGCCCCCGGCGCCTGGTTGCGGTCGTCGATGATGGCCAGGATCAGGAGCACCAGCAGGGCGGTGCCAATCACCTGGTCTAACAGGCCGGCGGCGGGAACCTGCGGGAACGCCGGGAAGGTAGTAAACACACCCGCTGTGTGATCCAAACCGGGGTCGAAGGCCTGGAAGGCGGGCAGGTAGTCCCAATAGACCAGCGCGGCTGCAACAAACCCACCGGCCACCTGCGCGGCAATGTACGGCCCCACCTTGCGCCAGGGGAAATCGCGGAAAACCGCCACGGCGATCGTGACTGCGGGGTTCAGGTGCGCGCCGGAGATTTTGCCCGCGATGTAGCAGCCCATGGTCACCCCCAGGCCCCAGCCGAGTGTGATGTTGGTGAAGCCTCCGTGCACCACCTCGCCCGGCGACCCATGGCTGAACAGCACAACCATGGCGACTACGCCGTCGCCGAAAAGAACCAGCACCAGAGTGCCGAGAAATTCGGCGATCACTTCCGCCGTCAGGGAGTAGGTCTTCATGCCAGCGGGAATTTTATCATGTGCCCGCGAAGGCCCGCGTGAGCTTTTCGTAGGTAGTCGGCAGATCTTCCGGCAGAACACGCGTTTCGCCGATGGCGGTCATGAAGTTGGCATCCCCGTCCCAGCGCGGCAGAACGTGCATATGCACATGG
The DNA here is from genome assembly GCA_021324015.1 of Solibacteraceae bacterium. Taxonomy (GTDB): domain Bacteria; phylum Acidobacteriota; class Terriglobia; order Bryobacterales; family Bryobacteraceae; genus JAJPJX01. The sequence continues at coordinate 1,540 of JAJPJX010000165.1, read as the reverse complement.
TCCGCCACGCCTGCGCCGGCGGTCCGGCCGATGTTCATACCCACATTCAAGCCTGCCGGGCGATAGGCAGTGCGCAAGTGCCGTACGGATTCACGAACCAGCCGCATCATCTCCGTGAGGGTTTCCTCCCGCAGGTCTTCGGGCGTCGCCACGTGCTCATAGGGGACCACCATGAGGTGCCCGCAGGTGTACGGAAACAGGTTCAGGATGACGTAGTTATGAGCCGCTCGGTGGAGGATGTAATTGGCCCGGTCGTCCTTCGCGGCCGCCTTTTCGCAGAAGATGCATCCTTGAGGCGACTCGGCGGCGCTGACGTATTGATACCGCCACGGGCTCCACAAATGATCCATGGGAGCGCCGGCTGGCTACGACGTGGGGATCTGGTCGGAGGGCGCGGGTTCGGCAGCCGGCGCTGGCGCGGCTCCGGAATTGTTAACTACGTCCTTTAATTCCTTGCTGGGCTTGAAGTAAGGGATTTTTTTGGCGGGCACCTCGACACGGGCGCCGGTCTTCGGGTTACGGCCGACCCGAGGCTGCCTCTGCCGAGTGCGAAAGCTGCCGAATCCGCGGATCTCGATCTTGTCGCCGGAACGCAGGGAGCGCACGATGCTGTCGAAAATCGCCTCCACGATGACCTCGGATTCCTTCCGAGTCATCTCCACCACCCGGGAGACCTCTTCAATCAGATCGGCCTTGGTCATTTCATTGCTCCTTGTCTTGTCAAGCGGTTACAGACCAAAGTATCGCGTGAACGGGAAAGATTTGCAAGCTATTCGAGATTGCGATCTTTGAGGCTCATCACCTCTTCGATGGTGGTCGTGGCCGCCGCCGCCTGGCGCTGGTAGTCTTCCAGGCGGTTCTTTTCCTCGTCGTCGGTAACCGCTTTCAGGCTGAGACCGATCTTCTTTTCGGCCTCGCTCATTTTAATGATTTTGAAATCGTATTCCTGATTGACCGCCACCGGCGGTTCTTCCCCGCGGCGGCTGGTATAGCCGGGAACCTCGGAAAAATGACACAGTCCTTCGACGCCTTCGGCCAGTTCCACAAAGGCGCCGAAGCCCGCGAGGCGGCAAATACGCCCATGCACGGTATCCCCCACCTGGTGCGTCTGGAAATAGCTTTCCCAAGCGTCCGGCTGGAGTTGCTTGATTCCCAGGGACAGCCGGTGCGACTGAGAATCGATGTTGAGAATCACGGCCTGCACCAGTTGCCCCTTTTTGAGTACTTCGGAAGGATGCTTGACTCGCTTGGTCCAGGAGAGATCCGAGACGTGTACGAGGCCGTCGATGCCCTCCTCGATCTCCACGAAGGCGCCGAAATCGGTCATGTTGCGCACGCGGCCTTCCACCACCGAGCCGACACTGTAGCGGCTGTCGATGGTGGTCCAGGGATTGGGCTCCAACTGCTTTAGACCCAGCGAGATGCGGCGGTCCTTCGAGTGGACATCGAGAACCACGGCTTCCACCTGGTCGCCCGGCTTGACCACCTTGGAGGGATGCTTCATACGCCGGGACCAGGTCATCTCGCTGATGTGAATCAG
>JAJPJX010000193.1 GCA_021324015.1 Solibacteraceae bacterium | reverse complement strand
TTCGGTTTCAGGCTCACCTCGCGTTGGAATCAAGTTCCCGTTTCAGGCTCACCCCGCATTGGAATCGATCGCCCCGTTCAGGCTCATTCCGCATTGGACAATTCTGGTGCTTGACGCCGTTTTTGCGCTTGGGCTACCTTGACGTCGTTGATCACTAGCGGAAAAGCGGTGGCCCCAAAAGGTCCTCCATTACACGAAAGACTTCATCAATAAACTGACCTGCCCCAAAAACCTCATCCACCGGTAACTGGAAATTCCGGGCATTCCAACCCACACGACGCGTGTATTCAAAGAGAAGGTTCACCTGAGTCGGTGTCCTTGGCCGAAGCGGCTCTGCCCACACGCTCATTGGCTCGGCCTGAATCTCTCTCGGCTGGGTACGTCGCAGTGACAGATCGTAAAAGCGGCGCCGTTGTGGATCGATGAGGGTCTCGTACGCCTCGACCACTTGGCGGAATCGCTCAACCGATGATCCCTCCCCTGCATCGGGATGATACCGTCGAGCCAGATTCCGATATGCGCTTCGTATCGTCCCGTCGTCGGCGTCAACAGAAACTCCGAGCACGTGGTAATGCGTCATCGCTCTTCCGCCCCTTCTGTTGGGCTTCTCTGCTTCTGATTCTACCTCCGGAATTCAAGAAAAGACGCCCCGGAGCAACCGATGCCCCGGGGCGGACATAAGGGAAGAAGCGTCTGCACCAGTGCAGACTAACTTAATCTGGAGGTCAATAATCCATGTCGGGACTGTGGCCGCCAGGCACCGGAGCCGGCTTCTTTTCCGGAATCTCGCAGACCATTGCCTCAGTGGTCAGCATCAGCGAGGCGATCGAAGCAGCGTTCTGGATCGCAGTCCTGCACACTTTGGTCGGATCGATCACCCCGGACTTCACCAGATCTTCGTAGTTGCCGGTGTCGGCGTTGAAGCCGAAGTTGACATCGTTCTCATTCCGAACCTTCTCGACGACGATCGCGCCTTCCCAACCGGCGTTGCCAGCGATCTGCCGAAGTGGCTCTTCACACGCCCGTTTCACGATGTCAACGCCGATCTTCTCGTCGTTGTCGGCTTTCAGATTGTCAAGCACCTTCGCGGCCCGCAGAAGCGTTACCCCGCCTCCTGGGACGATCCCTTCTTCCACCGCGGCGCGAGTCGCGTGCATCGCGTCCTCTACACGCGCCTTTTTCTCTTTCATCTCGGTTTCGGTGGCCGCCCCGACTCTGATCACCGCAACGCCGCCGGCCAGCTTTGCCAGCCGCTCCTGCAGTTTCTCACGATCGTAATCGGAGGTCGTCTCCTCGATCTGCGCGCGAATCTGCTTGATCCGCCCCTCGATTGCCTTCTGACTGCCCGAGCCCTCGACAATCGTGGTGTTGTCCTTGTCCACCGTCACGCGCTTCGCCCGCCCCAAGTCCTCCAACTTGACGCCTTCCAGCTTGATGCCGGTCTCCTCCATGATGGCCTTGCCACCGGTGAGGATCGCGATGTCCTCCAGCATCGCCTTGCGCCGGTCCCCAAAGCCCGGGGCCTTCACCGCACACGCGGCCAGCGTGCCGCGCAGTTTGTTCACAACCAGCGTTGCCAGCGCCTCACCCTCGATCTCCTCGGCGATCAGCAGCAACGGCTTTCCGGCACGCGCAATCTGCTCCAGCAGCGGGAGCAGATCTTTCATGATGGTGATCTTCTTTTCGTGGATGAGGATGTAGGGATCTTCGAGCACGCACTCCATTCTCTCCGGGTCGGTCACGAAGTACGGCGACAGATAGCCCCGGTCGAACTGCATACCGTCCACGGTCTTCAGCTCCGTGACCATGGACTTCGACTCCTCAACGGTGATTACGCCATCCTTCCCAACCTTCTTCATAGCGTCGGCGATCGTGTTACCGATGGTCTGGTCGCCGTTCGCTGAGATCGTACCGACCTGCCCGATCATCTCACCGGACACGGGCTTGGAGATTCTCTTGATCTCTCCCACGACGGCCTCGACAGCCTTCTCAATGCCGCGTTTCAACGCCATCGGATTTGCGCCGGCCGCAACGGATTTGACCCCTTCGCGGTAGATGGATTGCGCCAGCACCGTGGCGGTGGTCGTCCCATCGCCGGCCACATCCGAGGTCTTCGACGCGACCTCGCGCACCATCTGCGCGCCCATGTTCTCCAGCGGGTCCTTCAACTCGACTTCTTTGGCGACGGTCACGCCGTCTTTTGTGATCGTAGGTCCGCCGAACTTCTTTTCCAATACGACATTGCGGCCTTTCGGCCCGAGAGTAACTTTCACGGCGTCGGCGAGCTGGTTGACGCCGCGAAGAATCGCCTGTCTCGAGCCTTCACTGTAAAGGATCTGTTTTGCTGCCATACCAGGTTGCCTCCTTGCTTACGCTGCCTTCCTTTCGGCTCCAGCATTCTCGATGACACCCAGGACCTCGTCTTCGCGCATGATGAGGTATTCCTGGCCATCCATCTTGACCTCGCTGCCTGAGTACTTGCCGAAGAGGATGCGGTCGCCGACCTTGACGTCCAGCGGCGCTACGGTCCCATCTTCCAGGCGCTTGCCCCTGCCCACGGCCACGACTTCGGCCTCCTGGGGCTTTTCCTTGGCACTGTCAGGGATGATGATGCCCCCTTGCTTCTGCTCCTGCTGTTCGATTCTTCGAACAACAATTCGGTCATACAACGGTCGTAGTTGCATTATTCAACCTCCAATTTGAGTTGTTTTGGGTGAGCCCCAGCGAACGCTGGGTCTCTCAAGATCGATTCGGTTACTGGTCCCGCGAGCGTCAAGATGGTCCTCCTTCGCGTCCGGCAACCGGTAATGTAGCGAGAGCCGTGAAATTGTGATCACGGCCGGCCTGTTTCAGAACTCCGAACTGCCCGATAGCCCAAACCGAGTCCTTGACTGCCAGCACCTGGCCCACGAAGACGGGGCCGGCCACAGGTATGGGCGTCCACGTTTCGCCATCCTCGCTCACGAGTAAGGCGTTATCAGAAGCGATCCAGCCGCGGCCCGAGTTGTCGAACACAATGGATTTCAGCCAGTCCCGCAAAGGGCTCGCCTGCTCCTGCCATGTGAGACCGCCATCGCGGCTCCGCAAAATCTGGCCTCCAAAGCCAACGGCCCATCCGGACTTCACGTCCCGGAAATAGACAGAGTCCAAAGAAAAAACGCTCTTAGGAACGCTTACCTTCTCCCAGGTTCGGCCACCATCGCTGGTTCGTAGCATGGCTGCATTCCAGCCCACGGCCCAGCCATGATCGGTGTCGACGAAGAAAATACCGTCAAGACCTTGTCGAGTGCCACTCTGCTGTTGTTCCCAGGTCTTGCCTCCGTCCGCCGAATGAAGGATCACACCTGACCAACCAGCCAACCAACCCAAATCGCCGACAAAGTGAATGGCTGTCAGATTCTCCCGGGTCGGGAGCGGCACTTGCCGCCACGTCTCAGCTCCATCCTCTGTCGCCAGCAGTGTGCCTCCATCCCCTGCGATGAAGCCTCGCCGCGAATCCAGAAATGTGATCGCCCGGAACTTTACATCGAAGGGAACATGCCTGGTTTGCCAAGTGAGCCCTTCATCGGCGGAAACGAACAGATCCTTTCGATCGCACAGCAGCCAGACATAAGGGCTGGCGGCTGCTGCGCGCCGGATGGGGCATGGCGCGGTTTCACCCATCGCGCTTGCTGGGTCGAAGGTTGCACAGAGTAGAAGTAGAAACAGGAGCCGGGTCATGAGCGATCTCCTGAGGTTTGCACCGCCGGCTTGTCCGGCGAGGGCATGGAACTGTCCGCACTCTGCACGAGTTCATCGAGATTGGTCCTCAGCCACGCACTTTCGCCTCCGGAGCGAGAGAGCATGAAACCGGGTCCGAATGCGAATACCGAGTCTCGCGTGGCCACCACTCTCGTGACAGCCATAGCGCCATCGTGCGGAAGGGATTGCCAGGTCTCACCGCCATCATCGCTACGAAGCAAGTGGTATTCCGCGGCGATCCAGGCGGTCCCGTCGGGGCTGAAATCCAGCGACGTCAACCAGGACTTGGTTGGGACAGGCTGCCTCTGCCACGTCGCGCCGCCGTCCCGCGTGCGCAGCATCATGCCGTACATCCCCACAACCCAGCCATTCTGAGCATCACGGAAGCGGATGGAACTCAACGCCTCCCAGACTCCCGGCAGATTGAGTTGCTGCCAGGAGTTCCCGCCGTCCGTGGTCCGAAGTAGGAGCCCGGACCAACCGGCAGCCCATCCTCTGTTCTCGTCGAGAAAATAAAGGCTTTCGACGGGCCGCGTCGTAAAGGTGTGTTGCGGCTTCCATGTCCCGCCGTTGTCGTCGGAATGCAGAACAACTCCCCCGAAGCCGGCGACCCAGATCTTGTCGCCAACGGCCTGAACTGCCGTCAGATTCTCACGGGTGCCGACCTCAAAGCGGTGCCACGTCTTGCCCCCATCTGAAGTCCCCAATACGAGGCCGGAATCACCGGCCACAAATCCACGATCCGTCGTGACGAAGTGAGCGGCCCGCACGCGCGCTCCGCCCGCAATCCGAACCGGTTCCCACAAGCCTGCGTCACCGCGCCTAAGTCCGATGCCGTTTTCGCACAGCAGATATACGCTCAATCGATCCGGGGTTGTCGCATCCCCCGGAAAACATCCGTCAAGCTCCTGCGTGAACGTGACACTGGACGCTGCAAAAAAGAGCAGTAGGAGAGGACCCGCACGCATAGCGCCTCCATCGAAGTAGAGCTATCCGAAAAGGGCGGGGCGGGAGAACGATGTCGCAGGCCCGCCCCGGAGGAGCTTCCTCGCCTTACTCGACCTTCACCTCGATGGCCTTGGTCTTTGCCGTCTCCGTTTTCGGCAGATGCACCAGCAGCATGCCGTCTTTGAACTCTGCTTTCAGCTTCTGTTCGTCTACGCCGTCCGGGATGTCGAAGGTCCGCATGAAGGTCCCGTACGATCGTTCCACACGGTGGAAGCGTTTGCCTTTCTCTTCCTTTTCCTGCTTGCGTTCACCTTGGATCGTGAGCACGCCGTCCTGGACCGTTACTTTGACGTCCTTCTTGTCGACTTCCGGAATCTCGGCTTTCACGAGGTATTCCGCGTCGGTCTCGGAGATATCTACCGTGGGCGCCCAGTCAGCAATCGCAAGAGCTTCCCGTGCGCCAGTACCTCGCGATGGCCAGCGAGAAAGCATGCGGCCGAAACGGTCCGTCAGCTCTTGCATTTCCTTCTCCATCTCTTTGAAGGGGTCCCAACCCCAGCGAATCAAGCTAGCCATTTTCTTATTTCTGACCTCCTTAAAACGCGCGTGAGGATCCTGGCTGGAACCGTAGGTGGCGGGTTGAACATACTCCACCACGAGCGGTATCCACGATCCGCACGCTAGTAGTAGAGTTTTGGCTCGGGTCCTGGTGGGCTGGGAGCAGTGGGCTCGGCCCTGGACCGAACCACCCTCAGATTACAACAGAGCCACCCTTGTGTCAAGAAGACATGCCAAAAAAGCTGAAGATTATATGAGTAACCAATGCTAAGAACTTGAAACGAACCCGTGTGGTCATTCGTCGGTATCGGGCGGAAGCCCCCGCAGGCTTCTTAAGGTTCGCATGAACTGCTTCAAGATCTGGAAAGGAGAGCATCAAGATGAATCGACGTGCAGTTCTCGCTGTGGCGCTGTCATTGGGAGTGAGCAGTATGGTACACGGCCAAACGGCTCCTCGCTCGCAGCAGAGACTCGAGCGGGAGGTGCGCCACGAGCTGGTGATGTTGCCGTACTATGGCGTCTTTGACAACCTAATGTTCAGGGTAGAAAACTACAGGGTCACGCTGATGGGCGAGGTGACGCGTCCGACCCTCAAGTCCGACGCTGAGGCGGTCATCAAGCAAATCGAGGGCGTGGAGAGCGTCGACAACCAAATCGAAGTGCTTCCGCTATCGCCGAATGATGACCGGATCCGGCTGGCGGTGTACCGTGCAATTTATCGTCAAGCCAGCTTGAGCCGTTACGCACTGCAGGCGGTGCCCCCGATTCACATTATCGTCAAGAATGGTAATGTTCGGCTAGAAGGCGTTGTCGCGACGGAAGCGGATAAGAACCTCGCCGGCATGCGCGCAAAAGGTGTGTCAGGCGTTTTCTCCGTCAACAACGACCTTCGTGTCGAGAAACCGCAATCCTGACGTTGGCCGGGCTGGCGGAATAAGCGGTGAGACCCCCCCCGGGCTCCGGGCCCGAAAGCTCCACGCCCACTCCGGCCGCCGCATGGCGCTGCTCGCCACAGAAGTCTTGCACCAGGATGTTGGAGTTGTGCCGCAAATAGACCAGCAACCGCCCGGCTGGAGTCTTCGCCGGAGTTCCCCTGTGGGAGACATGATTCACCGCCCGCCCGAATGAGACTAACGGAGTAAGATTTTATGCGTCTATAGCACTAAACTTTGTAACCCGGCGCAAGCGCCGGGCGTCAATATGCGGTGGAAGCCACTCACGCTTCCCAGACTTTTCGGTCTGACATCCCTACGATGAGGTGAATTGAATGTTCGATACCATGTTTTCCCGTGATATCCAACAGACGCTAGAGCACTTCCGTCGTACGATGGATCAGGCTCTCGGCGATTTCTTTGGCTCGTCGGGCCTCCGAGGCACTAGCGCGGAAGGAGCCGAGTGGACCTTCACGCCAACAGTCGAGACGGGCTGGAATGACGACTACCTGAATCTGCGTGTCGTGTTGCCAGGCGTCGGTGAAAGCGACCTCAAGGTCAACATCCAGGGCAACCAGCTCGTTGTCGAAGGTGAACGGAAGGAGCCGGAAAACTTCGCCAAGAACGGCGGCTCCCTGCGGTTGCCTTACGGGAAGTTCTATCGCGCGATCGATCTGCCCAACGGTCTTGACCAAGAGCGGATCCAGTGCCGTCTGCACGATGGAGTACTGGATATCCAGCTTCCGATCGTCGAGTCGATGAAGCCGCGCCGCATTCCGATCGAAGGGTCTGAAAGCCGTAAGGCGATCGCCGCGTAACATCCTGACAAAGCGTGAGACTGCCCCGCCCCGAGAGGGCGCGGCAGTCCACTGACGTGACTGCGGCTCTCAAGTATTTACGTTCTACGCACGAAGTGTGGGCGAGTGACGCGGAGGACTACGATTATGTCTCAGGTCATTCGAACGTTCTTTCGTTGGTTTGCCGAGGGGTGGTGCCGCGTGATGCATCCTGATCCCCTGTGGCCGGTCAACGGTCGATACCGCTGCCCGGCATGCTATCGGACCTACCCGGTACCTTGGGCCAACACGGGGTCGAGCCAGGAGGACCTGGCGCGAAGAGCCACCGATGACGCAACGAGAATTGCGCGAGTGTTCGCGAGGCCTTTTCGGATGAATCAGGCCCGATAAATCCATACCGGAGAGTGAAGGAGGTACAACCATGACCAACTTGAACAAGGTAGTGCGCTACTTATTCACCCTGGCCATGGCAATCGCCTCAGTTCTGGGTTTTGCCTGGACGCTTGGGCTGATTGCGGCCAGGCACGTGAGCGGCTTGGAAGGCATGTTTTTGCTGAACGGCAGCCTGCTGGCCGCGCTAGTGTTCGCTTTCCGTGTCAGAGAGACCGGGGATGACTGGCCGCTCTCAATTATGAGGGCAGATCCTGTGCATCCAAGAGAGTTTCGTCCTGGCCGAATCTTGTTACGACGGTCGGAGGCATGAACAGGCCATGGCGTTCGTAATCGTGGACACCTGTACGAAAGACGGGCACTGCGTCGACGCATGCCCAGTCGACTGCATCCATCCAACACAGGCAGAACGGGGCTTCGAGCGTGCCCCTCAGCTCTACATTAACCCTGATGACTGCATCGACTGCGGAGCCTGCGTGCCCGTGTGCCCGGCGAATTCTGTCTACGCCGCTGAGGATCTGCCTGCCGAAATGACCCGTTTTGTCGAGATCAATGCCTCCTACTACACACATTGAGAGGACGTGCGCCGATGCCGGTCTAGTAGGCCCCGAACCGGCGGGACATGGTGCGGCGCCCGATGCCCAGCCGACACAGGCTCTCAACTGGCTGCCCACCAGCTATTACCGTCTGCGCGACTCGCGGCTGGCCGCCCGGATCGTCTCTGTCGAGGCCAACAGGATCAGAGGCGACGTCTTCCCGGTCGCGCGACTCAGGTTAGTGAACGGCCAACCGGTCGTTGATTCAAGTGAAATCGAGGAGACCGAAGAGTGGGACTTGAAAGGCAACTGCAAAGGGAGACCGGCACACGACTTCATGGAGCTCATCCGCTGAGTCCGGCTGGTCCAGCGAAAGCGGAAGGCAAGTTATCGATAGTTCACTCAATGTGGGAGGGAAAGCAGAGTACGAACAAAACAGGAGAAACCACTATGTACACCAAAACGAGGTCTCTGGCCGTTTCAGGCCTGATGATCGCACTTGTCACAATTACGGTTCTCATGTTCACGTGCAGAGCCGCGTCCACGGGAGCCGGAAACTCACAGCAGCCAGGCCCGCAAAGTGTCTCGGCTCCGCAACAGTCATATGCGGATGTCGTAGACCGGGCGGCTCCGGCCGTAGTCACAATACGTTCGGCGCGTCGCATTCGCGCTCCACAGCAGTTCCCCTTCTTCGATGATCCGTTCTTCCGACAGTTCTTTGGGGACCGGTACCGCAACTCGCCGCGGGAAAGCCGGCCGCTGGTGGAACGGGCACTGGGATCAGGCGTGATTGTCAGCGCTGATGGACACATTCTGACCAATCACCACGTTGTGGACGGCGCGGACCAGATCTCGGTGGAATTAAGCGATCGACGCACCTTCGACGCGAAGCTGATCGGCTCGGATGCGCCGAGCGACTTGGCTCTGCTCAGAATTGAGGCCAACAACCTGCGTGTGCTGACCCTTGGCGATTCGGACAAGGTTCGCGTCGGCGATGTCTGCCTCGCCGTCGGAAACCCGCTTGGCATCGGGGAAACGGTCACGGCGGGAATCATCAGCGCCCGAGGCCGGGCTACCGGACTGAGCGACGGCAGCTTCGAAGATTTCCTACAAACGGACGCTGCGATCAATCACGGCAATTCCGGTGGAGCCCTTGTGAACACGCGCGGTGAACTGATTGGGATCAATAGTCAAATCCTCTCTCCCTCGGGAGAAAACATCGGAATCGGGTTTGCCATTCCCTCGAACATGGCCCGCAGCGTGATGGAGCAACTGATGAAGGGCGGAAAGGTGCGCCGGGGAAGGCTGGGTGTTGGAATTCAGGACATCACGTCGGATTTAGCCAAGAGTCTCAGCCTCGAGGACACTCGTGGCGTCCTGGTCAATTCCGTGGATGCGAACGGTCCGGCAGAACGAGCCGGGATTCATCCTGGCGACATTATCACCGCAGTGAATGGAAAGCGCGTCGACAGCACCAACTCGCTGCGGAATCATATTGCGGGGACGCCACCAGGAACGGAGATTGCGCTCACGATTCTGCGCGACGGCCAGGAGCGGCAGATTCGTGCCCGATTGAGCGAACTGCCGGCTGACAGAGAATCGGCAGCTTCCGCCGATGAATCGGAGAGCCGGCGCGAGCAACTTGGTATCAGCGTGGAGCCATTGACTCCCGAGCTGGTCGAGCGGTTAGGGCTCCGGCGCGGAACCCAGGGCGTCGTGGTCGTGGGCGTCGATCCGGGCGGCCCGGCCGCGGAGGCCGGCATCCAGCCTGATGACGTCATCCTGGAGATCAATCGCCAACCGATCAAGTCCGCGACGGAACTGCGCGCCGCCATGCGACGCTCGGGCTCACGTCCAGCACTGCTGCTGGTCAGTCGCAATGGGAGAGACCTGTTCCTGGCTGTGCGGCCCAAATGAGATCCACCATCGGCCGCCGAAACGGTGTGGTTAGTGCAGTTTGCGCAACTCGCCGTTGAACGGAGGTGGAGCGATGACCAATCCATGCATCAGGACATTCGTGCCGAAAGCCAATCAGGAAGAGTCTTGGAAGGACGGTCAGCCAAGGGCGGGTCCGGTGGGCGCCGTGGCGGCACATAAATCGGCCTACGACGAACTGCAACTACTACTAAAACAGCAGAATTACGTGAGGGCGGCCGCGATAGCGGGCTCACTGGGTTTGCCTACGGATGAATTGAGAGATATTCAGTTCGAAGCCCTGTGGCAAATGGCGGTCAACAGAAACGCACCTGGGACCAAGCGGTTGGCTCAAGAGTACGGAGTTTCGAGTCAGACGCTGAAGCAGATCCTCGAAGCACGAGCCAGCCAGTTGCGCCAGGCCGGGCACGACAAAGCTCTGGCAGCATGCTACGGCGCGGCTACCGGGAAGTACTTGTCGTTCGAAGAATGGATGAACCAGCTCGTTGAAAGGTGGGACAATTCAACATTCCGGGACCGGCGCGCCGGGTCGGGAAGTAGGCCGCCAACAGGGCTGGCAGGGCTCTTGACAACAGTGGCGCGATGGCTAAAATATTCTTCGTAAGCTCAAGAATGCTCCGCTGAGGGCATCAGGCCAACTCGCGGTAACGCTTCATTACTCGAACCCTTCGTTTTGTTTTTTGAAGCTGAGGAAGAACAGCAATGGAGTGGCGAGAACGTCAGGTAACCACCGGCCGCGGCATTGAAGGTTCGGCCGGCGTTGTTCTCTCAATCAGTCATGTGAACGAGGATCATGCTGTCCTCAGACGCATCCTTTACCCCGAAGATTGGCAGGTCCAGGTGGCCGATTGCTGCGAAGAAGCATTTCGGCGCCTCTCTTGCTGTCCGGTGTCGGCAATCATCACCAACGACGCCTTGCCCGATGGCGACTGGATGCGCATTTTGCGGCACGCGCAAGCTCAGTCGCGGCCGCCCAACCTGATCGTCGCCTCGCGCCTGGCGGATGAGCGGCTGTGGGCGGAGGTATTGAATCTCGGAGGCTACGATGTGCTCACAAAGCCGTTCGTACCAGACGAGGTTCGGCGGGTCGTGGCGCTGGCATGCCCGCTTCCGGTCAGGCGCGACAGCCGGCTGTCTCAGCCGGCGAAAGCGAACTTCGCTACCTCCGCCGCATAGCTCAACCGAAGCGGAAGACAGCCGGCGATTTGGAGGTACACATGCGAGTGGAAGTTGAACGATACAAGCGAATGCTCCAAGACAAGCACGCGGAGTTGCTCGCGGCGATGCGACAACGAGAGGTGATCGCGGTCGACCGGTCGCCCGATGTCATAGATGAGATCCAGGCTGCCGTGGAGCGGGAGCTTGCGGTCCTAGAACTTGATCGAACGAGCAGGGTGTTGCGGGATGTGAATACGGCCCTCTCTCGAATTCGAGAGGGCACTTACGGGGTCTGCCTGCGATGTGATCAAACCATCAGCACGGCCCGCCTGAACGCCGTGCCGTGGACATCGTTCTGCATTACGTGTCAGCAGGAACTTGACGAAGAAGGAGTTTCAGCCCACGAATTCAGCCCTGAGTACTTCCCGCATGCGGCGTAAGGATCGGGGGCGAGCAAGCACTCGTGGTGTCGTGCCGAGGAGGAAATGAACACGCAGGCATTGACCGTAAGAACAAAACTCGTGACGCGAGGAATCGCAAAGGCCTCGCCGATCCGGGACGCACGCCGGCCTCACCCGAAGGCGGACCGAAGAGCCGCCCGAGTCGTGCTAGTCGGCAATCATGTTCCGCGACAGTGTGGCATCGCCACCTTTACGGCTGACCTCTGCGAGGCTGTGGGACGGGAATTGCCAGATGGGAACTGTTCCGCAGTTCCTGTGAACGATATACCCGAAGGGTATGCTTATCCTGAGCGAGTCCGCTTCGAGCTTTTCCAGGACGACCTCTCCACGTACACGGCCGCCGCGGATTTCCTGAACATCAGCAACGTGGACGTGGTCTGTCTCCAACATGAGTTTGGGATTTTCGGGGGGCGCGCCGGGAGCCACATTCTGCCCCTTCTCCGAGAGCTTCGCATGCCTCTTATCACGACGCTCCATACCGTGCTCAAGGAGCCCGACGCACATCAGCGAGGGGTGATGGAGGAGATCGCGGACCTCTCCGATCGCCTGGTTGTCATGACGAACCGCGGCGCGGAGTTCCTCGAAGACATCTACGCCATCCCGAGGTTCAAGATCGACATCATTCCGCACGGCATCCCTGACGTTCCTTTCGTCGATCCGAATTTCTACAAGGATCAGTTTGGGCTGGAGGGCAAAAAGGTTCTGCTCACCTTCGGACTCCTATCGCCGAATAAGGGAATCGAGCAGGTTATCGAGGCTTTGCCGTCGATCGTTGCGCGTCACCCGGATGTCGTGTATGTGATCGTGGGAGCGACCCATCCCCATGTACAACGAAAAGACGGCGAATCATATCGTCTCTCGCTCCAGCGTCTGGCGCGGAGGCGTGGCATCGACGGACACGTCATCTTCCATGGACGCTTTGTGTCTCTGGAAGAGCTGACGCAATTCTTAGGAGCCGCTGATGTCTATATCACGCCCTATCTGAATCCTGCGCAGATTGTGTCGGGCACGTTGGCCTATGCCGTTGGTTGTGGGAAAGCTGTCGTTTCGACACCTTACTGGCACGCTGAAGAACTCCTGGCCGATGGGCGGGGAGTTATTGTACCGTTCAACGATTCCAAGGCACTTGCTTCGCAACTGATTGACCTGCTCGACAACGACGTTCTGCGACATAGTATGCGCAAGAAGGCCTATCTTTTTGCCCGGAGTATGACTTGGCCGAATGTCGCCCGATCGTATGTACAAACGTTCGCGCGAGCTCGGGAGGAACGAATGCGAAGGCCGCGCCTGACATTCATGGCCACCACGCTCGCCGACCGTCCGGCCGAACTCCCGGAGCCGAACCTCGATCACCTCTTGCGGCTGACCGATTCCACGGGCATTCTCCAGCATGCTGTATTCACAGTTCCGAATTATTCGGAAGGCTATACAACCGATGACAATGCTCGAGCGGCCATCTTTTCCGTGGTCGCGCAGCAATCCGGCATCGCAGTTCCCGGCGCCGAACGCTACCTTGCCTTCCTGTGGCATGCGTTCAACCCGGAAGCCAACCGGTTCCGCAATTTCCTGAGATACGACCGCCATTGGGCCGAACGACTCGGTTCTGAGGATTGTCACGGCCGGGCCGTCTGGGCACTCGGGACCATTATCGGGCGCTCAGAGGACGATGGGCTACGCGGCCTGGCGGGCCGTTTGTTCGATCAGGCGTTGCCGGTATCATTTGCATTCACGAGTCCGCGCGCCTGGGCATTTGTCCTGCTGGGCTGCCACGAGTACCTCCAGCGATTTGCCGGAGACCGGACAGCGCAGTCGGTCAGGGATACGTTGGTCAAGCAACTTGTGGGGCTGTACGAGGAGAACAGATCCGAGAACTGGATATGGTTCGAGGACGTTGTCTCGTACTCCAACCCATCGCTGTCACATGCGATGCTTGCCTGCGGCCTAGATTTGAAGCGTGATGACCTTACGGAAATCGGCTTGGACACGCTTCGCTGGCTGGTGGAACTTCAAAAGTCCGAAGAGGATTATTTCACTCCCATAGGTTCAAATGGATTCTATCGACGGGGCGGTCCACGAGCGCGTTTTGATCAGCAACCGATTGAGGCCGGCGCCACGGCATCGGCGTGCTTGGAGGCGTGGCGGATCTCCGGCGATTCTTATTGGCATCGTGCGGCACACCGGGCGTTGGAATGGTTCCTCGGCCATAACGATCTTAAACTTAGCCTTTATGACAGCCGGACCGGTGGTTGCCGGGATGGCCTGCACTCGGACAGAGCCAACCAGAATGAGGGCGCCGAAGCGACACTATCGTTCCTCACTGCCCTGGTCGAAACCAAGCAGGCATCTCAGATCGCCGGTTCCACGGCCAGAGTCGCAGTCGCGTCCTGAAAGGTATGCGTTGTGTTGATGAAAATGGTCACGCAATCCTTTTTCACCGGTATCCGAAGAACCCCATCCTGACCGCTTCGGATTGGCCGTATCCGGTCAATTCAGTGTTTAATTGCGGCGCCACCATTCTTCCGGACCAAAGAACCCTTCTGCTTTGCAGGGTAGAGGATCGAAGTGGGCGCTCACATCTCTGCGCCGCGAGATCCCGTGATGGCGTGACCGGATGGGAAATCGATCCGTCGCCGACGATGCTGCCCGATGTTGAACGCTTCCCCGAGGAGATCTGGGGCATCGAGGATCCGCGGATCACGTACGTCGCAGAGTTGGCCAAGTATGCGATTGTGTATACGTCGTACTCGCGCGGCGGCCCAGGCGTGTCGCTTGCTCTGACTGAGGATTTTTATTCATTTGAACGGTACGGCGTGGTGATGCCGCCGGAAGACAAAGATGCCGCGCTCCTGCCGCGCCGAATCGGTAAGCATTGGGCCCTTCTCCACCGTCCGGTGACGACTTGGCAGGGGGCACATATGTGGATCTCGTATTCTCCCGATCTCCGGCATTGGGGCAGCCACAAGCTGATCCTGCGGGCGCGGCAGGGCGGCTGGTGGGATGCGAATAAGATCGGGCTTTCACCACCGCCGATTGAAACCGATCGGGGATGGTTGATCATCTATCACGGCGTCCGTCCGACAGCATCGGGCAGCCTGTACCGCCTCGGCTTGGCCCTCTTTGATTCGCAGACGCCGGAGCGCTGTGTTTTGCGTGGTGACACCTGGGTCTTTGGACCGGAGGAGGTTTACGAGCGTCAAGGCGACGTGGCGAACATCGTATTTCCCTGTGGGTACACCCTGGCGCCGGACGGTGACACCTTGAATCTCTACTATGGGGCTGCCGATACGTGTGTTGCGATGGCGACCTCAAGCGTCCACGCCCTAATCGACTGGCTCCAATGCCACGGTCAGCCCTCGTGCCACGAGGTTGATGCATGGTGAGTCGCGCAAGGCCTTGTGGGCTGCCGGTTAGTGAGCGCGGCGCTGCGAAGACGAGCGAAAAGGTAGCAAACGGGATTGAGTTTACTCTGATTGGAGCGCATATGATGACCGAAGCCAATCAAAGACACCGTGGGAATTTGCAGCACGATGAACCCACAACCCTCATCCGATCGGACGACGAACCCGAACCGGAACCACAACTCGGCGTCGACGCACCTTTGCGATCTAGCGAAGCTGCGCCCGGACCGCCACCGACCCCACAACCGCAAGCGGTTTCCATTCCGAAAAAGGCCATGGCCGCTTCCGTGCCGGGCAGCGAATACTGGCTGCCGTGACGCAGTCCCCGCTTGAAGGCTTGAAGAGGCCCGACCGCAACGGAAACTGGAGTCACCGCTAAGGGGGATCCTCCTGGCGGCGACGACACGCGCTTGTTGCCCTCAACTCGCCGGAGGGGGGATTGGCGGGCGATGACCAGCCGAACAGTTCTGTTGTATTACACCATTCACTTCCGCCCGAACTCGGCTTGGTCAGCCATGCTGAACGATGACGGTCGGTCGGCGTTCAGTGGGCGCGTCGGGCGCCGGTTGTCATAGTCAGGCGGCGCCCGGACCCTGGGGCTCGGAAAACGTTTAGGCCGAATGATTGGGCGGCGGCGCGGCGCGCCCAGCGAGAGCGGGAACCGCTTCATATAGCAGCAGTCCTACAATGTTTTGAGGTGACAACAGGCTGGCCGGCTCCGCTCCGGATCCAGCCAGCATCCTTCTGCAAATCGGGCTTATTCGAAGATCACTTTGTGCTTGCTCCCGCCCAGTTGAATCCACTGGATTCGATTCGTACCATCCGCCTTCGATATGGAGATGGCCGTCTGGTTAAACTTGTGATCGGCAACCTCTATCTTCGGCGTGGCGTTGATTGGACGGCCGTTCTTGTCCATCAGCAGGACCTGCGGTCCGTCCACCTTGAGGCTGTACTCACCCGGCTTCAATTGGGCCTGGCCAGCCTGCGCGGGCTCGGAAACGGAGAAGGTATAGGTTTTCGCGCTGGCGAGTGAAACACCCAGCAGCGCTAGTACAGCTATGCGTTTGAGCATTGCATCCTCCTTGCGTGAATTCCAGTCATTTCGACGTCGCTGAAGTCTCGGTGGGTTACAGAGGCCCGGTGTCGGAGCCTTCAACACCCTGCGGCGGCGTCTGAGCGCCACGCCGTCATCGATGCTGCAAAAGAGATCATTCAGTATGAAACCCGGCCCGGACCGCTCACGTCGCAATATCTCGGAAGCTGTAGTTGCGCGTCGAGATGTCGGCTAATGCTGATGGGCTCTCGCCCCGCATCTAATTCTTGGCATTCCGCCGCATCCCGACGCGAGACTGGTCGCCGTCCACAGAAATGCGAGAAGACGACTTGAACGCGGAGTGCCGATTGGGAATTGACCTCGGAGCGGCCGAAGTCAAACTCGTCTTATGCACGCGCGGTGGAGATATTGCATATCAGGCTCGTACGCCGAACCGGGGGCGTCCGTTGGCTTCGCTCCTTCGATTGCTGTCGGATATCCCACCCGAAGCGCATCGCGGCGCCGCACTCAAGGTCGCGACTACCGGCAGCGGCAAGTGGTTGTTGGATGGCGTTACGTGCTGCCTCCCCGTGAATGAAGTGGTGGCGACAGCGCGCGGTGTCCGGCGGAAGTTCCCCGCGGCGCGCACGGTGATCGATTTGGGTGGCCAATCCACCAAGTGGATCCTCCTCGGCCTGGAATCCGAACAGGACGCGGTCACGGACTTTCTGGGCAACGGCCTCTGCGCCGCGGGCGCCGGCGCATTTCTGGAACAGCAGGCTGATCGTTTGGGACTAACGGTTTCTGAACTCGGACGGCTCGCTGCTGGCGCCGCCCGCGGAGCGACTATCGCCGGACGATGCAGCGTCTTCGCCAAGTCGGACATGATTCACCTCCAGCAGAAGGGGACTCCGTCGGAGGAAATCGCCTACGGTCTTTGCCAGGCGATGGTGCGCACCTTCGTTGCCACTACACTACAGGGGCGCAGGATAGAGCCACCCGTTGTGCTGGCGGGAGGAGGGGCCGCCAATCCAGGTCTGGTCCGCGCATTTCGGGAGCAGCTCGCGCTGTTCGACGGCCAACTTACGTCGTCGGAGGACTCGCCATTCTTCGGCGCTCTGGGAGCAGCCAGTCTCGCGGGCCAAGCGCCTCTCACGGGATTGCAGGAGTTTGTCACCGCCCTCAAGGAACGCGAGACCGCGACCTCGCACGTCGACCGCCCCGTTCTTCCGCCTCTGCCGCCGGAGCCACCGGCATCATCCCCCAATGCAGAAGACGTTGCCCCAGTCTCGGACAATTTCAAAGCGTTTTTAGGCCTCGACGTAGGATCCGTGAGCACAAATCTGGTGTTGCTCAGCCCCGGCAATGAAATTCTCGATGGGATCTATCTTCCGACGCGCGGCCGGCCGGTCGAGGCGTTGCACGAAGGACTCAAGCGGATTCGCGAGCGATTTGGAAGCAGACTTCAAATAGTAGGTGTCGGGTCCACCGGCAGCGGAAGGCACCTTGCCGCCGAGGTCGTCGGCGCTGATGTCGTCCACAACGAAATCACCGCTCAGATGGTATCGACGCTTCTATTCATGCCCGAAGTGGACACCATTTTCGAGATCGGCGGGCAAGATTCGAAGTACATTTCGGTCCGCAACGGCCGGCTGGCCGACTTTGAGATGAACAAAATATGCGCCGGCGGAACAGGGTCGTTTCTGGAGGAGCAGTCCAGCCGGCTCGGCGTACGGATCACCGGGGAGTTCTCCGACTTGGCATTGCGCGCCACCCATCCCTGCGACCTCGGGGCACGCTGCACGGTCTTTATGGACACGGAAGTCGTCCGGGCCCAGGAACGGGGGGCTTCGCTTGAAGATCTGTGTGCGGGCCTCGCGTACTCAGTGGTCCGGAACTACCTTGAGAAGGTCGTGGCGGGCCGTCACGTCGGCCGCTGCATCGTGTTTCAGGGCGGCACTGCCTCCAACCGGGCGGTGGTCGCAGCGTTCCGCCAACTGCTGGGTAAGCCAATCCGCGTGCATCCGTACAATCGGATATCCGGAGCGATTGGCGCCGCGATGCTCGCCGCGCGGGCGAAACCGGCCCGCAGCCGCTTTCGTGGGCTGGACGCTTGCGACGGAGCTGTGTGGCGCAGTTTTGAATGCCACCGTTGCGAAAACCGGTGCCAGGTCAATCGTATCAAGGTCGGTACCAAGGTGGCGCACTTTGGTGACATCTGCGAGCGCTACTCGGAGCGCGACCGGGAAGCGAAGGAGATCGCTCGTCCCTTTCCTGAACTATTTGCCGCGCGCGAGCAACTCCTTCGCGAGCATCTACCTCCATCCCGCCCGGACGGTGAAAGACCACGCCTGGGCCTCTTGCGGGCATCGCTGAACCTGGAGTTCCTTCCGTTTTGGGCGACGTTCCTCGATGAACTCGGCTTTGAGCCGGTAGTTTCAGAGCACGTCCCGGCCGGTGCCGTGCAACAGTCCACAGGTGGTTTGCCTGCGGAGACCTGCTTGCCGATAAAAACCGCAGCAGCACACGCCAAGACTCTCCTCGATAGGAGTGTGGAGAAGATCTTTCTGCCCGCCGTACTGGAGTGCCCCCCGCGCCGCGAGGATGATCAGTCGCACACGTGCTTCTACGTGCAACAACTGCCATACATGCTGCGGGCCGAGTGGCGGAGCCGCTTGGTCACGGCCCAGTTTGCGATGCGGGACGGCGTTCTAGGATTGGTCGAACCAGCGCTGGCTCTCGCGAAGGCGCTCGGCCGGCCGGTCGATTCGGTCTGGCGAGCCCTGATCAAGGCACGGGCGGCTCAGGCCCGATTCGTCGCAGCCAGACAGCGGCTAGGAAAGGATACACTCGCGTCACCATTCGAACGCGCCGCGGTGGTCCTCGGCAGACCGTACAATACGCATGATCCCTCCCTGAACCTCGGGATCGCACACCATCTCGAACGGCTTGGCCTGCCTGCTATCCCTTGGGACCTGCTTCCGCTCGATGAGGTTCGCCTGGATGCTCGCTGGCAAACCGTCCCTTGGCACTACAACCGGGAGCAACTGCGCGCCGTGGAGGTGATCCGTCGAGATCCACGGCTCTTTCCGATCCTGATATCGAGTTACGGATGCGGTCCCGATGGGTTCATTGCCAAACACCTGGAGGAGTTGCTGTCCGGCCGGCCGCGGCTTCTACTCGAATTCGACGAGCACCGGGGTGAAGCTGGCCTGATCACTCGGCTGGAGGCTTTCGCCGATGAAATTCAAGAGCACCTCAGTAACGCCGCGGCACACGAATGCTCGTGGCGCGTGACGCCCGGGCCGCGCCCGATGCCGGCCGGGCGCCATTTCTTCATCCCGCGCTTCTCCGAGCACGCACACATCTACGCCGCCGCGGTTCGATCGGCAGGTCATCGTGCCGTCGTGCTTCCACCTCCCGACGACGATTCGGTGCGCCTCGGAGAGCAATGTACTTCAGGGCGTGAGTGTCACCCGTACGCAATTCTCGCCGGGGATCTCGTCCGCTGGGTGCGGAGTTCACCGCCCGATGGCGACAATGTGTTCCTGATCCCAAACTGCACCTCGCCTTGTCTCGTGCGCCAATATGGCGACGGTCTCCGTATCCTGCTTGATCGACATGGTCTTCCAAAGACCGAGATCTGGGAAGCAACAACCGCGCAGTTGGCACGCGTGGTGGGAATCCCGGGGATGTTCCGCCTTTACATGGGCCTTCTGGCGACCGACTTTCTCTTCACCCTGGCCACGCGATTGCGACCCTACGAGACGCACCCCGGCTCGGCACAGGAGCTCTTGGCTACTTCCGTCGAGCGGCTCAGCCGCGTTGTGGCCGAGAAGGGAAACCTCGACGAGGTCCTGACGGAATCGGCGCTCGACCTCTGGGCACTACCGCGAGTGGGAAGTCCCGGCTCAAGACCTCTGGTAGGCGTTACAGGTGACTTGTATACGCGGATCAATTCGACCGGCAATGCAGCCCTGTTCGAACGATTGATACAACTGGGATGCGAGGTGTGGCCCAGCCCATTCTTCGCCACGATGGTGGACGTTGCCTCGGCTCTCGACTCGCGCAGCGGAGTCTTGCAAGGACGCTTTGGATCGGCAGCAATCGATGGGCTGACTCAAGCGCTGACAACCGAAGCCCGGCTAAAGCTGACGAGACGTCTCCCTCAGGAGGTGGTTGACCTCGCCGTAGAGCCGTCGGCGGACGACCTGATTCGCCTGGCTCATCGGTACGTCGGCCCTCGCACGAACTACCTCATCCTTCTCACCGTTGCGAAGATGGCCGATTTTCTGCGCCGCGGCGCCGCTGGTGTGGTCAATGCCTCCGGTATCAACTGCGCCGTTGGTACCGCGTCGTCGGCCGTAGTCTCGGCGATTCGGGCCGATTTTGGTAGCGCTCCGATCATCAACCTCGTCTACGGGAACGGCGAGGGCCCGACACAGAGAATTCGCTTGGAAACCTTCGTCCACCAAGTACAGAGGCATTGGAGGCAAGCTGCCGCATGAGACTCGACTGCCCCGAGTTTGTCCCACCCCAGACGGGCACGGACATCAGCAGCACAACAGCTAACGCACAGCCGATGCGTCCACAGGTCCTGGGCATATGTCCTCGATTGGCTGTCCGGGTTTGTACTCGATCTTCGCCGGAGCGGCTCAGCCCTCTACCGGAGCCAGCAGCGGAACGTACCCCAGTTCGTCGATACGATCAACTCGTAGCGTGACCACCGGCCCAGGACCCGGCTCAACTGGTTGGCGTGTTTCGCTTCCACCAGTTCGTTCACCAGGGTGTAATGCGTCACATTCTTTCCCCTCGAACGTCTCACGCTATTTCCCGGCTGAGTTCTCAGATTGACGCCCGGACGAATGACGGGCGCGGGATAGGGTACTTGCTCGTGTAGGCAGATGCGAGTATCCCGGCCAGAGACCCATTCGGAGCGCCCGGCAAAAGCAGCCGGGCGATCTTTGCGTTTTATAGCCCAGGGCCTCCGCTCGGGAGTTCACCAAAGAAATGTAGGCTCTTTTGTTTTTGGCCGTGTCGGAAGGGAGAACCCCTCCCGCGCCCGTCTCCGAACACGGGAGGGGGAGCCGATTTCTTCGGAGCCACTCCGTCGCATCGGCCCTGGGCATCCACCCGGGCGCGACCCCGAGCGGACAACCGACACGGCCAAGCCACCGGCGCCTATAGCGGCAGCCGGTATTGGCCGTTATCCTGCACAATGCCACCTTTCAGGCAAGCTTCCTGAATCGCCAGTTGCGCGGTGGGCTTGGAGCACTCCGTAGCGCGCATGACCTGGTCGCGCAGTTGGTTGTGGCGGGCCTGCTGGCCGATGCCCGCCAATGCCTGGGTCACATCCGCGGGTTCGACCTTTCTGCGGGGGCGAGGGTGGCAGGCAGCGCCAACGGCAGAAAACCATAACGATTGAGGTTCCAGTTCGAGCAACCGTGCCCCCAGCGGTGCGGCATAGCGAAACTGAAAGCGCAGCTCGACGGCGGTCGGACTCGCCGACGGCCGCGTTAGCAGCAAGTAGCTGTCGCCCACCGCGTGCAGCGCCGAAGAGCCGCGGAAGGCACGACCGATCTCGTCGCGTCCGATGGACTTGCGCACATGATGCACCACAATCAGCGCCGCTCGCGAGGCATCGCGCAGGCGCAACAGGCTCTGGCATAACGCCGCCATGGAGCGCGTGTCGTTCTCATCCTGATCGTGGGTGGAATACAAGGGATCCAAGACGATCACTTCGGCCGCGGCTTCGCGTGCGGCTACCAGAAAATGGTTCAGTCCCTGCGGCGCGCTCAACAGATGGCCCATGGCACGGGTGTCCACCAGCAGATTCTGGTCGGCGGCGGGGGTGCCATCTGGGCCCAGCGAACGGCGCATGGCCACCAGGCGGGAGACAAACTGCGCCACCGGGAGTTCGAACTGGCAGACGAGTACCCGGCGGGCGGCAGGCACGGTGAAGCCGGCGCGGTTTTGCCCGGAAGCCAGCGCCAACGCGAGGTTGGCCACCAGCAGGCTCTTGCCGACCTTGGGTTCGCCACCGACAAACAGGATGCCCTGTGCCGGCAGGAGTCCGGGTTCGATCCAGCCGGGCGGCGGTGCCGCGGGCTGCTCGGTGAGCAACTGGGCTAGCGAGAGCACAACCGAAGGGTTCTTGGCGGCCCCGGTTTCACAGCAGAGCCTCGGAAGTGGCGTCCAGCAGGATGGCTTCATTCACAGCCTGGAGCTTGCGTCCCGCAGCCAATCGCAGCGCGGTCAGAGCCAGTTTGTTGACCTTGCGCAGGATGCCCTTGGTGGCCTGATACAGGGCTTGGCGCGCGGTGTCTCAAACAGCGGTTGCCCCACGCCGGCAGCCTGCCGCGCCTTGATCCAGGTGCAGATGAGGTCCCTGACGAACATCCCGAAGTTGCCGCTCGAGTCGTCCAGTTGCTCGGCCTTCGCGTGGCATCCCGCCAGGAAGGCCTCACAAAGAGCTACTGCACGCGCCGGCTCCGCTGGGATCAGTTTCTGGACGTCGGCCGCAACCTTTTCCAGGCCGCTGACGAACGAGAAGCCCGCGCGGTCATAGATGAACTCGCCAGGGCAGAGGGCCCACTCGATTTGCCGCTCCATCGGATCATTCTGGCCGTGACGTGCCCTTTTCATCTGCCGCTCCTCAGAATCCAGACCTCCCGCCAGATTCATGGCCGCCCAGCCACGTGTGGCTTGTGCGCCGAATAAGGCGGAATAAGGCGACTGGCAATCCGCCTCATTCCGCCTTATTCCGCCTTATTCTCACCGGGGGCGGCAATGAGGAACCAGGAAGCACCCCTGCCCCGCCCACGCAATCCTATCATTCCTAACCTCTTCAAATGCAGCAGCTCATCCCGAAACGTCCGCTCCGCAGCCGTAGGCGCGACCAGAGCGCGCAGGTCGCCAAAACTGACTTCTTGTTTACCTGCGAGCGCCTGCAGAATCTCGCGCTGGCGCGTCGTGAGATCGTGGGCCACACGGTGTGGCGCGATGTAGCCGCTGGGCAGGAAGCGCACACCCACCGCGCCGGCTTGCTCGACGAACTCCGGCTCGGGGTGTCCTGCTTGGACACACAACTCGATGATCTTCTGCGTGCCGCGGCCCCATCGTTCCACAAGGCCCCGCCGATAGAAGGCTTCCGCGATGAGCGGATTCCGCGGCCGGGACAGGTGGTCCCGCTTCAAGTCATCGACACTCAACCCAAACGGCAGAGTGCCGTCGCTCCAGATCTCCAGGCGATCATCATAGATCGCCAAACTCACCGAACTCCCCGCAATCGAATAGTCGCGGTGGCAGAAAGCGTTCACGAGCGCTTCACGCAATGCTACGGGTGGGAACAGCGGCGCATCGGCGCGTTCGAACACGCCCGGTTCTATGCGGCCAGCAACTGGCAAATGCCGGGTGAGAAATTGCATCGCCTCTTCCAGCAGTTGCAGCGCATGGCCGTTGGTTTGTCGCTGGTCCAGGAACTCAGTTTTGTCGGTGCCACGAAAACGGGCCATCCTCAATTGGCATTGCGGATAGTGCGGTAGCATCCGCTGGCCGAAAACTACGACGGCGGCATTCAGCAATTGACCTTGGGTCCGGAGCCCGAGGCGGTCGAGCACATCCGCTACCTCCATGGACGTAGCGGCGGACATTCGTCCTGCGGCTGCCCCCAGCCTTGCCGTCTTCAAGATCTCTTCCTGATCCAAATCCCCCAACGCCAATTCCGACGGCAGATTCTCCCAGCGGCGCGACGAGTGAGCACGCTCCAACAGAAGGCGCTGATACTTCTCCTGAGGCATGACCGAGGTCGTGGAAGCGACGCGCTCATAGGGCCGCCCATCGAATGTGAACGGCCGGCTCTCGTGCGATGCGTCCGCTCGCAGCAAGAGCAGCTCGTGTGCCGAGTCCGGCAACGGGATCCTCTCAATCTCGACGGGAGCCGGTGGCTCGAACCGCCTCAGGCACTGCGCGATGTCCTGCAAAGTGCCGTCACTGACCGTCTGGCCGATGATCTCTTTTTCGGGTGTAACTCCGATCACCACGACGCCGCCGCGCCCGTTCAGGAAGCCGCAGATCGTCTCCGCGGCTCGCGAGAGCTGGCCAGTGGTCTTCTTGAACTCGGTTGTTTCGGACTCGCCGCGGCGGACGAGAGCTTCGACTTCGTTGATGGTCATGCGGGCGCGTGGAGTGCTCGTGGCGATCAGGTACGTTGGTTCCCCAACCCCTCATCATTTCACAACGGGGACGCCGTGACACGGCGGGAGGTCGGAGCCGCGCGCCATGCAGCCCGACGAAGGCCTCTCTGCGCGGCGCGGCGGTGGGAAATGGCCTTCAAAATTCTCCGTTTTTCGTTATGAAGAGGGTTCCTCTTGGGGAGCCAATTAAATCAACAACTTCCAGCCAAGAAATCGCAGTCAGCCTCATCCCGTTTTTGCCACTTTGCCCAATTCTTTGCCCACCCACCCTCTTCGAACGGCTCTTTGCCGCCTCTGAAGCTGGCGTCTCGTACTGCTTCTCGCCCTCTGCCGGTTCGGGGACCAGCGCCGCGACCGCCCGCCGCTTCGCCTCCATCCGGATATGGGAGTAATGCTTCAGCATCCGCTTTGATACGTGGCCGGCCATGTCCATGATCGTCTGATCGCTGGCCTCGCCGGATTCAGCAAGCCCAGTTATGAAGGTATGGCGGCTGTCGTGCCAACGACCGGTGACGCCGGCTTCCTTCTTGATCTTCCGCCAGACCGTTTTGAAACTGGTGCACGGTTTTGTAGGATCGGTCGGCTGAGGTTTGCCGGCCGGGAAGACGAACCATTCCGGCTTCAGATCCTTGAACTTCTCTCGATACCAGATGGAATATGTCTTGATGACTTCCAGCGCCAGCGAATTCAGAGGCACCGTTCTGCCGCTGCCCGCTTCCGTCTTCGACTCGCCGACAGCCAAGTACGCCTCGCTCAGGTGCACACGACCCCACTGAAGCCCACGAAGCTCCTTGTCCCGTAGGCCGCAGTTCAATGTCAGGACCAGAGCGGGATAGATCGCCCTTGAGCGGCGTTTCTTGGCGGCATCGTACAGCAACCCTTTTTCTTCGGCCGTGTACGCCTTGCCGACGTCGGTCCGCGTGGCCAGCTTCAGCGCCTTCTGGCGTCGCAACTTCGTTCGGATCGCATCGCCTTGTTCACCAAGAAGCCGGAGAAGAAAGCCAACTTCCTCGTTGATTGTCTTCGGCGCAGCGTTCTCCTTGAGGCGAGCGGTTTGATAATCTTTGACGGTCTTCTCCGTGATTTCGACGGCCATCTGCTTGCCTAGATGGCGCTTTAGATGGCCAAGCGCATATTCCGCGAACGTTATGGACCTTGTGCGAAGCTTATACCCGTCGAAGTAGGAGTCGGCCAAGTCCTTTATCGTTCTGACACGGTCTTCCCGGCGGTCAATGATCCCGTTGAAGCCCTCTTCGAGCTCCCGACGCCGTTTCTGTTCAGCCTGCTTCGCGAGGGTCTTCGAACTCGTTTTGGCAGACTCCCTGATGGACTGTCCGGCGAAACGGAATTTGTACCACCAGACAGCGGCCGGCTTTAGCCCTCCCGTCTTCGCGTCCCGAAACTTTGGTCGAAATAACGCCATCGTCTATACCTTCGGCGCTCGCGAGAAACAGACCACGTCTGCTTTCGGAAACTGACCCAGGCAGCGGGGTGTGTAGGCAGGTAGGTAAGTAATGCCCGGCGAGAGAATATCAAAC
>JAJPJX010000200.1 GCA_021324015.1 Solibacteraceae bacterium | reverse complement strand
TAGACCGAGACGTTGCGAATGGGCTCCTGCAAATCATGACTGGCGGAGTAGGCGAACTGCTGCAGGTCCTCGTTGGCCCGGCGCAGCGCCTCTTCTTTTTCCTTCTGCTCATGAATGTCGGTATTGGATCCAATCCACATGGAGATGGCGCCGCCCGCATCGCGCATGGCGTGCGCCCGGTTCAGATGCCATCGGTACTTCCCGTCATGGCGGCGGAAGCGGCTTTCGAACTGAAACGGCTCGCCGGTTTCGAGCGAGTGCTTCCAGGCGTGTACGTTCTCTTTGACGTCGCCGGGGTGCACGATTTCGGTCCAGCGCCAGTCTTTGATCTCTTCCAGCGAGAGCCCGGTAAACTCGAACCATTGCTGGTTGAGGTAGTCCACCTCTCCATTGGGCCTGGCGGTAAAGATTTTTTGCGGCATGGATTCGGCCAGAAAACGGAAACGCTCCCGCTCCTGGTCCGCATCGCGCAGCGCAACTTCACGATCGGC
Source organism: Solibacteraceae bacterium (assembly GCA_021324015.1). Lineage (GTDB taxonomy): Bacteria > Acidobacteriota > Terriglobia > Bryobacterales > Bryobacteraceae > JAJPJX01. The sequence continues at coordinate 3,432 of JAJPJX010000200.1, read as the reverse complement.
GAGGGCTTTCTTCAGGTCGCTTTCCCGCGATTGAATGCCGGCCAGCATCCCGTTAAACCGGTCGGCCAGCATTCCCAGCTCGTCGCCCGAGAGCTTTTCCGCGCGCGTGGCGTAATCGCCCGTTTCGGAAACGGACGTAGTGGCCCGGACCAGCGCGGAAATGGGCTCTTGAATGACGGCGCGCAGCTTCGACGCCAGGAAAAACGCCAGCAGGCTGGAAACCGAAAGAACCGCCAGCACGGTCCCGCTGTTCAAGCGGATGCGCTCATAGATCTCGCCCAGATCGTACAGCAGCACGAGCGTGCCGATGCGCTGACCGGTGAGGACGATGGGTTCGGAAACGATCACGCCTTCGCGGGTGAATTCGACGCGCTCCCAATTCGCAGCCGGAGGACAACGAAAAGGACCTTCACGCGAGTAGACGGCGAAGGCGTTCCCCGCAGGCCGGTTGATGCACGCTCCGATCACGTGAGTTCTCTCCCGCAGGGCGCCCATAGTCTCGGCGGCGGCCTTGGGGTCATCGAAGACCAGGGCCGCCGTGCTGTTGTCCGCGATCATGCGGGCGAGAGTGACCAGATCGCGCCGCAAATGCCGCTGAAACAGGACCGCATCCGCCAACACCACACAGGAGCCGGCCAGCAGAAGCGCGGCGGCGGTGGTGGCCATGATGATCCATACCAGCTTTTGCCCAATCGGCCTGTCGCGAAACGTCGGCATGGTCCTATTTCTCGATGGCCCGCGCCACTCTCATCAGCCGCGAGCTGAGTTTGACCCCCGCGCCGGCCGCCGCTTTCGAATTGATGTCAAATCGTACGCGGCGATCTACCAGGACGAACCCGATCATCCCTCCTTCTTTGATGAACCGGTCGCCATCACCGACGGTCAGCACGCCGGGAGCGACGGCGCTCAAAATCTTCGGAACGTCTTTTTCGCCATCGCCGACGAATATCACTTTGCAGGACGGGGGCGCGGGAAGCTGGGCGATTCTTTCCACCGTTACCTTTTGCGACCCGACAGTTTCTCCTTCCACTATTTGATCCAAGGCGTGTCCAAAGGGATCCTTGCCCAGGATGCAGATTTCCAGCGGCGTCTCGGCGGATGCCGGGGGCCATTCCACGAACTTGGTGAAGTTCAGAAGGTAGGCGGCCTTGACCTGGTATTCCAGCGGTGCATCCGCTCCCTGCGCCGTCACATGCGCGCAAAGGACGGGCACGACGCACGTCCACGCGGCCCATTGCCGGACCCTGCCCCACGTCAGTAGCGTCCGGATCTGACTTAGCGTCCCCATCGCATCTCGAGATAGCCGCTGCGCCGGATCAGAACCAGAGGACCCGGATCGCCGCCGAACTCGGCATGCCCCGGTTGCAGCAGATTATGACCGACGAGCGATAACTCCATCTGCCGGGCGAAGCGCCATGCCAGGCGTGCATCCCCGGTGGAATATGCGGGGACTTTCTGCCCGGGCAGCGCGCTGACATAGCGATAGGTCAAATCGGCCTGCAGATTCCGCGGGAGATTGAAAGAGCTTTGAATGGTGACTTCATGACGCGGGCTGGAGCCCACGATTCCCGAAGCGGTTCCGATATCCCCGGAGGTCGGCGCTTTTCCCAGGTTCATGTGCAGGTACGAGTACCAGCCGTGAAGACGCCACCATTCCGCGATTCGCACTTCCGGCGCGATTTCGATTCCCTTGGTGTAACCGAGTAAGCCGTTGCGGAACTGAGCTGGCAGGAGCAAGTGCGCGGGAGCGGGATTCTGTTCCAGGAAAACCGGTCCCGCGATTTCCTCATCGAAGAGATCGTGATAGTGGTTGTAAAATGCGGAGCTATCGACGGAAACGCGGCGGCCAAACAGCCGCCGGTAACCGAGCTCGTAGCTATTCAACTGTTCGGGTGCGAAGTCCAGATTGGCATTGAAGCGGGCAAACTCCTGCAATCCGCCCGGCGCCGGGCCGATGTAGCCGGACAGATAGAAATTCTCCTCCGCGTCCGAGGGTGTGCGCAGCGCGTGGGTGAACGCCGCCCAGATGGTTTGCCGGTCCGAGGGCGTCCACAGCAGGCGTACGCTCGGTTCCAGGTCGAAGCCGCTGAAGTTGGTGCGCAGCACCTTTGTGCCCGCTACAACAGAAAGCCGGTTCGGGATCAACCCGATCTCGTCCTGCAGGAATGCTGTAAACAGCTCATCCGTTCTCCTGGCCGGCTGAAACGTCAGGCCGGAGACCACTTCCAGATTGTGGGCTTCGCTCAGACGAACCCCCAATCCCCAAGTGATCTCCTGATGGAAGCGCCGTCTCAGATGATGGATGAAATCCACGTCGAAGGTATTCCGGATCTCGCCAAAGTTCGGCTCGTGGCGATTGGTGCGGTCGTAATAGGTCTGCACCTGGATCTCATCGCCGGCGGACGTGGTTTTCTGCCAGCGAGCCATGAAGTTGCCGCCGGAAAGATCCGCATTGGCGTCCACCACTCGCGAATACGGCGGCGTATAGCTGGTGGCGCCTACACTTTCGCCGGCTTCTTCGCCGTAAAGATCGCCCTGCAAGGTAAAGGTATCGTTGGATGAACGGTTCCATTCCATACGGAAACCGCCCTGCGCCGATCGCCAGTCGTCGAAGTTCCGCCCGTCGGAATGCTCCTGCGGCGCGCGCGTGAATCCTTTGGCGTAAAACCGGTACGTCAGGTCGTTGCCTTTGGATCCGCCGTAGCGGAAATTGGCGAATCCCTGATCTTCGTTGCCGCCGCCCGCCGATGCGAGAATTCCCTGGGTGTCTTTGGAGCTTTTGGTGATCACGTTGATCACACCATTGACGGCGTTCGGCCCCCAAATAGTGCCGCCGGGGCCGCGGATGACTTCGATGCGGTCGATGTCGTCCATCATGGTGTCCTGCACTTCCCAGTACGTGCCGGCCAGCAGCGTGGAATAGACGGTTCGACCGTCGATGAGCACCAGCACGCCGCGCGAGAATCGTGTGCCGAAGCCGCGAATTCCCACCGACCATTTATTTCCGTCAATCCGCGCCACTTCGAGCCCCGGAGCCAGCCGCAACGCTTCGGGAATGCTGGTGGCGCCGAAGCGCCGGATATCCTCCTGGGTAATCACGTAAATCGCCACGGGGCTCTGGAAGGCCCGCACCGGTTGTTTGGAAGGCGTGGTGACCTCGATATTCGACAGCTCTTCGAGGCTCATGTTCTTCAGTGCGACAGGACCGGATTCCTGGGAATCCTTTTGTTGCCCGGCGAGGTGGAACGGGGGGAAGCTCAGAGCCACCAAAAGCAGAAGGACGCGTGCCGTTATTGATCTCACGATGCTGTCAGGTGGAGCGAAGTGAACGCTAATCTGCTAGTGTATGGGAACTTCCCCCAGCTTGAAATTGAAAACGTGTGCCGGCGCCGGGATGCACCTGATGCAGCCAGCAATTTGGTGCGTTTGGTC
>JAJPJX010000013.1 GCA_021324015.1 Solibacteraceae bacterium | reverse complement strand
GATCGTACGGCTTCCGTACCTTCCGCATCCTAGAACTCGCGCTCTACCACTCACTTGGCAAACTGCCCGAGCCGCAGCTTACCCATGAATTCTTCTGACGAGTCGGATTTCTAAGAACTCCGCGTAGTTCGTCAGGCGCGCAAGCTGTTTCGCCTCGATGTAGCGCAACGCATAGGCCAGCGCCATGTCCGCGTGGCGGCGGTGATGTCCGTAAGTCTCTCCGTCGGTGGCGATGTGGACCAGTTGCGGCCTGTCGCGCACGTCGGAAAAGGCTCCCGCTAAGCGGTTTGCGAGATTCTCGCCGCGCTCCAGAAGGTCTTCAAAGGCCACCGCCCGTGAAATGGGGCCATCATAGAAGAACAGGTTCATCGTGCGTCCCGATCGTAAACGATGCAGGTACGCCGCGGACGGATCAATCTTCCCTCCCTTGACATCGCGCCACACCCGGCTCGACTGTGACTTGATGCGGCTCGCCTGGTAGGGGCTCAGCACGGTGAATCGAATGCCTGCCGCCGCCACGACCTCCAGCGTCTCCAAATCCACCGCAGTTTCCGGCAGCCATAGGCCTTCGGGCGCTCTGCTGAAGCGCGATTCGAAATCGCGGATTCCCCACAACACTTGCGTGCGCTTGTCCCGTCTATTCGCCAATGGCATGATCATGTGGTTGTAGGCCTGCGCCAGGGCAGAACCGTGCCCGGAGAACTTCTTCCGGCTCTCCTGGTCCGCTTCTATGACGGACCGGTAGACTGGCGTTGCGTGCTCCGCCATCCAAGCCAGCAGCGTCGGCCCAAAGTTGAAGCTGATCCGCGAGTAATTGCTGACGATCTGCTCGATCTGATTGTCGCTGTCGAGGATCCTGGACGCGGAATTCGGTGCGTAGCATTCGGCCGTGATCCTTTCATTCCAGTCGTGATAGGGATATGCCGAGTCCTGAAGCTCAATCGCTTCCAGCCACGGATTCTCCCTCGGCGGCTGGTAAAAGTGGCCGTGAATGCAGATGTGGCGGTCCAAACCTACACCTCCGATTCCTTCCTGTAAACTACCACCGAGCTCGGATTCAGTTCCAGAATCGCATCGTCACCGCCGATCTCAACCGGAGTGCACCCTCCAGGGCCCGACCATTCAACATTGCTGGAATCCATCACTTTGCGCCAGTCGCCTGCTGGTACTTGGGGCTGGAGACTCACCACAACAGGCGAGAAGCACAAAAACACCAGCACTTCGTCGCTGCCGTGCCACCTGCGCAGGCACAAAACGCGCTGTTCCGTAAACTCGACAACGTCCATATGTTCCGGGCTGAGCGAGGCCAGCGACGGAATCGAGCGCCTCAAGTCGAGCAACTCCCGGTAGTAGTCGAACAGCTCTCGATTCCGTGGTATCTGTCTGAGTTCATGGTGAAGCTTTGACCGCTCAAAGGTCTGCTCATCCTGTGGATCAGGTGGCTCTCCCTGCCAGGCAAAGGATGCGAATTCGCGTCCTCGGCCGGAACGAACCGCCTCAATCAGGCCAGCGTCGGAGTGACTGACGAAGTATAGGAAAGGCGCCGTCTCGCCATATTCTTCGCCCATAAACAGAAGCGGAATGAACGGTGAAAGAATAACCGCTCCGGCAGCAAGCTTGAGACCTTCGTAAGACACGAGTTGGGCGGGACGTTCGCCAAGCATCCGATTGCCAACCTGGTCGTGATTCTGGGAGAAGACCACGAACTGACGGCCTGGCAAGCCCCTGGACGAGTTGCCGTGCCTCCGGCGCCGGAAAGCAGAATGCTGCCCCGAATACACAAACCCTTCACGATAGGCCTTGGCGAGGTGCGCGAGTTCGCCAAAATCCTGATAGTATCCGGCACGGTCACCCGTGAGCAGAGCTCGGAGAGAGTGGTGAAAGTCGTCATTCCATAGTGCGTCGAGCCCCATGCCTTGAACGCTGCGTGGGCGAATTACCCGCGTGTCGTTCAACGCGCTTTCCGGGATTACGTACACGCGGCGGTTCAACCGTTGCCCTTCCAGGTGGGCGGCTTCGCCAAGCTCGGCGAGAAACGAAGACGCCGATTCGTCGTGAATCGCATGAATCGCGTCGAGACGCAAGGCGTCCACGTGGCACTCGGAGATCCAGTACTGCGCGTTCTCGACAAAAAAGCCGCGGACCGGGTCGCTGTCCGCATCGTCGAAATTGATGGCTGGTCCCCATGGAGTCTTGTATTTCTGCGTGAAGTACGGGCCAAACGCCGAGAGGTAGTTGCCCTCCGGCCCCAAGTGGTTATATACGACATCCAGAACCACCGCCAGGCCTTGCTCATGGCATGCACTAACAAGTCGTTTGAGGCCAAATGGGCCGCCATACGAGTTTTGAGTCGCAAACGGGAAGACGCCGTCGTATCCCCAGTTCCTGCTGCCGGGGAACTGCGCCACGGGCATCAGCTCAAGCGCCGTCACCCCGAGGTCTCGTAGGCATGAAAGATGCGGGATTACGGCATCGAAGGTGCCTTCCCGGGTATACGTTCCGACATGCAATTCATACAGAACGAAGCTGTCGAGAGGCAGTCCCTCCCACGTCCCGTCGTTCCACGCGAAGTTGCCAGCGACAAGCTGCGACGGGCCATGTACGCCCTCGGGCTGGAAGCGCGAAGCTGGGTCCGGCAGATCCTTGTGGTCCCAAGCTTGCGCTTGCCCGTCCACACGAAGGAAATAGCGCGTGTTGGGAGCCAGATCGTCCACGACGCCTTCGTAGTAGCCATTACCGGCGGCTTTCAGGCGCTCGAACCGGCCGGCGGAGCCCAAGAGTCGCACGCTCACGCCGATGGCGTACGGAGCCCACACTCGGAAGCACCAGGCACGGGGCCCCACTTGGGTGGCTCCGTGTTTCCAACTCACCGACGCTGCTTGCATCTGTACCTCTATGAAAGCCTAACTGACGCAGCCGCCTCCTGCCCACCCCCAAAGAACTGGGTGACACCCTTGTCAAGCAGCTGAAGGCGCATGGTTCCGCAGCACACTTGGCTTTGCGGCGAGGTTTGCCGAGATACGGAAACGTAGGTGAACGCAGTCGCGCCACATGCAGCTATGACACTATAAGCAACTTCACGCTCATCTGGATTTCTTCCACGTGGCGTCGGCGCTCGCGAAGGTGTTCAAGGATCTGGCGGTGCAGCGTGGCACAAACGAGTGATAAGATCGCGTGCAGATGCGGATCACCAACTTGTTACTGACTATCGGCGCGATTGCCGGGCTCGCGGCCGCCCAGGATTCGATGACGGATGCGGGCGCCGGATGGGCGGCGGAGTTCAAGATGGCCGGGCGGCAGATTATCACGCTGGCGGAGGCGATTCCGGCGGAGAAGTACGGGTGGCGTCCGGGCCCGGGCGTGCGCAGCGTGAGCGAGGTTCTGATGCATACGGCGTCGGGGAATTACTTTTTTCTGCGATCGATGGGTGTGAAGGCCGGCGAGGATCT
>JAJPJX010000133.1 GCA_021324015.1 Solibacteraceae bacterium | reverse complement strand
GATCCTACGGCTTTCGCACCTATGAGGCCATGGAAATCGCGCTGTATCACAACTTGGGACGATTGCCGGAGCCAGAATCAACCCACAGATTCTGCTGAGGAGGCGGAGATCTGAAGGCTAGCGGGCTGTTTCTCGAAAACCTGAACCGGGAACTTCACAAACGCGGGGTGAAGGTGATCGGTCATTTCGATACTACCTACCACGTCACCGGCCTGATCGACGGACCACAGGGACCGCGCGAAGGGTTCTTCCGTTTCTACAACGATCTGTGGGACGAGAAGGAACTGGGCCCCAAGCCGGTGAAGGATCCGCTTGAACTGATCCAGCGGAATGCTGACGGAAGTCCCCTGGCCATCAAGCTCGACGGATTTTCGCCCTGGCCCATCTATCACGGTTGCCTGAACAATCCGAACTGGCGCAAGGTCCTGAAGGCATTCGTGAAGCGCGGGATCGAACGCGGGGTGGACGGCTTTGTGATCAACTATTTCTACACCAACGGCTGTATGTGCCAGTACTGCATTCGGGGATTCAAGGATTTCTTGCGCCAGCGTCATTCGCCCGCCGAACTGCGACAGCAGTTTGGCATCGATAACCTGGATACATACAAATTTGCGGAGATCAACGGGTGGTACAAGCCGAACCAGATGACGCCGCTGCGCCTGGAAAGCCAGCGCTTCTCCGACATCTCGCGGAAGAAGGCCTTTGACGAGATTTTCGAGGAGTATGGCCGCTCCCTGAAGCCGGACCTGATCCTGGCCCAATGGCTGCACAGCTACCAGCCGATGCCGAGCAACGACGAACGGTTCATGCTGCCGCCCGATCTCTGGGCAAAGGGCGAAGATTATCTGTGGTACTGCGTCGGCAAAAACGAGGCCACGCTGCAAATGCGCTATATGCGCGGCGCTGGCGGCGACCGCCCCTTTAGCATCTGCCACTACGAGAATGTCAAGATCCGGGCGTCCCTGGCGGAATTGGCGGCCAATGGCGGCGCTCCGATGGCGCGCTACGCCAATTTCAACGATCCGGCATCGCGCCGGGAGTCCGCTTCTTCCGGTTCATGAAGCAGCATGACGACGTTTATCACGCCAGCACCATGGCCGGGGAAGCGGTTCTGCTTCATCCGCGCAGCCAACTTCAGCAGGGACGGTTTACCGATGCCCTGTCGGCCTTTCACAGTGTCGGCGAGAAGTTGCTGAACGACCATATTCTCTTCGATGTTCTGCCCGATGATATGGCGACCCCCGAGAAGCTGGCCAGGTACAAGCGGGTATTCACGATTTCGTCGTTGCCCGAGTTGGGTGCGGAAAATTACGCCGATCTAAGCCGCTTCGCGGCGCCCGCCAGCGTGCGCGTGTCCGCCAGTTACCCGGAAAAGCGCGGTACGTGGGACATCCACTTCGTCAATTACAACCGCAAAGAGCCAGGCGAAAAGGAAAAGACGGGCTTGATTGCCGATGAGAACCTCATCCCGGTGTCTGGCATTAAGGCAGACCTGGTGAGCCCGCCGGGGTTCTCCGTCGACAAGGTCGAGTGGATGACGCCGGAGTCCGCCGGCGTGAAGGAGTTGAGCGTGGAGAGGAGCGGAGACCGTGTGCGCTTCACGGCTCCCGAGTTTCTGGTCTACGCTGTGGCCCGCGTTCATCTCTCGGCGGGCAGTTCCCGAAGCGACGGCAAGCGGACGGCTGGGTTCACCGGCGCAACCTCGCGAACAGCGCCTTCACTAGCGGGGCGGGAAGCGTTACCCACCTCCGACTCCGAAGCCGGCTGCGATCCTACCGCCTGCGGACATGTCGCCCCAGGTACACCGGGTAGGATGGCATCATCGATGGCGGAGAATTACGCCGAGGATATACATGCCGCTCGGATGCCAGAACGGGGAAGGAGTGCTGGCTCGGTAGCCATCTTCCGGCATCGGGATTAGGACACCGGCCTGAAGGCAAGAGCTAAATGCTGTCTGTGGCCGGGTGACTTGAAGACCTCCCTACCCGCGCGATGGCCAACGCTACTCCGCCCCGGAAACCGGCCTTATCCTCCAGCATCGAGGTCTCTATTCGCACGTGCTCCACCGGGAGGATTCGAAGGCGCTCGCGCACCTCTCGCCGGACAGTGTCGACCCATTCAGCAAAAACGCGACCGAGGTGGCAGCCAGTAGCCCAGGCCGTAAAACCGGTCAATCTGACCGGTTGCTGTCCACCAAATAGCTGAATCTAAAGGACCTCTCTTGTCATTTTCGGACAAGTTGTCCGGCGAGCCCTTTTCCGCCACGGGCTGCAGGCCACGCTGAAATGCGTTGAAATCCGGTGCCGAGCCGCGCACACTGAGACGAGGAGGCGCCCATGGCAAAGATACCCTCCAACGTCGCCGAGTTCCTCGCCGGGAAGCGTTTCGCCGTCGCGGGAGTCTCGCGGCAGCCGCAACAGGCGGCAAACGCCATCTATCGGAAATTGTGCAGCTCCGGATTTGAGGTGTTACCGGTCAACCCGAATGCCGCAGAGGTCGAGGGTGTCCGCAGCTATCCGAATCTAGGATCTATACCTGGCTCCATCGATGGAGTCGTGGTCGCCACTCATCCGCGCTACGCTGTGGACATCGTCCGCCAGTGCGGTGAACAGGGCGTGCGCCAGGTCTGGTTCCATCGGGCCTTTGGCGCCGGTAGCGTCTCCGGCGAGGCGGTCCAGGAATGCAAGGTGCGCGGCATCCAGTGCATCGTAGGTGGCTGTCCGCTGATGTATTGCGAACCCGTGGATCTCGCACACCGCTGCTTGCGCTGGTGGCTGCGGTTGGGCGGGCGGGTCCCGGGTTAGCAGGATCGAGTGCACACGTCCGCTTGAGGAGCCGCCGGCAGGCCGCGTCAGCGAAACGAGGGCACGGGTGTACCAGGCGGTTCCAGGAATTCACGGTTGAGGCGCGTGAAGGTGATGAATTGGTAGCCGTCGCTAACGCCTCGCTCCCACAGTACGCCGACGGTCTTGTCCTTGAGAATCGTCAGTTCGGAATAGGCCGCGTAGCCGCCGTAAAGGAGGTGTTCGTTCGCAAAGGTTTGGCCTTCGTCGTAGCTTACACGGATCACGAGTCCCTTGCGGCCGGGGCCGGTGATGCCGGTCCACAGGAGGCGGTCGCGGTCATCGCCCGCAGCCCTGGAGGTGTAGCGCTCCATCGACGTGGCCACCGGGGAGACGGTTTGGCCGGGGCGGGGACTCGACCAGGTCTGGCCGCCATCCTGGCTGACGACGATCCAGCGATGGTCGCCCGCGTCCTGGCGTGCGTCCATCATGACTGCGCCGTCGGCAAGCTCCACCAACTGGCACTCGTTGGTCAGCGCGCCGAGCAGGCCGCCGCGCCGCCAACTGGCCCCGTGGTCGTCACTGTAGAGCGCGTAGGAGCGCATGACTTCAATGCGTCCGCTAAAGGCGCCCAACGAGGCCCACAGGTAATAGGTGTCGGGGCTCATGGCCGCCGGGACGAGAAGGCGGCCTGTTCGGGTCTGAATGGCCCCGCCCGGGCCCAGGAACATGGCGCTCCAGTTGTCGTAGTCGCGCGCGCTTCGCGTAATGTCGCGGGCGGCCGACCAGGTGCGGCCCTGGTCGTCGCTGGTGCGCAGCCAGGTTTGGTTTTTCATCGTGCCGGCTTTCGCCTGCGGGGTATCGACCCCCGGCTCCCAGCGGTTGTAGAGGATCAGTATGCGGCCGTTGGAGCGATCGACGACAGGGGTGGGATTGGAGGCGGCCCATTTCTCGCCGGGATCATCGAGCACTTGCGCGGCAGACCAGGTCGCGCCATTGTCCGTGCTGCGTTTGAAAACCAAATCGATATCGCCGTTGCCGGGATCGTGACTGTTGTCCTTCCGGCCCTCGGCAAAAGCGATCAGCGTGCCGTCGTTGGTCGTCACGATCGCCGGGATCCGGAAAGTGTGGTACCCTTCCGTGCCCGCGGCGAACACGTCCTTGTGTGTAATGAGAGGCTGCGCCGTTGCGCTCACAAAGGCGACGGTGAAAAGTGCCAAAGCGGAATGCGATGCGTTCATCAACCAGTCTCCATAGTGAGGCTCTAGTCTACAACACCCCAGCCGGGACTCTGAGGCGATCGCGCCGGCGCCCACCGAAACTTCGCGGTCCCGTGCGGGTTGTATTGTCCAGATCCCCATGACGACCAGACGCGGTTTTTTGCTGGCCGCGTGCTCCAGCTTGCCTGCGGGCAGACTGTTCGCCCAGCAGGACACGACTTTTTCCGCGAACGTCAAGGTCGTCAATGTGCTCGCGACAGTGCGGGGCAAACAGGGCCAGATCGTAGCCAATCTCACTAAAGACGACTTCGAATTGGCAGAAGATGGGCGGCCGCAGACTATCCGCTACTTCTCGCGGGAAACAGACCTGCCGCTAACCCTGGGGCTTCTGGTCGATACCAGCATGAGCCAGCGGCGCGTCCTAGGGCAGGAGCGTACCGCCAGCTATCGGTTCTTCGAACAGGTACTGCGCGAAGGCAAGGACCAGGCTTTCGTCCTCCATTTCGACCGCGAAGTGGAACTGCTGCAAGACGTCACCTCTTCGCGCAAGAAGCTGGAAGCCGCGCTGGAACTGCTGGAATTGCCGCAGCAGCCGCGCCCTCCGGGTGGCGGACGAGGCTATCCGGGCGGCGGGCACGGCGCCGGTGGAGGCGGCCGCCACGGTGGCGGGACCACGCTCTACGACGCGGTGCTGCTGGCCTCCGACGAGCTGATGAAGAAACAGGCCGGGCGCAAGGCACTCATCGTGCTGTCGGATGGAGTCGATACCGGCAGCAAGGTACCGATGACGCAGGCGATCGAGGCCGCGCAGCGCTCCGACTCGCTGGTTTACGCCGTGCTCTTCGCCGACGAAGGTGCTTATCCGCATGGATTCGGAGGGTACGGCGGCTACGGCGGCCTGGGCCGGCACGGAGGCCGAATGCCGCCGAGCCGGCTTCCCCCGTCGCGGCCGGACGGGAAGAAAGTGCTGGAGCGGATTTCCAGGGAAACCGGCGCAGGTTTCTTTGAAGTCTCTAAAAAGCACCCTCTGGATCACATTTTCGGCCAGATTCAAGAAGAACTGCGCAGCCAGTACAATCTCGGCTATACCCCCGACCGGGCGGAATCGGGGGGCGCCTACCGCAAAATCAGCCTGACGACCAGGCAGAAAGGTTTGATCGTGCGGGCACGGGAGGGCTACTATCCCGGCTAGCGGCCAATGGCCCGTATGACACCCGGCCCCCGGGGACTCGGCTCGGGAAACATTCAGCCGATGGCGCGAGAAGAAGTGCGCCTTCCGGCCAAGTCGCGATCTACCGGAATGGTTCAGAGCCTGGCAGGCTTGCGCCACAGAGCCGAAATATCGTCCCTCGGCCGAAACCCGAGCAGGCGCTTGGCCTTGTCGTTCCGAAACTTCCCGTGCGGCATATCCGTCAGGATGAAAAACGCCTCGCAGCGCGAGGGCAGTTTCGAGACATCCAGCGCCAGCCCCAGGCGGAACGCTTCGCCCGCATCGTCGCCCGAAACGACAAAGGGGATGGGGTCGCTGCCTGGCCGCAGATAGCTGTAATAGTCAGGCGGAACACCGCGCAGGTCGCGGAAGTTGTAGAAGAGGTAATTGAGGACGTAGATTTCGTGATGCTCGGTAAACACGCGGCAGATCTCATGGCCGAGCGACTTGGTCAGGGCGTAGAGATTCGTGCCAGGCTGTGGCGGGCCGTCGGGAGAAATGGCGAAGTCGAACGCCTCATAACTCGGTCCGGCCACAGTGAAATGCGGACCGGTATTGATCACGCGCCGGATGCCGTGCTTGACGGCCGCGCTCATAAGGTTCCAGCAGCCGCCCATGTTGACCCCGAACGCCGGCCGGTCCCCCTGCCTCACCACGGAGCAGTTCACGATGGCATCCATGCCCTCGGAAGCTCGCATGACCTGTTCGAGCGACGACACGTCCACGGTCTGAAATTCGTGCCCGAGATCCTGCTCGGGCGGCTTGATATCCGATAAGCGAAGCTGGTGCTCCGGCGCCAGGGCCTTGGCCACATGAGGACCAAGATAGCCGGCGGCGCCTGTAATCAGAACTTTCATCTCACTCACCACCGAAACTGCGGCTGATAGCCGAGCACGCGCCGGGCGTCCGTTATCGAAAAACGGCTGCGCGGCGAATCGGCGGCGATGTGAAAAACGCGCCACCAGTTTTCGATCGCGGACCCGCTCTCCTGCCCGAGCGCGTCCAGCGCGCCCGCGACGGCCCGGGCCACGTCGCGCTCTTCCACCCACAGCGGATCGAAACCCTTGGCCTCCTCGCTGCGCACCACCTTGCCCAGCCGAAGAACAATCACGCGGACTTTCCGGTCCCGCGCAAACTCCCGGCAAACATACTCGCCCAGGTGCTTGCTCAACACGGCAGCCACCAGGTTCGGGCGCGGCCGCCACAACTCGCTCACCGTGAAATCAGGTTCGTAAGGCGTCATCAACTCCAGGGTGCTTAGGAATACGATACGGGGGGCGCCTTTCTTCGCGCTCGCGTGCTCCTCCGTGGCGGCCGAAAGCAGGTTATAGGTTCCGCGTGCCAGGTAGTCGATTTCCTGGTAGCTCGACTCGCCCGGCAACGGATCCCCGACATGCACGATGGCATCCACGGCGCGGACCGCGGATCTGGTCTGCGCATCCTGTTCGAGCGCGCACTGCACGAACTCGAACCTGGTTTCCACAGGGATGCGTTCGGTGAGGCGGACGCGATATTTCTCCGCAAGGTTCGCGGCCAGGTCTTGCGCCAGGCGGCTGCGGCCCGACGTGATCAGCACACGCGGCCTCGTGTCCCCGCCCGCGGGTTGCGCCGCCAGGGCGGAGGCAGATGCAGCCGCGCTCAGGAAACGCCGCCGGTTGACCCGCGGCTTCAGTTGCCTTTCGACTCGCGCCACGATGCACCTCCGGGCTGATTCCCGGCAGCGACCGTCGAAGGGAGGCTGCCGGCAATCATCCAGGAATGATATACCTATGTGGATGCATCACGCCAGAGACGGCCATCCGGCGGGAATCGGCCGGCGCCGCTTCACGGCCTCGGCTCTCGGCTGGACTGCGGCGGCGTTTGCCGCTGAGGCTGCTACGGCTTCCGGCAGGATCAAAATCACTGAGATCGAAACGCATCGCATCACCGTCGAATACCACGACTGGATTGCCTATCAGCTTAACCATTATTACGGCCCTTCGCAGCGGACTGTCTATGTGGTTCACACCGATAACGGGTTAACGGGCCTGGGCGAGGGCGGCTCCAGCGAACCGGAAGAAGTCGTCAAACGGTATATCGGCACCAGTCCCTTCGACTGGATGGGCGACGAAAACTCCCTGCCCCTCGGCATGGCAATGTACGACCTGATGGGCAAGGCGGCGGGCGTGCCCGTGTATAAGTTGTTCGGCCAGAAATATCGGTCATGGGTGCCCACCGGAAGCTGGACGGTCTCCACCCACCCGCGGCGAATGGCGCAGGCGGTTCAGGAGTACTCGCGGCGCGGCTACACCTGGCTCAAGTTCCACCTGTCGCCGTTCGAAAACATCTTCGATCAGATAGAGGCGATCCAGGCCGTGGCGCCGGAGGGCTTTAGGGTCCATCTCGACTTCACGATGGGCGGCACCGATGACTATATGCCGGCGTTGCTGGAACGTCTCTCCTCCTATCGTGTGGTGGGTTGTTTTGAGGATCCGCTAAACGAGAACGACCTGCCCGGCTATGTCGAACTGCGCAAACGCTCGCGGCTTCCGATCGTCTCGCACCACAGCCCGCTGGGGGCCACTCAGGAAGTCGTGATGCGCGTGGCGGATGTCTACATGCTCGGCCATGCCCGCATCGGCTCCGTCGTCCAGCGGGCCGGCCTTTTTGCGGGCGCGAACATCCCTTTCATGATCCAGAACGTGGGCGGGGATATCACTCGTGCCATGACCACGCACATGCAATCCGCTTTTCCCACCGCCAGTTTTCATTTTTTCTGCGACGCCGAGACCTGGAAGACCGATGTGGTAATGGAAAGGCTCGAACCGGTGAATGGGTTTGTGCGCGTGCCGGAAAGCCCCGGATTGGGTGTCACGCTGGACCGCGCTGCGCTAAAGCGCGCTGAGGAACTGCGCCTGCCGGAACAGCCCAGGTGGATCATCCGCTCCCGCTTCAAGAACGGGAGCCAGATGTACCACCTGGCCGATCCCAAGCAATCGCTGTTTATGGTGCGGCCGGATACGCGCCGCCTGATTCCCATGAGTTACGCCTCGCCGATCTCGACCGACTACTGGGACGACGACGGCACCCCGGCATACAAGGAGATGTTTGCCCGCCTGGAACGGGAAGGCATGGTGCTGGAAAGGAGGTAGTAGTATGGATCGCCGCGGGTTCCTGCGCAAGGATGAGGACCTCCTGGAAGTCTCCCCAGACAAGAGACCGCCCAGGCAAGGCGGCGCTACGGTGGGACAGATCGAGGTCTTGATCGACTATGGCATCTACGCACCGGCTTGAGTCGCGCGCCCTGCTGTTGCTGTTTGCAGCAGCGGGCATCCTCCAGGCCGCTGGCGGCTTTGTCGAAGCTGAGGTTGTCCGGATCGAATCCCTCACTCGCGATGTGAAGAGGATCCGCGTCAAATTTCCCGCCGCATACACTTTTCAGGCCGGACAGTTTGCGCTGTTTCGTGTGCCGGGGAAATTCGTGGAAGAGTGGAACGCGAAATACGGCACGCGTCATAGCGAAGTCCGGCGGCCCTACTCCTTCGCTTCCAGCCCTGCCCGCCTCCCCTACGCCGATTTCATCATCAAGCTTGTGCCGGCTCCGCCCGGCAAGGACGTGCCGCCTGGGATCTGCTCCACGTGGGTGCACCGGTATCTCAAGATCGGCGACCGCGTGGAGGTCGGAAAGCCAATGGGAAGTATGGCCATTTCGATGGATTCCACCAGGGCGATCGTGCTGGTGGCTGGTGGCGCGGGCGTCGCGCCCTTTGTGGGACTGCTGGAGTACTGGTTCGAGACCGGCGTCAACCAGCGCCGCACGATTTACCTGTTCCTGGGGGTGCGACAGCGGCAAAACCTGATTCTCCATGAGCAACTCACGGCCTGGGCGCGCGGAAAGCACAACTTCCGTTATATCCCCGCACTCTCGAACCCGGTTCCGGAAGACCAGTGGGCTGGAGAGACCGGTTTCCTCCATTCGGTTCTCGACCGGCATTTTCCCGGGACGCTGGATGCGGACGCACTGCTGGCTGGTTCCCCAGCGATGATGCAGGAAACCGAACGGCTTCTGAAGAGCAAAGGCATCCCGCCCGAGCAGATCCATCACGATCCGATTCAAGTACAAGTGCCATAGTGGATCACCAGGAGAGCTGATGAGAGTTGGACGAAGACAGTTTTTGGGTGGAGCCGCGGGCCAGATCGCCGCCGCGTCGCTCGCCCGCGGAAATCCGGAGGTGAGCAACACGAACACCGGGCTGGAATATGGCGAGCCCTACGAACTGGCCGGGAAGCGTCTGTATTTCACGAACTGGTATTACATCCGTCCGGGTACGTTCAGTTGGAAGGAGGACGGCAGAGCAGTAGGGCTTACCGACAGGGTTCCAGCCGACGCCGCCTACCTGACCCGCACCGACCAGCCCGCCGGAATCCGGCTGACAGCGAAGACGGCTAGCCGCATGGGACCGCTCCTGGAGGCTGACCGCGCGTGGGAGGAAGGTGCTGGAGTCGCTTTGACTACCATCATCAAGGATGGTGGGATGTACCGCGGCTGGGGCGGGCCCTTTACCACGTCTGGCAACCCACCCGGGCAGAACTACTTTTACTATCTCGAGTCGAGCAACGGCATCGAGTGGAAGCGCCCGAATCTCGGCATCGTGGAGGTCGACGGTAGCCGCTCGAACAACCTGGTAAACATTTTCGGCACAGATGGCGGCAGCGTCTTCATCGACCCCTCCGCGCCGTCCACGGAGCGTTACAAACTGATGGCCGAGGGGCACTTTTCGCGGGACATCTGCGATGCCTACCGGAGACGGCGTCCGAACGATTGGGATCCGAAATCGGAGCGGACGCGAGATGGCGGAGTGTCCGGGATGAAAGGCGCGACCTCCGCGGACGGTCTGCACTGGACGATGTTGCCCGAACCCATGGTGGTCGAAGTCACGGACACGCAGCTCACGGCATACTACGACGAACGGCTTCGCAAATACGTGGCATATATGCGGACCTGGCCGGCTGGCGTCCGCTCCAGCCGTGTTCCTGGGAATGCGCGGCGAACCTGGGGAGTGAGCCGCCGCTCCATCGGGCGTTCCGAAACCTCCAACTACCGTGAGTTCCCGCTGCACGAAACCATACTGGAGCCGGGATTGGACCTGCTGCCTACCGACACGCTGTACACCAACGGAAAAACCACCATGCCGGGGGCTCCCGACCATCATCTGTTATTTCCGACGATCTGGCATACCGCAAGCGACAGCACCAGCATTACGCTGGCGAGCAGTCACGATGGGAGAATCTGGCAGTTCGTGCCAGGTGCGCCGGTATTCACGACCGGGCTGTTCGGAGGGTTCGATGGCGGGGCGATTTTTGCTCACCCCAACCTGCTGGAGCTTCCGGACGGCAGCTTCGCCCTACCCTACACCGGGTACAACGTGCCCCACAAATACCCGCGCCCTTTGTGGAAGTATGCACCGGGGTACGCGATTTGGCCGAGGGGCCGGTTGATCGCACTCGAGGCGGATGGGAGAGGGGAATTCGCCACCGTGCAAATCGTGCCGCCGGGACGCCGGCTTCGGATCAATGCGTTGACCCGGCGCGGGGGCAGCATTCTGGTGGAGGCGGCGGGAGCGGATGGAAAACCTCTACCCGGCCGTTCTTTCGCGGAGGCGCACCGTGTGTTCGGCGATCAGCACTGGACACCGCTCGTCTGGGGCGGCCAGGAGGATTTGGGGCATCCGGAAAACACATCCATCCTGCTGCGGTTCCGCCTGGAGCAGGCCCAGATCTACGGGCTCGAGTTCGTTTGACCGACGGCGCGCCTCCGCGCTGCTCTTTAAATGGCTCGGTGCCATGGAATTCATCAGGGCGCCGGCGGGCTCTTCAGCCGCCGGAACGCCTCGAGGTGCTGCTTGGCCAGATCCGGCTGGCCGGAGTCGCGGTAGAGCTGGCCCAGCAAATACTGCCCGTCGGCAAAACCCGGATTCAGTTCCACGCTCTTGCGCGCAGCTTCCAGCGCCTGGGTCTTTTGTCCGTCCGCTTTGTAGGCTTTTGCCAGCGCGTAGTAGATCGAGTACACCTGGGGCGCCTGCCTGGCGGCGATTTCCAGTTCCTCGATCGCCTGACGGTACTCGTTCAGCCGCACCAGCGTTTCGCCCAGTTCCAGCCGCGCCTGTGTGCTTTCCGGGTGATATCGCAGTTCCGTCCTCAACTCGTCGCGCGCCTTCGCCTGCTCGCCGGTGTTGATGTAGACCAGAGCCAGGTGATGGTGCACTCCCGGAAAGCGCGGGTCCTCCTTGGCGATGAAACTCAATTGTTCCAGCGTCAGATCCACGAAGTTCGGAATCTTCAACTCGTGGAAGCTCAGCACGTAGGTTCGGGCTAAGGCGAAGCGTGCCAGGAGGTTCTCCGGATCCAGTTCCACGGCGCGCTTGAGCACCGGGAGTGCCTCGCTATACCGCTTCTCCTGGTGCAGCAGATACCCGAGGTCGAACTGATAGGTGGACTGATTGGGCGCCAGCGCCACAGCCTTGCGCAGATTCTCTTCGGCGGGTTCCAGGCGGCGCAAAGCCGCCTGGATTAGCCCGTACAGGTGAATGCGGGCTGCGTCACCCGGATTTTGACTGAGAGCCGCTTCCGCTAGCGGCAGGGCTTCCTGGTATTGCTTCCGTTGAAATTTCTCGAGCGCCTCCCGATATGAGTCCCCTTGCGCCGCGGCGCAGCACAGGAAAGCAATCGCCAGCGTGGTTCGCGTCAAAACACCACTTTCAACGCAATCTGCATCTGCCGGGCGTCTCCGGCGGAGAAGATGCGCCCGGTGGAGCCTTGTCCGATGGTCGTGTTCGGATCGTGCAGATTTGCGTGGTTGAAAGCGTTGAACGCCTCCCAACGGAACTGCACGTAGCGTTCTTCGCCGAAAATGAATTTCTTCATCAGCGCGAGGTTGGCCACTTTCGAACTGGGGCCGTCCAGAATGCCGATCCCCGAATTGCCGAACAGATACGGTCCAGGGGTCACGAACGCGTTGGGGTTGAACCAGAGCGCGGCGCTCGGATTCGCGATCCCGACATTGCCTATCAGGTTGGGACGCGTGCCCCAGCCGTTGCCCAGGGTCGCGCCCTGCACACCGAACGTGAGAGGATCGCCGGAAGAGTAGAGGTAGATGCCGGACAACTCCCAGCCTCCCACCAGCGCATTCGCCACCGGATTCATGTCGCGGCCCAGAGCCCTTCCTCGGCCTATAGGAAGCTCCGCAACGACATTTGCGGCCAGGATGTGCGTGTGATCGAAGGCTGCGCGCCCACGGTTGTAGCCGTTGGGTGCGAAGGGGGTAGGCGTGTCCCAGACGCTGTTGCCTCCGCTGTCGGAAATGTTCTTCGAATACGCATACGAAACCATGTAGGAGATCCCCTGCGCGAACCTCCGCTCCACCTTGAGCTGTCCGGAGTTGTAATGGTTAGCGCCCGTGTTCCTGTACAAATCCACAGAGCCGAAGATCGGGTACGGCTTGGCGGCTTGCAGGTCCTTATATAGCCCGGGCGCCACGTTGTTCAGCGAGTTATCGGCAATCAGGTCCGTCCCCGAACTCCCTACGTAGGACAGCGTCACGGCGGTCTTGAACGGCACCGTCTTCTGGACCGAAATGTTCCATTCTTTGTCCTTCATCGGTTTCACGTCGTAAGCAGCAGCGCTGATCGAGGATGCCACGAACGACTCCGGATTCACCGGCCACGCCGTCTCCCACCGCTGAAGCTGCGCGGGACTCCAGCTCTGGGACTCGTAGGTCCAATAGGGCGGGGAAATGATCTGGGAGGCGGTGATGTTCCCGCGGTAGCTGCTGGTGAAGACGCCGAAGCCTGCCCGAATCACCAGGTCCCCGCTGCTCAGCGGCCGGAAGGCGAAGCCCAGCCGCGGCGAAACGTATCCGGTCGGCTCGAAAAGCCCGCCCGGAACGTGCGCATCCGCGGCCGAGATCCATTGCCCCTGGGTGGCTTTGGCGAGATACGGCGCCACGGGTTGCGCGGACAGGTCGACCTGGCCCTGGTTGTCGTTGCCGGCGATGGCTTTGCCGGTTTTGGGGTCAAAAGTGCCACCTGCACCTCGAATGAGCGATTTGGCAAACCAGTAGTCCCAGCGGAGCCCCAACTCCAGGGTCAGCCGCGAATTGACCTTCCAGGAGTCGTTGACAAACGCCGCGCCGTAGGGATTGGACTTCATACCAAAGTCGTGGATCGGATAGTTCCGGTTACTGCTGTCCACGTACCCGAGCAGGTAATCGGCGAATGGATTGCCGGAATACTGGCCGTTGAAGTCAAACGTGCCCTTCGAGCAGCACGAGCCGTGCGCTGCCAGCAGGTACAGGTGATCGTACTGGTAGCCGGCCACGATGCTGTGCTTTCCCCGCACCAGGCTGATGCTGGCGTTTCCGTTGATGCTTTGGGTCTTGAATATCGACGGGTCGCCCCATCCTCCCCGGGAGGAAATTCCCGCATAGTCTCCAAACGAGATCACGTCGGGGAGCCCGATCCACTGCTCGCGTCCAGCGGTCTGGAAGCCCTGGATGCCCGCTTCGGCGGTCAGGTTCTCTTTCCCGATCTGCGTGCATGGCCCTCCCGGGCCGCATCCAGGAGTCGCCGTGTTGTCGTTCTTGACTGCGCCCAGGCTCAGGCTCAGCAGGGTGGTGGGGGTAATGGTGTAGTCGTAGTTCAGTCCGGCGCTGTAGGTCCGGGTGTCACCGGCGGCCAGGATGCTCGGCTGGTAGCCCATGATGGTTTTGGGCGTGCCCACGTGCATGTAGCGTCCGTAGATCCTCTGGTTCTGTGTGATCTGGTGGTCGATCCGGGCCGTGATCTCGTCGTTGTTGAGGGGGATCGACGCATTGTTGCGGTAGAGGTTGCCCGGAGAGTTCGGCTGGAGGATCCAGGGGAAGAAGAACTTCGAGGCGCCGGAGATTCGGGCGTCCGGAATCTGGTTTCCGGGGAAAGGCTGGCCGGTCAGGGGATCTTTGATGACCGGTAGCCCGGAGAAGTCTCCCTTGAGCATCGCCGGCGTCACTGTGTTGGAATTGAACACCTTGGCCTGGATGATCCGGGTGCCCTCATAGCTGCCGAAGAAAAACGTCCGGTTCTTGCCGTTGTACAGCTTCGGGATCAGCACCGGACCGCCACCGGCCACACCAAACTGGTTCCGAATCAGCTTCGGATTCTTTACGGCGAAGGTGTTGCGGGCGTCCAAGGCGTCGTTGCGCAGGAACTCCCAAAACGTACCGTGGAATTCGTTCGTGCCGGACTTGGTCACCATGGTGATCTGCACGGGGTTGCGGCCGTTTTCCGCGCTGAAGTTCGAGGTCGAGACGTTAAATTGAGCGATGGTGTCCGGACTGGGGATGGCGGTTGAGCCTTCATCGCACACGGCGTTCGAGGCCACGCCATCCACCCGGAATTCCGTCTGGTCGTCCCGGTGGCTTAATCCCTGCACGTTGGAGGTGTTCCCATCCGCACACGTAGCCCCGTAAGACCTACCTTCATACCGCACGCCTGGCACCAGTTCGGTCAACTCGATCACGTCCCGGCCGTTCAGAGGAAGCTCCCGGATGGTTCTCTGTTCCACCACGCCGCCCGTCTCGGCCTTTTCAGTCTGCAAAAGGTCGCTGGTTGCCTCCACTGTGACCCGCTCGGTCACTTCACCGGGCTGCAAGATCGGCGAGATCCGTTTTCGGTCTCCAATGGTCAACTGGATCCTGGCCACGGACCAAGTCTTAAAACCCGTGTAGCTGACCGATGCCGAGTAGTAGCCTTCCGGCAAAGCGTCGAACTCGAAGCTGCCGTCCGATTTTGTAGCGACGGCCTTCTGTAAACCGGTGTCCAGATTGACCACCGTTACATTGGCCCCCACGATCGCGCCGCCATTGGCATCCGTGACGACGCCCAAAATGCTCCCTTCGGTTCCGGTCTGCGCCATCGCGCCTGTGCCGATGAGCAACCCGGCCGCCACCAGAAATCCCCATACCCTTCTCATGCACCCGCCTCCGTTACGTTCGAATTTGAGCTTGATGTTATGAAGTTAGAAAGGCACTCGAATGACGGGTAATTGGAATATACTAGTCGAACCCCGGGAAATGTCAAGCAAATTCTCGAACGGGTCTGGATGCAAAGCGTGGAACCGCCTCTGGCTCATTGCCTTGGCGGCCTTCGCCAGTGCCGGACTTGCGCAGACCGCCCCGGATTTCCGCACCGTTCCAGGCAAAGAGCATTACCGGAAGGCTGTTGAGTACGGTGACCAGGGACACTGGGCCGCTGCCCTCCTGGAACTGAATCGGGGGCTCGCCGCGGAGCCGGGAAACCCGAGTATCCTAATCGAACTCGGCATCGTGCATGCCGAGCGCCAGGAGTGGCAACCGGCCCTGGAGGCGCTCCACCGGGCCGCGGCGGCGGCGCCCGGCTCTTTGCGGGCGCACTACAACCTGGGGCTGACCCTGGACCGCGCCGACCCCGGCAAAGGCGCCGGAATCCCCGAGTACCGGAGGGCGCTCCACATCGAGCCGGCGCATGTCGATTCGCTTCTCAACCTGGCCATCGACCTGGCGGATCGCGATCCCGGCGAATCCAAAGCTCTCTTCCAGCGGACCATCCAACTCGCTCCCCGCAGCGCTGCGGCGCACATGAACTATGGGCTGCTGCTGCGAAGAGAATCCGAGGAGGGCGCCGCAGTTGCCGAGTTCCGCCAAGCGATTCGCCTCGATCCCGGTCTGCTCGAAGCTCGCCGCCAACTCCTTGCCGTGCTGATGTCTCGCCGGGAACTGGCCGAGGCGGTCGGGCAGTGTCGCGAAATCCTACAACGGGAGCCGGGCGACGCTGGTACCCGGTACACGCTCGGTCAAGCCCTCATTCGCATCGGGAAAGTCGAAGATGGCCAGAAGGAACTGGCGCAGGCACAGACCCTGCGCAAAGCTGCGCAGCGGCACCAGCAAGCGCTGGAAGTACAAGTCCAGGGAGTCCGGGACTTAGACGCCGGCAGATTTCAACAAGCCGCGGTGGCGTTCCGCTCGGCCATTCAGCTCTACCCGTCGGCCGAGAGGCGAATGTACCTGGGGCTGGCCCTGGCCGGTTCCGGCGACCTGGCAGGCGCCCTTCGGGAACTGACTTCGGCGGTGGAACTCGAACCTCGCAACGCCCGCGCCCACGTGAACCTGGCAGCGGTTTGCTTGCAGGCAGGCCGGGAGCAGCAAGCGCGTGCGGAAGTCGAAAAGGCCCTCCAGCTAGACCCCTGGTCTCCGGAGGCCCACAACAACCTGGGACTGATTCTGGCCGCCGGTGGGCACCCCGAACAGGCGATCGAGCACTTCCGTCTGGCGGCGGACCTCAATGTCCGGTATTTGGAAGCTATTTTCAACCTGGGTCTTGCCTGCCGCGCTTTGCGCCGGCTGGATGAGGCGGCCGCGGCTTTTCGCCGCGCCGCCGGGCTGGCACCGGAAAGCGCCCAAGTCCGGCAGGCCCTCGGCCTGACCTTGCAGGACCTCGGCGACCCTTCCGGCGCCCGGGCCGCCCTGAAGGAGGCCGCACGTCTGGAGCGCCGCCAGAAATAAGCCGATGCCTAAGCACGCACCGGCCACGCTGCCGTTTCTGGTGCTCCTGCTGTCCGCTTTGGCGCTTACACAGGCACCACCCGCCGCCTTTCGATTTCGGGATGCGGGCGCGCGCGCCGGCCTGGGGGGAATCACGGTCTGCGGCCGCGAGCGAAAGAGCTCGGTAGTGGAAGTCAACGGCAGCGGCCTTTGCTGGTTCGACTACAACAACGATGGCCTGCTGGATCTCTACGTGGTCAACGGCGGCACGATCGAGGACCTCCAGGCGCAGCGAAACGGCGCCCGCGGCTCTCATCACAACTACCTCTACCGCAACAACGGCGACGGAACCTTTACGGACGTGACGGACCAGGCCGGCGTGGCGGGCTTTCGCTGGGGCGCAGGTTGTGCGGCCGCGGATTATGATAACGACGGCTTCACCGATCTGCTGGTCACCAACCTGGGCGAGAACTTTCTGTTCCGTAACAACGGCAACGGAACCTTCACCGAAGTGGCCAAGGCTGCGGGTGTGGCGGGCGGGTTCGACTGGCACACCGGCGCCGCGTTCGGCGACTACGACGGCGACGGCCACCTGGACCTGTACGTCTCCGGATATCTTGACCTCGAGCAGGCGCTCCAGACGCAAAAGCCCTGTCCGTGGCGTGGCATGCAGGTATTCTGCGGTCCTGGAGGAATGCGCGGAGCTCCCGACCGGCTGTATCACAACAACGGCGATGGAACGTTCAGCGACGTCACCCGCCAGGCGGGCGTCGAGGACCGCGATCTGCTTTACGGGTTCACCGCCACCTTCGAGGATTTCGATAACGACGGTCACCCCGATCTGTTCGTGGCCAACGACCGCGGCCGGAACTACCTATATCACAACCTCGGGAACGGAAAATTCGAGGAAGTGGGCGAAACCTGGGGCGTGGCCTATCCTTCCGAAGGCACGGCTCAGGCGAACATGGGCGTGGCGGTCGGCGACTACGATCACAACGGCGCGATGGACCTGTTCGTCACCACCTTCTCACTCGACCACTTCACGCTGTATCACAACCTGGGCCGGCGGCTGCTCCTGGATGTCTCCGGCGAAGCTGGCCTCGTGGGAGCCACGCGTCCTTTCCTGGGGTGGGGGACATTCTTCGCCGATTTCAATAACGACGGCTGGCTGGACCTGTTCACCGCCAACGGGCATGTGTATCCGGAAGCCGAGCAGGCCAAAGGCGCTATCGAAAAGTACTTGCAACGCCCTCTGCTGTTCCGCCAGTCCGCGCCGGGAGTCTTCACGGAGGTGGCGTTGCGCTCGGGCCTCGCAGGCGTGCCGCTCCACTCCTCCCGGGGCGCGGCGTACGCGGACTATGATAACGACGGCGACCTCGACATCGTGTACACCAATATGGGTGCTCCTCCGACCCTGCTCGAAAACACGACCCCGCCGCAACACTGGGTCGCGATCCGGACGGTGGGAGCCCGCGGCAATCGGGATGGCATCGGCGCGCGTCTGAAACTCACTGCCGGAGACCTGGTGCAATATGCCTCGGTTCGCTCCGGGGAAAGCTACTTATCCGGGAACGACCCGCGCGTGCATTTCGGCCTGGCCCAGAGGAGCCGGATCGACGAACTCGAGATTCGCTGGCCCGGCGGGCACGTAGACAAACTCTCCGCCGTGCCGGTCGACCGGATTCTGACTGTCGAGGAAGGCAAGGGGATCACCCGGGTTCGGCAGCCGCGGCAGCGGGATTAGCGGCCGGCCAGCCGTGGAAGGCGGCATACCGCTCGCGGGCGTATTGGACGGCTTCCCGGCCGGTGCGGAACGCGGGTAGCTCGTGGCGGTGCCCGTGCGGCTCTGAGGGCAGGGGCAACGCGGAGGCGTGCTCGGCAAGAGCCATCTCCAGTTTGTCCGGTTCTTCTGGCAGGGCGGGCGCGGCCGTGCTGGTGGGCACGCGGACTCCCGCGAGGGGATCGTCCTTGCGGGCCTGCGCCAGGGTCAACACTCCGCCGAGGGGCGGCGCCGCGGCGTCACGCCGGGTGAGGCTGGCGAGCCCCCAGCGCTCCTCCACAGTCGCCAGGATGGACGTGTGATCGAAGGGCGCGGCGGAGCCGTCCGGTGGACGGAACACGGTACCCGCCTGGATCAGCGGCGAGACCAGCACCGCGGGCACGCGCACGCCGAATCGCCGGAAGTCGAAACCGTCCTCGCCGGCGCTGTCATCGGGCGGAATCGCGTTTTCTGGTGGCGGTACGTGATCGTAGCAGCCGCCGTGCTCGTCGTAGGTGATGATCAACAGGGTGGAGTCCCACACCGGCGAGCCGTAGAGCGCGTAGTAAACGTCGTGCAGAAACTGCTCGCCCTTAGACATGTCGTAATTCGGATGCTGGCTGCTGCCGGCTGAACCCCATTCCGGCTCCAGGAAAACATAGGAAGCTAGACTTCCGTTCTGCGCGGCCTTCTGAAAATCCGGGAACTCGCCAAAGTTGGTTTTAGGCGCGTGGCTGATATCGGCCACCGATCCGCGCGTGAGCGGCGGGGCGTTGTAGCCGTAAACACACCAGCCCACGCTCTTCTTTGCCAGGGCCGTGAAGATGCTGGGAGCCGTGAAGACGTTGCGGGACTTGTCGGCCACGAAGCCCTGGGAAGTAGCCATGGCGACGAAGGCCCGGTTCGGGAAGGTCTCGGTGGGGGCCGAGGAGAACCATTGGTCGCAGACGGCATAGCCGGTCGCCAGGTTCGACAACACCGGCAACAGTTCCGGCGTATACATCCCCATGATGTCGGATGCCTGCGTGCCGGGCAGCACCTGGTTGGGCTTCTGGGACTCCCAGTTCAGGGTGTAAGCGAAGTTGGTGATAAAGCCCTGATTGCTGGCCGGCGGCGCCGGGCTGGCCGGCTTGGTCGTCCCAAAAAGCTGCGAATTGGTATTAGCGTAGCCCTCGCCGGGGTTGGCGCCGGGCATGAAATAAGGGTGGGGATGGGTCGCCGGGATGCGGAACACCGGCGCGGAACCACCGTGGCCGTCCGGATTGCTTTCATGCCCGGTCAAGCCCTCAAACGGATGACCGAGCGGGGAGACATTGCCCGAACCGGCGTAAAGAAAGCCCAGCAGGTGATCGAACGAACGGTTTTCCATCATTACGACGACAATATGGTCGATTTTCCCCAAAAATGAGGACTGTTTTTTCATGGCGCCTCCGCATCCCGCTTGCGGGTTGTTTGAGTATAGCAGCGGTAGTGCCGGGATGGTGCAAAATCCTATCTGTTCACGAAGCGCACGTAGCCGAAAGACTCCGGCACATGAAAGTTCGGTTTCGGGGTATTGACCGGAGACCAGGTGCTGTATTGTGCGTTGGTTTTGCCTCCGTCGCGGTTCAGGTTGATCCGCCAGACATCTCCGTCTCGCGGCGGAACGTGAGCAGCATCCCGCGCGAAATTCCGGAACGGGATGGCCACCTCCAGCACCCAATGGTCATCATCGGGCGATTCCTCCTTCTTCGGAAGACCGGAGTAAGAAGTCCGCAGTTGCACACCGGCGGGATCCCAGCGCGGGCCTCCCGTCCACCAATCCGCGCGGATGAAATTGAGCATTGTACCGATTACGTTCATCTCGAAGCCGTAGTAGTTTCGCGGCTTGTCGGGATTCGGGCTCAGGAAGATCTCGACGCAATCATCCAGCGACACCGGACCGTGGCGCTCGGTTACGGTCGCGGAGATGTGCTTGTCATGGCAGTAATATCCGACATACAGGTTGGCGTCGTCCCACAGCAGGCGCGCCACGGTGGGCTCCTTCTCGCCGCTGGTCCACCAGTTGAAATGAAACCCGGTAATCGGCTTCGCCGTCCTCCAGGCGGGCTCGTCGAGCTTGCCGTCCACGATCACCGGGGAAGGCGCGCGGCGCACGTCGTATCGTGGGAACGGCTGTGCTGCGGCTACGGTCACACCAAGAACGGCAAGGGTCCAGCGCATTCGGCTCCTCCGGCAATGCGAAATTGTAGTGTTTTTGAGTACCCATATTCAAGAAGCCGAAAACGGGGAACCCCGGAGTCCTTGGGTGGTGGGAAAATGGCGGCATGGCCAGGGTGACGGAACTTCAGGTGAACGGAGCCAGGCGCCGGATCGATGCGGAGGCGTCGCGCAGCCTATTGAGCGTGCTGCGCGACGACCTAGATCTGACCGGGGCCAAGTATGGGTGCGGCGAAGGGCAATGCGGCGCCTGCACGGTGTTGCTGGAGGGGCAGGCGGTGCGTTCCTGCGTTACGCCGGTGGGCACGGCGGCGGGTAAGGCCATCACCACGATCGAAGGCCTCGGTCCCGCTGGCCGCCTCCACCCCTTGCAGGAAGCCTTCCTGGAGGCCGGCGCGCTGCAATGCGGCTATTGCACGCCGGGGATGATCCTCAGCGGTGTGGCGCTGCTGCTCCGCAACCCGGCCCCCGGCGAGGCGGAAATCGTGCGGGCCATGCAAGGCAACGTTTGCCGCTGTGGGACGTACCCGCGAATCCTCACGGCCATCCGCCTGGCGGCGAAGAAGGGAGGCCGGCCGTGAGCGACACGCCTGTGAAAACCCTGGCATTCGAGCCGGAACGCTACGAACTGCACGCGCCGGCGGCCTATCACTTCGATCTCGACAGGAGGGAGTTTCTCGCCTCTCTGGGAGGGGGCATCCTGGTGGTGCTGGCCGCTCCGGCGCAACAAAGCGGCGGACACCGCGGCGGGTTCGGCCGGGGGATGCCGCAGCAGATCGGCGCCTGGCTGCACATCGCCGAAGACGGCGGTGTGACGGTATACACGGGCAAGGTGGAGGTGGGGCAGAACGCCCGCACGTCACTCACCGAGGCGGTGGCCGAGGAACTCCGGGCTCCCTTGGCCACGGTACGTCTGGTGATGGGCGATACAGACCTGGTGCCCTTCGATATGGGTACTTTCGGCAGCTTGACAACGCCCACGATGGCGCCGCAGCTTCACCGGGCTGCGGCGGCAGCGCGGGAATTGCTGATCGGGCTGGCCGCCGAAAAGTGGAAAACTGAGCGGGGCGGCCTGGCTGTGGCAGGCGGCAAGGTCACCAATCCTGCGACGGGCCAATGGGCGACTTTTGGCGAACTGACCCGCGGGCGCAAGCTGGTGGAGACGATCGCCGCGGACGCGCCAGTGACGCCGGCGGAGCGCTGGCAGGTCGCCGGGCGTTCGACGCCTAAAGTGAAGGGCGTGGACTTTGTCACCGGCCGGCACCGCTACCCGTCAGACATCCGAAGGCCCGGAATGCTCTACGGCGCGGTGCTCCGGGCGCCCTCCTTCGGCGCCAAGCTCGCGAGCTTCAACGACCACGCGGCGCGCGCTACTCCGGGTGTGGTCGTGGTGCGGGACGGCGAATTTGCCGGCGTCGCTGCGCCGGACCGGGAGGCTGCCGAGCGGGCAGTGCGGTCGCTGCGTGCGGAATGGAAGGCGGCGGCACAGCCTTCTGAGGGCGAGTTGTTCGCCTATCTGAAGCAGCACGCCGAGGCGGGCTCGCCGCGCGAGCAGGGGTCAGTAGCCGAGGGCATGGCGGCAGCCGATCACAAGCTGCGCCAGACGTACACGGTGGCTTACATCGCCCACGTGCCCCTGGAGCCCCGGGCGGCGGTGGCCGAGTGGAACGGCGGGCGCCTGACCGTCTGGACGGGTACGCAGCGGCCTTTCGGAGTGCGGGGCGAGTTGGCGGCGGCGTTTGGCCTGCCCGAGGATCGCGTACGCGTGCTGATGCCGGACATGGGCTCCGGCTACGGCGGCAAGCACACCGGGGAGTGCGCTATCGAGGCCGCGCGGCTGGCCAGGGCGGCGGGCAAGCCCGTAAAGCTGGTGTGGACCCGCGAGGAGGAGTTCACCTGGGCCTACTTCCGGCCCGCGGGGGTGATCGAA
The DNA here is from genome assembly GCA_021324015.1 of Solibacteraceae bacterium. Lineage (GTDB taxonomy): Bacteria > Acidobacteriota > Terriglobia > Bryobacterales > Bryobacteraceae > JAJPJX01. The sequence goes on along the minus strand of JAJPJX010000133.1, from coordinate 1,939 downwards.
GTGGCTAGCGGAGCGCTCGCTGACGGCAGCCTGCTCGCCTGGGAGGTTCACAATTACAATTCCGGCGCGGCCGGCATCGGCACGCCGTACCACGTTCCCCACCAGCGGATTGTGTTTCATCCCACGGAATCGCCGCTGCGGCAGGGGTCGTACCGGGCGCTGGCGGCTACGGCGAACCATTTTGCGCGGGAATCGCACATGGACGAACTGGCCCGGACGCTGGGCCTGGACCCGCTGGTCTTCCGCCTGAAAAACTGCCAGGACCCGCGGTTGGCGGCGGTGCTCGAAGCCGCCGCGGGGCGCTTCGGCTGGAAACACCGCAAAGCCGCCCCGGGGCACGGTTTCGGCGTTGCAGCGGGATTCGAGAAAGGCGACTACGTGGCCACCTGCGCGGAAGTGGCTGTGCACCGGACCACCGGCCAGGTGCGCGTGGTGCGAGTAGTGGAGGCGTTCGAGTGCGGCGCAGTGGTCAATCCCGACCACTTGCGGAACCAGATCGAGGGCTCCATTTCGATGGGTTTGGGCGGCGCGCTGTTCGAACACATCGAGTTCGAGGACGGCAAGATCCTCAATCCCCGCCTATCGCGCTACCGCGTGCCGCGTTTCCGGGACATCCCGAAAATCGAGGTCGTGCTCGTGGACCGCAAAGACCTGGCTTCCGCCGGGGCGGGCGAGACCGCTATCGTGGGGATCGCTCCTGCGTTGGGTAATGCGATCTTCGACGCCTGCGGCACACGGTTGCGGTCGCTACCGATGGCACCCAACGGAGTGCGGGTGGGTTAGTGCGGTGCTCAGGCGGCCAAGGGTTTGGCCGTCCTGACGCGGAAGTGATCGCAGGAACAAAACTCGCGCTTTTCGTATTTTCCAACTGTCGCCAGACAGGGGCGGGTCCCGCAACGAGAGTGCTCTTCCTCAGAGTGCCCACACTGAGCACACCGTAGCCCCTGGGGCTGCGCCGCCCGCCGAGGGCTTTTCTCTACCACACTTTATAGATGCCGGATAACCGGGTCCGGTTGCAGCCGTGGCATCATGGAAGAAAAGGACGGAAAGCCCGCCATGGCGGAGAAAAGTAACGGAACCGATGACGTCCACGCGGTCCGGAACATCCTGGCTGCGGCGCGTTTTGCTTCGGAAAAGCACGCCGGCCAGAAACGGAAGGGCGCTCGCCAGGAACCTTACATCAATCACCTGATCGAGGTGGCGGCGCTGGCCGCGCAGGGCATCGAGGCGTTGGACTCCGCACTGCTCATGGCGGCCTTTCTGCATGACACAATCGAGGATACAGGCGTATCGCGGGAAGAGTTGGCCGAGCGTTTCGGGGAAGAAGTGGCCCTCCTGGTGGACGAGGTCACCGACGACAAGCGCCTGCCCCAGGAAGTGCGCAGGGCATTGCAGGTGGAGCACGCGCCCGCGCTTTCCCCGCGCGCCCAGACCTTGAAACTGGCCGACAAGATCTCCAATCTGCGCGGAATTCTTAGCTCTCCTCCGGTGAACTGGGACTTCCAGCGCAAGCGCGAATATTTCGAATGGGCCAGGCGCGTGGTGGATGGGCTGCGCCAGCCTAACCCGGCGCTGAAAGCGGAATTCGAGCGTGTGTTCGCGGAGTTTCCGCCCGCCCGGCAACCATAAGGCGGCCGGAGAAGAAGCGCGCTCCGCGCGCATAGCGAGATTTTCGCCGGCTTGAACCAAGTCAGCTCCGAGTGGAACCCTGTGGAGTACCTGAGCTCCGTGCTGGTGTGGCCCGCCGACCGGTATCGCTCGGGGCGTGCGCCACAACCTGGAAGCCGGCCGCGTGAGCCCCGCGACCATGCTGACGGGCATTCTTTTTGCCCTGGTGATTGGGGACGGTGGGAGGAGTGGCCCCGGCGCGTCCGGCCGCCCGCAAAGAGATTCTGATTGCCTTCCAGGAGCTCTAACCCGTCTTTCGCAGTTGATGGGG